>NZ_JALLIN010000050.1 GCF_023630175.1 Streptomyces cellostaticus | reverse complement strand
GGGTCCTCAGGACATCTTCAGGGCCTCGGCCATCCTGGTCAGCCGGTCGAAGGGCGCGGTGCCGGCGACCACCGTGGTGGAGCCGGGGGTGCCCTCCAGTACCAGGGCGTCGTAGCGGCCGCCGGTGTACCGGGTCCAGGTGCGTTCGCCGATCCGCTCGGTCCGCTTCGTCGCCTTCGAGCCCTGGCTGGCCTGGTCGATGAATTCGGACCGCTTCTGAGTCGACTGCTCGACCTGCACGTACTGACCCTCGGGATCCTGGAAGCCGAGGTGCCAGCGGTCGGAGTTCTCACCCTGGAAGCGCACCGAGGTCGCCTTCCAGGCGTCGGGCAGGCCCTCGGGGGCGGCCACCGGGTAGCTCGCGGCACGGCGCGCCGTGTCCAGCTCGACCCGGTAGTCGACCCGCTTGATGTCGGGAGCGTGATCGTCGTGCGGGACGAAGACGTAGATGACCGCCGCCGCGATCCCGATGAGGCCCAGGGAGAGGATCATGTCCCGGACCGTCTTCTGCTTGCCGTTGGAACCTGCCACGCCCTCTATCGTCGCAGGTGCCCGGACCGCTCATCCGTGGGGTCCCCTGCTCATTTTGTCTGCTCAACGATAGAGTCAGGACCAACACCCTCATCCGGCCGTCGTCGTATCAGAAAGGTGCGCTCCGATGACCGAGAATCATCATCTGCCGTCCGAGCTCGATGTGCCCTCAGAGGCGCCCGACCGCAACCTCGCCCTGGAGCTCGTCCGGGTGACCGAGGCCGCCGCCATGGCCGCGGGCCGCTGGGTCGGCCGCGGCGACAAGAACGGCGCCGACGGTGCCGCGGTACGCGCCATGCGGACCCTCGTCTCGACCGTCTCGATGAACGGCGTCGTCGTCATCGGCGAGGGCGAGAAGGACGAGGCCCCGATGCTCTTCAACGGGGAGCACGTCGGCGACGGCACCGGTCCCGAGGTGGACATCGCGGTCGACCCGATCGACGGCACCACCCTGACCGCCAAGGGCATGCCCAACGCGATCGCCGTCCTGGCCGCCGCCGAGCGCGGGGCCATGTTCGACCCGTCCGCCGTGTTCTACATGGACAAGCTGGTCACCGGCCCCGAGGCCGCCGACTTCGTCGACATCAACGCACCGGTGTCGGTCAACATCCGCCGGGTCGCCAAGGCCAAGCGCCGCACGCCCGAGGACGTCACGGTCGTCATCCTGGACCGGCCCCGGCACGAAGGCATCATCAAGGAGATCCGCGACACCGGCGCGCGCATCAAGCTGATCTCCGACGGTGACGTCGCCGGGTCCATCCTGGCCCTGCGCGAGGGCACCGGCATCGACCTGCTGCTCGGCATCGGCGGCACCCCGGAGGGCATCATCTCGGCCTGCGCCGTGAAGTGCCTGGGCGGGACCATCCAGGGCAAGCTGTGGCCCAAGGACGACGAGGAGCGGGCACGGGCCGTCGACGCCGGGCACGACCTGGACCGCGTCCTGACCACGGAGGACCTGGTCACCGGCGAGAACGTGTTCTTCGTCGCCACGGGCATCACCGACGGCGAGCTGATGCGCGGGGTGCGGTACCGGTCGGAGACCGCGACCACCGACTCGATCGTGATGCGGTCGAGGTCCGGCACCGTGCGGCGGATCGACTCCGAGCACCGGCTGAGCAAGCTGCGGGCCTACAGCGCGATCGACTTCGACCGGGCGAAGTGACCCGCCCGGGGTGAGTGCCGCTCCCCCCGGAATCGCGACGGGCGCCCTCTGTGCGGAGAGGGCGCCCATTGCCGCGTCCAGGGCCCTTGGTTCGGATGGAGCCGGGGCCGATCCGGCCCGATCCGAACGCAGGACCCCGGGGGGTGCAGTTCGGATCGGGTCGGGGCCGGCCCGATCCGAACGACACCCCTAGCCGGCTATGCGTTCCGTCGTCGCCCGCGCCGCCTTCTTCAGCTCCAGGTCCCGACGGCGGCGGCGCGCCAGCACCACACGGCGTTCGGCCGCCGTCAGGCCGCCCCAGACGCCGTACGGCTCGGGCTGGAGGAGGGCGTGCTCGCGGCACTCGACCATGACCGGGCAGCGGGCGCAGACACGCTTGGCCGCTTCCTCGCGGGACAGCCGGGCGGCCGTCGGCTCCTTGGACGGGGCGAAGAACAGACCCGCCTCGTCACGTTGGCACACCGCCTCGGTGTGCCAGGGGGCGTCTTGGTCCCTGTCTCGCACTGGCACCCGCTGGGCCGGAACGGCAGCGACCTGCAGGGACGAATGCGGCGGTTGCAGCACGGTCTACTCCTGACGACGGCTTCGCGAGCGAGCGACGATGCAGCAAGGCCTACCCGCTGTGCGCGCGCCTATGCACAGCGTTTCCAACCGCGGGTGCCTGTCGTCCTGTTCACGCCCCCACGCACCCGCCGACGACCGGACCGGCCTCGTCCGTTCGCCGGCGGATTCGCGACCGTCAACGGTCCAGGTGTTTGCGCAGTTTCCGGTCGACCTTGCCCTGGACGCGGTCGAGGATGTCCGCCACCAGCCTGCCGCGCTTGGGCCGTGCCTCCACGTTGCCCAGCACGGCCCAGCCGTCGACGTAGACCACGGGCGCCTCCGACTCGGCCGAGTCCAGCGGCGCCACCTCGAAGTTGCCCAGCACACCGCCGCCCGTTCCGCGCAGCGAGACGTTCTCCGGGACGCGGATCTGCACGTCACCGAAGACCGAGACGGCCTTGACGACGACCTGCTGGTACTCGAAGACCGCCTCGCTCAGATCGATCTCCACGCTGCCGAAGACCGCGTAGGCGTGCAGTCGGCGCCCCGCCCGCCAGCGGCCCCGCCGCATGGCGCTGCTGAAGACGGCCACCACGTTGGCGTCCGCCTCGGCCGGGATCACACCGGGAGCCGGGCGGGGCGGCACGGACGTGCAGCCGGGCGCCGACGGCCCCTGATGGGCCGCGGGCAGGTCCCGGATGAAGGTCTCCAGCTCGCCGACCGTCTTGGCGTGCAGCACCCCCTCGACGCGCTCGGCGTGCTCGTCCGCGGTCAGCCGGCCCTCGGCCAGGGCCTCACGGAGGATGTCGGCGACGCGGTCACGGTCGGCGTCCGAGGCGCGCAGGTCGGCGGGGGCCGGGGCCCCGTCCCGGGCTGGGGCGTGCTTCTGAAGGTCCACGGCGGCAGCGTACCGAAACGCGATAGATCGCGACTAGGGGTGGGGACGACCCCGGGCGTGTCGAACTGAGCCCGACCTCACAGGTTCCGGCGCGGCGGCAGGTCCTACGCTGGTGGGGCCCGCCAACGTCGGCGGGCAGCCGTCCGTCAGAGTGAGGAATGGGCTGAGATGCCTGAGTTCGCGTACACCGATCTGCTTCCCCAGGGCGAGGACACCACCCCCTACCGGCTGGTGACCTCGGAAGGCGTGTCCACCGTCGAGGGGCCGGACGGGCGGACGTTCCTCAAGGTGGAGCCGGAGGCGCTGCGCAGGCTCGCCGAAGAGGCCGTCCACGACATCCAGCACTACCTGCGCCCGGCCCACCTCGCCCAGCTCCGCCGCATCATCGACGACCCCGAGGCCTCCGGCAACGACAAGTTCGTCGCCCTGGACCTGCTGAAGAACGCGAACATCGCGGCGGCCGGCGTGCTCCCGATGTGCCAGGACACCGGCACCGCGATCGTCATGGGCAAGCGCGGCCAGAACGTGCTCACCGAGGGCGGGGACGAGAAGGCCCTCTCGCACGGCATCTTCGACGCCTACACCCGGCTGAACCTGCGCTACTCGCAGATGGCTCCGCTCACCATGTGGGAGGAGAGGAACACCGGCTCCAACCTCCCCGCGCAGATCGAGCTGTACGCGACCGACGGCGGCGCCTACAAGTTCCTGTTCATGGCGAAGGGCGGCGGCAGCGCCAACAAGTCCTTCCTCTACCAGGAGACGAAGGCCGTCCTGAACGAGGCCTCCATGATGAAGTTCCTGGAGGAGAAGATCCGCTCGCTCGGCACGGCCGCCTGCCCGCCCTACCACCTGGCGATCGTCGTCGGCGGCACGAGCGCCGAGTACGCGCTGAAGACCGCCAAGTACGCCTCCGCGCACTACCTGGACGAGTTGCCGGACGAGGGCTCGCCGCTCGGCCACGGCTTCCGGGACAAGGACCTGGAGGAGAAGGTCTTCGAGCTGACGCAGAAGATCGGCATCGGCGCCCAGTTCGGCGGCAAGTACTTCTGCCACGACGTCCGCGTGGTGCGCCTGCCCCGCCACGGCGCCTCCTGCCCGGTCGCGATCGCCGTCTCCTGCTCGGCCGACCGCCAGGCGGTCGCCAAGATCACCGCCGAGGGCGTCTTCCTGGAGCAGCTCGAGACGGACCCGGCGCGGTTCCTGCCGGAGACCACCGACGAGCACCTGGACGAGTCGTCCGACGTCGTCACCATCGACCTGAACCAGCCGATGGACGAGGTCCTCGCGGAGCTGACCAAGTACCCGGTCAGGACGCGGCTCTCCCTCACCGGCCCGCTGGTCGTCGCCCGCGACATCGCGCACGCCAAGATCAAGGAGCGGCTGGACGCGGGCGAGGACATGCCGCAGTACCTGAAGGACCACCCGGTGTACTACGCGGGCCCGGCGAAGACGCCCGAGGGCTACGCGTCCGGTTCCTTCGGCCCGACGACCGCCGGCCGCATGGACTCCTACGTGGAGCAGTTCCAGGCGGCGGGCGGCTCCAAGGTCATGCTCGCCAAGGGCAACCGCAGCAAGCAGGTCACCGACGCGTGCGACGCGCACGGCGGCTTCTACCTCGGCTCGATCGGCGGCCCGGCCGCCCGCCTCGCCCAGGACTGCATCAAGAAGGTCGAGGTCCTGGAGTACGAGGAGCTGGGGATGGAGGCCGTCTGGAAGATCGAGGTCGAGGACTTCCCGGCGTTCATCGTGGTCGACGACAAGGGGAACGACTTCTTCAGCCCGCAGGAACCCTCCCGGCCGACCTTCACGAGCATCCCGGTGCGAGGTCCCGGCCTCGGCTGACCCGCCGCCGTCCCGCCCGGAGCCCCCGGCACCACGCCGGGGGCTCCGCCGTCGCCCCGGCGGGCACCTGCCCGCGCCCGCGGGCCCCGTGCCCGGGCAGGGCGGGTTCCGCCTCCCGCGCGGCCCGGCCGCGGCCTCCGACTCGCCGCCCCGCATGCCCGGTTTCACCCGCACGGGCCGGCCGGGGCGGAACATCGGGGCGTTCCCGGTCGCTGTAGACGGTATGAGCGAATACCGCATCGAGCACGACTCCATGGGCGAGGTCCGGGTGCCCGCCCGCGCCAAGTGGCGGGCGCAGACGCAGCGTGCCGTCGAGAACTTCCCCGTGTCCGGGCAGCGGATCGAGCGGGCGCACATCGAGGCGCTGGCACGGATCAAGGGCGCCGCGGCGAAGGTGAACGCCGAGCTGGGTGTGCTGGACAAGGACGTCGCGGAGGCGATCCAGGAGGCCGCCCGGGAGGTCGCCGAGGGGAAGTGGGACGAGCACTTCCCGGTGGACGTGTTCCAGACCGGGTCCGGGACCTCGTCCAACATGAACACCAACGAGGTCCTCGCCACCCTGGCCGGTGAGCGGCTGGGCCGGGACGTGCACCCCAACGACCACGTCAACGCCTCGCAGTCGTCGAACGACGTCTTCCCCTCGTCCCTGCACATCGCCGCCACCGCCGCCGTCACCCGCGACCTGATCCCGGCGCTGGAACACCTCGCCGCCGCCCTCGGGCGCAAGTCCGAGGAGTTCGCGGACGTCGTCAAGGCCGGGCGGACGCACCTGATGGACGCGACACCGGTGACCCTGGGGCAGGAGTTCGGCGGGTACGCGGCCCAGGTGCGCTACGGCGTGGAGCGGCTGCGGGCCTCGCTGCCCCGGCTGGCGGAGCTGCCGCTCGGCGGGACCGCGGTCGGCACCGGGATCAACACGCCGCCCGGGTTCTCCGCCGCGGTGATCGAGGAGGTCGCGCGGGCCACCGGGCTGCCGCTCACCGAGGCACGCGACCACTTCGAGGCGCAGGGCGCCCGGGACGGGGTCGTGGAGACCAGTGGGCAGTTGCGGACCATCGCGGTCGGGCTGACGAAGATCGCCAACGATCTGCGCTGGATGGCGTCGGGGCCGCGCACCGGGCTGGCCGAGATCCGGCTGCCCGATCTGCAGCCGGGCTCCTCGATCATGCCGGGCAAGGTCAACCCGGTCATCCCCGAGGCCGTGCTCATGGTCGCCGCCCAGGTGATCGGCAACGACGCGACCGTCGCCACCGCCGGCGCCGCCGGGAACTTCGAGCTGAACGTGATGCTCCCCGTCATCGCCAAGAACGTGCTGGAGTCGATCCGGCTGCTCGCGAACGTCTCCCGGCTGCTCGCCGACCGGACCGTGGACGGTGTCACCGCCGACCGCGAACGCGCCCGCGAGTACGCCGAGTCCTCGCCGTCGGTGGTGACGCCGCTGAACAAGTACATCGGCTACGAGGAGGCCGCGAAGGTCGCCAAGCGGTCGCTGGCCGAGCGCCGGACCATCCGCGAGGTCGTGCTGGAGGGCGGTTACGTGGAGCGCGGCGACCTCACGCCGGAGCAGCTCGACGAGGCGCTGGATGTCCTGCGGATGACACGGCCGTGACAACCGCTCGCGTCATCGCAGAACCGTGACGCGTACCGCAGCGTCGTATGTGCACGGCACCTAATATCTGTTCATGGCGGACAACGGAGCGGTGAGACGAGCGGCGGCGGGGCCTGCGACCCACTGGACCCCCGGGAGCCGGATCCTGTGGCGGTACCGGGAGAACGCCGGCGCGCGCTTCCACATCGCGCGGCCCGTCACCGTCGTCCGGGACGACGCGGACCTGCTCGCCGTGTGGATGGCGCCCGGTACCGAGTGTGTGAAGCCGGTGCTCGCCGACGGTACGCCGGTGCACGTGGAACCGCTTCGGACCCGCTACACCAGGCCGCGTTCGGTGCAGCGGGACCGGTGGTTCGGCACGGGTGTGCTGAAGCTGGCCCGGCCCGCCGAGCCCTGGTCGGTGTGGCTGTTCTGGGAGCCGGGCTGGCGGTTCAAGAACTGGTACGTCAACCTGGAGGAGCCGCTGACCCGCTGGGCGGGCGGGGTCGACTCCGAGGACCACTTCCTGGACATCTCCGTCCATCCGGACCGCAGTTGGCACTGGCGGGACGAGGACGAGTTCGCGCAGGCCCAGCGGGACGGGCTGATGGACGAGGAGACCGCCGAGCGGGTGCGGGCGGCCGGCCGGGCCGCGGTGGAGGTGATCGACGCCTGGGGGCCGCCGTTCTCGGAGGGCTGGCAGCACTGGCGACCGGATCCGTCCTGGGCGGTACCGTCACTCCCCGAGGACTGGGACCGTACGCCCGCGCACGTGTCCTCATGAGACCCTTGATGCGCCCCGGGTCCACAACCGTAGGATCGTCCTCCGCAAGAATCCGCAAGGCAACTCCCGGGGCGCGAACCGGGTCTGACCAGACGTCACCGAGGGGCGGCAGGAGTGAGCGAGGGGTACGAGGGCAACACCCCGGCGGGCCCGGCAGGGTTCACCGGCGGCACAGGCACGACCTCTGACCATGCGGGAATTCCGTTCCTGGGGCACGTATTCCGGGTATCGGACTTTCGGCGGGACCATGTGCGCGCCCGGCGCGCAGCCCCGGACGGATGGATTCGACGCGCGTGACGGAGCACCCCACGTCCTACGACCGCCCGCAGTCGGGCGCCGACCCCGCGGAGTCCCGCGGGGCGCTGCTGCGTACCCCGGAGCAGCTCGGCAGTCCGGCCTTACCGGCACAGGCCCGGGCCGACGGACCGCCCTCCGCACCGGGGGCGGCCGCGCCCCGCGGCAAGGGGAAGGAGCCCCCAGTCAACGGCCCCGAGCACTCCCAGCCCGCCACCGCGCCGACGGACACCGGTCGTCCCCGTCCGGCGCCGGAGGCCATTCCGCCGCAGCCGGGCGCCGAGCAGGAACGGGCGTCCGACGGCCAGGACCGCCGTACCGGGCGGGGGCTGCCTCCTGGGCGGCCGATGCCGATGCGGCGCGACGGGGACCGGCTCAGGTTCGTGGGCGCGGCGACCCGGCGGATCGCGCGCGGCCTCGATCTGGACGAGATCGTGATGGGGCTGTGCCGGGCCACCGTGCCGACGTTCTCCGACGCGATCCTGGTCTATCTGCGCGATCCGCTGCCGGTGGGTGACGAGCGCCCGACCGGGCCCGTGGTGCTGCGGCTGCGCCGCACGGACCGCATTCCGGACGAGCGGGACGCGGAGGGGCTGGCGCTGCCGCCCTTCCCCGAACCGGAGCCGGAGGCTTCGGCCCTGACGGAGCTGTCGTCGCTGACCACCGAGCTGTGCGAGGTGCGTCCCGGCGGCGCCCTGAACGAGGTGCTGCGCGGGGTGCGCCCGGTGTTCGCCGACGCGCCCGCCGCCCGGGCGGCGCTGCCCGAACTGCTCGGCGAGGGCGGGGAGGCGGCCGTGCCGGGCGGACGGCACGCGATCCTCGCGCCGCTGCGCGGCCGGCGCCGGGTGATCGGTGCCGCGCTGTTCCTGCGGCGCCCGGAGCGGCCGGCGTTCGAGGGCGACGACCTGCTGGTGGCGGCGCAGCTCGCCACGCACAGCGCGCTCGGTATCGACAAGGCGGTGCTGTACGGCCGGGAGGCGTACATCGCCGACGAGCTGCAGCGCACCATGCTGCCGGAGACGCTGCCCCGGCCGACCGGCGTGCGGCTGGCGTCCCGCTATCTGCCGGCGGCGGAGACGGCGCGGGTGGGCGGCGACTGGTACGACGCGATCCCGCTGCCCGGCAGCCGGGTGGCGCTGGTGGTCGGAGATGTCATGGGGCACTCCATGACCTCGGCGGCGATCATGGGCCAGCTCCGCACGACGGCGCAGACGCTGGCCGGTCTCGACCTGCCCCCGCAGGAGGTGCTGCACCATCTGGACGAGCAGGCGCAGCGGCTGGGCACGGACCGCATGGCGACCTGCCTGTACGCCGTGTACGACCCGGTGACGCACCGCATCACGATCGCCAACGCGGGGCATCCGCCGCCGGTGCTGCTGCATCTGGGCGGCCGGGCGGAGGTTCTGCGGGTGCCGCCGGGCGCGCCGATCGGCGTGGGCGGGGTGGACTTCGAGGCGGTGGAGCTGGACGCGCCGGCCGGGGCCACGCTGCTGCTGTACACGGACGGGCTGGTGGAGTCACGGCTGCGCGACGTGTGGACCGGCATAGAGCAGTTGCGGGAGAAGCTCGCCGCGACGGCGCGGCTGACCGGCCCGGACCATCCGCCGCCGCTCGAGGCGCTGTGCGACGAGGTGCTGGACATGCTCGGCCCGGGCGACCGGGACGACGACATCGCGCTGCTCGCGGCCCGTTTCGACGGGATCGCGCCGAGCGATGTGGCGTACTGGACGCTGGAGCCGGAGGTCGCGACGCCCGGTCAGGCCCGCCGGCTGGCCCGCCGGGCACTGGCCCGATGGGGTCTGGAGGAGCTGACGGACTCGGTCGAGCTGCTGGTCAGCGAGGTGGTCACGAACGCGGTGCGCTACGCCACCCGGCCGGTGACCCTGCGTCTGCTGCGCACGGACGTGCTGCGCTGCGAGGTCGGGGACGACGTGCCCCAGTTGCCGCGGCTGTGCCAGGCGCGGGCCACGGACGAGGGCGGCCGCGGGCTGTACCTGGTCAACAAGCTGGCCCGGCGCTGGGGCGCGACCCGGCTGAGCACCGGCAAGGTGGTCTGGTTCGAGCTGAACAGGGCCTGAGTGCGACGGCATCGGGGCGTCCGGTCTGCGGGCGCCCCGATGCCGGGCCGGCGCGGTGGAGATCACATCCGTCAACCGCGGAATCGGGGTGCGCTTCCCGGCCGGCCACCCCTAGGGTCTGTATCGACCACGCGTTCGATCATGGACGCCATCTCGGTACGGAACGGGGAATCATCCATGCACAGGACCATCAGGCGGAGCCTGGTGACGCTGCTCGGCGCCGCCGCGCTGGCCACCGCCCAGGCGGGTGTCGCCTCAGCGAACGACCTGGACAAGTCCGCCGAGTCCTTCCCCGCGGGCTCACGTGTGACCTGGCACGCGGACGGCGAGCACCTGCTCGTGAAGGACACCGTCGCGGACAGTCACTCGGCGGTCGCGATCTTCCGGTGGTGGGACCAGTCGGAGGGCCGTTACCACACGTTCACGTACTTCAACCGGAGCGGTGCAGGCACCACCCGCGACGTGAACCTGGACCTGTACGAGCACACCACCGTCAACTTCCGCGCCTGCATCGGCGACTGGAAGGGCAGCCTGGAGAAGAGCGCGAGCACGGTCCGCAACTGCAGTAGCTGGGAAGTCAGCATGGCCTGACCGCGACGGCGGACGAAGAGGGGCGCCCGGACCTTTCCGGGCGCCCCTCCTGTCGTGTGCCTACTGGCCGAAGCCGTCGGCCGGGTTGAGCGGATCCTCCGTGGCGGGCTCCGTCGGCGGCTCGCTGGACGGGCTCTGGGACGGCGACTGGGAGGGTGACTGACTCGGCGACCGCGACGGGGTCTGGGACGGCGTCTGCGACGGCGACTCGGACACCGGCGGCGGTTCGCTGCTCGGTGAGCTGGACGGGGTGTCGGACGGCGACTCGCTGACCGTCGGGGTGTCCGTCGGCTCGACGGCCGCGCCCTGGGTGGTCTCCAGATCGAACTCGGACTTCTCGGTGACACCGAAGGTGTAGGCCGCCCAGATCTCCGCCGGCGGACCGCCGCCGTTGACCCGGCCGCCGCCCATCGCACCGCTGAGCGAGACGTGGTCGTTCTTCTTGATCGGCTTGCCGTCGCAGTTGGTGCCGCCGGACTTGCCCGCCTCGCCGAACAGGCCGACGGAGGTGACCAGGTCGGGGGTGTAGCCGGTGAACCAGGCCGAGCGGTTGCAGTCGGAGGTACCCGTCTTGCCCGCGACCTGCTGGCCGTTGCGCAGCGGGTTGCCCGCCACGGAGGTGCGGGCGGTGCCGTCGTCGACCACCCCGGTGAGCACCGAGGTCACGCTGTCGGCGACCGTGCGGCTGATCACCTGGTCGCCGATGGCGTCGGGCATGTCGACCGAGCGGCCCTTCTGCTCGGCCGCCTTGACGATGCTGGGCGTCACCTCGCGGCCGTGGTTGTCGAAGGTGGCGTAGATGCCGGCCATCTCCAGCGGGCTGGCGCCCATGGAGCCCAGCGTCTGCGCGGGCACCGCCTGCATGCCCTCGGTGTCCATGCCGAGCTGCTTCGCGGTGCTCATGACCTTGTCCATGCCCACGTCGACGCCCATCTGTGCGAAGACGGAGTTGACGGACTGGTTCATGGCCTGCTGGACGGTGATGGGCCCGTAGCTGCGGTTGTCCTCGTTCGGCGGTGCGAAGCCGACCTTGGCGCCGTGGTCGAGGGCCTGGCGGCGGCTGGTGCCGTCGTAGATCGTGCTCGCGTCGATCGTCTTGCCGTCCTGCGTGCCGGCGTCCTGCGCCAGCGCGGCGGCGAAGATGATCGGCTTGAAGGTGGAGGCGGGCTGGAAGTCCCGGCGGGTGGCGTTGCTGGTCCAGTGGTCGAAGTAGTTCTTGCCGCCGTACAGCGCGACGATCCTGCCGGTCTTCGGGTCCACCGACACGGCGCCGGCCTGGACGTCGTCGTCGACCTTGCGCTTCTTCGGGTCCAGCTTGCTGGTCAGCCGCTCCTTGACCGCCTTCTCCAGCGCGGCCTGCTTCTTGCGGCTGACGTTGAGGGTGATGGTCCAGCCCTGGCTGTCGACCTTGGCCGCCGCGTCCGACCTGGACAGGCCCTCGTCACGCATCAGCTTCCGGGCGAGCTCGTCGTTGGCGAGCCGGACCAGGTAGCCCTTCTGGCCCTCCATGCCCGGGGCGCCCTTGGGCTCCTTGGGCACCGGGAAGCTCATGGCGTCCCGCTTGTCCTTGGGCAGCCAGTGCTCCTCGACCATGTTGTCCAGGACGTAGTTCCAGCGGGCCTTGACCAGCCGCTTGCCGGTGGGGGTCGCCGCCGCCCAGTCGTACTGGCTCGGGGCCTGCAGCAGGGCGGCCAGGTAGGCGCCCTGCTGCACCGTGAGGTCCTGGGCGTCGACGCGGTAGTAGGCCTGGGCGGCGGCCTGGATGCCGTAGGCGTTGCGGCCGTAGTAGGAGGTGTTGATGTAGCCGGCGAGGATGTCGTCCTTGGACTTCTCCCGCTCCACCTTGAGCGAGATGACCAGTTCCTTCAGCTTGCGCGAGACGGTCTGGTCCTGGTTCAGGTAGTAGTTCTTGACGTACTGCTGGGTGATCGTCGAACCACCCTGCTTGCCCCGCCCGGACAGGGTGTTGACCAGGCCCCGGGCGGTGCCCCTGAGGTCCACTCCGGGGTCGGTGTAGAAGGACTTGTTCTCCGCCGCCACGAAGGTGCGCTGGACCTCCTTGGGCACCTTGTCCAGAGCCACGATCTCGCGGTTGACCTTGCCGTCGCGGGCCAGGATGCTGCCGTCGCTGTACTTGTAGACGTTGCTCTGCCGCTGGGCGGCGATGTTGCCGGCGGGCACGTCGACCGCCATGTACAGCGCCAGGAAGGCTCCGATGGACAGCAGGCACAGCCCGAAGAACGTGCCGAGGATCTTCTTCCAGGTGAACAGCCTGCGTATTCGGCCCTTGGCGGGCTTGCCGCTGGGCGCCGTCGCCGCCGATTCGGCCGTGGGCTCCGAGCGGCGGCGCTTGGGCGCCGCGCGGCGACCACCGCGCTGTCGCGCTCGTCTCTCTTCCGCTCGTCCCATGAGTCCTACGCTCCCGCTTCCGTCTCAGTGGTCAGCTCCGAAAGCTAACACCCGTCTATATGACAAAGGACGGCCGATCCGCCCTTTTACGGACGTGAGAATCAGCACCCGCCCCAAGGGAACCGACGGTTATCACTGGCCCTGGGTTGCCCCACGGCTTAAAGTGTTATCACTTAGCTAGAAAAGGGATAGACGTCCGGGCGTCCGGACGTCCACGAGAAACGGGGGACCCGCCATGTCCGCACACGACACGTCCGCACCCACACCCGCACCCGCACCCGCACCCGCACCCGCACCCGGCACGTCCGCGGCCGTCGACGTACCCGAGATGCCCGCGCCGCGCGTGCGCGAGTTCCAGGCGCACAGCATCGGTGGCGGCCTCGCCCTGCTCCTCGGCCTGCTGGGGCTCGTCGCGGCCGTTGCCCTGTTCGCCGCCGCCTCGGCGGTGACCGCGGACGGCGCCAAGGCCGGGCTCATCGTCGGCGGCGTGCTCGTCTTCCTCGCCGCCGTGATCGCGATGCGCGGCCTGAACACCGTCGCACCCGGCGAGGCCCGCGTGGTCCAGCTCTTCGGCCGCTACCGGGGCACGATCCGGCAGGACGGCCTGCGCTGGGTGAACCCCCTCACCTCGCGCACCCGCATCTCGACCCGCGTGCGCAACCACGAGACCGCCGTGCTGAAGGTCAACGACGCCTACGGCAACCCGATCGAGCTGGCCGCGGTGGTGGTCTGGAAGGTCCAGGACACCGCGCAGGCGACGTTCGAGGTGGACGACTACGCCGAGTTCGTGGCCACCCAGACCGAGACGGCCGTACGGCACATCGCCATCGAGTACCCGTACGACGCCCACGACGAGGACGGCCTCTCGCTGCGCGGGAACGCCGAGGAGATCACCGAGAAGCTGGCCGTCGAACTGCAGGCGCGCGTGGAGGCGGCCGGTGTGCGGGTCGTCGAGTCGCGCTTCACGCACCTCGCCTACGCTCCCGAGATCGCCTCGGCGATGCTCCAGCGCCAGCAGGCCGGCGCGGTCGTCGCGGCCCGGCGCCAGATCGTGGACGGCGCGGTCGGCATGGTGGAGGCGGCGCTCGCCCGGATCACCGAGCAGGACATCGTGGAACTGGACGAGGAGCGGAAGGCGGCGATGGTGTCCAACCTGATGGTGGTGCTGTGCGGCGACCGCGCCCCGCAGCCCGTGCTCAACACCGGGACCCTCTACCAGTGACGGATCCGTCCGAGCAGGCACCGGGGCGACGGCCTCGGCAGCGCAAGCAGGTGCTGCTGAGGCTGGACCCGGCGGTCTACGACGCCCTCGCGCGCTGGGCCGGGGACGAACTGCGCTCGGCCAACGCGCAGATCGAGTTCCTGCTGCGCAAGGCACTGGCGGAAGCGGGGCGCCTGCCGCGGGACACGGGCCCGCTGCCGCGCCGCGGGCGGCCACCCGGCGGCCCCGCCGCCGGGCCGCCGGCGCACTGACGACGGACACACCCCGGCCGGGCCGCCGCCGCGCACGCGTCGGCGGCCCTCCGTCGTTACCGAATCCGGACAACCGGCTCCCACCTGGGCCGCGCCACAGTGCGTCGGGCATGGGGCACTCCACGTATACACTCGACGTATACACCGTGTGTAGAGTGCTGCCATGTCCATCGGTCACACCCTCCTAGGGCTCCTGGAGTCCGGCCCCCGACACGGCTACGACCTGAAGCGGGCCTTTGACGAGAAGTTCGGTCACGACCGGCCGCTGCACTACGGCCAGGTCTACTCGACGATGTCCCGGCTGCTGCGGAACGGGCTCGTCGAAGTCGACGGGATCGAGTCGGGCGGCGGGCCCGAGCGCAAGCGGTACGCCATCACCGACGCCGGCGTCACCGACGTCGAGCGGTGGCTCGCGAGCCCGGAGAAGCCGGCGGAGTACCTCCAGTCGACCCTCTACACCAAGGTCGTCCTCGCGCTGCTCACCCACCGCGACGCGGCGGACATCCTGGACACCCAGCGCGCCGAGCACCTGCGCAGCATGCGCATCCTCACCGACCGCAAGCGCAGGGGCGATCTCGCGGACCAGCTCATCTGCGACCACGCCCTGTTCCACCTGGAGGCCGACCTGCGCTGGCTGGAGCTGACCGCCGCCCGGCTGGACCGGCTCCGCGCGGAGGTGGCCCGGTGACCCCTCCCCCCGGCTCCCTGCTCGCCGCCGAGGACCTGCGCAAGGCCTACGGCCCGACGCTCGCCCTGGACGGCGCCGCCTTCTCCATCCACCCCGGCGAGATCGTCGCGGTGATGGGCCCCTCGGGGTCCGGCAAGTCCACGCTGCTGCACTGCCTCGCCGGGATCGTGCCGCCCGACTCGGGCTCGATCACCTACGCCGGGCGGGAACTCGCCACCATGAGCGACGTCGAGCGCAGCGCGCTGCGGCGCGGCGACTTCGGGTTCGTCTTCCAGTTCGGCCAGTTGGTGCCGGAGCTGACCTGCGTGGAGAACGTGGCGCTTCCGCTGCGACTCAACGGCACCTCCCGCAAGGAGGCCGAACGGGCCGCGCTGGGCTGGCTGGAGCGGCTGGAGGTGGACGACCTCGGAGGCAAACGGCCCGGCGAGGTCTCCGGCGGTCAGGGGCAGCGGGTCGCGGTGGCCCGGGCGCTGGTCACCGGACCCCGGGTGCTGTTCGCGGACGAGCCGACCGGCGCGCTGGACTCGCTCAACGGCGAGCGCGTGATGGAACTGCTCACCGAGGCGGCCCGTTCCACCGACGCGGCCGTGGTGCTGGTCACGCACGAGGCCCGGGTGGCCGCCTACTCGGACCGCGAGATCGTCGTGCGCGACGGCAGGTCCCGGGACATGGAGCGGGCCGTATGAAGCCGCGCGACGGGGGCCTCCCGCCCGGCCGGGGCCGGGCGCGGGGGTGGGCCGGGGATCTGGCCATGGGCGCCCGGTTCGCCGTCACCGGTGGACGTGAGGGCTGGGTCCGGATGACGCTGACGGCGGTCGGCGTCGGCCTGGGCGTCGCCCTGCTGCTGCTGACCACCGCGCTGCCCAACGTGTTCACCGCCCGCCACCGGGTCGAGGAGGCCCGCTACGACTACTCGTTCTCCGGCACCACACGGCCCAGGGCCGACGACACCGTGCTGGTCGCCGTGACCGACACCCGGTGGCACGCGAAGGACGTCCGGGGCCGGCTCCTCGAACCCGAGGGCTCGCGGGCACCGTTGCCGCCCGGCCTCGGGCGCTTCCCCGCCGCGGGCGAGATGGCCGTCTCCCCCGCGCTGCGGGAACTGCTCGCCTCGGACGGTGCCCGGCTGCTGCGCGAGCGGCTGCCCTACCGGATCGTCGGGACGATCGGCGAGAGCGGGCTGATCGGTTCGCAGGAACTGGCCTACTACGCGGGCGCCAAGGGCCTGGACCCCGACGCGAACGGCGGCGTGCGGGTGGACCGGCTGGTCCGCTTCGGCGACCCGCAGCCCACCACGGAGAAGACCGACCCGGTGCTGCTGCTGATGGTGCTGGTCGTGTTCGTGGTGCTGCTGATGCCGGTCGCCGTGTTCATCGCCGCGGCGGTGCGCTTCGGCGGTGAGCGGCGCGACCGCCGGCTGGCCGCGCTGCGGCTCGTGGGCTCCGACAGCGGGATGACCCGGCGGATCGCCGCGGGCGAGGCGCTGGCCGGTGCGCTGCTCGGGCTGGCCGTCGGTACGGTCTTCTTCCTGATCGGACGTCAGATCGCCGGCTCGGTGGAGGTGCTGGGCGAGAGCGTCTTCCCCGGGTACCTCGACCCCTCCCCCGCGCTGCTCGCGCTGGTGGCGGTGGCGGTGCCGGCGTCCGCGGTCCTGGTGACGCTGCTCGCGATGCGCGGGGTGGTCGTGGAACCGCTCGGCGTGGTCCGGACGGTCCGGCCGGCCCGGCGCCGCCTGTGGTGGCGGCTGCTGCTGCCGCTGGCGGGCCTCGCGCTGCTGTACCCGATGGTCGGCAAGGGCCGCAACAGCGGCGGCTTCAACCAGTATCTGGTGACCTGCGGCGTCCTGCTGCTGCTCGTCGGCGTGACCGCGCTGCTGCCGTGGATCGTGGAGCGGGTCGTCGCCCGGCTCGGCGCCGGCCCGGTGTCCTGGCAACTGGCGGTGAGAAGACTCCAGTTGAGCAGCGGCACGGCGGCCCGCATGGTCAACGGCATCGCGGTGGCGGTGGCCGGCGCGATCGCGCTGCAGATGCTGTTCGCGGGCGTGGAGAGCCAGTACACCGAGAGCACCGGCCGGGACCCCGGACGGGCGTCGATGGAGGTCTCGCTGCCGGAGCGCAGCGACGCCGCCGCCGTGGGCGAGGCGTTCCGCAGGACCGAGGGGGTGCGGGTGTCGGTGGTGCTGTCCACCACCACGGCCGCGGACAAGCGCCGGGACGCGGACAACCTGGTCGACCTCACGGTCGGTGACTGCGCGGCCCTCCGCGAGGTGGCCCGGCTGCCCTCCTGCCGGGACGGCGACGTGTTCACGCTGCGCAACCCGCACTACGACTCCTCGTACAACGACTCCACAGCAGCCGTCGTCCGGCCCGGCCGGCAGCTCTACCTCGACCCGGACGGCTCGGACACGCCCAGCCTCCAGGTGCCCTGGAGGCTGCCGGCCGGCCTCCGGCAGGTGCCCTACCGCGAGGACGCGCTGCAGAACGGCGCCAACGGCCTGCTGGTCACGCGGTCCGCGCTGCCCGCGAAGGCACTGTCCGCGCTGCACGGGCATGTCTTCGTGCGCACCGACGAGTCGGTGCCGGACGCGCCGGAGCACGTGCGCAACACGGCCGCCCGGGTGGACGCGACCGCGGACGTGTTCACCTGGACGGAGACGGAGCAGTCCACGAGGTACACCTCGCTGCGCACCGGCCTGTTCGTCGGCGCGGTCTGTGTGCTGGTGCTGATCGGCGCGAGCCTGCTGGTCTCGCAGCTCGAGCAGCTTCGTGAGCGGCGCAGGCTGCTGTCCTCGCTGGTCGCCTTCGGCACCCGGCGCCGCACGCTCGGCCTGTCGGTGCTGTGGCAGACGGCGGTCCCGGTCCTCCTCGGACTGCTGCTGTCCTCGGCGGTCGGCCTGACCCTCGGCACGGTGCTGCTGAAGATGACGGCGACACCGGTGACGGTCGACTGGGCGAGCGTGCTGTCGCTGACCGGGGCCGGCGCCGCGGTGGTGCTCGCGGTGACCCTGCTCAGCCTGCCCCCGCTGCTGAGGCTGGCGCGGCCGGACGGGTTGCGCACCGAGTAGGCGCGGCGTCCGTGCCGGTACCGGTACGGCGGGGCAGGCGCCCCGCCGTACGTCTCCGGAACGGCGGTCAGGCGTCCAGCACCCGTACGGGCAGGGGCCGCAGCTCCTCGCGCAGGGCCGCCGCCAGTTCCTCGTACTCCATCCCCCGGGCGGTGCCCGCGCGCATGGCGAAGGCGATCCGGCGGCTGGGGGCGGGGTCGGCGAAGTAGCCGGTGCGGAGCCGGCTGCCGCGGGTCGTCTCGACCTTCAGCGCGGTGCGTGGCAGCAGCGTGCAGCCGAGCCCGCCGGCCACGAGCTGCACCAGCGTGGACAGTCCGGCGGCCGTGGTGGTGACCGGCGCGTCCCGCCGTCCGGCCTCGCGGCAGATGTCCAGGGCCTGGTCGCGCAGGCAGTGCCCCTCGTCCAGCAGCAGCAGGTTGAGTTCCCGCAGCGCCTCGCGCGGGATGCCCGCCCGACCGCCGAGCCGGTGGTCGGGCGGGGTGACGAGCGCGAAGTCCTCGTCGAACAGAGGGAGTTCGCTCACGCCGGGGACACCGAGCGGGACGGCGAGCAACAGCAGGTCCAGGCGGCCGGACTGCAGGCCGTCGAGGAGACTGGCGGTCTGCTCCTCGTGCACCTGCAGGTCGAGGTGCGGGTACCGCTCGTGGACCAGGCCGAGCACGGTGGGCAGCAGGTACGGCGCGACGGTGGGGATCACCCCGAGCCGCAGCACCCCGGTGAACGGCGCCCGGACCGCCTCGGCCTCCTCCAGCAGCGCCCCGACCTCGTCCAGCACCGCCTTCGCCCGCACCGCCAGCCGCTCACCGGCGGGCGAGAGCAGCACCTTGCGGGTCGTACGCTCGAGGAGGGTCACGCCCAGGATCTCCTCCAGCGCCGAGACCGCGCCGGACAGGGCGGGCTGGCTCATCCCGATGGCGGCGGCCGCGTCCCGGAAGTGCAGATGCTCGGCCACGGCCGCGAAGGCACGGAGCTGGGACAGGCTTGGCTGGCGCCGCTTACCGCTCGCGCTACCGACAGTCACTGATAGATACCTCCGATCAACCCGACCAAGTGTAGCTATTTCCCGTATCAATGCACCCTGTGCCAACATCAAGAAAGTCCAACCCATGGGTAGCGCCCGCGATCCGGGCGCTGCCTCGCTGCAAGGAGAGCGTGTGCTCACTGTCGGTGACAAGTTCCCCGAGTTCGAACTGACCGCCTGCGTCTCGCTGGAGAAGGGCGAGGAGTTCGACACGATCAACCACAAGACCTACGAGGGCAAGTGGAAGATCGTCTTCGCCTGGCCCAAGGACTTCACCTTCGTGTGCCCGACCGAGATCGCCGCGTTCGGCAAGCTGAACGACGAGTTCGCCGACCGCGACGCCCAGATCCTCGGCTTCTCCGGTGACTCCGAGTTCGTCCACCACGCCTGGCGCAAGGACCACGACGACCTGCGCGACCTGCCCTTCCCGATGATGGCCGACTCCAAGCACGAGCTGATGCGCGAGCTGGGCATCGAGGGCGAGGACGGCTTCGCCAAGCGCGCGGTCTTCATCGTCGACCAGAACAACGAGATCCAGTTCTCCATGGTGACCGCCGGCTCCGTCGGCCGTAACCCCAAGGAGGTCCTGCGGGTCCTCGACGCCCTGCAGACGGACGAGCTGTGCCCCTGCAACTGGAGCAAGGGCGACGAGACGCTCGACCCGGTCACGCTGCTGGCCGGTGAGTGACCCATGTCGCTCGACTCGCTGAAGTCCCGCGTCCCGGACTACGCCAAGGACCTGAAGCTCAACCTGGGTTCGGTCATCGGCAACTCCGACCTGCCGGCCCAGCAGCTCTGGGGCACGGTGCTGGCGACCGCCATCGCCGCCCGTTCCCCGATCGTGCTGCGTGAGCTGGAGCCGGAGGCGAAGGCGAACCTGTCGCCGGAGGCGTACACGGCCGCCAAGGCCGCCGCCGCGGTGATGGCGATGAACAACGTCTTCTACCGCACCCGGCACCTGCTGTCCGACCACGAGTACGGCACCCTGCGCGCCGGCCTGCGGATGAACGTCATCGGCAACCCGGGTGTGGAGAAGGTCGACTTCGAGCTGTGGTCCTTCGCGGTCTCCGCGATCAACGGCTGCGGCATGTGCCTCGACTCGCACGAGCAGGTGCTGCGCAAGGCCGGCGTCGAGCGCGACGTGGTCCAGGAGGCGTTCAAGATCGCCTCCGTGGTCCAGGCCGTCGCGGTGACCCTCGACGCCGAGGCGGCCCTGGCCCAGGCGGCCGAGTAACCGCTGCGGAACTCGACGGCCCCCGCCCATGGGATGGGCGGGGGCCGTCGTGCGTCCGGTGGTGTGACAAGAACTACTCCCTCCGCTCCGGGCCGGAGACCATGAGTGAACACACCGCCGAACGATGCCCGGTTCGCCCCTCCGTGCGAAGAAGCTCCGCATGCCCAGAGTCATAGCGGAATTCAAATCTCCACTTTGCTTGCGAATTACTTTCGACAGGCGCAAAGAGGATCTGATTAGCTCCCCCGGACCACGCGTGCACCGTCGGGCCGCATTTTCCGACGATTGCTCAAATGCAGCTCAAGTTCATTCCATGGGGGAATGCATGTCCATTGGAATCCGTGTCTCGGCGCGGACCGCGCTCGCCGCGGCCGCGGCCGGCCTGGGCCTCCTCGGCGCGGCCGCGCCACAGGTCGCCGCCGCCGACCGGCCGGTACCCGCCGTCTCCGCCGAGGCCGACGGGCACACGAACGCGATCGCGGCGGCGCAGCCCACCGCCACCGCCGCGGGCGCGACCGTCTGCGGTACGGGCTACAAGCTCTACAAGGCACAGATCCTGCCCGACGCGTCCCGCAAGGCGACGCTCTTCGTCTACGTCAAGGGCAGCAACCCCGCGAGCAACGACGCTCCCACCTGCGCCATCCTCGACAACAACACGTCGGGCGCGAAGTGGATGAAGATCAAGCTCTGCTCGAACTACACGGCGGAGGGCTGTGCGAGCGACGCCGGCACCTACTCCGAGTACGCGGGCCCCGTCTACCGCAAACACGGCGGCTGCGGCACCGTCACCTCGCTGATGAAGACCAGCTCCGGCTCGCGCACGTACCTCGTCAACAACGTCCAGGACAGCACCAACTGCAACTAGCAGGCGCCTGAACGGTACGCCGGGTCTTCACGCGTCGCCCGCGTGAAGACCCGGATCGCTGAATTCGAATTCCCGCTCCCGTCCGTCCCGCAGGGCTGTCCCGTCCCGGGCGGAGGGGCATTTCGCCGTGCCCGGAAAGGCACGGGAACAACTCAATGAAATACGGGGAAAGCTCCTTTGCGTTCCAAGAGACGAACTCGCGCGCCCCTGGTCGCGCTCCTGGCCTGCGCCGCCGTGACCGGCGGCATGCTCCAGGCGGCGCCCGCCGGCGCCACTCCGGCGTCCCGCCCCTCCGCCCGCGCCGCCACACCGCCGCCCGCGCCCTCAGGCGGGGTACGCGACCCGGGCGGGAAGCTCGGCCGGGGCTGGCGCGGCAGCTCCGACCGCGCGGTCACCGCCGCGGCCGACGCGGACGGCCTGCGGATCCTCGTCGCCGACAGCTCCAGGGCCTACGCGTGGAAGAGCGTCGCGCTGCTGGCCGAGCCGGGCATGCCGGCGGACTCGTGGATCGGCAACCAGTGCCTGATGGACCGCTCGCACGCGGCCGTCGTCTATGCCCCGCGCGCCTTCACCAACAAGCCGGACCTGATGCAGGGCGGCGCCTTCGCCGCCGTCGTCGACCTGACGTCCGGCAAGGTGACCAAGCTGCCCTTCACCGCGTCGCTGGCCTACTTCGACCCGTCCTGCAACACGGCCACGCACCAGGCCGCGTTCACCGGCTTCCGGGACATGAACGACGCGGCGAGCACCCGGACCCGTGTGATCACCGTGGACGTGTCCGGCAGGACGACGGGCACGGCGGCGGCCCGCGGTGAGATCACCAGCGCCGTTCCGGTGAAGGACGGCGCGGTCGCCGCGCTCGGCAGCCGCCTGGTCCACCTCGACCGCTCCGGCAAGGTGAAGAACCTCGCGGACACGGACGGTGCCCCCTTCGACATCCGGCCCGCGGCCGGCGGCCGGATCGCCTTCCTCGACCGTGCGGGCCAGTCCACGGCGCACGCCAGGCTGTACACGGGCCACGGCCGGCCCAAGAGCATCGCCACCGGCAGGCTCGGCGACCTCGACCTCATGCCGGGCGACGCCGGCCGGGTCTTCCTCACCGGCCGGACCAAGGGCTCCCCCGCCACCGCGGGAACCGGCGTCACACGCCTGAACGCCCCGGCCGGCACCGACGTGTCCTCGCGGGGCAGGCTCGCCGTCGAGCCCGTGCTGACGCCCGGTGTCCGCGCCGGCCTCACCCACATCAAGGGCGCGGGCAAGGGCTTCACCAAGTCCGCGGAACCCGGCTCACGGACGGCGGCGCCCGCCGACGAGGGCGGCAGGGCGCTGACGGTCACCAGCACCGCCACCACCACCGGGGCGAAGCTGACCCAGAGCGTGCGGCACGACGCCGTCGACGGCTCGGGGAACAACCCCTCCCCGGTCCTGGCCGCGGCCACCGGGAACCACCGGCCGCGGAGCGCCTCCCCGAAGGCAGGGCTGACGGCCGGCTCCCCGACGGACGACGACCGCTGGTGCGCCGTGTCCCGCAACGACATGAAGGTGCAGGCGCTGCAGCCGACGCCGAACCAGGTCGAGTGGGCCGTCGACATGGCGGTGCGCGGCAATCTGAGCGCGAGCTACATCCGCCAGGGCGGATACCGCGACCAGGCCGGTCTCGGCACCGTCGACCCGCAGGCCCTGTTCCCGCTGCCGAAGCTGACCGGCGGCGGCAGGATCCCGGTCAACGTGCTCCTCGGCATCATGGCCCAGGAGTCGAACATGTGGCAGGCCGAGGGCGGGTCGGTCCCCGGGCAGATGGGCAACCCCCTGGCCGCCGTCGACGGCTACTACGGCCACAAGGCCGACCCGAACGACCCGGCCGCCTACTGGCAGATCAACTGGGACAAGTCCGACTGCGGCTACGGAGTCGGCCAGGTCACCGACGGCATGCGTCTGGCCGGGCACGAGAAGCCGGGCGAGACCAGCCTGTCGCCCGCCCTGCAGAAACTCGTCGCGATCGACTACGCGACGAACATCGCCGCCTCCCTGAAGATCCTCGCCGACAAGTGGAACGAGGTCCACAAGACCGGCCAGAAGATCACCGTCAACAACGACGACCCGGCCTACGTGGAGAACTGGTTCACCGCCGTCTGGAACTACAACCTCGGGTTCAACCCGCCCTCCGAGGCCGGGAAGCACGCGGGGCACTGGGGCCTCGGCTGGTACAACAACCCGGCCAACCCGATCTACGCCAAGGGCTGGGGCCGCCCGTTCATGAACACGGACGTGGACCCGTACGCCGTCAAGGACGCGGCTCATCCGCAGGACTGGCCGTACGAGGTGAAGGTGATGGGCTGGTCCGCCTGGTCCATGGACACCGGCTTCTCCTACGCGACCTCCGGCCGCCAGGACTGGCCGGGCGAGTCCGGCTTCTCCTCCGCCGGCTTCCGCCCCGCCTACTGGAACGGTTCGGACCTGCCGTACCTGTACGAAGGAAGCGCTCGGTACAACCGGGTGCACGTCCAGCCCTCGCTCGACGCGTTCTGCAACTCCAAGAACGACTGCGACCCCGACACGCCGCCGAAGTGCCCGGACGCCGAGTGCTACGCGCAGTACTGGTGGAACCAGCCCAATGTGACCTGGAAGAGCGACTGCGCCGCCACCTGCGGGCACGAGAACATCAAGTACCAGTCCCTGGTGCAGGAACCGGGACGCGGTACCCGTCTGAAGAACGGCACGCCGGTGTGCTCCGGCGCTCCGGCCGGCTCCAAGGTCGTCGCCTCCGTCCCGAACGGAACGCCGACCTGGAGCGACCGGAGCGACTGCGCGACGGTCTCCTCGGCGGGCAGCTTCCAGTTCTCCTTCAACCCCGGCACCGAAGGCCGTTTCGAGGCGAAGGCCGACCTGCATTCGGTGGGCGGCGGCTACGGCGGCCACTACTGGTACGCCCACACGCGCGACGCCGCCCACTTCGGCGGCCCCAGCGGGTACATGACCGTCGACGGCACCTGGACCCTCGGCCAGAGCCTCAACTGGGCACGAGTCCTGGTGCACCTTCCCGACACCGGGGCGCAGACCCGGCAGGCCTCCTACAACGTGCTCGGCACGGACAGCAAGAGCCCCAAGCGGGTCGTGCTGCAGCGCGCGGGGGGCTGGGTCAGCCTCGGCGCGTTCCACTTCACCGGCACCCCGCGGGTGGAGCTGTCGAACGCGACCGAGGACGGAACCGCCGACGAGGACATCGCCTGGGGCGCGGTCGCCTTCCAGCCGCTCGCGGGCAAGCCGGCCAACTCCGTCGTCGCGATGGGCGACTCCTACTCGTCGGGTGAGGGTGCCACCGCGCCCGGTGGCGCCGACCTGTACGCCGAGACCGACCACCCCGACAAGGTGAGCGACAAGCAGATCGACAAATGCCACCGCTCCAAGCTGGCGTGGTCGAGGCAGGCGACGCTCCCGGGATACTCGAGCTCCATCGGTGCCATGTCCGACAACCTCGACCCGAAGATGGACTACCACTTCGTGGCCTGCTCCGGAGCGCGCACCTACAACGTGCTCAGCGAGGGGCAGTCCAGCGAGGTGGCCCAGATCGACACCGGGTACCTGGACCAGAACACCACACTGGTGACGATCAGCATCGGCGGCAACGACGCACGCTTCGCCGACATCATGAAGAAGTGCATCGACCTGCCGATTCCGTCGCTCAGCACGTGCCCGTACTCCGAACTCGACAACGTCGACCCCGCGACCGGCGACAAGACGGGCGGCTCCACCGGTGACCTGAAGGACTGGGCGCCGAAGTGGCTGCACGACGCCGTGCGGCCACAGATCGTCAAGGTGCTCGACGCCGTCCACACCCGGGCGCCGAACGCGAAGGTCGTCCTCATGGGCTACCCGCGCCTTGTGGAGAAGGACCACGGCTGCCTCCCCGGGGCCTACGAGACCGTGGAGAACGACTGGGTGCGTTCACTGGCCGACACACTCGCGACCGAGATGAAGGGGGCCACCGAGGACGCCGGTTCGTGGGCGGTCTTCTCCGACCCGCGAGACAACTTCGACGGCAAGGGGGCCTGCGGTGATCCGGAAGGCATCCACGCTCTCGTGGAGACCGGGCGGGAGCAGGCGGACAACGAGGCGCCGAACCCCTCCATGCAGTCCTTCCACCCCAAGCCGGCGGGGGCCCGGCTCTACGCGGACACACTGGAACAGACCCTCAGGAGCATGTGACGGGGCGCTGATCGAGAACCGCTGATTTCGTACGACCGATCCGGGGGCCTGAGTATCCGGACTCAGGCCCCCGGCCGCCGACTGAGGAAGACTGCTGTCATGAACACCCTCGCCACGGAGCCCACGCACGCGGTACCGCGCGTGGCCGGAGCCGCCGCCACGGGCGCGGTACTGGCCGCCGGTGCCGTGCACCACCTCGCATGGGTCAGGCGGCACAGCGACAAGGCGTGCGAGACGACGGACGGCCTGTGCTTCACATGGTGGGACCTGACGGCCCTTCCGCTGGTCATCGGGGTCGCCCTGATCACGCTGATCGTCGTCTACAAGCGGCTGGGCATACGGCCGCGGCTCGCCGTGATCCCTCCGACGGTCCTGCTGGCACCGCTTCCCCTGTCGGCGGCGCAGACCACGGCGGGCTGGTGGGCCGCCGTGGTCGTGGGCGGGGCCTGGGCGGGCTGCCTCGCACTCACGGCGTGGAGCCGGTTCCGCGTCCTCGGGCTCTCCGCCTCAGGCGCGCTGCTGCTCGCGTCCCTGGTCGTCCTCTACCGCTGAGGACACGACCGACGGCGCCCGCGACGACTCGTCGCCCGGTTCCCGGGCGACCGCGGGGGCCGCCTCGGAGTCCACCGGCACCCCGTCCGGATCGAGCGCAGGTTCCTGTGCGTACCGGCGCAGATACCCCACCACCGTGTTCGTCACCGCCACCAGCGGTACGGCCACCACGGCGCCGCCGATGCCGGCCACCATGCCGCCGGCCGCCACCGTGAGGACGACGGCGAGCGGGTGGACGCGGACCGCGCGGCCCAGGATGAACGGCTGCAGCACGTGGCCCTCGATCTGCTGGACGGCGAGGACCACCACGAGGGTCATCAGCGCGGTGAACACGCCCTGGGTCACCAGGGCCACGATCACCGCCAGTGCGCCGGAGGCGACGGCGCCGACCAGCGGGATGAACGAGAACAGGAAGATGAAGACGGCCAGCGGGACGGCCATCGGCACGTTGAGGAAGTAGATGCCGATGCCGATGAAGACGGCGTCGATGAGGGCCACCAGCACCGTGCCCCGGACGTAGGCCGTCAGGGTGCGCCAGGCGCGCGGACCGGCGCCGGCCACGCCCGGGCGGGCCGCGGCGGGCACCAGCTTCAGGAACCACTGCCAGATGCGCTCGCCGTCGTAGAGCAGGAACAGCGTGGAGAAGAACACCAGCAGGATGCCGGTCAGCGCCTCGACGACGACCTGCACCCCCTCCAGGCCCGCGGACGTTATCTGGTCGGTGTTCGCGCCGATCGCCTCGCGGAGGTTCTTGGCGATCTGGTTGATCTGTTTGTCGGTGACGTGGAAGGGGCTCTTCAGCAGCCAGTTGCGCAGGTCGTCGATGCCGCTCTGGATCTGGTTGGAGAGGGTGTCGATGTTCTCCATGACCTGCCAGGTCACGAACCAGCCCATCAGCCCGATGACGACGAAGCCGAGGATCGCGGTCAGCGCGGTGGCCGGGCCGCGCGGCACCCCGTGCCGCATCAGCCGGGCCACCGTCGGCTGGAGCAGCGCGGTGACCAGCAGGGCGATGACAAAGGTGAAGACCACGAGCTGGATGGCGCTGATGACCCGCATCAGGACCCACACGGTGCCGGCCAGGACCAGCAGGCGCCAGCCCGCCTCCGCCGCCACCCGCACGCCCCAGGGCACCGCCTGGGCCGGGTCGGGCCGTGGTCCGGCCGGTGCGGCCGGCCGGGGTGCGGGCGGTGCCGGGTCGACGGCCCGGTCGACCCTCGGCCGGACGACGGAGCCGGAGCCGGTGTCCTGCTCCACTTCGGCGCGGCGCTCGTCCAACCGCTCACTCATCTCGGTCAGTCCGGCACCGAGCCGGCCCAGCCACCCTGGCACTCGCGACATGATCCGTCCTCTTCCCCCGCCTCCCGGGTGTACGCCACCGCTCACCCGGGAGCCGTTCGCGTACGACCGTACAGTGCGAAAGCCCCTCCCCGTAGGACGGGAAGGGGCTGCGCGGGGTTGAGCGGGGCCGACCCGCCGGCGCGGGACGGCCCGGGGCCGGCCGCCGGCCTAGTACCAGTGGTTGGCCTGCCAGAACGACCAGGCGCCACAGGGGCTGTGGTACCGCTCGTTCATGTAGTTGAGGCCCCACTTGATCTGGGTCGCCGGGTTGGTCCGCCAGTCGGCACCGGCGGAGGCGTACTTGCCGGCGGGCAGGGCCTGGAAGAGACCGTAGGCACCGGACGAGGCGTTGACCGCCTGGTAGTTCCAGCTCGACTCGTGGTTCACGATGTTGCTGAAGCACTGGAACTGGTCGGCCGCCACCATCTGACGTGCCATCGCCTGGATCTGCGCCACGCTGTAGCTGCTCTGCACCGGGAAGCTCGAGGAGTCCCGGGTGGAGCGGGTGGCCGCGGCCTTCGCCTCGGCACGCTCCTTGGCGGCAGCCTCGGCCGCCTCAGCCGCCTTCTTGGCGGCCGCCTTCTTGGCGACCGCGGTCTCGGCTGCTGCCTTGCGGGCGGCTTCCTCGGCGTCCTTCTTGGCACTCGCGTCAGCGGCGATGGCCTGCGCGTCGGCCTGCTGCGTCAGGGACGCGGTCTGCACCTGGGCCTGCTGACCCGCGGGTATGTCCGCGAGGAGCGTGGTGTCGGCTGCCGTCGCCTCGGCGTCGTTGTTCTGGGCGGTGCTGCCCGAGGCAACACCGACGACGCTTCCGACAGCGGTGACCGCGGTGGCCGAGGCCACTGCGAATCCCCGGACCGAAATCCGGCTCACACGGTTTCCTTCCAGCATCGCCCGCTTCGGTGACCCTGGCGGACGCAATCGTGCCCCTGGCACTGGCCTCCCAACTGCGGGGTCACGGGAGGCACGGGCCCGGTGGGCAACTCCCCCAGGGGGAGCGCCGCGTGGTGCGCGGGCGGCATACGACGACGCTATGGAGTTGGAGCGGTGCTTCGGTGGTGCCGTACCTCCCCCATCGCCTCAAGGACGCGGAGGTACCCCCAGGGGTACAGGTGTGTCGTATGCGGGGCCTGACAGGAATGAGACTCTGCCGTAACCAGACACCGGGTGGCAATTCTGAGTTGTGTGTGAAAGGTCACACCTCGTTTGGCCCAGGCGTTTCCTGGAAACCCCCACACGTGCAGGCGCCGCCCGGCTAGGCTCTTGGCCTTTTGCCGAACGGCGCCAAAGGGGCTGATTCCGTCAGATATGACCCTCTTCGAGCATTTCGGTCACAAGGGCCGCGATCTGCGACCTCTCGGACCGGGTCAGGGTCACGTGGGCGAAGAGCGGATGCCCCTTCAGCTTCTCGACCACGGCCACGACTCCGTCGTAGCGGCCGACCCGCAGGTTGTCCCGCTGCGCCACGTCATGGGTGAGAACGACCCGCGAGTTGGCGCCGATCCGGGACAGAACGGTCAGCAGGACGTTCCGCTCCAGGGACTGCGCCTCGTCGACGATCACGAAGGCGTCGTGGAGCGAGCGGCCCCGGATGTGGGTCAGGGGCAGGACCTCCAGCATGCCCCGGGCGGTGACCTCCTCGATGACCTCGCGGCTGGTGACGGCGGAGAGCGTGTCGAAGACGGCCTGGGCCCATGGGCTCATCTTCTCGGCCTCGGAGCCCGGCAGGTAGCCGAGTTCCTGCCCGCCCACCGCGTACAGCGGCCGGAAGACCATCACCTTCTGGTGCTGACGGCGCTCCAGGACCGCCTCCAGGCCCGCGCACAGCGCGAGCGCCGACTTGCCCGTGCCGGCCCGGCCGCCCATCGAGACGATGCCGACGTCCGGGTCGAGCAGCAGGTCGAGCGCGATGCGCTGCTCGGCGCTGCGGCCCTTGATGCCGAACGCCTCCCGGTCCCCGCGCACCAGGCGGACGTTGCCCTCGGCGGTGACCCGGCCGAGCGCCTTGCCGCGCTCGGACTGGATGGTCAGACCGGTGTGCACGGGGAGGCCGGAGGCCTCCGGGACGTACACGTGCCCTTCCTCGAAGAGGACGTCCACCTGTTCGGCTGGAAGGGTCAGTTCGGACATTCCGGTCCAGCCGGAATTCTCCGTGATGGCGAGTTCGGCCCGGTACTCCTCGGCCAGCAGGCCGACCGAGGATGCCTTGATCCTCAGCGGCAGGTCCTTCGAGACGACGGTGACGTCGTACCCCTCGGCCTGCAGGTTGCGGGCCACCGCGAGGATGCGCGAGTCGTTGTCCCCGAGGCGGTAGCCGGTGGGCAGGACGCCGGGGTCCGAGTGGTTGAGCTCGACACGGATGGTCCCGCCCAGTTCACCGATCGGGATGGGGGCGTCGAGGCGACCGTTCTTCACCCGGTAGTCGTCCAGCAGGCGCAGCGCCTGGCGGGCGAAGTAGCCGAGTTCGGGATGGTGCCGTTTGGCCTCCAGTTCCGTGACCACGACGACGGGGAGCACGACCTCGTGCTCCTCGAAGCGGGTCAGGGCGTTGGGATCGGCCAGCAGGACGCTGGTGTCGAGAACATAAGTGCGCCGATCGGGCTTGTGGCGCTTTGTGCTGGTCACCACGGAAGGACGTACCCCCTCGGATGAGGTCGGGGAGCGACGAAGCGGAAGCCGGGCCGGGAGGGCGGGAGCATTGCGACCGGTCCCCGGCCCCCGCGCAGGGCGGGCCGGACACCGGACCTCCGCGGCTGCTTCCGTGCGGTGACCGCACGGTCGGGCTGGTGCAAAGGGCCTCCCGGGCGGACGGCCCCGTGCCGCCCGCTGAGATCCGACACCCGTGGTTCGGGCGTCGACCTGCTTGCCTTATGCCCTGGGAAAAGCGCCGCCATGCAGAAGTGGCCGACAGCGCACCGGTGAACTCCTTGTTACTTCCCACCCAACCGGGGTATACGGGACGCCCCGCCGGTGTGGTGGCCGGCGGGGCGTGCGGTCCGGGCGCCGTGCGGCGTCAGCCGCCGTAACGGCGGTGACGTGCGGCGTAGTCGCGCAGCGCGCGAAGGAAGTCCACCTTGCGGAAGGCCGGCCAGAAGACCTCGCAGAAGTAGTACTCGGAGTGGGCGGTCTGCCAGAGCATGAATCCGGACAGCCGCTGCTCACCGCTGGTGCGGATGACGAGGTCCGGGTCGGGCTGGTCGCCGGTGTAGAGGTGACGGCCGATCATGTCGACGTCGACGGAGTCGGCGAGGCTCTCCAGCGACGTGCCCTTGTCCCGGGCGTCGAGGAGCATGGAGCGCACGGCGTCGGCGATCTCCTGGCGGCCGCCGTAACCGATGGCCACGTTGACCACTATCCCGTCCACATGGCCGGTGGTCTCCTCGGCCTCCTTGAGGACGTCCTGCATCCCGGCCGGCAGCAGGTCACGGGTGCCGACGTGGTGCACCCGCCAGCGGCCGTCGGCGGCGAGGGTGCGGACGACGTCCTCGATGATGCCGAGGAGCGGGACCAGCTCCTCCTGCGGGCGGTCGAAGTTGTCCGTGGACAGCAGCCACAGGGTGACGACCTCGACATCGGTCTCGCTGCACCAGCCGAGGAACTCCTCGATCTTCTCGGCACCGGCCCGGTGGCCGTGGACCGTGGTGGACCCGGCCGCCTTCGCCCAGCGCCGGTTGCCGTCCATGATGACGCCGATGTGCTTGGGCACCTGAGCGTGGTCCAGGTGACCTTCCACCCGGCGCGCGTAGAGCCTGACGAGCAGGCCACGCAGCTTGTCGCGCAGGTTCACGGGATGGACCCTCCGGGGTTTGGGCGGGTGTCGAGGGTACCGCCGGCGGCGGTTCGCCCCCGAGGAAGGGGACGCCGACCTTCCGCCGGGCGGTTCCCGAAGAAAAAACGGGCCGGTCCGTGGGGGGGGAGACGGACCGGCCCGAGGGGGGGTTTCCACCATAACCCTTCGTGAGGGCTGACGCGTGCATCGGCGTCCGACAACTACTCTCCGAAATCGTTCGGCGACGCCGAGGTGCACGCGGAACGCCGGCTTCAAAGGCGCCGCACGACCCGCTCACAGCGGGTTCTCGCGGAATCGGGCGGCAGGAGACGGAGGCGGGAGGGCCTGGGCCGTCCCGGTGAACGCCCGGCGAGTCGCCCCGGGGTCCCCCCGACGGGCTACCCGGCGAGCGAGCGGCGGCTTGACGGCTTCGCCGGCCTTCCGCCGGGCCTCGCGGCATCGCGCAGTCCCCTCCACCGCGCGATGCCGCCCGCGCAGCTTTGCTGACGCGAATTACCTTGGCCTGAACCTACGTGACGAATGAGACGGATGTGAACCGTCCCCGATAACGATGTGGACACCCCGGGAAGGGAGCGGGCGAACCGGGGGGCGGAAAATCCGGTTCCTCCTCTTTCAGGAGGTCGGCTTCCGGACGTCGAAGAGGTGCCGCGCGCTGTGCGCCACGAAGGACCCCTCCCTCCCGATCCCCTCGTGCAGGGCGCGGAGCCGGGGCTCGTACGCCTCGACGGTGAAGCCCGGGACCATCCAGACCACCTTGCGCAGGAAGTGCACGACGGCGGCGATGTCGTGGAACTCCATCCGCAGCCGCTCCGCCCGCAGCTCCACGACCTCGAGCCCGGCCGCCTCCGCGTCCCTCCGCTCGCCCTCGGGATCACGGCCCCGGCGCACGGACTCCGGCTGGGGCCCGAGGAAGTACTCGACCAGCTCGAACACGCTGCTGGGCCCGACATGCTGGGCGAAGTACGTACCGCCCGGCCGGAGCACCCGCGCGATCTCCGCCCAGTGCGGGGTCACCGGGTGCCGGCTGAGCACCAGGTCGAAGGACGCGTCGGCAAACGGCAGCGGCGCGTCGTCCGGGGCCGCCACGACCACCACGCCGCGCGGCCGCAGCAGGGCGGTGGCCCTGGCGACGTTCGGCGGCCACCCCTCCGTGGCGGCGACGAGGCGCGGCGGGTTCGCCCCCGCCCCGCCCAGGGCGATGTCGAGCACCTCCCCGCCCCCGGTCTGGACGTCGAGCGCGGACCCGGCCCGCCCCAGCCGCTCCCCCGCCGCGCGGGCGTACCCCCAGGAGGGCCGCGCCTCACTGGCCCGCCCCTCGAACCAGGAGAAGTCCCAGCCCTCGGTGGGCACGGCGGCGCCCTCGGCGACGAGGTCCTCGAAGGAGCGGTTCTGTCCCATGCGTGCCATCGTCGCAGCCCCGCTGTCATCGGGTCCTGCTAATTTCCCCGCCCATGACGAACTCGCCCGCAGCCGACCCGTCGGAAGAGAAGCACATCCTGCGCACCAGCCTGGACCGCCACCGCGACGCCGTGCTCTGGAAGCTCGACGGACTGGACGACGAGCAACTGCGCCGCCCCATGACGCCGTCCGGCACCACGCTGCTCGGCCTGGTCAAGCACCTGGCCTCGGTCGAGTACGGCTGGTTCGTGGAGACGTTCGGCGGCGCGGTGGAACCGCTGTGGTTCGACCCCTACGCGAGCGAGGACATGTGGATCGCTCCCGACGAGTCGACGGACCGGATCGTCGCCTTCTACGGCCGCGCCCGCGCCGCCGCCGACCGGATGATCGCCGACCTGCCGCTGGAGGCCCTGGGCCGCCCCTCGTGGCGGGACGAGTCCGTCTCCCTGCGCTGGACCCTCGTCCACATGACCACGGAAACCGCCCGGCACGCCGGCCACATGGACATCCTGCGCGAACTGATCGACGGAGCCACCGGCGATCACCGCCCGGCGGCCCGCTGACCGCCCGCGGCCGGTACGGCGCCCGTCACCGGCCCTCCGCGGGAGCGGGCCCGAGCGCGAGCACGGCGTACTCGTCGTCGCCCTCCCGATCCGTGCCGACGCGCTCGAAGCCGTGCCTCTCCAGCAGGCGGACCGAGGCGGTGTTCCCGGAGAAGGGGTCGGCGTACAGGGGACGCACCCGCTCCAGCTCCAGGAAGAGGCCGAGGACACGCGTCCCCACGCCGCGCGCCCAGTACCGGCGGCCGAGCCAGTAGCCGACGAATCTGCGCCCGTCCTGCGCGGTCCAGGAGACGACGCTGCCGGCCACCTCGCCGTCGACGGTGACCGCGCGCACCAGACTGTCGGGGGCACGGAGGATCCGCTCCCGCCAGTGTTCGAGGAAGGCGTCCAGCGGCCGGGGAGTGAACCTCGACCGCCGGACGGCCTCCGGGTCGTTCTCGTAGGCGTGGAGGACGAGGAGGTCGTCGTCCCTGACTTCGCGCAGCCGCACATCGATGGGTTCGCCTGTCATGCGGTGCAGTGTGGCAGCCGCCACTGACAACGCCGCCCCCTCCCGCGCGCTTCCGCCACGGCACGAGGGGGCACCGCGGCGGCGCCCTCCCTCCCGTCTCCCCCGTGGCACCGGGACCCGGGCGGCCCGCCCCGTCGAGCGCGCCCGACGGCGCTTCTCCTTCCCCTCTCCCGGGTACGGTCACCGCGGAGGTGGGCTCGGGATGGCGCGTTGGCGGAACGGGCGGGGCAGGCTGGTCATCCGGCCGGGCGGGGGCGGGGCGGCGGTCACCGTCCCCCTGGAGATCGCGACGTCCTACCGGGCGCGCACGAGGGGGCTGCTGGGCCGTGACGCGCTCGCCGGGGCGATGCTGCTGTCCCCCGCGAGCGGCGTGCACACCTTCCGCATGCGCTTCCCCATCGACGTCGCCCACCTCGACCGCGGCCTCACCGTCCTGGCCGTCCGCACGATGCCCCCCGGTCGCCTGGGCCGGCCGCGGCTCCGGTCCCGCCATGTGCTGGAGGCGGAGGCCGGGGCCATGGCGGAGTGGGGGCTGGTGGCGGGGGCCCGGGTCGAGGTCGACCTCGGCGACCGCGGTCCGTGACCCCGACGCCGGCCCCGCGTGCGCTCACGGTGCGCCGGTGGCGAAGCGGTCGCACCGCCCCGGAAGCGTCGGACGGCCGTAGGGCCACGTGAACGGCCGAGGCGGCAGCGGCCGCGCACCTCTCCGGTCAGTCCTCCGCGCGCGGGAAGGAGACCTCCACCCGGCGGTTCTTCTTCCTGCCCGCCTCCGTCGAGTTGTCGGCGATCGGGTACTGCTCGCCGTAGCCGCGCACCTCGAACGTGACGTTCGGGTCGTTCAGGTCCTGGTCCAGGACGGCCTGTACGGCGTTGGCGCGTTGCCGGGACAGCACGTCGCCGTGGGCGGAGGAGCCGAGGTTGTCGGTGAAACCGAAGACGCGGACGCGGGTCGCGTTCTGCTTCTTGATCTCTTCGGTGATCGTCGCGACACGGGCCTTGGCCTCGCCGCTCAGCCTGGCGCTGTCCTTGCCGAAGAGGACTTCTGCCTGCAGGGCGAAGGTGACGTCGGCGTTGGTGTCCTCCCGCCGCTCGTCCCCGCTCTGGTCCTCGACGACCGACTTGATGTCCAGCACCTTGGCCTCGGCGAGGGTGGCCCCCTCGGGAAGCTTGAGGTCCGGGTCCGTGGGGTCGACCTTCACGGGGGCGGTGGCGGAGGGTTCCGTGCCGGGGGGTTCGCTGGGGGAGGTGCCGTCGGCGCGGGCGGCCGTGCTGAACAGGAGGGTGACCGCGGCCACCGCCAGAGGGAGACGAGTCGTCGTGGGCACGATGCTCACCCGGAGATTGTGATGTCAGCGGGCGCGAACATGGGCATCTGGAAGGAGACTTCGTTCGTATCTGCGGGCGGCGCCGGGAACTGCATGAACACAGGCACGGCTTCTCCGGACTTTATGCTGGACACCCCCGTTGTGGTGAGGGGACGCCCATCGGTGTCACGAAGGACGTAGTAACGCTTCCTCCCCTTGGAGTCCACCAGCGTCGCTCCGCCGAATGAGCGGCCATTTCTGATGATCTCGGTTTCGTTACCGCTCAACTGCGCGGGGATGGTGAGTAGCTTGCCGCCGTCGTTCTTCAGGTTCCCACTCACGGTTACGAATCCGCCTGTGTCCCGCACAGCCGACGTGACGTCCAACAACAAGCCGTTGGGTCCCTTCAGTTCGGCCAGCGGCTGCTCCGACTGGCCTTCCTGAGCGCTCGGCCGGGAATGGTCGCTCCTTGACGCGGGCGTCGAACTCTCTGGCTTCTTGTCTTCGCCACCGCTGCCCCCGCAAGCGGCTACGCCGAGAGCCAGACCGGCCGACACTGTGAGCGCGAACAGCCCCCTGCGGGCCTGCGCAGCGAACCGAATGCTCATGACTCTGCTTCCTTCTTGATCGTCGTGCGCTTGTCAGTCGGCCAGGTGAACATCGAAGAGGTCTTCAGGCTTTGGCAGCCCTGCTCGGTCGTCCGGGTCGGGCTCCCAGACCTTCCCGCCCCTGCAGGTCAGTTGCGGCAGTGCCTCGGTCGTGGCCCCCTCACTCCCACTGGGGGGAGCAAAGTCGCACAGGGGGTCGATCACAGCCGTCGCGGTCTTGGTCGACTTCATGTCCTCGGTCCCGGGTACGACGGAATCTCCGACCGTTTTGTTCGTCTGGACCTCGACCGTGTATCGGAGCAGTGCGGGGTCGCAGGAGTTGAGGCGCGCATCGTTCTCCGCGGCCAGTTGCTCCGCTCGCCAGCACGGATCGCCGGCGCCCTTGCCCTCGAAGATGTCAGTCCACTTGGCAGGGTCGGACAGGGCGTCCACCCACAGGCCCGCGAGCCGGTCGCGTGCCTCCTGGGCGGCCGCGAGCGCCGCGGCGTCGGCTGCGGTCTGGGCGCCACCCCGATTCACGGCCGCCTGACCGACCGCCAAATAGGCAAAGGCAAGAAAGAGCAGGCCCGCCACCACCGTGATGTAGATGGGGAAAGCCTGCCCTGCATCGTCGTACCTGCGGCCTCGCGTCAGCCGCCGATGACCTCGTTGACCTTGTCCGTGATGGCGTTGTAAATGGTCTGCCCGATGTCTGTACCCGTGATCGCCAGCACGATCGCCACCACCACGGCGATGATCCCCAGGTACTCGACGGCTGTCTGCCCCGAGTCGTCGGTACGTCGCCGCATGGCAACCATGAACCTCAGCAGCAGGTCGCTCATCGCGCTTCCCTCCAGATTCGCTTCCGATGCCGGAAACGTAAGCCCCGACAAGATGCCCCCCTAAGGGCCCCAGGACCCATTCCCGGGCCCAGCCCCTCCCCCGGTCGGTCATTTCAGGCCACCCCCAGCCACTTGGCCGCCGCCTGGGACCTGGTCGCGCTGTGGAGCTTGGCGAAGATGCGGTTGATGTGGTTCTTGACGGTCTTCTCGCTGATGAAGCAGGCGGCGGCGATCTGCCGGTTGGTCATGCCGGATGCGATGAGGTCCATGATCTCCGCCTCCCTGCCGCTGAGTTGGAACCGCGAACGATATGACTGTCCCACATCCGATTGCAGTTGCGAAAGGTTTTGGGGCGGAATCAAGCCCAATTCAGGAGGCGGTTCGGGCCCCGTATGTGCAGGTGCACTCTCTCGCAGCCCGTTCACCAGCGCCCGCGCCGCTCCCGGCGTCACATGCGGCCGTCCTTCCCGTACGTCGCGCACCGCCCTCACCAACTGCTCCGCCGTGAACTCGCCGTGCACCAGGTAACCCCCCGCCCCCAGCCGCAGCGCCTCCCGCACGGTCTCCGTCTCGTGGCTGTACGTCAGCATCATGACCGGGGCCAGGCGCACCAGGTGGGGCAATGCCGAGATTCCGTCGACGCCGGGCATGCGGACGTCGAGCAGGACGACGTCGGGGCGGTGGAGCAGCGCCGCCTCGTACGCCTCGCGGCCGTCCGCCGCCTGCGCCACCACCGTGGTGTCCTCGCGGTCGGCGAGGAGGGCGGTGAGGCCCGCGCGGATGACCGGGTTGTCGTCGGCCACCACGAGGCGGAGGGGGGCCCTGACCGTGGCCGGCGGGAAGTCCGGACCGGGGTTCAGGTGCTGCATCGGGTGCCTCCTCTCGGGCTCAAGGGCTCAGGCTTTCTCGGGCGTGCCGTCGGGCCGCGCGGAACGTGCGGCCTCCGTGGGCCACGCGGACCCTGCGGCTTCCGTGGGCTGCGCGGACCCTTCGGCCTCCGTGGGCCACGCGGAACGTGCGGTCTCCGTGGGCTCGGCGGGACGGGCGGGCCCAGCGGGCGTGCCGGGCCGTGCGGGCCCGGCGGACCGCAGGGGCAGTTCCACCCTGACCTCCGTGCCGCGGGCGTTGCCGCCCCGGCCGATGCGGATGCGGGCCCCCGCCGCGGCGGCGCGTTCGACCATGCCGAGCAGGCCGAAGTGGCCGGAGCGGCGCAGGTTGTCCAGCGTCGTGCCGGGCGGCAGGCCGTCGCCGTCGTCGTGGACCGACAGGCGGAGCAGGTCGCCCTCGACCCCCGCGGTCAGCTCCACGCGGGTCGCCGACGCGTGGCGGTGGGCGTTCTCCAGGGCCTCCGCGGCGATGGCGAGGAGGTGGCGGGCGAGGGGCGGGGGAAGGGACGGGAGGGCGACTCGGGGGTCGTCGGTGCGGCGGCACGTCACCGGTAGGCCCGTCCGGCCACCGAAGTCCGCGGCGCGTGCGGTGGCTTGCGACCAGAGGTCCGTGTGCGGTGCCGCCGGGGAGTCCTCACGGCGCAGGTCCTCCAGGAGTTCCCTGGACTCCGCCGCCGCCCGGCGCGCCGAGCGGGACACCAGGTCGGCCTGGCGGCGGACGCGGGCCGGGTCCGGGGCGTCGGCCGACGCGGTCGCCGCCAGGCCGTCGGCGGCCAGGGCGACGCCGTACAGGGTCTTGGCCACCGAGTCGTGCATCTCGCGGGCCAGCCGGGCGCGTTCCGCGTGTACCGCCTCCGTCGCCGCGAGGCGGGCCTGCACCGCCGTGAGCGCCTGCGTCGCGGCGCCGTAGCGGAGCATCAGGTTGCGCAGGGTCGAGCCCATCGCGCCGGTGACGACGCACAGGCCGGGCAGCAGCAGGGACTCCGCGACGCCCGCGCGCTGGTCGGCCTCGAGGGTGGCGTGGACCAGCAGCAGTATCAGGGACTGGAGCGAGGCGAAGCAGGCCGCGCCCCGCCAGCCGTAGACCAGACCGGCGAGCAGCGGGGTGCAGACGCTGACGTAGGCGAGGGTGGTGTCCGGGCCCGCGGAGATCAGCGGGAGGGAGCCGAAGAGGGTGTCGGCGGCCAGCAGGCTGGGGTGGCGCAGCAGGAGGGGGCCGAAGCGCTCCCAGTCGCGGAACAGCACGTAGGACACCATGAAGGTGATGACGACGGCCGCGCCGACCAGGCGGACGCCGAGGCCGGGCGACGCGTTGAGCAGGGCGGCCGGGGCCGCGAGGACGATCATGGCGAGGCGGAACCCGAAGACCTGCCGGCACATCGCCTGCAGGGCACGGATCTGCAGCTTCTCGGGGCCGGGGGACGGAGCGTGCGCCCCGTCGTGAGCCGGGTTCATGTCGCCGGTGGCACCACCCGCGCCCCCGGCGGGGGCGTCGCCGCCCGGCGTGGGCCGTCCGGCCCCGGTGCCCGGGCCCGCGCCCTGCGCCCGGGCACGCCGGTACCGACGGCCCGTGGCCCCCTTCGCCGGCGTCATGGTCGCCACCTCGCCCCCGCCTACTCGCCCGTCAGGGAGCCGAAGTCGACGCCGGAACCCAGCAGCAGGCCCGCGCCCAGCAGCAGCATCGTCGCCGGGACCATGAACGTGGTGATCATCAAGGTGGCCTTGGGGACCGCGCGGGCGGCCTTGCGGCGGGCGTTCTGGGCGTCCGTGCGGCGCATGTCCTTGGCGAGCGAGACGAGGGTGTCGACGATCGGCGCGCCCAGTTCCTCGCCCTGCTGCAGCGCCGTCACGAACATCGCCACCTGTTCGGAGTCGTTCCGGCGGCGCAGCTCCGCGAAGGCCTGACGGCGGCTCATGCCGAGGTCCATCTGGCGCAGGGTGATGCGCAGTTCGTCCGCCCAGGGGCCCTCGTAGCGGGTGGCCACCCGGTCCAGTGCCTGGCGGAAGCCGAGCCCGGCGCTCACCACCACCGCGAGCACGTCCAGGAAGTCCGGCAGGGTCCGCTCGATGACGTCCTTGCGGACACGGATCGCGGACCAGATGCCGACCTCCGTCCAGAACGCCCCGAACAGCAGCAGGAGCAGGGCGACGAACCACTGGCCGCGCAGCAGGAAGACCAGGAAGCCGACGCCGCCGAGTGCGCCGTAGACCGCGCGGCGGGCCGCGTAGCGGTCGATGGTGAGGCCGCCGGGGTTGCCCGCGAGGTCGATCCTGCGGCGGTACCGGGCGACCAGGCGGGGGCCCATCAGGCGGAGCACGGCCGGGGCGTAGCGCATGCCCATCCGGTCGATCACGGAGTCCACCGCGCCGGTGCGGGTGGCGCCGACCTCGAGGGCGAGCGCGAGGTCGCCGGGGAGCTTCGCGTCCGCGCGGTACATCCGGACGCCGGCGAAGGCGCCCCAGACGCCGAGGCCCATCAGCAGGGCCAGCAGGTATGCCATCAGGTCAGCCCCCTCACACGTCGATCCGGCTCATCCGGCGGATGAGGACGAACCCGACGGCGTACATGGCGAAGGCGATGATCACGCAGGCCTGGCCGACCGGTGAGCCGGTCATGCGGTCGAGGGCGCCGTCCTTGACCCCGTTCATCAGGAACAGCGCGCCGATGCCGAGGACGGGGACGGCGTACGACGTCATCGTCACCTGGGAGAGCTGGGTGCGGATCTCGCGCCGGGTCTCCTTGCGTTCCTCGAGGGTCTCGGTGAGGTTGCGCAGGGCCGAGACGACCTGGCCGCCCGCCCGGTTGGACAGCACCAGGGTCGTGACGAGCACGACCAGTTCGCGGGAGGGGAGCCGGTCGGCGAGTTCGCCCAGGGCGTCGTCGAGGGAGTGGCCGATGGCCAGTTGGTCGGAGACCTTGGCCAGTTCCTCGCCCGCGGGTGCCTCCAGCTCCTCCGCCGCCATGCCGATCGCGGTGCGCAGGGCGAGGCCGGCCTGGGTGGCGTTGGCCAGGATGCGGGCCAGTTCGGGGAGCTGGTTGATGAAGCGCTCGATGCGTTTCTGCCGCTGCCAGTTGAGGAACTGGACGGCCGCCCAGATGCCGAGCAGCCCGGCGAGCGGGCCGAAGAAGGGCGCCAGGGTGGCCTGTCCGACGAGCCAGAGCGCGGCGACCGTGGCGAGCATGTACGCGAAGAACTCGCCGGGGGTGACGTCCAGTCCGGTCGCGGCCAGCCGCAGCTCCAGCTTCCGGCCGAGTGCGGTGCGGCGCAGCCGGCGGTCCAGGGTGGGGAAGCGGCGCCGGCGGCCGGGGGCGGAGCCTTCCGCGCCGTGCGCGAGCCGGTCGACGAGGGCGGCGCGCTGGGCCCGGCCCGCCGCGTAGGTGTGGACGCCCGCGACGGCCAGGACGCAGGTCAGCAGGGCGACACCGGTGGTGAGCTGTACGAGCGTGTGGAGTTCCATGGGGGTCCTACCTGGCTTCTCGGGTGGCGAGCTGTTCCGCGGAGTGCGCGACGCCGAAGGCCTGCGGGACGGGCTGGCCCGCCATGTGGAGGCGGTCGGCGGCGCGGCGGGGCAGCGGGTGGTACTCGAAGGCGCCGTACACCTGGCCGTCGGCGGTCATGGGCCGGGCGTGGAAGCGGGCCGCGGTGGCGAGCCGGTACGGATCGCCACCGTGGCTGTCCAGCAGGGCGATCTCGGTGATGCGGCGGGCGCCGTCGGCGAACCGGGTGAGCTGGACGAGGACGTCGACGGCGCTGTTGATCTGGTCGTGCAGCGCCACGAAGGGCACCTCGACGTCGGACATGGAGGCGAGGGTCTGCAGCCGGGTGAGGGCGTCCTCCGCGCTGTTGGCGTGCACGGTGGCGAGGGAGCCGTCGTGGCCGGTGGACATGGCCTGGAGCATGTCGAGGGACTCGCCGCCGCGGACCTCGCCGACCACGATGCGGTCGGGCCGCATGCGCAGGGAGTTGCGCACCAGGTCCCGGATGGTGACCTGGCCCTTGCCCTCGACGTTCGGCGGGCGTGACTCGAGCCGGACCACGTGGGTCTGCTGGAGCTGGAGTTCGGCGGAGTCCTCGATGGTGATGATGCGCTCGTGTGCCGGGATGAGCCCGGACAGGGCGTTGAGCAGGGTGGTCTTGCCGGTGCCGGTGGCCCCGGAGACGATGATGTTGAACTTCGCCTGCACCAGTCCGGCCAGCAGGTACACCATGGGCTCGTCGAGCGAGCCGAAGCCGATCAGCTCCTGGAGGGTGAAGGAGCGCGGGAAGCGGCGGATGGTGAGGGTGGGGCCGGTCAGGGACAGCGGCGGGATGATGACGTTGACCCGCTCGCCGGAGGGGAGCCGGGCGTCCACCATCGGGTTGGACTCGTCCACGCGGCGGTTGACCGTCGAGACGATCCGTTCGATGGTCTGCATGAGCTGGTCGGCGGAGGCGAAGCGCATCGGCAGCTGCTCGACGCGGCCTCCGCGTTCGACGAAGATCGCGTCCGGCCCGTTCACCATGATCTCGGTGATGGAGGCGTCCTCCAGCAGGGGTTCCAGGATGCCGAGGCCCAGCGCCTCGTCCACCACCCGCCGGATGAGCTGGGACCGCTCGGCGGTGGAGAGCACCGGGCCCTCGCGGCTGATGATGTGTCCGAGCACCCGCTCGAGCCGCGCCCTGCGTTCGGCGGCGGCCAGCGAACTCATCTCGGCGAGGTCGATCTCCTCCAGCAGCTTCGCCCGGTACGAGGCGACCAGGTGCCCGTCCTCGCCCCGGGTGCCCGGTTCCTCGGGGGAGTTGATGCGTGCCCGCAGGCTCATGGGTTCGCCTCTCCTCGGTCAGTGGTCGCGGGGCATGGTGGCGGACTTCTCGGCGGGGTCGAAGTGCCAGCCCGGGACGACCGAGGGGATGGAGACGGAGGCGGTGACGGTGACCGAGTCGTCCCCTCCTCCGCTGGGGCCGCAGGTCACGCGCAGGCCGCCGCTGACGGCCTGCGCGCAGGCCTGCTGGGCGGACTGCCCGAGCGACTCGGCCCGTGCTCCGGCCCGAGCGGCCGTGCCGGCCTGCTCGGCCGCGTAGGCGACGGCCCCGATCTGGAAGCCGGCCAGTGCGACGATCAGCAGGACCGGGATGAACCCCAGGTACTCGATGGCCACCTGGCCGTGGTCACGTCCCCTGCGTGGCATGTCAGTCCTTCACCTCCTCGACGGCGCCGGCGTGGCCGTGCACCGTGACGGGGAAGTCGACGGAGCCGGGGAAGAGGACGGGGACCTTCAGCGACACGTCGGCGGTCACATAGCCCTGCCCGCCGCACTGCGTCACCTCGGCCCCTTCCCGCCAGGCCCCCGACAGGTGCCTCAGCGCGGCCTGCTGGCACGCGCCGAAACGCTCGCCCCGGTGCGCCGCCGTCCCGGCCCGCACCCCCTCGTCGGCAGCATTCCCCGCGAGCGTGTAGGCGTACCCCACGAGCACGCACTGCCACATCAGCACCAGTGTGAGCACGATCAGCGGGGTCATCCCCAGGAACTCGACGGCGACCTGGCCCCGGTCGTCACCGCGCGGGCGTCTCATCGGACCCTCACTCCTTCCGCCGCCGGAAGCTCACGGACGCCCGGTCGCCGCGCGGCCGGCCACCGCCCCGGTGGGAGGGGCCCTCGGACGCCTTGGCCAGGCCCAGCTCCCCGGCGAGCGCCCACAGGGCCTGCTTGACGGTGCTCCTGCCGTCGAGTTCGTGGACGCGCCCCGCGTCCACGACCGCCTGCAGCTCCCTGAAGTTGGCGGGTACGGCGGTGCGCGCCAGCGCCGTACCGGTGATGCGCTGCACCAGCGGCGGCTGGATCTCCGTGCCGCGGGTGTGCCGGTTGACCACGGCCGTGGTCTCCTCGGCCTTGCGGATCTGCAGCCGGTCCCACATCCGCACGGTCCGCTTGGCCGCGCGTACGGCGACCACGTCGGGGGTGGTCACCAGCAGCGCGGTGTCGGCCGTCTCCACCGCCGCCGCGCTCGCCCCGCCGAGCTGGGCGCCGCAGTCCACGACGACGACCTCGTAGCGGGAGCGCAGGGCGCCGACGACCTGGCGGGCGGCGCGGTCGGTGACCTCCTCGCCGCGTTCGCCCTCGGCGGGGGCGAGGAGCAGGGCGAGTCCGGTGTCGTGGCGGAAGACGGCGTCGGCGAGGACCCGCGGGGAGATGTCGTTGATGGCGGCCAGGTCCACGACCGAGCGGCGGAACTGGACGTCCAGGTAGGAGGCGACGTCGCCGGCCTGCAGGTCGAGGTCGAGCAGGGCGGTGGGCCGGCCGGAGGCCTGGGCGGCGAGCGCGAGCTGGATGGCGACCAGGGTCGCGCCGACGCCTCCCTTGGCGCCGCTGACCGTGACGACGGTGCCGCCGGCCCCGCCGGTCGGGTCGGCGCCGTGACCGAGATGGCGGCGTACGCCCGTCGACCACTGGGCGACGGCCTGAACCCGGTTGGCGAGTTCCTCGTACGACAGCGGCAGCGGGACCAGGCCGCGCGCGCCGGCGTCCATGGCGGCGGAGAACAGGCCGGGGCTCGCGTCGGTGGTGACGAGGATGACGCCGACGGCCGGGAAGCGCAGGGCGACCTCGCGGATCAGCTCCAGGGCGGGTACCGGGCCGATGCGTTCGTGGACGACGACGACCTCGGGCAGTTCGTCGACCGATTCGGCGGCGAGCCGGGCGAGGGCGTCGACGAGCTGGGTGGAGTCGGTGACGGGCGGCTGCGGCTCCGCGTCGGGGAGCTGGCTGAGCAGCGTGACGAGGGAGCGGACGGCGTCGGGGTCGGCGCCGGCCGGGAGGATCCTGGTGGGCATGCGGACCGCCTCTCACTTGTCCGTCGCGAGTTCGTACGTGCGGTCCTTGTCCGGAACGCCGGTCTGGCCGCCGGGTGCCACCAGGGCGAGCCGGACCCGCTGGGCGAAGGACTCGGCGTAGGTGATCCGCTGGGCGTCGAGGGTGGACAGCGCGAAGGTGATCGGGACGGCCTCGGTGGGCTCCCTGCGGTCCTTGCCGGCGTCGGGTTCGAGCGCGGTGATGCGGCCGACGTCGAGGACCCGGGCGTTGGTCACGATGATCTTCGACTGGTCGGGGTCGCCCTCCTTCTTTCCCTCGAAGGTGGCATAGACGTTGACGCGCGACCCGGGGGTGATCTTGCCGGCGACCCCGGTCGCCGCGTCGATCATGATGGCCACCTCCTGCTGGCCCGGCTGCAGGGCGGGCCGGTCGACGACCATGTCGGTCTGGAGCAGGGAGCCGGCGCGCAGGGTGGTCACGGCGATCTTGCCCCGGATCTGCCGCAGATCGGTGACGGCGTTGCCGGACAGCCACCGCTCGGGCATCTCGGTCTTCTCGAACTGGCCCGTGTTCAGCACGGTGTAGGGCTTCACGTCGGACTTGACCCGGTAGGCGGTGACCTCGGGCCCGACCTTGGAGTTCACGTCGTGGACGACGGAGAGCACGCCGGCGAACGCGCCGAGGGCGCACAGGACCGAGAGGATCAGGAGTATCACGCCGCGGCGCTGACGGGAGTTCATGAACCGGGCAACCTCATTGGGGGGAATCGGTCGAGCGGGATGTGATGTGGCGTTCGTACGGGTCAGGCGGGCGTTCGCCGCTCCAGGGCCCGCGGCGCGGGCGGCTCGTGGAGGGGCGGGGTGGCGGAGCAGAACACGCAGCGGTCGCCGATGACGTCGAGGCCGCACCAGTGGCAGGTGGACTGGCGTACCGAGGTGACCAGTTGGTAGAGGACGGACAGGTCGGCGAGGTGGCTGCAGAACTCGATCAGCCGGCCCGTACCCCACCAGCGCGGCGACTCGGACGGCAGCGGGGTCTCGCGCAGCGCGTGCGCGGTCCACTCCTCGGCGAGTCCGGCGAGCCAGTCGCTCTGCAACTGCCCCTTGGCGATGAGCATCCAGGTGCCGAACTCGGGGCCCTTGAGCCTGGCGCCGGGGGCGACCCGGACGAGCTGCGGCTCGGGATGGGCGACGACGGCGAACTGGCTGCCCGGCACCCAGGACCTGGCGTGCGTCTTCAGCCCGACCGGCACCCGGTCCAGCCGGGCGACGGAGCCGAGGACGGCACCGGCGTGGATGTAGTGCGTGAGCAGCCGGCCCGCCGAGGCGAGCACGCCGGGGCTGAGGTCGCAGGAGGCGAGCTGTCTGAGCTGCCGGGCGAGGACGGCGATGCCGAGCGGCGGGAGCTCGGGCCGGAAGACGGCGACGCGGTCGCTCTCCAGCAGCGAGCGCAGGGTGTGCAGCCGCCGCACGACGGGCTCCGGAGTGGCCTGCGAGCAGACGACGACCAGGTACCCGTACTGCTCCGTCAGCGCGTGCAGTTCGGTGAGGGTCTGCTCCAGCGGGCGCCGGTCGAGGTCGCGCAGCACGACGGCGGGCATGGTCCGTTCGTCCTGCGCCGGCAGTGCCATGTCGGCACTGGTCACGGCAATGGCAGTTGGCACGCGCAGCTCCCCGCTCCTTCACGCCCCGCGGCTCGTCGGTGTCACTCCTCCGCGCCGGGACGACTTCATTGCGTGACTACGTGAGCACTGTATCCACGCCCCAATGACCGGAGAACAGCGTTTGTGTAGCTCGTGTGGAACTCATCGGGCACAAGTGGCGCCAAAACCGGACAGGTTGAGCGCCGGGCCGGAGATGGTTTTGGTCTGGACCTCTTGACAGCCGGATTGGCCTAGACCAACTTGTACGCCAACGGTGGCCACCGTCCCCCGCCCCACCCTCCCCACCGACTCCCCCACCGGAGGCCCCTGTGGACCGTGCATCAGCCATGCCGTCGGACCGGACCGGACGCGGACGCCGGACACGCGCCGGCACCTGGTCCGCCGCCACCGCCCTCGCCCTCGCCCTCGCGGGCCTGGCCGCCGCCCCCGCCTCGGCCGCGGACGTCAACAACGCCCGCAACGCCGGCTTCGAGGCGGGCCTGGGCAACTGGACCTGTACGGCCGCCAGCGGCACGACGGTCTCCTCCCCCGTCCACTCCGGCTCCTCGGCGCTGCAGGCCACTCCGGCCGGCCAGGACAACGCCCGGTGCTCCCAGTCGGTCGCGGTGAAGCCCAACTCCACCTACGCGCTGAGCGGATGGGTCCAGGGCGGCTACACCTACCTGGGGGTCACCGGCACCGGCACGACGGACGTCTCGACCTGGACCCCCGACAGCGCGTCCTGGAAGCAGCTCTCGACGACGTTCACCACGGGCGCGTCGACGACGTCCGTCACGGTGTACACGCACGGCTGGTACGGCCAGGCCGCCTACTACGCCGACGACATCTCCGTCTACGGCCCCGACGGCGGTGGCGGCGACGACCCGGCCCCCACCGTGCCCGCCGCGCCCTCCGGCGTGACGGTTGCCGGCACGACCTCCTCCTCGGTCTCGCTGTCCTGGCCGGCGGTGTCCGGCGCCACCGGCTACCACGTCTACCGCGACGGCACCAGGGTGACGGCGGTGACGGGCACCTCGGCGACGGTCGGCGGCCTCACCGCGTCGACCTCGTACTCCTTCCAGGTCACGGCGACCAACTCGGCGGGCGAGTCCGCCAAGTCGGGCGCGGTGACGGCGACGACGGCGGCCACCGGCGGTGGGGGCGGCGGCGGTTCGCTGCCCAAGCACGCCGTGACCGGTTACTGGCAGAACTTCGACAACGGGGCGAAGGTCCAGCGGATCTCCGACGTCCCGTCGGCCTACGACATCATCGCGGTCGCCTTCGCCGACGCCACCGGCACACCGGGCGCGGTCTCCTTCAACCTGGACTCGGCCGGCCTCGGCGGCTACACCGTCGACCGGTTCAAGGCCGACATCAAGGCCAAGCAGGCGGCGGGCAAGAAGGTCGTCGTCTCCATCGGCGGCCAGAACGGCACGGTGTCGGTCAGCGACTCGGCCTCGGCGGCGAACTTCGCGAACTCCGTCCACTCCCTCATGCAGACGTACGGGTTCGACGGCGTCGACATCGACCTGGAGAACGGTCTCGACGCGACCTACATGACGCAGGCGCTGCGCTCCCTCTCCTCGAAGGCGGGCCCGTCCCTGGTCATCACGATGGCTCCCCAGACGATCGACATGCAGTCGACGTCGAACGCCTACTTCCGGACGGCCCTGAACGTCAGGGACATCCTCACGGTCGTCAACATGCAGTACTACAACAGCGGTTCCATGCTGGGCTGTGACGGCAAGGTCTACAGCCAGGGCTCGGTGGACTTCCTGACAGCCCTCGCCTGCATCCAGCTCGAGGGCGGCCTGTCCCCGTCGCAGGTCGGCCTCGGCCTGCCGGCCTCGACGAGGGGCGCGGGCAGCGGCTACGTGTCCCCGACGGTCGTGAACAACGCGCTGGACTGCCTGAGCAAGGGCACCGGCTGCGGCACCTTCAGGCCCTCGAAGACCTACCCCGGCCTGCGCGGCGCGATGACCTGGTCCACGAACTGGGACGCCTCGTCCGGCAACGCGTGGTCGAACGCGGTGGGGGCGCATGTGCACGCGATGCCGTGAGGTGGGCGCCGGCTGAACTCCGGCGGCCGTGGACGCCCGGGTCCGGGGGGATCCGGGCGTCCGTGTGTCCGCAGGTGCGTGTCTCCGGCGCCGAACCGATCCGGCCACAGCCCCTGGGTCGTGACGGGTACCGCGTTGCGTTCGGCAACGGGCCGGTGTGATGATCCCGGGCATGGCTGATCACGGGGGTGACGGCGGCCGGACGGGGCACATACGCAGGTCGCCGCTTTCCGAGTACGCGGAGATGACGGACGCGGCGGCACCCGGCGAGGTCTCGCGCGAGGAGCGCGCCGCACCTGATCCGGAAGTCGTCGACGTGCGGCGCCGGCGCCGCGAGTTCGCCGCTGTGCTGGGTGAGTTCCGTCGCACGCCCGTGCTGGTGCCGGTGGACGCGGAGGAGAACCCGCTGACCGCCGACCAGGGAGGCGTCCGCTGGATCCTGGCCTTCTCGAACGAGCCGGCACTGGCCCGGTTCGCGGTCGCGAGGGGTGAGGGCGAGCGGGAGTGGGCGTACCGGCGGGTGCTGGGCGCCAGGCTGCTGGACGCCGGGGTCGCGGCCGTAGGGGTGCCGTGCGGGGTGGCGCTGGACGCGGCCGACGGGGACGAGGGCGTGCTGTTCCCGCCCGTCGCGGGGATCGTGCCGGACGCGGTGGCCGTGGACCCGGCCGCCGGGACGACCGATGCGGAGGCACCGCGGTGAGCGGGGGCAAGGGCGGCAAGGACATCAAGGCCGCGGGGCTGGACGAGATAGCGAAGGGCATCACGCTCACCCTGGCCGAACTCGAGGAACTGGGCGTCGACAGCCTGGCCGGTGTGGGCCGGGGCTTCTCGAACCTGGAACTCTCCGGAATCCAGTTGGGTCACGAGGACCTGACCGCCAAGTTCAAGTCGTTCTGCGAACGCTGGGAGTGGGGCGTGCGCGGCCTGGTGGCGGAGGGCAACGAGTTCGCTCAGGACGTGGGCCTGTCGGCGGGCACCCTGCACGAGACGGACCAGTACGTCGACGGCGCCATGAAGGTCGCCTACAACGCCGGGGTGGGCAACCCGTACGCGTCCGAGGACGACGTCACCCGGATGGGCTGGGACGAACTGCGCCGGAGCAGCGTCGACGCCGTCACGGATCCCGACTACAGCGGGAAGTCGTTCGACGAGGCCCGGCAGAAGTCCGAGCAGAGCCTGAAGGACGCCGGACGGGACGCCATGACCGGGTCACTGGGCCTGCCGCCGGGCGTCACGATGGACCGCGTCAACCAGGTGACCGGGACCGGCGACGACTACAACCGCGTGCTCGACGACATGTGGGGCCCGTCCCCCGAGGAACGCGCGAGGGCGGCCGGGCAGGGCGGTGAGGGCTGATGGGCATCCTCGGTGACATCGGCGACGGCATCAACAGTGGCCTGAGGCACGGCAAGAACGTCTACGACGCGGGCAGGAAGAAGCTCGGCGAGGGCATCGACAAGGGCAGCGACGTCACCGCCGACGCCCTCGACGGGGTCGGCGCCCACGGCTGGGCGGACAAGGTCCACCACTACGGCGACCGGGCCGCCTCCGCGCTGGGCGCCACGCCGGGCGAGCGGCAGCTCGGCGAGACCGACGAACCGACCGACCTGATCCACGGTGACGCGGGGGACATCCGGTCCACCGCCAAGCACCTGAAGGACTTCCACACCGCCTTCGACCGGGTCGGCCAGGGCATGCGCAGGCTGGACTCCTCGCAGTGGCAGGGCGAGGCGGCCGACGCGTTCCGCGAGAAGTTCGCGATGCACCCGGTGAACTGGCTGCACGCGGCGGACGCCTGCGCCAAGGCGGCGACGGCGCTGGAGACCTACGCGGAGACGGTCGTCTGGGCACAGCGAAAGGCCCGCGGCGCGATCGACCTCTACAAGAAGGGCAGGGAGGCCTCGGCGACGGCGAAGGACGCGTACGACAAGCGCGTCACCGCCTACAGGGACGCGGTGAAGTCGGGCGACAAGGAGCCAGGCCCGGACCCCGGTGACTTCGACGACCCCGGTGCCGGGCTCGTGAAGGAGGCCGAGGAGCTTCTCCACGACGCCCGCGAGCAGCGCGACGAAGCCGCCGGCGCCGCCGCGAAGGCCGTCGGGTCGGCCATGGCCCACGCACCGGCGGAACCGCCCCCGCTGACCCAGCTGAAGGTGGACGCGGTCGACGGCTACGGCGCCTTCAACACCGAGATGCTCCATGTCGGCGGAGGCATGATCAAAGGCACGGCGGGCCTGTACGGCATGGTCCGCGGCGCCAACCCCCTCGACCCGTACAACCTGACCCACCCCGCCGAGGCACTACAGCATCAGGCGATGACCCTGGCCGGCCTGGTGTCCAGCGCGACACACCCCGAACGGACGCTCAGGCAGACGTTCCAGGACTTCGCCAGGGACCCCGCCGAATTCGGTGGCCGCTTCGCGCCCCAGGTACTCCTGACCGACGGAGTGGGGCTGGAGGTGAACGGGGTCCGGGCCGCCACCGCGGAGAGACTCGCGATGCGCGACTCGCTGAAGACCGCCGAGCGGGAGGCGGCGGGAGCCGAGGGGGCGGCCGGGAGAAGCGCGCGCGCCGAGGTGAACGACGGTCCGCACGAGTACTCACGTACCGACGGGGCCGTGAAACACTGCGGCGACCCGGTCGACGTCGCTTCGGGCAAGATGTTCCTGCCGCAGACCGACGTCACCCTGCCCGGGGTACTGCCCCTGGTCCTCAAGCGACGTGCCGAGTCCGGTTACCGCTTGGGCCATTGGTTCGGCCCGTCCTGGTCCTCGACTCTGGACCAGCACCTGGAAATCGACACCGAGGGCGTCGTCTTCGTGACGGAGGACGGCCTGCTCCTGGCCTATCCGCACCCGGCCCCCGGCCTGCCCACCCTCCCCAGCCATGGCCCGCGCTGGCCCCTGGACCGCGTGGAGGGCGGCTACACGGTCACGGATCCGCAGACCAGCCGGACCCGGCATTTCGCCGACCGGGGCGAGAACCTCGCGGTGCTGGAACAGATAGACGACCGCAACAGCAACTGGATCACCTTCGAGTACGACGCGGAGGGCACTCCGCTGGCCGTGGTCTCCAGCGGCGGCCAGGGCGTTCGCATCACGACGGACTCCGGTCGGGTCACGGCCTTCCACCTCGCCACGACCGGTGAGGAGCTGAAGCGCTACGGCTATCTGGACGGCAACTTGACGAAGGTCATCAACTCCTCCGGGCTGCCACTACGCTTCGCATACGACGAGGCGGGCCGGGTCGCGTCCTGGACGGACGCGAACGACCGGAGCTACACCTACGAGTACGACGGCAAGAGCCGCTGCACAGCCCAGGCCGGCTCCGCAGGACACGTGACCGTGCGCCTGTCCTACGGGGCCCCGGACCCGTCGACGAACCTCCGGACCACGACCACCACGACCGGCGAGGGCCACACCCAGCGCTACCTGATCAACGAAGCGCTCCAAGTGGTGGCGGAGACCGATCCGCTCGGCGCGACGACCCGGTACAGCCGCGACCGCTTCAACCGTCTGCTCTCCGAGACGGACCCGCTGGGCCACACGACGACGTTCCGCTACGACGAGGAGGGCAACCTCACGTCGCTCACGCGCCCGGACGGCCGTGAGGCGACAGCCGAGTACGACGGACTCGGCCTGCCGGTGAAGGTGACCGGTCCCGGCGGCACGGTGGTCCGCCAGACGTACGACGAGCGCGGCAACCGCACGTCGGTCACGGACCCGACGGGCCGGACGACCCACTTCACGTACACCGCCGCGGGCCACCTGACGACCGTGACCGACCCGCTGGGCAACACCACACGGGTCGTCTGCGACCGCGCCGGTCTCCCCCTGGAGATCATCGATCCCCTGGACGCGACCACTCGCTACGAACGCGACGCACTGGGCCGCCCCGTCGCCGTCACGGACCCGACCGGAGCCGTGACACGGCTGCGGTGGTCGGTGGAGGGTCACCTGACCCGCCGCACGGCGCCGGACGGCACGACGGAGACGTGGACGTACGACGGCGAGGGCAACTGCACCGGCCACACCGATCCGATGGGCGGTGTCTCCCGCTTCGAGTACACCCACTTCGACCTGCTGACGGCGCGCACCGGCCCGGACGGGGTGCGTTACGAGTTCGACCACGACATGGAACTGCGCCTGACGAAGGTCAGCAACCCGCAGGGGCTGACGTGGACGTACGAGTACGACGCGGCGGGCCACCTGGTCACGGAGACGGACTTCGACGACCGCACGCTGGCGTACACCTACGACGCCGCGGGTCGCCTCACCTCCCGCTGTAACGCGCTCGGCGAGACGCTGGCCTTCGAACGCGACGAACTCGGCCAGGTCCTGCGCAAGGACGCCGCCGGCCGGGTCACCACCTACGCCTACGACCTCACCGACCAACTCGCCCAGGCGACGGGACCGGACGGCACGACGCTCACGCTGCTGCGCGACCGCCACGGCCGCCTGCACTCCGAGACGGTCGACGGCCGCACGCTGACGTACGCGTACGACGCCCTCGGCCGCCGCACCGGCCGCACCACCCCGACCGGCGCCAGGACGACCTGGGGCTACGACGCCACGGGCCGCCGCACCGGCATGGTGGCCGCCTCGGGCCACGCCATCGACTTCACCTACGACGAGGCGGGCCGCGAACTGTCCCGCCACATCGGCGACACGATCACCCTCGACCACACCTTCGACCCCGTGGGCCGCCTGACGACCCAGTCGGTGACCGGTGCCGGCGACCGCACGGTGCAGCACCGGACCTACCGCTACCGGGCCGACGGCAACCTGACCGGCATCGACGACCACCTGACCGGCTCCCGCCGCTTCGACCTGGACGCCGCCGGGCGGGTGACCGCGGTGCACGCGGCCGGCTGGACGGAGCGCTACGCCTACGACGAGGCGGGCAACCAGACCCGGGCCGAATGGCCGGCCGACCACCCCGGCGGCGAAGCGACCGGCCCGCGCACCTATGCGGGCACCCGCATCACCCGGGCGGGCAACGTCCGCTACGAACACGACGCCCTGGGCCGCATCACCCTGCGCCAGAAGACCCGCCTGTCCCGCAAACCGGACACCTGGCGCTACGAATGGGACCCCGAGGACCGCCTGACGGCGGTCACCACCCCGGACGGCACCCGCTGGCGCTACACCTACGACCCCCTGGGCCGCCGCACCGCGAAACTCCGCCTGGCGGACGACGGCGAGACCGTGCTGGAACGGGTCACCTTCACCTGGGACGGCACCACCCTCTGCGAACAGACCACCACCTCCGCGGACCTCCCCAACCCGGTCACCCTCACCTGGGACCACCAGGGCCTGCGCCCCCTCGCCCAGACCGAGCGCATCACAGCGGCCGACGCCCCCCAGAACGAGATCGACTCCCGCTTCTTCGCCATCATCACCGACCTCGTCGGCACCCCCAGCGAACTCATCGACGAACACGGCGACATCGCCTGGCGCACACGAAGCACCCTCTGGGGCACCACGGCGTGGACAGCCAACAGCACCGCCTACACCCCCCTACGCTTCCCAGGCCAGTACTACGACCCGGAAACCGGCCTCCACTACAACTACTTCCGCCACTACGACCCGGAAACCGCCCGCTACACCACAACAGACCCCCTCGGACTCGCTCCTGCTCCCAACCCGAGCGCATACGTAGTAAATCCAAACCGACTCACAGACCCTCTCGGGCTCACTCCGTGCTTCAGAAATCAGCTACCTGAAGAGCTCGAGAGCGAGTTGGCCGATGCGGAGCGCCTCGGCGTCAAGCCATTAACGGTAGGAGATGCCGGTTTCGATGAAGCGATCAACTCCGGAACGGTCAAATGGGCCGTGGATCAGAACGGTGATCTGCTCATCATTCCGAAACACGTCAACGGCGTCGAGCTCAAGCATCCCGTCCTGACTCGCGGACAGCCGGTACAGGCCGCTGGCGAGGCGGAGATCGCGGGCGGCGACGGAAGTTACTTCGGCATCGAAATCAACAACAATAGTGGACATTACAGACCATCAGCCGAAAGCCTGCAGATCGGAAAGGACAGCTTCGAGCGTGCCGGAATCATACTCATCGGATAATCCGTCGAACATGAGCCTTAGTGCATTGATTGGGGGTAGTTTCTCCAGCAGATCCGTAGAAGAGTTGCAGCGCATCTCAGCAAGGGCCGACGGCACTACGACTCATTGGCAAGAATGGGAAACGCTGCGCGAACTGTCAGACGGTCGCATGCGTGACGATCGACAGGGCGCGGAAACGCGCCTCCAGTGGGCCTGCTTGGCATTGACCGCATGTCAACGGAAGCGCGAAAGCGGCCAGGTGCCCCCTGTGAAAATTCTCGTCGACGAGGTCAACATTCGCGCCTACGCCGTTTTGACTTTTGGTCCCAGGCAGGGCGATTCGCTGCGTGATGTACAAGATCTGTGTTCGATGGTTTTCCGCGAGATCGGGAAGACTTACGAAGAAGTGATCAACGAGGCTGAAGAATGGAGGTCGCTACCACCGAACAGGATACTCAGACTGAGGTACGTAAAGAATCTCCTGACACCACTGAGGCCGCTGATGGAAATCGTGCTAGAAAATCCGCTGCGTCAACGGCTCACGGAGTGGCTGTCTGTCATTCCGCACCTACCTTGAAGACACCCAGCACTGCATGACAGCTCACCACAGGAGGAGTTAGAAGCATAGCCAGGTTGACTGGCGGAAGATTTCCAGTCCGGTCGGCCACCTTTTCTAACCGGTCAACCCTAAATTCGAACCATCTTAATTATTTGAAGCGTAGCGAGGTGTGCCAGGGATAACGCGCGGGCCAAACTCTACCTAAATTGGCTGCACCCACACCCATATCGGCAAGCACCTCACCATGCTCCGTCGAGCTCTACCTCAGTCCGCCGCGAACAGCTCCGTCGCGTCCCTGGCGCGCATCGCCCGCTGGGCCCAGACCTCGAGCCGACCCGGGTCGGTGCAGGCGTTCACCTGGTCGCGGACGGCGTCGGGCACCTCGATGCCGCGCCACTGCAGCATGCGGAGGATCATCTCGGCCTTGGCCTCGACCCTTCCCTCCTCGCGGCCTTCCTCCCGGCCCTCTTCGCGCACCTGCTCGGCCAGCGGGTGGCGCCAGAAGTACTGAGTCGCTGTCATCAGGTCCCTCCACATCTGCTTCGCCTGGGGGTCGGCCAGGCAGGAGTCGACGAACTGCACGAAGACCGCGGCGGTTTCGTCATCGATGGTCCGTAGGGCGGTGGCCAGGGATTCCAGTATGGCGGGGGCCTGCGGACCGCGCCCGTGTGTCATCGCCGAAAGCACCGCAACGGGTACGTCCCTCGTGGCCGCCTCCTCGTCCGCGATCACCGGTACGTTGTCCGGACCCAGCACGAGCGGCCGCACTGTCAGCGAATGCCAGTCCCGGAACCCCAACCGGATCGGTCGCGAGGCCCATCTGGCGGTGGCACTGTTCTGGGTGACGACGATGAGCACCGGCTCGCAGCGGTACTTCTCGTAGAGGTAGGAGAGGTAGTACGGCCAGCTCCCTCGCTTGCGGTCGTCCACCTTCCCCTGCGACTCGATCACGAAGAGGTACGTACCCTCGTCCGTCTCCGCGCGCAGCAGCGTGTCCACACGCCGCTCGACCGGTTCGATCTCGGTGAGGTCCACGTTCAGCGCCGCGATCTCCTTCGGTTCGGGGAACGGCACGTGCAGCACACGCTGTAACGCACGGGTCAGCAGAGTGGGGTCCTTCTGGAAAATCCGGTGCAGCGCTTCGTGCGACGAGCCGACCATCGGCTCTCCCTTCTGTCGGTCGACGTGATCAACGAGTCAGGCC
>NZ_JALLIN010000005.1 GCF_023630175.1 Streptomyces cellostaticus | reverse complement strand
CCGAGCCGGTCGTAGGTTCTGAAGGTGTACGAGGCGTCGTAGGACAGCAGGTTCCCGGTCGCCGCCGGCAGACCGAGGCGTCTGCCGAGCAGTCCCGTCAGCGGTCCGCAGTGCTCGGGCGCCGGCGCCGTGAAGGCGTCGTCGTAGGCGGAGAACTCGATCACCGGGGGCTCCTGGGAGACCCACTTCGAGGGCCCCGAACGCTTCGCCCGGAAGTCCACCGGCTCGCTCGCGCCGATGGCGCAACCGCGCGGCAGGACGGGGCTCAGCAGCCGGAAGCGCAGGCTGAGCGCTCCGGTGTAGAAGTCCGACCGGCCACCGTACTCCGGCCGTATCGCCAGGCCCTGAGCCGGGGCGTGACCGCCCGCCGGTGTGCCCGTCAGGCCACCCGGCACGGCCGTGGGCGCGCTGTGCATCGCGCCCCACACCTGCCCGTTCGTGCCGTCCGGCATGGGCCCCTCGGCATGGGTCATGGTGATCGGGGCGAGTGTCAGCACGACCTTGCCGATCGTCAGCTCCGGTGCGGACGTGTGCACTTCGCATCTCCAGCGTGCCGGGTCCACGCCCTGGGGAAGCTCCGGACAGTCACCGAACGCGGCGGCGGTGCGGGCGCCGGCGGCGGGCGCGGAGTGGGCGGCACCCGCTGCCCAGAGGCCGGTCGCGCCCGCCAGCAGAGCGGTGGCGGCGACCGGGGCGACGAGGCGGCGGAGGAGAGAGGGACCGCGGCGAGCGGCAGTGGATTCCGACATGTCACCAGCGTGCCGCCCGCGCCCCTCCGGTCACATCGGTGAGTCCCCCGGCGCGACCCGGAGACACCCCTGACGCGCCGTCAGGGTCGCGGACCGCGACGACCCGGCCGGTCACCGTGCCGGGCGACGAAGACCCTGTGCCGGGGCGCGGCCCGGCCGCCCACCGTCGGCCCACCGGCGTGCGGCTCAGCAGCGGAGCACCGCTCTGCACCCGGAGCGCGCGGGGGCGGCACCCGCCCCGCCGCGAGCTGTCCGTGCCGGCCCGCCGGGCCGAACCGGGCGCACCCGGCGCGGCGGAACCGGCGGCGGGACGGAACGGGAGAGGGGGCGGTCGCGGGACGAAGACGCGACCACCCCCCTCAGCACCCGGGAGCCACCCGGGCGACAGCCGTCAGGCCCAGGTCATCAGCCGCTTCGGCTGCTCCAGGATCGCCGCGACGTCGGCGAGCACCTTGGAACCCAGCTCGCCGTCGACCAGGCGGTGGTCGAAGCTCAGCGCGAGCGTCGTCACCTGGCGCGGCTTCACCTTGCCCTTGTGGACCCACGGCTGGAGCTTGATCGCGCCGACCGCGAGGATCGCGGACTCGCCGGGGTTGAGGATCGGCGTGCCGGTGTCGACGCCGAAGACACCGACGTTGGTGATGGTGACGGTGCCGCCCTGCATCGCGCCCGGCGAGGTCTTGCCCTCACGCGCCGTGGACACCAGCTCGCCCAGCGACTGCGCGAGCTGCGGCAGCGTCTGGGCCTGGGCGTCCTTGACGTTCGGCACGATCAGACCGCGCGGGGTGGCGGCGGCGATGCCCAGGTTGACGTAGTGCTTGAGCACGATCTCCTGGTTCGCCTCGTCCCAGGACGCGTTGATGTCCGGGTTGCGCCTGATGGCGACCAGCAGCGCCTTGGCGATCAGCAGCAGCGGGTTGACCCGCAGGCCCTGGAACTCCTTGTCCTGCTTGAGTTCCTCGACCAGCTTCATCGTGCGCGTCACGTCCACCGTCACGAACTCCGTGACGTGGGGTGCGGTGAAGGCGGAGCCCACCATCGCCGTCGCCGTCGCCTTGCGGACGCCCTTGACCGGGATCCGGGTCTCGCGTGCGCCGTCGTGGGCCACGGCGGCGGGCGCGGCGGCCGTCTCCGGCTGCCCGGCGGGGGCAGGGGCGGCGGGGGTGACCGGCGCGGCGGTCTCGGCGGCCCGCGGCGCGGCGGCCGCGTGCACGTCCTCGCGGGTGATGACACCGTCCGGGCCGGACGGGGTGACCGTGGCGAGGTCGACACCGAGGTCCTTGGCCAGCTTGCGCACCGGCGGCTTGGCCAGCGGCCGGTCCCGGTCGGGGACCGCGGGGGCGCTGTGGCCGTTCAGCTCGGCCTGGACCGCCTGGGCGGCGGCCGGGACGGAGACCTCCGGACCCTTGCGCGGGCGGCGCTTGGTGGAGGTGGTGGCCACGCCGTAGCCGACCAGGACCGGCTGGCGGCCCGTGGGCTCGGGCTCCGGCGCCTCGGGCGCCTCGGGCGCGGCGGCGGCCGTCTCCGGCTGCCCGGCGGGGGCCTGCGGTGCGGCACCGCCCGAGACGTCCACCGCGATGATGGCCGTGCCCACGTCGACCGTGGTGCCCTCGGGGAAGCGGAGCTCGCGCACCACACCGTCGTAGGGAATGGGGAGTTCGACGGCCGCCTTGGCGGTCTCGACCTCGCACACCACCTGGCCGTCGGTGACCGTGTCACCCGGCTGGACGTACCACTTGAGGATCTCGGCCTCGGTGAGTCCCTCGCCCACGTCGGGCATCTTGAACTCGCGTACGGATGCTTCCGTCATCGTCGTCACGAACCCTCTCCTCAGTACGCCAGGGCACGGTCGACGGCGTCGAGCACCCGGTCCAGACCCGGCAGGTACTCCTCCTCCAGGCGGGCCGGCGGGTACGGGGCGTGGTAGCCGCCGACCCGGAGCACCGGGGCCTCCAGGTGGTAGAAGCACCGCTCGGTGATCCGGGCGGCGATCTCCGCGCCGGAGCCGAAGAACACCGGCGCCTCGTGGACCACGACCAGCCGGCGGGTCTTCTCCACCGAGGCCTGGACGGAGTCGAAGTCCAGGGGGCTGACCGAACGCAGGTCCAGCACCTCGAGGGACTTGCCCTCCTCGGCGGCCGCGGCCGCGACCTCCTGGCACAGCTTCACCATCGGGCCGTACGCGGCCAGGGTCAGGTCCGTGCCCTCCCGGACCACCTGCGCCCTGTGCAGCGGGCCGGGGATCGCCTCCGGATCCACCTCGCCCTTGTCCCAGTAGCGGCGCTTGGGCTCGAAGTAGATCACCGGGTCGTCGCTCTGGATGGCCTGCTGCATCATCCAGTAGGCGTCCGACGAGTTGGACGGGGAGACCACCTTCAGGCCGGCCACGTGCGCGAACAGGGCCTCCGGGGACTCCGAGTGGTGCTCGACCGCGCCGATGCCACCGCCGTAGGGGATGCGGATGACGACGGGCATCTTCACCTTGCCCAGCGACCGGGCGTGCATCTTCGCGAGCTGGGTGACGATCTGGTCGTAGGCCGGGAAGACGAAGCCGTCGAACTGGATCTCCACCACCGGGCGGTAGCCGCGCAGGGCGAGACCGATCGCGGTGCCGACGATGCCCGACTCGGCGAGCGGGGTGTCGATGACCCGGCTCTCGCCGAAGTCCTTCTGCAGGCCGTCCGTCACCCGGAAGACGCCGCCGAGCTTGCCGACGTCCTCACCCATGACGAGGACCTTGGGGTCCGTCTCCAGGGCGCGCCGCAGCGACTCGTTGATCGCCTTGGCGAGAGCCATCTTCTCGGCCATCTCAGTGACCCCCCTCTGCGTCCGCGAACGACGCCTGGTAGGCGGCGAACTGGGCTCGCTCCTCGTCGACGAGCGCGTGCCCGTCCGCGTACACGTTCTCGAAGATGGCGAAGTGGTCCGGGTCCGGCATGGCACGGACCGCTTCGCGCACTCGCCTGCCCAACGCCTCGGACTCGGCCTCGAGTTCCGCGAAGAATGACTCGTCCGCGTGGTTCGAGGCCTCCAGGAACCGGCGGAGGCGCAGGATCGGGTCCTTCGCCTCCCAGGCCTGCCGCTCCTCGTCGCCCCGGTAGCGGCTCGGGTCGTCGGAGGTGGTGTGGGCGCCCATCCGGTAGGTGTACGCCTCGACGAGGGTGGGGCCCTCGCCGTCGCGGGCGCGCTCCAGCGCCCACTTGGTGACCGCGAGGCAGGCCAGCACGTCGTTGCCGTCCACGCGGACGCCCGGGAAGCCGAAGCCCTGGGCGCGCTGGTAGAGCGGCACGCGGCTCTGCTTCTCGGTGGGTTCGGAGATCGCCCACTGGTTGTTCTGGCAGAAGAACACCACCGGCGCGTTGTAGACCGCGGAGAAGGTGAACGACTCGGCCACGTCGCCCTGGCTGGAGGCGCCGTCGCCGAAGTAGGCGATGACGGCCGAGTCGGCGCCGTCCTTGGTCACGCCCATCGCGTAACCCGTGGCGTGCAGCGTCTGGGAGCCGATGACGATCGTGTACAGGTGGAAGTTGTTGCCGTTCGGGTCCCAGCCGCCGTTGTTCACGCCGCGGAACATCCCGAGCAGGTTGGTGGGGTCGACCCCGCGGCACCAGGCCACGCCGTGCTCGCGGTAGGTCGGGAAGACGTAGTCGTCGTCGCGCAGGGCCCGGCCGGAGCCGATCTGCGCGGCCTCCTGGCCGAGCAGCGAGGCCCACAGGCCCAGCTCGCCCTGGCGCTGCAGCGCTGTGGCCTCGGCGTCGAACCGTCGGGTGAGCACCATGTCGCGGTACAGGCCGCGCAGCTCGTCGGGGGTGATCCCGTCGACGTAGCGGTCGTACTCGGCGTTCTTGACCCGCTTGCCCTCGGGCGTCAGGAGCTGCACCAGCTCCGGGGCGGTGCTCTTCTGGGTGGTGCGGGTGGTGCGCTTGGTGCCGGTGGTGCCGGCCTTGCCTGCGGCGCTGCGTCGCGGCTTGCGCGCGGCACTGCTGTCCACGGTCACGTGTGCTCCTCCGTCGTTCCGGCCCCCGGGGTTGCCGGTAGGCCAGTGCGGCTCACCTGTTCTCGACCACCGGCACGGGGTGGGTGCCACTCGGCCGGGAACAGGCGTGACAGGTGCCCCGGCGAGCGCCCTGCGACTTTTACGTTACCCAGTGCTCCACATATCTGTGAAACCCCTCCTGACCTGCGTTTTTGCTTGGATTTCCAAGTAAATCCGCAGGACGCGGAAGGTCGCTGGTCACAGCCTCGCAGGAGGCCGGAGCAACGGCACGTTATCCCGACGACCCCGGACACGGGAAGAGTCGACTTGTGACTCGCACCTCGCGGGCGAAAGCTGACAATTCAGGATATGCCCGTTCGACGGTCTCATGATTCGAGACGGATTTCTGGACACCTCGCACCGCGGTTCACCCCTGCACATCTCGTGACCGAATGCGATCACCGATGACTGCCGGTGACAAGCCGCAGCTCACAGGGTCTTTCTGTGCCCTAACATCTGGCGCGTGCCGCGCTCATGTGTACCAACCCTCGTACCGCACGCGCCCCCATTGGGCGCCCTGCTGCGCCTGTACGCCGCCGGTACCGCTCTCGCCTGCGAACCCGTCGACCAGGGCCTGCTGAACCGCGGCTACCGGGTGCGCACCACTCGGGGGCGCTACTTCCTCAAGCACCACTTCGATCCGGACACCGCCGACCCGGCCGCCATCGAGCGCCGGCACCGGGCCACCCAGCGCCTGGCCGACCTCGGCGTCCCCGTGGCCCAGCCCCTCGCGCACCGCGAGGGCCGCACGGTCGCCGTCGTGGGCGGCCACGCCTACGCCCTGCACCCCTGGATCGACGGGCGGCACCGGCACGGCGGGCAGCTCACCCGCTCCGAGAGCGCCCGCCTCGGGGCGCTCCTGGGCGCCGTGCACGCCTGCCTGGAGCGGGTGATGCCGCCCAAGGGGCGCACCCGCCCGGCGACCGGCCCGCACCCGGTGGAGAGCGCCGACCCGGCCGACTCCTTCGCCCTGATCGACGAGCTGCTCGGCCACGTACGCCGCCATCGCCCCGCCGACGCGTTCGACGAGCTGGCCCGGCACCGGCTCCTGGAACGCCGGGCCCTGCTGGAGCAGCACGCCGGCCGGCGCCCGCCGCGCGGCGGGCCGGTCGGCTGGGTGCACGGCGACTTCCACCCCTTCAACCTGCTCTACCGGGACGACGGCCCGGCCGCCATCGTCGACTGGGACCGGCTGGGCGTGCAGCCACGTGCCGAGGAGGCCGTACGCGCCGCCGCGATCTTCTTCGTACGGCCCGCGGGCGCGTTGGACCTGCCGAAGGTGCGGGCGTACGCGCGCGCGTACCGGCGCGCGGCCCGCGCCACGCCGTCCGAGCTCGCGGCGGCCGTGCACCGGGTGTGGTGGGAGCGGCTGAACGACTTCTGGATGCTGCGCTGGCACTACGAACGCGGGGACACCCGCGCGGACTGCCAGTTCCCGGCCGCCTCGGCGCTCGCGGTGTGGTGGACGCGCGAGTACGAGGCGGTGTGCGACGCGTTCGCGGGATGAGCCCCCTCGAAAGGCGCCGGAAACACCAGGCGCGCGGGTGAGCCGTGGCCCGCCCGCGCGCGTGGGAGTGGTTCAGCCCGGGTGCCTCAGGGCGATACCGGGGCGGACGGGGTGACGCCCCCGGCCGAGCCCTCGGTGGCACCGCCGGCGTTGCCCTCCGTGGTCCCCTCGTCCGTGCCGCCGTCCGTCGGGTCCGACGGCTGCGTGTCCGAGGGCTCCGGATCCGTCGGCTGGTCGCTCGGGTCGGTGGTGGTCGGCTGGGACGGGGTGTACGAGGGGGTGTACGACGGCGTGCCCCAGTTCGAGCCGCTGCCGTTTTCCGTCCCGTTGCCGGTGGACCTGTCCGGGGGCTGGTCGGTGTTGTCCTCGGTCGGCGACTCGGCGGCCGTCTCGTCCTTCGTGGCCTTGGAGTGGGTCGGCGTCGGCGTGGTCCCGCCACCGGCTCCGCCGTCGTTGTTGTGGTTGAGCGCCAGCGCGACACCGGCCGCGATCGCGATCACGGCGAGCACGGCGAGGATCCACAGCTTGCCGCGGCCGCTGCCCCGGTTGCCGTGTCCCTCGAAGCCGCCGTCGTCGCCGCCCCCGTACCCGCCGGGCAGGATCGGCTGCGGGATCTGCGCGGTGCCGGCACCGAAGTCGCCGGGCTGCTGCATCACGGCCGTCCCCGCGAACCCGGCGGCCGGGGTGTGCCGGCCGTCGTGCGCGGCCACCGGACCGGTGTTCCAGGTGCCGGTGTGACCGCCCTGCTCGTACAGCATCTGCAGGCCGTACTGGATCAGGCCGCGCATCTCCTCGGCGGTCTGGAACCGGTCGTCGGGCTCCTTGGCGAGCGAGCGCATGACCAGGCCGTCCAGCTCCGGCGGGCAGGCGTCGGAGGCCTCCGAAGGCGGGGTGGGGATGTCCTGGACGTGCTGGTAGACCACCGACAGCGGGGTCTCGCCGGTGAACGGGGGCCGCAGGGAGAGGAGCTCGTACAGCAGGCAGCCGGTCGCGTACAGGTCGGAGCGGTGGTCGACGGCCTTGCCGAGCGCCTGCTCGGGGGAGAGGTACTGCGGGGTGCCCATCACCATGCCGGTCTGCGTCATCGTCGTCGACGCGCCGTGCAGGGCGCGGGCGATGCCGAAGTCCATCACCTTCACGGCGCCGTTGTCCGTGATGATGACGTTGGCCGGCTTGATGTCGCGGTGCACGATGCCGTGCTGGTGCGAGTAGGCGAGCGCCTCCAGCACCCCGGACACGATGATCAGTGCCTGCTCGGGGCCCGGAGCCTCGGCGTTGAGCAGCAGGTCGCGGATGGTGCGGCCCTCGACCAGCTCCATCACGATGTACGGCACCGACTGGCCGCCCACGACGTCCTCGCCGGAGTCGTACACGGCGACGATCGCGTGGTGGTTGAGCCCGGCGACCGACTGTGCCTCGCGGGTGAAGCGGGCCTTGGAGACCGGGTCCTCGGCCAGGTCGGCGCGGAGCAGCTTGACTGCGACCGTGCGGCCCAGACGGACGTCCTCGGCCGCGAACACCTCGGCCATGCCACCCCGGCCCAGCCGGTGCGTCAGCCGGTACCGGCCGTCGCCGACGAGCCCGCCGTTGCCCCACATCTCGGGCGTCTCTGACATGCCACCGCCAGTCGCCTCGGGGTCGGACGGGCCCTGGGCGCTGTGCGTCTGTGCCATCGGTCCTCGCCGTCGTTTCTGCCCGCGGTGCGCGCGGTGTTGTTACGGTCTCCGTCGGCCACGCTACAGCCTCCGCGTCCGCCTCCGGTCCTGAACCGGAACCGGAACCGGCCCGAGACGGACCGGTCATGAAACCCCTAGCACGCGCTCTCCTGCAAATTCTGTGCACCGCCCCTACGTCCGCTGTAACGCTTGCGCGACGCTTCTTTCGCGTACGGTCACGGAACGGGCACCGAGCTTGACGTGTCAGTGCCCTCGGGCAGACTTGGCCGGGAATGACACATTCGATCAAGGCATGTTCGCCCAGCGACGGCGCCGGACGGCCAGTGGGGGACGCGGAGAGATGAGCCAGGACGGCGCACAGGAGCGGTACGCGGGGCGGACGCTGGCCGGCGGCCGCTACCAGCTGCGCGACCTGCTCGGTCAGGGCGGCATGGCCTCGGTCCACCTGGCCTACGACACCGTGCTCGACCGCCAGGTCGCGATCAAGACCCTGCACTCCGAACTGGGCCGGGAACAGGCCTTCCGTGAGCGGTTCCGGCGCGAGGCCCAGTCCGTGGCCAAGCTCACCCACACCAACATCGTCTCCGTGTTCGACACCGGCGAGGACGCGCTGGACGGCGCGACGATGCCGTACATCGTCATGGAGTACGTCGAGGGCCGTCCGCTCGGCTCGGTCCTGGACGAGGACGTCCGGCAGTCCGGCGCGATGCCAGCCGACAAGGCCCTGAAGATCACCGCGGACGTGCTGGCGGCGCTGGAGATCAGCCACGAGATGGGCCTGGTCCACCGCGACATCAAGCCGGGCAACGTGATGACGACCAAGCGCGGCGTGGTCAAGGTCATGGACTTCGGCATCGCCCGCGCCATGCAGTCCGGCGTCACCTCGATGACCCAGACCGGCATGGTCGTCGGCACCCCGCAGTACCTCTCGCCCGAGCAGGCCCTCGGCCGGGGCGTGGACGCCCGCTCCGACCTGTACTCGGTCGGCATCATGCTGTTCCAGCTCGTGACCGGGCGGCTGCCGTTCGACGCGGACTCCCCGCTGGCGATCGCCTACGCGCATGTGCAGGAGACACCGGTCGCGCCCTCCTCGATCAATCGCGCCCTGCCGCCCGCCGTGGACGCGCTGGTCTCCCGCGCGCTGAAGAAGAACCCGAACGAGCGCTTCCCGACCGCCGAGTCCATGCGCGACGAGTGCCTCCGAGTCGCCGCCTCCCTGCAGGCGGCCCCGCCCAGCATCGTGCCGGGTGCCGGGCCGACGCAGAGCGGCGCGGGTGTGGGCGCCACGGTGTTCCCGCCCATCGACCAGGCGACCCCGGCGCCGACCGGCCCGGTGCAGACGCCGTACCAGCCCAACCCGTACGGCGCCCCGGCGCCCGCCCCGGCGTACGGCTATCCGCAGCAGGGCGGCTACCAGGCTCCCGCGGCGTTCGGGCAGCAGTCCCCCTCCACTCCGCCGCCGTACGGCATCACTCCGCAGACGGCCGTGCAGTCCTCGGGCGGCGGCGGGAAGAGCAGCAGGCCGGTGGTCATCGGCTCGATCGCGGTGTCCCTCGTCGCGGTCGTCGGCCTGATCGTCGCGCTGACCCTGAACAGCGGCGGCACGGACGACCCGGCCGGCGGCGACCCCAGTGCCTCGGCGTCGGCCCACGCGGCGGGCTACCGGGGACCGGACACGTCGAAGACGGTCAAGGAGACCGACTGCACGGAGCCCGAGGAGTCGTACAACGACCCGAAGAAGATCGAGCTCCCGGACTTCCGGTTCAAGTACATCAAGTCCGTCAAGGAGTGCGCGGCGGCCGCCGGCTGGCGCGTCTCGACCAAGGACGTCGACGAGAACACCTTCGGCCAGGGCGCGGTCATCGACCAGTTCCCGAAGGGCGGCACGGACGTCGACCCGAAGAACGTCGAGATCCAGCTCAACGTCTCGACGGGCAACCCCTGACCGCACCCGCAGCACCCACGCGGCCCTGTGCGAAGGGCCCGGCGGAAATCCGCCGGGCCCTCTGTGTTTCCGGGGCGGCTCGAACCGCCCGGCCGGACTACAGGTACGGGCCGCCCGAGCGGCCGCCCGCGCGCGGGTCGTCACCGCCCTCGTGGCCCACACCCGGCGGCAGCGCCCGGCGCATCTGCTCGAGCTGGGCGCGCGCGGCCATCTGCTGGGCGAACAGCGTCGTCTGGATGCCGTGGAACAGGCCCTCCAGCCAGCCCACCAACTGGGCCTGCGCGATGCGCAGCTCCGCGTCGCTCGGGGTCGTGTCGTCGGTGAACGGCAGCGACAGCCGTTCCAGCTCCTCGACCAGCTCCGGCGCCAGACCGTCCTCCAGCTCCTTCACCGAGCTGCGGTGGATGTCCTTGAGCCGGGCCCGGCTGGCCTCGTCGAGGGGAGCGACCCGCACCTCTTCGAGAAGCTGCTTGATCATGCTGCCGATCCGCATCACCTTGGCCGGCTGTTCGACCTGGTCCGTCACCGGCGTCTCACGGGAGTCCTCGTCCCCGCCGCCGATCGCCATGCCGTCCTGGCCCACGACCAGGATCTGGGGATTCTCCGGCGACCGTTCGTTCCTCGGCATCTCCATGCCGCCATTGTCTCGCACGCCCCCACCTCATCACCGTGCCGCCCCCTCGTGGGGGCGGATCGGCACTTTAGCTCCGACGGCGCAATCCGGAATGCCCGGTGTGCCCCGCGATGTGAGGCTGGCTTGCGTCGATGTTCGACGACTGGGCTCCGGGAGGTCACCGCCGTGACTCCATGGCTGCGGCTCACGCTCCGCCTCGTACCACTGCTGTTCGCCCTCGTGGCGGCGGTGCCGGTGTACGGCACCGCCCCCGCCTACGGCGCGCAGACCGCGCCACCGGACCCGTCCGTGCCCGCGGCCCGGTCCTCCGCGCCGGTCACCCCGGCGGCCCTGGTCTCCGCCTCCCCGGCCGCCTCGCGCTCCGCGTCCGGCCACCACGCCCACTCCGATCCGGCCGCCGAACCGTCGCGGGCCGGGAGCAGGGCGGGGGAGGGGCGGATGCGCCCCGGCCGCCCGGACGGGCCGGCCGCCGAGGAGGAGGGCGACGACAGCTCCGGGACGGTGACCAGGGCGCCCGACCCCTTCGATCCGCAGGAGCCGGAGACCGCCGACATCCCCGCCGGAACCGCCATGGCGTCCGCGCCGCCCGAGGAGGCCGGGCTGGAACCCGCCCGCCCCTCGCGGCAGACCGAGGCGCGGGAGGACGTCCGCCAGGACGCAGCCCCCACCGAGCCGACGCTGGAGATCCTGCCGCTGGGCACCGGGCTGGTCCTCGTCGGTGTCGGACTGGGCCTGGCGTTCCTCGGACTGCGGATCCGCCGCGGCTGACCGGACCGGGCCGGCTCGGACATCGCGAGCCGGCCCGGGAGCGGCCGGGACCGTACGGGCTACGGCGCGACCAGCAGCACCTTGCCGATGTGGCCGCTCTCCTCCACCACCCGGTGCGCCTCGGCCGCCTGAGTCATCGGCAGCTCCCGGTCGACCACCGGACGGACGTGCCCCTCGGTCAGCAGCGGCCACACGTGCTCGCGCACGGCGGCCACGATCGCGGTCTTCTCGCTCAGCGGACGGGCCCGCAGCGAGGTCGCGCTGATCGCGGCCCGCTTGCCCAGCAGGGTGGCGATGTCGAGCTCGCCCTTGACCCCGCCCTGCATGCCGATGATCGCGAGTCGGCCGTTGACGGCGAGGGCCTGGACGTTGCGGTTCAGGTACTTGGCGCCCATGTTGTCCAGGATGACGTCGGCGCCCGCGCCGTTCGTGGCCTGCTTGATCTCGGCGACGAAGTCCTGGTCGCGGTAGTTGATCAGGATGTCCGCGCCCAGCCGGGCGCAGTGGTCCAGCTTCTCCTTCGTCCCGGCGGTCACCGCGACCCTGGCTCCTACGGCCCGGGCGAGCTGGACGGCCATGGTGCCGATACCGCTGGAACCACCGTGCACCAGCAGGGTCTCGGCCGGACGCAGATGGGCGACCATGAAGACGTTGGACCAGACGGTGCAGACCACCTCGGGCAGCGCGGCCGCCTGCCGCAGTTCGACGCCCTCGGGCACGGGCAGCAACTGCCCGGCCGGCACCGCGACCTTCCGGGCGTAGCCGCCGCCCGCGAGCAGCGCGCAGACCTCGTCGCCCACGGCCCAGCCGGAGACCCCGGGGCCGAGCTCGGCGATCCTTCCCGAGCACTCCAGCCCGGGGTACGGGGACGCGCCCGGCGGCGGGTCGTAGAAGCCCTGACGCTGCATGATGTCGGCACGGTTGACGGCGCTGGCCACCACCTCGACCAGCACTTCGCCCTCGCCGGGCACGGGGTCGGGGACCTCGTCCCACACCAGCGCCTCGGGCCCACCAGGTTCGGGAATCGTGATCGCATGCATGCCCGTGACGCTACTCCCCACCGGTGCCCTCCCCGGGGCAGGCCCGCTCAGTCGCCCGGCAGCGGACGGGGATGCGGGGTGACCCGGGCGCCCGGGCTCGCCCGGACGATGGTGATCAGGCGGTCCGTCAGCTGCAGGGAGCCGATGGACGGATCGTCGTAGCCGAGGACCCGGTGCCCGCGCACCACGCTGACCACGAGGTCGTCCGTCTCGCGCGGGCCCTTGCCCACCTCGGCCCGCACCACGGGCCGCTCCATGATGTCGAGACCGCTGCCCTGCTGGATCAGGTCCTCCATCACCATGCCGGCGGCGGGGCTGAGCACGGAGAGGCCGAGCAGCCGGCCGGCCGCGCCGGAACTGGTGATGACGGCGTCGGCACCCGACTGCTTGAGCAGCGGGGCGTTCTCCTCCTCGCGGACCGCGGCCACGATCTTCGCGCTCCGGTTGAGCTGCCGGGCGGTCAGCGTGACCAGCACCGCCGTGTCGTCGCGCTGCGGAGCGACGATGATCTGCCGCGCCTTGTGCACCTCGGCCCGCCGCAGCACGTCACTGCGGGTGGCGTCGCCCATGACACCCGCGTAGCCCTCGGCCGTCGCGGCGTCGACCGCCTTGGAGCCGGGGTCGACCACGACCACCTGCTCTGCCTTCAGACCGGTGGCACAGACGGTCTGGATGGCCGACCGCCCCTTGGTGCCGTAGCCGATGACGACGGTGTGGTCGCGCAAGGTGGACCTCCAGCGGTTCAGGCGCCATTCCTCCCGGGTGCGTTCGGTGAGGACCTCCAGCGTGGTGCCGACCAGGATGATCAGGAACAGCACCCGCAGGGGCGTGATGACGAAGATATTGGTGAGCCGGGCGCCGTCGCTGACCGGGGTGATGTCGCCGTACCCGGTGGTCGAGAGGGTGACGGTCGCATAGTAGAACGCGTCCAGCAGGTCCACGGAGCCGTCGGAGTTGTCGTGGTAGCCGTCGCGATCGGCATAGACGACGAACGCGGTGGCGACCAGCACCATCAGGGCCATGAGCAGCCGTTTGACCACCTGGCGGATCGGGCGCTCCACCACCTTCCTCGGGAGCTGCACCCGCTGGGCCACCAGATGCTCGTCCGCACGACGGGCTATGGCGTCATGACCCGGAAGTTTCACGTGAAACACACCTCGATTCCGGCTGCCGCCCATGGCAGGTCCAGCAGCTCCGTCTCCTCCCCCCGCTGTGCCCCGCCCGGTGGCACGACCGCCATCGCGTCCGCGGCGGCGATCCCGCGCAGCATGGCCGGGCCGTTGTAGTGCAGCGGCACGGCACGGTCCCCGCGCAGCACCACGGGGACGAGCCGGGTGTCGTGGGGGTGCCCGTGCACCGCCTCGCCGAGCGCCAGCGTGTACGGCTCCGGGGCCGGGCGGGCGGCGAGGGTGCGCAGCAGCGGCTCGGCCAGCGTGAGCAGGCCGGAGACGGCCGCGAGGGGGTTGCCGGGCAGGCCGACGAGGTGCTGGTTCTCCTTGGTGCGGGCCAGCAGCATGGGGTGGCCGGGGCGCACCTTGACTCCGTCGACGAGGAGGTCGGCGCCCATGCGCTCCAGGGTGGGGTGGACATGGTCGACGGGGCCGGCGGCGGTTCCGCCCGTGGTGACGACGAGGTCGGCCCGGGAGCCGCTGAGCGCCTTGTGCAGGGCCTTGGCGTCGTCTCCCAGTCGCCGTACGCCGATGACATCGGCGCCCATCGCGCGCAGCCAGGGCGGCAGCATGGGGCCGAGCGCGTCCCGGACCAGTCCGTCGTGGGGACGTCCCCCGGTGAGCAACTCGTCGCCCAGGACGAGCACTTCGACACGGGGGCGGGCGACGGCCGTGACGGTGTCGTATCCGGCGGCCGCCGCCAGACCCAGCACGGCGGGGGTGACGAGGGTGCCGACCGGGAGCAGTTGATCACCGTTGCGGCACTCCTGCCCGCGGGGCCGGATGTCCTGGCCGTGGTGCATCTCGCGGGTCGGGTGCAGTCGTCCCTGGGCGTCCGCGCGGCCGTGCTCGGTGCGCAGCACGGCGGTGGTGCCGGACGGGACGCGCGCGCCGGTGGCGATGCGGACCGCCTCGCCGTCGGTGAGCGGCTCGGGCCGTGCGTGGCCGGCGAGCACGCCCTGTTCCCGCACCGCCCAGGGGCCGGGTCCGGCGACCGCCCAGCCGTCCATCGCGGAGCTGTCGAAGGAGGGCAGGTCGGTGAGCGCGTCGAGCGGGGCGGCGAGGACCAGTCCGAGGGACTCGGCAAGCGGCACGGAGACGGGGGTACGGCGGCTGCCCGAGCGGGCGGCGCGGGCGGCGATCTCCCGGGCCCGGGGCCAGGGGGTGGCCCGGTGCCGCTCGTACCGCCGTTCGCCGGGTGCCTCGGCCGGGGCGGGCGCGGACGCGGCGGTGTCCTTGGGTTCCCTCACGAGGGCCAGGGCCTCCTCGACGTCGAGGTCGTCGCTGTCCTCGGCGGGCGCTCCGGCCCGGGTGGCGGGGGTCATCGGGAGCCCGGCGCGGGCGCGCCACCGGTGTCGTCCCCGCCGTTCTCCTCCGCCCAGCGCCGCGCCAGCGCGGCGGCCTTGCGGGCGGCCTCGGCGACGGCCTCGGGGCCGCCCTCGGCCCGGGCCGCGGCGTATCCGACGAGGAAGGTGGTCAGCGGCGCGGCCGGGCGGGCCACGCCGTGCGCGGCGTCGCGGGCTAGGTCGAGCAGGAGACCGGTGTCGACGTCCAGGTCGATGCCCAGCTCGTCCTTGACTGCGGAGATCCATTCATCCAACACGTGCCCATGCTCCCTGATGCGTGCCCTGGCGTCGGCGATGTCGTCCCAGGTGTCGCAGTCGAAGGAGGCGAGCGGGTCCGGGACGCGGGTGAGCCGGAGGGCGCCGGTGAGCCGGCGCAGGGGCAGCCCGGTGAGGCCGCCGTGCGCGGCGGCCAGGGCGGCCAGTTCACGGCGCAGCGCGGCGGTGCGGTAGGCGGCCACGAGCGGCTGGTCGCGGCCCTCGGCGTCGGTGAGCAGCGCGCCATCGGCGCCGCTGTCCCGCAGGGCCGCCAGCAGCCGTTCCAGCGTGGCCGCCCGGAGGAACGGCAGGTCGGCGGAGAGGACCGCGGTGTACGCAGAACCGGTCAGCCGCAGCCCGGCCTCCAGCGCGGCGACGGGGCCGCCGCCGGACGGTTCCTCGCGCGCCCAGCGCACCGGGCGGGCGGTCGGCCGGGCTCCGGCGACGACGACGGTCGTGGCGGCGCCGGAGCAGGCCGTGAGCACCCGGTCGAGCAGCGCCCGGCCACCGACCCGCACCGCCGGCTTGTCGGCGCCGCCGAGCCGCCGGGCGGCACCGCCGGCCAGCACGACGGCGTCGTACGGCGCGGCGGTCCCGGGTGCGGCGGGGGCGTTCTCGGTCACCCCCCGAGTATGTCCTCTCGGGTCCTCCGCATGGAGCGGGCGTGGGTCACAGGGTGCGCAGCAGCACCGCCGGCTGTTCCACGCAGTCCGCCACGTACCGGAGGAAACCGCCCGCCGCGCCGCCGTCGCACACCCGGTGGTCGAAGGTGAGGGAGAGCTGCACGACCTGGCGCACGGCCAGTTCGCCCTCGTGCACCCACGGCTTGGGCACGATCCGCCCCACACCGAGCATGGCCGCCTCGGGGTGGTTGATGATCGGCGTGGAGCCGTCCACGCCGAAGACGCCGTAGTTGTTCAATGTGAAGGTGCCGCCGGTCAGTTCCCCGGGGGTGAGGGTGCCGGTCCGGGCGGCCTCGGTGAGCCGGGCGAACTCCGCGGTCAGCGACTCGGCGTCGCGCGTGTGGGCGTCCCGCACGACCGGGACGACCAGCCCGCGTTCGGTCTGGGCCGCGAACCCGACGTGGACCTGCTCCAGTCGGACGACCTCACGGGCCTCGGTGTCGACGTAGGAGTTCAGCTCGGGGTGACGGGCGAGCGCGGCGACGCAGATCCGGGCGAGGAGCGCCAGCAGGGAGACCTTCGGTCCTCCCGCGGCGTTCATCGCGGCACGCGCGCGCATCAGTTCCGTCGCGTCCGCGTCGACCCAGCAGGTGGCGTCCGGGATCTCCCGGCGGCTGCGGGAGAGCTTGTCGGCGACGGCACCGCGCACGCCCTTGAGGGGGACGCGGAGTCCGTCACGGGCAGCGGAACCCCGGGCGGCCGGCTCCGCCGGCACGGGGGCCGGAGCGTCCTTGGCGCGCAGGGCGTTCTCGACGTCGGCGCGCAGGATCAGCCCTTCGGGCCCCGAACCGGACAGCTCCCGCAGGTCGAGGCCGCCGTCCCGGGCGAGCCTGCGCACCAGCGGGGAGATCACGGGTACCGGGCCGCCGGCCGGCACGGGACCGGAGTCGGACACGGGAGCGGAGGCGGGCGCGGGCGCCGCCTGAACGTCCTGCTGCACCCGCCCGTTCGCGCCGGCCGCGCGCACCCTGCGCCGTCGGGCCGGGGCCTCGGAGGTGCCGTAGCCCACCAGGACGTTCCCCGAGCCGGCGTCCTCGCCGGCCGTCACGGGTCCCACCGCGACCGTCAGCAGTGGCGCGCCGACGGGCAGTTCGGTCCCCTCCTCACCGAAGCGGGCGGTGACCACGCCGCCGTAGGGGCAGGGGACCTCGACCATCGCCTTGGCCGTCTCGACCTCCACGACCGGCTGGTCGATGGCGACGACGTCACCGACCCGTACCAGCCAGCGGACGATCTCCGCCTCGGTGAGCCCCTCGCCGAGGTCGGGCAGCTTGAACTCCAGCACCTGTGCCATCAGCCCTCGGCCTCCCACTGCAGGCGGGCCACGGCGTCCAGGATGCGGTCGACGCCGGGCAGGTGGTGCCGCTCCAGCATGGGCGGCGGATAGGGGAGGTCGAAGCCGGTCACCCGCAGTACCGGGGCCTCCAGGTGGTGGAAGCAGCGCTCGGTGACACGGGCCGCGATCTCGCCGCCGGGACCGCCGAACCCGGTCGCCTCGTGCACGACGACGGCGCGTCCGGTGCGCCGCACGGCGGCGCAGACCGTCTCGTCGTCGAACGGCACCAGGGAGCGCAGGTCGAGGACCTCCAGGTCCCAGCCCTCCGCCCGGGCGGCCTCCGCGGCCTCCAGGCAGACCGGCAGGGACGGACCGTAGGTGATGAGCGTCGCGCTGGTGCCGGGCCGCCGGACCACCGCACGGCCGATCGGCTCCACCTCGGTGGGCTGCTCGGGGTTCCAGGAGTCCTTCGACCAGTACAGCCGCTTGGGCTCCAGGAACACGACCGGGTCGTCGGAGGCGATGGCCTGGCGCAGCAGCCCGTAGGCGTCGGCGACCGTGGCCGGGGTGACGACGTGCAGGCCCGGCGTGGCCATGTAGTAGGCCTCGGAGGAGTCGCTGTGGTGCTCGACGCCGCCGATGCCGCCGCCGTAGGGCACGCGGACGGTGATCGGCAGGGGCATCCGGCCGCGCGTGCGGTTGCGCATCCGGGAGACATGGCTGATCAGCTGCTCGAACGCCGGGTAGGCGAAGGCGTCGAACTGCATCTCCACCACCGGGCGCAGGCCGTACATGGCCATGCCGACGGCGGTGCCGAGGATGCCGGCCTCGGCGAGCGGGGTGTCGGTGCAGCGGTCCTCGCCGAACTCCTTGGCGAGCCCGTCGGTGACCCGGAACACCCCGCCGAGGGTGCCGACGTCCTCTCCCAGCACGTGCACGCCGGAGTCGGCGGCCATCGCGTCGCGCATCGCGCGCGTGAGGGCCTGCGCCATGGTGGCGGGCTTGACGGCGACGGTGGTCATCGAAGGTCGCCTTCCTGGCCGTCCTGCTCGGCCTCGAGCTCGGCGCGCAGTTGGGCGCGCTGTTCGCGCAGTTGCGAGGTGGTCTCGGCGTAGACGTGGTCGAAGAGGTCCATGGGATTGAGCTCGGGGTCCTGGTTCATGCGTTCCCGCAGGTCGGCGGCCATCTCCTCGGCGTCGCGCCGGGCGGCCTCGAGACCGGCCTCGTCGAGCAGGCCACGCGTGGTGAGTTCCCGCTCCAGGAGCTTGACCGGGTCGTGCGCCCGCCAGGCCTCGACCTCGGAGTCGCCGCGGTAGCGGGTGGCGTCGTCGGCGTTGGTGTGCGCGTCGATGCGGTAGGTCACCGCCTCCACCAGGGTCGGTCCGCCACCCGCCCGGGCCTGCCGCACGGCGTCGCCGAGGACCTCGTGCACGGCGGCCGCGTCGTTGCCGTCGACCAGCCTGCCCGGCATGCCGTAGCCGACGGCCTTGTGGGCCAGCGAGGGCGCGGCGGTCTGCTTGGCCAGCGGGACGGAGATGGCGAAGCCGTTGTTCTGCACCAGGAAGACCACCGGCGCCTGCCAGACGGCCGCGAAGTTCAGCGCCTCGTGGAAGTCGCCCTCGCTGGTGCCGCCGTCGCCGACCATGGCCAGCGCGACCACGTCGTCGCCCTTGAGGCGGGCGGCGTGCGCGAGACCGACGGCGTGCGGGAGCTGGGTGGCCAGCGGGGTGCTCAGCGGGGCCACCCGGTGGGCCCGGGGGTCGTAGCCGTTGTGCCAGTCGCCGCGCAGCAGCGTGAGCACCTCGACCGGGTCCACGCCCCGGGCGACGACGGCGAGGGTGTCGCGGTAGCTGGGGAACAGCCAGTCGCGCTCCTCCAGGGCCAGGGCGGCGGCGACCTCGCAGGCCTCCTGGCCGGTGCTGGAGGGGTAGACGGCGAGGCGGCCCTGCTTGGTCAGCGCGGTGGCCTGGGTGTTGTAGCGGCGGCCGCGCACCAGTTGTGCGTACAGCCGGCGCAGCAGGTCCGGGTCGGCCTTCGCGGCCGCCTCGGTGCCGAGGACGCGATACGGCTCGGCGTCGGGCAGCAGCGGCGCGGGGTCCATACGGGGCTGCCAGGCGGGCGGCGGCGATGGCCGGTACGCGCCCCGCTGCTCCATGACCGTCATGACGGCACCTCCTCGTGGGAGCGGCTACGGGAGGCGCGTCGGCTGTGACCCGCCTCACCTACCGATTGTTCGGTCGCCGGCACATTTTGGCTACAGGCCCCGGCAGGCTGTGGACAAACGGTTCTCCACAGCCTGCAATGAATGCAGGACGTCCACGACGGTGATGCGGGGGGACATGGGAGCTGAACAAATGGCCGACGGGCCGCGGGACGACGCCGCCCCGCCGGCCCGCCCGCTGGACGCGATCGACCAGGACATCCTGAAGATCCTGCAGGCGGACGGCCGTGCCTCCATACGGTCCGTCGCCGAGCGCGTCCACGTCTCGCGCGCCAACGCCTACGCGCGCATCAACCGGCTGATCGACGACGGGGTGATCAGGGGGTTCAGCGCCCGCGTGGACCACGAACGCGCGGGGCACGGCACCTCCGCGTACATCACGCTGAAGATCGTCCAGAACACCTGGCGCACGGTCCGGGAGCAGCTCAGACAACTGCCGGGCGCCTCGCACATCGCCCTGGTGGGCGGCGACTTCGATGTCCTGCTGCTGGTGCACACGCCCGACAACAGGACGCTGCGGGAGCTGGTGCTCACCCGGCTCCAGTCGATCCCCGAGGTGCTCAGCACCCGCACACTGCTGGTCTTCGAGGAGGAGGACACGGAGCCGGAGGCCTGACCACCAAACGCGCCGGGGGGGGCGGATCCGGGGCGGGAGCGGCGGGCTCAGTCCTGCCGCAGGCCCGAGAAGGCGAGGCGGACCACCGCGTCGGCCACCTCGCGGCCGCTGACGCCCCGGCTGTCGGGCCGGTACCACTCCACGACGGAGTTGATCATCCCGAAGACCAGACGGGTGGCCAGCCGCACCTCCACGTCACCGCGTACGTCCCCGTCGGCGGCCGCGGCCTGCAGCAGGGCGGCGACCCGGTGGTCGAAGTCGCGGCGCCGCTCCAGCGCCCAGCGCTCGGTCTCGGTGTTGCCGCGCACCCGCAGCAGCAGCGTCACGTAGGGCAGCTCGGCTATGAGCACCTCGACCATGCGCCGCACGACGTACTCGAGCCGGTCGGCGGACCGCCCCTCGCGCGCGGGCTCCTCCTCGAGGATCCCGAACAGCCCGTCCAGCGCCCGGCTGACGGCCCGCCGCAGCAGCTCCTCCTTGCCGCTGACGTGGTGGTAGATCGAGGACTTGGAGATACCGGCGGCCCGGGAGAGGTGCTCCATGGAGGTGCCGTCGTAGCCGCGCTCGTTGAAGACCTGCACGGCGACCGAGAGCAGCGTCTCGGGGGTGTACGTGTCGCGCCTGGCGGTGGTCATGGGGTCCCCTCCCGCTTGTCGGTGGCGTACGCGTGGCGGTACAGCGCGAGGGACGGCGCGTACCGGCCGGAGGGGTCGCGCAGGTGCAGGTCGTCCAGGAGGTCGTAGGCCCAGCCGTGGCCGAGCCCGCGGCTCCACTCGAAGGGCCCCAGCGGGTAGTTGACGCCCAGGCGCATCGCGGTGTCGACGTCCTCCTCGGTGGCCACGCCCTTGGCGACGGCGTCGTGGGCGAGGTCGATGATCCGCGCGACCGTGCGGGCGACGATCATGCCGGGGACGTCGCCGATGACGCTGACGTCCTTGCCGAGCGCCTGGAACAGGCCGACGGCCTCGGCGAGGGTGGCCGGCGAGGTGTCCTGGGAGGCGGACAGGGCGATGCGGGTGGCCCGGCGGTAGTCCAGGGCGAGGTCGAAGTAGACCACGTCACGGAACTCCACGGACGTCTGGCCGTCGGCGAGCACCAGTTGGCCGCCGCTCGGCAGCACCAGGCGGGTGCCGTGGTCCTCGTCCTCCTCGCGGACCTGGATGCCCGCCTCGCGGATCAGGGGGAGCAGTTCGGCGGCGGGGCCGAGTCCGCCCTCGGCGGTGACGTGGGCGGGCGGCCGCCGCTTCTCGGCGGTGTGCGGCTCGGGGCGCTCGGCGCCCTCCGCGTGGTCGTACCAGCCGTGCCCCGCCTTGCGGCCGAGGCGGCCGGACTCCACGAGGCGGCGCTGGGCGAGCGAGGGCGTGAAACGGACGTCCTGGAAGAAGGACTGCCAGACCGAGTGGGTGACGGACTCGTTGACGTCCTGCCCGATCAGGTCGGTCAGCTCGAACGCGCCCATCCGGAAGCCGCCGCTCTCACGCAGGACGGCGTCGATGGTCGCGGGGTCGGCGGCCTGGGCCTCGTACACCGCGAACGCCTCGGCGTAGAACGGCCGGGCGATGCGGTTGACGATGAATCCGGGGGTGTCCGCGCAGGCCACCGGCGTCTTGCCCCAGGCACGCGCGGTCTCGTAGGCGCGCGTGGCCGACGTGACGTCGGTGGCGAACCCGGAGACGACCTCGACCAGCGGCAGCAGCGGGGCCGGGTTGAAGAAGTGCAGGCCCACGAAGCGGCCGGGGCTGCGCAGGGCGCCTCCGATGGCCGTCACGGACAGGGACGAGGTGTTGGTGGCGAGCAGACAGTCCTCGGAGACGACGTCCTCCAGCTCGCCGAAGAGCCGCTGCTTGACGTCGAGCCGCTCCAGGACGGCCTCCACGACCAGCGCGCAGTCGGCCAGCTCGGCCAGGCTCTCCGCGGGCGTGAGCCGGGCACGGGCCGCGTCCCGGTCGGCGGCGGTGAGCCGGTCCTTCGCCACGAGCCGGTCGAGGCGGGCGCCGATCGCGTCGGCCGCCTCCCGGGCCCGCCCGGGCAGGGCGTCGTAGAGCCGCACGGGGTGGCCGGCCACCAACGCGACCTGGGCGATGCCCTGGCCCATGGTGCCGGTGCCGACGACGGCCACGGGGCTGCTGAGGTCGAGTGCTGTCATGTGCGCGATCCTCCCGCACGGGGTTGTCCACAGATGCGGCAGGCCCCCTTGTCCCGACCGATCGTTCGGTTACTCTAGCCCTGTCCGTCCGTTCCTGCCTCTGTTTCCGCGCAGGTCATGAACTCGAGGAAGAGTTCCTGAGACGAGGAGTTGGTCCCGCATGGCCGCCGAACTGACCGCGCACGACCTGATCGCCAGGCACCGGCCCACGCTCGACCAGGCCCTGGAAGCGATCCGCACGCGCGCGTACTGGTCCCCGCATCCCGAGCACCCCAAGGCGTACGGGGAGCGGGGCAGCCTGGACGCGGCGGCGGGCAAGGCCGCCTTCGACGCCGTCCTCGGCACCCGTGTCGACCTCGGCCAGCCCGGCACGGACGACTGGGTCGGCGGCGAGGTCTCCCCCTACGGCGTCGAGCTCGGCGTGACCTATCCGCACGCGGACCTCGACGTGCTGCTGCCCGCGATGAAGGCCGGACAGCGGGCCTGGCGGGACGCGGGCGCGGAGACGCGCGCGGTGGTCTGCCTGGAGATCCTCAAGCGGATCAGCGACCGGACGCACGAGTTCGCGCACGCGGTCATGCACACCAGCGGGCAGGCCTTCATGATGGCGCTCCAGGCGGGCGGCCCGCACGCTCAGGACCGCGGCCTGGAAGCGGTGGCGTACGCGTACGTGGAGCAGGTCCGCACCCCCGACACCGCCGAGTGGACCAAGCCGCAGGGCAAGCGCGACCCGCTGGCGCTGACCAAGCGGTTCACCCCGGTCCCGCGCGGCATCGGCCTGGTCATCGGCTGCAACACCTTCCCGACCTGGAACGGCTATCCGGGCCTGTTCGCGTCGCTGGCGACCGGCAACGCGGTCCTGGTCAAGCCCCACCCCCGGGCGGTGCTGCCGCTCGCGCTGACCGTGCGCGTCGCGCGGGAGGTGCTCACCGAGGCCGGTTTCGACCCGAACCTCGTGGCGCTGGCCGCCGAGCGCCCCGGTGAGGGCATCGCCAAGACCCTCGCCACCCGCCCCGAGATCCGCATCATCGACTACACCGGGTCGACGTCCTTCGGTGACTGGCTGGAGGCCAACGCCCGCCAGGCGCAGGTCTACACGGAGAAGGCAGGCGTCAACACGGTCGTCGTGGAGTCCACCGACGACTACAAGGGGATGCTGTCCAACCTGGCCTTCTCGCTGTCCCTGTACAGCGGCCAGATGTGCACGACCCCGCAGAACCTGCTGATCCCGCGCGACGGCGTCCGCACCGACGAGGGCCACAAGACCTTCGACGAGGTGACCGCCGACCTCGCCCGCGCCGTGGACGGCCTGCTCGGCGACGACGCGCGCGCGAACGCCCTGCTGGGCGCGATCGTCAACCCGGACGTGAAGGCCCGCCTGGAGGCGGCCGCCGGCCTCGGCGAGGTCGCCCTGGCCTCACGGGAGATCACCAACCCGGAATTCCCGGGCGCGGTGGTCCGCACGCCGGTGATCGTCAAGATGGACGGCGCGCGGAAGTTCTGGGAAGGGGCGGCGGACGACGAGGCCGCCTACATGAGCGAGTGCTTCGGCCCCGTCTCCTTCGCCGTCGCGGTCGACTCGGTGGCCGACGCGGTGGAGCTGCTGCGCCGCACGGTCCGCGAGAAGGGCGCGATGACGGTCGGCGCGTACACCACGGACCCGGAGGCCGAGCGGGCCGTCGAGGAGGTCTGCCTGGAGGAGGCCGCCCAGCTCTCGCTCAACCTGACCGGCGGGGTGTACGTGAACCAGACGGCCGCCTTCTCCGACTTCCACGGCTCGGGCGGCAACCCGGCGGCGAACGCGGCCCTCACCGACGGCGCGTTCGTGGCCAACCGCTTCCGGGTCGTGGAGGTCCGCCGCGACTCCTGATCGAAGCGGGAGGCCTCGGCGACGGGCGGCGGGAGTGCCCGCCGGGCGTCGCGACGGGGCGAACCCCGGCCGACGCGGCACTAGGAACTGATCGCCGGGGGCGCCGTCGCCGCGCCCCCGGTGGCACTCCAGTGGTACAGCGTCATGGCCACGCTGGTGGCCAGGTTGTAGCTGGAGACCTGGGGGCGCATCGGCAGTGCCAGCAGACGGTCGGCGCGCCCGCGCACCTCGGGCGACAGGCCGCTGCGCTCCGAGCCGAAGGCCAGCACGGCGTCGTCGGGCAGCGCGACCCCACGGATGTCCTCGCCCTCCGGGTCGAGGGCGAACAGCGGTCCGGCGGGCAGCTCGTCGGCCCCGAGCCGCTCCACGGTCGTGGCGAAGTGCAGTCCCGCACCGCCGCGCACCACGGTGGGGTGCCAGGGGTCGAGCGTGCCCGTGGTGACCACCCCGGTCACCCCGAAGCCGGCGGCCAGCCGGATCACCGCGCCGGCGTTGCCCAGGTTCCGCGGGTCGTCGAGGACCACGACGGGCGCCGGGCGCGGGGTACGGGCGAGCGAGCGCAGACCGGCCGCCCGGGACGGCCGCGCGGCCAGCGCCGCCACTCCGGTCGGATGGGGCCGCGGCACGAGCGAGGCGTACGCCGCGGCGGACACCTCGGTCAGCAGCTCGTCCAGGGTGTCCCTGACGTCCGCGGCCAGTTCCTCGGCGAGGGCGAGCGCCGCCCCGCGGTCGGTGGTGACCGCCACCGGGACCTGGGCGCCGAAGCGCAGCGCGTGCTTGAGGGCGTGGAAGCCGTCCAGCAGCACGGCGGTACCGGCGCCGGCCCGCCAGCGGGCCAGGGGATCGGTCATGCGTTGAACCCTACGTGGCCCGGCGCCCGCTCCCGGGCCGCGCCCGGGGCGCTCTCCCCGGGGGCGCGCGGCGCAGGCAGCACCGGGTCCTCGTGCCGGCCGCGCCGCACCAGCCGCTCACGCGCGCGTGCCGCCCACCCGCCGAGCAGCAGCAGGACGGACGTCGGCAGGAAGACGGCGTCGGCCGTGATCATGGCCAGCGAGAAGAACGGCAGCCCGAGGACGACCGCGATCACCGCGTGTTCGAGCATCATCAGCACCAGCAGGACGTTCTTCACCCGCCGGTTGAACAGCGTGAACGGGAAGGCGACCTGCACCATGACCGTGCCGTAGGTCACCACCATCATGATGGTGCCGCTGGACGACATCAGGTCGGCGAGGGCCGGCCAGGGCGAGAAGTAGTCCAGGTGGAGCGGGTAGTAGACGGCGGTGCCGTCCTGCCAGCGCGAGCCCTGGATCTTGTACCAGCCGGCCGTGGCGTAGATCAGGCAGGCCTCTGCCATGATCACGAACAGGGCGGCGTTGTGCAGGACGTTGGCGATCACGTCCAGCAGGATCCGCGGTTCCGGGGACCTCGCCCGGCGGCACACCAGCGCCCACAGGCCGAGCACGGCCCAGACCGTCCACAGCAGCGCGGGCAGCAGCCGGCCGTTGTCGAACAGCCGGCCCGTCAGTGTCACCCAGACGAGCACCAGCCCCAGCACCGCCCACAGCACCGGCCCCAGCCGGTCGGGGCGGACCCGCTCCCCGCGCGCGCGTGCCGACGCCTCGCGGTCCGCCCGCCGGGCGTCGAGCGACCACACCCGGCCGCAGCGGGTGAACACCAGGTAGAAGGACATCAGGTGCAGGACGTTGTCGCCGCCGTCGCCCATGAAGACGCTGCGGTTCTGCAGCGACAGCACACCCACCATGAACAGCACGGACGCGGTCCGGGTGCGCCAGCCGAGCAGCAGCGCGGCCGTGGCGAGGATCGCCAGCACGTAGAAGATCTCGAACCAGGCCGCCGTGCCGGACCACATCAGGGCCGTGAAGGCGTGGTTGTCGTCGGTGAGCTGCCGGGCGAGGTCCCAGCCCCAGGGGCCGTCGGGCCCGTACATCTCCCGGCGGTGCGGGAACTCGCGCAGCAGGAACAGCAGCCAGGTACCGGAGAAGCCGATGCGGATCACCGCGCTCTGGTACCGGCCGAGGGGCGACTCGGTGACACGGGCGATGCCCCGCGAGAGCGTCAGGGACAGACCGTTCACGCCACACCTCCCGCGGCCTCGTCGGCGGTCACCGTCCACCAGGGCAGCACGCGGTAGACGGGCTTGCCCGAGAACCGTTCACGGCTCCACACGGGCGGCTGCACATTGGTGGTCCGGGAGCGGACCTGCACGCGCTGGACGACTCCCCGGCGGCCGATCGCGTCCTCCCGGTACAGGCGCATCGTCACGATCCGGCGCATGTACGTCTCGGACAGCGCGCCGCGCAGGCCCACGGGCCGGTTGTCGGTGCCGTGCGTGGCGGCGAGGAAGTCCCAGGCCCGGCGAAGCTCGTTCTGCTGGGTGTGGCTCGGCAGCAGGTTGCCGTCGATCGCGGCGCCGTCGCGGGCGGACAGGTCCGTCCAGCCGGTGGTGCGCAGATCACCGTCCTCCGTGCGCACCTCGGCGCGGACCTGCACGGCTATGTTCTGCTGCAACGGGTTCGGTGCGAACAGCTTCCAGTTCTGCTCGAACTCCGGGTACACCCACTCCTCGATCGCCTTGCCGTGCTGCTTGGTCACCGTGTTCGCGGGCGCGACGCTCAGGAACACCATCGCCAGGTGCACACAGGCGGCTACGGCGACGGCCGCGAGCGCCACCGCGGCGCCGACCTGGTAGCGGAGGGAGAGGGCGGCGACGCCGGTACGGGGCGGGGCGGGCGGGGCATCGACCGGCCCGGCGCCGCCGACGGCGCGGTCCGGGTCCACGGAGGGCTGCCCGGCCGCGCGGGCGGCCACGGCCGAGGACGCGTCCGCGACCGCGACCGCGCCGAGAGGCGGGCCGCTTCCCTCCTCGGCTCCCGGCCGCCGGTGCTTGTCCGTGCCGCTCTCCGGGAGACGCGCCCCCGTCGACCCGTCCGGCCCCCGCCGGTAGCGCGAGTCCTCGTCGTACGCGTCCATTCCGCCCCGATCCCCGATTTTCCGCCGACGTCGTACGGCCACCCGCCACAGGCGCCGCATGGTGCACGGGCACCACCGCGCGGCGCCCGCACGGAACGGTACTCAGCCGCGCCCACCGGACACAGCCCCGGGGAACCTCCGAAGGCCGTGGCCATCGCCACGCCGGCCACCCGGACGGACGTCGGTCCGGAGGTCGGTCCAGCCGGCCGGGTCCGGGCCGACTCGAACCGGCCGACTCGAACCGGACGCCTCGAACCGGACGTCGCGGATCAGACCACGGCGCCCGGCGTCCCGCCGGCGGTGATCACGGGACGGCCCGCGGCCTGCCAGACCTGCATACCGCCGTCGACGTTCACCGCGTCGACGCCCTGCTGGATCAGATACATCGTGACCTGCGCCGAACGCCCCCCGGACCGGCAGATCACATGGACCCGGCCGTCCCTCGGGGCGGCCTCGGTCAGCTCGCCGTACCGGGCCACGAAATCGCTCATGGGGATGTGCAGCGCGCCGCCGGCGTGACCGGCCTGCCACTCCTCGTCCTCGCGGACGTCCAGCAGGAAGTCGTCGTCGTTGAGGTCGGTGACCCCGACGGTGGGCACCCCAGCTCCAAAACTCATGTCCCCGACGCTACCGGAAGGACGGCCGGGTCAGTCCTGGGCCCGCAGGGCCGCCAGTTCCGTCTCCCGCTGCTCGATGTCGGCGCGCAGCCGGCCGGCGATCTCGTCGAGCAGACCGTCGGGGTCGTCCGGGGCCAGCCGCAGCATGCCGGCGATGGCACCCTCCTCGAGCTCGCGGGCGACCAGCGTGAGCAGCTCCTTGCGCTGGGAGAGCCACTCCAGCCGGGCGTACAGCTCGTCGGCGGGGCTCGGCCGGCGCTCGGGCGGCACCGGGCCCGCCGCCCACTCCTCGGCCAGTTCCCTGAGCAGCGCCTCGTCGCCGCGGGCGTACGCGGCGTTGACGCGGCTGATGAACTCCTCGCGCCGCTGCTGCTCGTCCTCCGCCTGCGCGAGATCGGGGTGGGCCTTGCGGGCCAGCTCGCGGTAGAGCTTGCGGGCCTCCTCGCTGGGCCGCACCCGCTCGGGCGGGCGTACCGCCTGGTCGGTGAGCATGGCGGAGGCCTCCGGGAACAGGCCGTGGCCGTCCATCCAGCCGTGCAGCAGCTCCTCGACTCCGGGGATCGGCAGCACGTGCGCCCGGGCCTCCTCGGCGCGGCGGATGTCCTCCGGGTCCCCGGTACGGGCGGCCTTCGCCTCGGCGATCTCCGCGTCCAGGTGCTCGATGCGCAGATAGAGCGGGCCGAGCTTCTGCTCGTGCAGCCGCGAGAAGTTCTCGACCTCGACGCGGAACGTCTCCACGGCGATCTCGTACTCGATCAACGCCTGCTCGGCTGCCCGTACGGCCTGTTCCAGCCGTTCCTCGGGCCGCGGCGCCTGGGACTGCTCAGCTTCCGGGGTCGTCACCCGACCAGCGTAGGCCACGGCCGGAACCCGGTGCCGCGCACGACCCGGTTCAGGCGCGCGGCACCGCGTCGGGGCAGTCGGCCGGTATCCACTCGGCCACCAGGTCACGGCAGGCGACCACCAGCGTGCCCGGCCGGCAGGCCAGCTCGTGGGTGCAGCCCCCCGGACCCGGCAGGATCTCGTCGAGGATCACATCACCGAGCGAGGCGGGGTCGCAGCTGCCCAGGACGTCGGACTGGAAGCGGGAGACCCCGCTGTAACGGACGAGGAGGTCCTCGTCGTGCTTGAAGCAGTCGTGCCGGAAGCGGATCTCGACGTCCCCGCCCGCGCCGCGGCGCACCCGCGACGGCCGCAGGTCCTGCACACAGCGTCGGCCGCCGAAGTCGTAGTGCCCGGGGTCGATCGCGAACGCCCGGGCACCCGGCGGCAGTTCGGCCGCGAGGACGGGCAGCCGCTCGAGGTAGGGCCGGGGGTCGGCGAACCCCGCCCCCTCCCCCTCACGATCGCTCAGCTCGACGTACTTCATCACGCCACCCCCGTCACACGCCCGTCTCGGCCGCGATCCGCCCCGCCCGCACCCCAGCGACCAGTTCCCCGTGATCCGCCTCCGTTCGGTCGGCGTAGGCGACGGCGAAGGCGGCGACCGCCTCGTCCAGCTCCTCGTTCTTGCCGCAGTAGCCGGCGATCAGGCGCGGGTCGGCGCTGTGGGCGTGCGCGCGGGCCAGCAGGGCGCCGGTCATGCGGCCGTAGTCGTCGATCTGGTCCGCGGCGAGCGCGGCCGGGTCCACGCTGCCCTTGCGGTTGCGGAACTGGCGCACCTGGAAGGGCCGCCCGCCGACCGTGGTCCAGCCGAGCAGGATGTCGCTGACCACTTGCATCCGCTTCTGGCCGAGAACGACCCGGCGCCCCTCGTGCTCCACCGCCGGCGTCTGGAAACCGGCCGCGGCCAGATGCGGGGCGAGCGCCGGCGGACGCGCCTCCTTCACCTGGAGCACCAGCGGCTCCCCGCGGTGGTCCAGCAGCAGGACCACGTACGAGCGGGTGCCCACGCTGCCCGTGCCGACCACGCGGAAGGCCACGTCGTGCACCGCGTGCCGGGCCAGCAGCGGCAGCCGGTCCTCGGGGAGGGTGGCCGCGTACGCCTCCAGGGCGGCCGCCACCGCGGCCGCCTCCGCGTCCGGGACCCGGCGCAGCACCGGCGGCGCGTCGACGAAGCGTCGTCCGCCGCCGTCGGTCTCCTCCGTCGACTTGGCCGCGAACCGGCCGCTGGTGTTGGCCCGTGCCTTCTCCGAGACCCGCTCGAGCGTGCCGAGCAGGTCATGGGCGTCCGTGTGGGAGACCAGTTCCTCGTCCGCGATGGCGTTCCAGGCGTCCAGCACGGACAGCTTGGCCAGCAGCCGCATGGTCCGCCGGTAGGCGCCCACCGCGTCCTGGGCGGCCTCCCGGCAGTCGTCCTCGTCGGCGCCCGCCTCCCGTCCGGCCAGCACCAGGGAGGCCGCGAGCCGCTTGAGGTCCCACTCCCACGGTCCGTGCACCGTCTCGTCGAAGTCGTTGAGGTCGATGACCAGGCTGCCGCGGGCGTCCCCGTACAGGCCGAAGTTCCCCGCGTGCGCGTCCCCGCATATCTGGGCGCCGATGCGGGTCATCGGCGTGCGGGCCAGGTCGTACGCCATGAGACCGGCGGAGCCGCGCAGGAAGGCGAACGGGGTGGCCGCCATCCTTCCCACCCGTATCGGCGTCAGCTCGGGGATGCGGCCGGCGTTGGACTCCACGACCGCGGTGACCGCGTCCGGGCGGCCGGCGTCCAGGTCGAGGACGCGGTGGGCGTCACGTGGGACGGCGGAGCGCAGCGCCTTGCCCTGCTTCTTGGGCGAACCCTGCGGCGGCCACTGGGCGAAGCCGCGCACCCGCGGCAACCGGGGCGGCTGCGCCTCCCGCCCGGGCACCTCCCGCTCCGCCGCCTCCGCACCGGATCCCGTCATCAGGACCGCCTCCCCCACCCGCACGCTCGAACATCAACTCGTGCAGACCGTACAGCCGTCGGCCGGAACGCGTCAGACCCTGTGGACAACCGAGGGCCGGTGGAAGGCGCCGTCCCCCGCACCGCCGCCGCACCGGAGAGCCCTGCGCACCGTGAGGACCGGCCCGGACGGCCACGGGCCCACCGCTCGGACCCGGGCCCCGCGGCCGCCGTTCCGTCGTGGCGCCCCGACGGAACTGGTGCGGCTGGCCCAGCGTGTACGCGGCACCGGTGCCGGGTTCGGGGCCTCGTTCTCCTTGAGGTCCGAGGCGAGGATGCGCCCGATGCCCCCGCTGGCAAGCTGTTCCAGGACGACGTACGGCCCGAAGCGCTCGACCGGCATCTCCACCCCCTTGCGAAGCCGGCTTCAGTACGGCCCGCCTCCGCCCACCGGCAGCAGGAACCGCCGGGAAGGTCGCACGCCACGAAAGAGGCCGCAGCGAAACGGCCGCGGGCGAAGGGCCGCGGACGCGGACGCCCCGCGCCGGGGCGCTCTCCCCGGAACCGGCCGGACCGCCGCTGGGCCCGCGAGACCCGGCACCGGGAACCCGCCGCCGGGGCGATCAGCCGCGGCATGCCGGGAACCGGCAACCTCCGGCGCCCCGGAAGTGCCCGGCACGCACCTCCAGCCGCGTGCCGGAAGCGACTACATTGCGCAGCGGTGTGCCGGGAAGCCTGGTCGGCGATTCGGAAGGGCGTGGTGGCACCACCTCGATCCGCCCCGTCTGTCCCGGAGGTGCCGGAAGGCATGGCCCTGATCCCCCAGCCCCCGCAGGGCGTCCCCAGGGCGGGACACATGATCGTCTGCGGGGACGACGCGCTGGCCGAGCGGCTGGCCGCCGAGCTCACGACGGTGTACCGGGAGCGCGTCACCCTCGTCGTACCGCCCACACGGACGAACGGCTCCCCCACGACACGGCGTGCCGCGGCTCTGGTCAGCCGGGTACAGGCCGTCATGAACCGTGCGGAGACCTCGGCCGCCGATCAGGACCCCGCCGCCCCGCACGTGATCGAAGCGGCCGACCCCGACGAGGCCACCCTGACCGCGGCGGCCGTGCGGGACGCCGCCGCGCTGGCGCTGGTCCACGACGACGACGAGACCAACATCCACGCCGCACTGGCCGCCCGCCGCCTCAACCCGCGCCTGCGTCTGGTCATCCGCCTCTACAACCGCCGGCTGGGCCAGCACCTGGAGGAACTCCTCGACCAGGCCGCCGTCCTCGCCGTGCCCGGTCTGGATCCGGACGCCCTGGACACCTCCACCACCGTCCTGTCGGACGCCGACACCGCGGCGCCCGCCCTGGCGGCCACCGCCGTCGCCGGCACGAGCAAGGTCGTCCAGGCCGACGGCCTGCTGCTGCGTGCGGTGGAGCGCACGCCGCCCGGCGACAGCCAGGTCGCCGACACCGGCATGTGCACACTGGCTCTGCTGTCGTCCACGACCAGCGACCCGGCGGGAGCCGAGGGCTCGGACACCAGCGGCCGGGAGGCCCCCCTGCTGCTGCCGGACGACGACGCGGTCGCCGCCGCCAGGGGACGCGGCATGGTCGTCCTGGAAGCAGTCGCCCACACCGCCCCCGCCCCGCCGCCGCGCCGCCTGACCGGCCGGGCGGTGCCGGTCGGCGCGCTGTTCTCGCGCAGGCTGCTCTGGTCGCTGGCCGGGCTCGCGGCCTGTGTGCTGGGGGTGGCCGTCGCGACGTGGCTGACCACCGGCGATCACCCGGTGCACGCCGCCTACCTCACCGTGCTCGACGTCTTCGCCATCGACGACCCGGCCCTCGACGGGCCCCTGGCCCGCCAGCTCCTCCAGCTCATCGCCGGCCTGGCGGGTCTGCTGTTCCTGCCCGTGCTGCTCGCGGCCGTCCTGGAGGCGCTCGGCACCTTCCGGACCGCCTCCGTCCTGCGCCGCCCGCCACGCGGCCTGGCAGGCCACGTCGTCCTGCTCGGCCTGGGCAAGGTGGGCACCCGTGTCCTGGCCCGGCTGACGGAGCTGCGCATCCCCGTGGTCTGCGTGGAGAAGGATCCGGACGCGCGGGGCATCCCGCTCGCCCGCCGGCTGCGCGTGCCCACGGTCATCGGAGACGTGACCGAGGAAGGCGTCCTGGACTCGGCCGAGATCCGGCGCGCCCACTCCCTGCTCGCGCTGGCCAGCAACGACACGACGAACCTGGAAGCGGCCCTGTACGCGCGCTCCGTCAGGCCGGACCTGCGGGTGACCCTGCGGCTGTACGACGACGGCTTCGCCGCGGTCGTCCACCGGACCCTGCGTGCCGCCCACCCCCGGGCCGTCACCCGCAGCCGGAGCGTCTCCACCCTCGCGGCTCCCGCCTTCGCGGGTGCCATGATGGGCCGCCAGGTGCTCGGCGCGATCCCCGTGGAGCGCCGCGTGCTGCTCTTCGCCGCGCTGAACGTCGCGGGCCACTCGCAGTTGGAGGGGCGCACCATCGCCGAGTCGTTCCGGCCCGGGTCCTGGCGCGTCCTGGCGCTGGACACGGCCGCGCCGGGCGAACGGCTCCCCGACCTCGCCGCGACACCGGCCCCCGACCGCACCGGCCGCGTCGGCGGACTCGTGTGGGACCTGCACCCCGGCTACGTGCTGCGCGCCGAGGACCGGGTGGTGCTCGCGGCGACCCGCCAGGGACTGGCCGAACTCCTCGGCCGGCAGCCACGGGCGCGGACCCGACTCGTGGGGGAACCGTAGACGCGCGAGGGAAGCCCCGGCCGATCCCGTGACGGACGGCCCCGCGCCACCGCGTCCCGGCCTCCCACCAGCCCACCGGCACCCCGGCACCCCGGCACCCCGGCACCCCGGCACCCCGGCACGGAACGCCGCGATCGGGCCGTCGAAACGGCCCGATCGGGCGGGGGACCGCGCACCGGGCGCGGCGCGTGATCCTTCCGGGGCGGGCCGGGCTCCATGCTGGACCCGAGGCGGACGAGTCCGGGAGGTTCCATGGAATGGCTGGTCACACTGGTCGGCGCGGCGGTGGTGCTGATGATCCTGCGGGATGTGTTCCACACCCTGTGGCATCCCACCCGGCACGGGGGCCTGAGCCGGGCCGTCATGTCGGCGCTGTGGCGGCTGTCCACCCGAAGCCGCAGAGGCAGCAGGTCCGCCGGACTGGCCGGCCCGGTCGGCATGGTGTCCGTGGTGGCCACGTGGGCCTGCGCCGTGGCCGTGGGCTGGGCCCTGGTGTACTGGCCGCACATGCCGGAGGCCTTCATCTTCTCCGGCACGTCCGAGCCGTCCGAGTACTCGGGCCCGGTCGATGCCCTGTACCTGTCGCTGGTGACCGTCGCCACGCTCGGTCTCGGCGACATCGCGCCCTCCGCCGACTGGCTGCGCATCGTCGCACCGCTGGAGGCGCTGGTCGGCTTCGCCCTGCTGACCGCCACCGTCTCGTGGATCCTCGGCATCTACCCGGCCCTGGCCCGGCGGCGGGCGCTGGCCCTGCGCATCTCGCAGCTTCGCCGTGCCGATCCGACGGCCGGGCGACCGGCCTCCGACGCCGGTGCCCCCGACGTCGGTGCCGCCGTCCTCGGCCAGCTCGCCGCCGATGTCGCTCGTACCTGCGTGGACTTCCTGCAGTACCCCGAGTCCTACTACTTCCACGACGGCCCCGGTGAGATCTCGCTGGCCCTCACCCTGGACTACGCCGCCGACCTGGCCCAGCGGACGAGGCGGGCCGAGCACCCGGCCGACCGGAGCGCCGCGGCCGTGCTCGCCACCGCCCTCGACGACCTCGCCACGGTGCTCGACGAGCGCTTCCTGCACACCGGAGGCCCGCACCGGCGCGTCCTGGCCGCTTACGCCCGCGACCACGGGAACCCCTGAGAATCCCCTGGACGGCCGGCCCGGCCCGGGGCCGGAACGGACGACTCCGCCCGGGCCGCCGATGCGGGGCGCGCAGGCGCCCGGTGAACCGGCGCGAGGGCCGGATCCGCCGCCCTCCCCGAGTCCGGTCCCCTCGTTCCGGTCCGCCCCGGTCCGGTCCTCCTACGCCTCCGCCTGCGCCTCGACGTCCTCGATGCCGCTGGGCCGTCCGGCCCGGTTCCAGCGGACGTACAGGCCGGCGGCGATGAGGAGCGTGGCCACCATCGACAGCACCGGCCAGCCGCGCAGCAGGTTCACCACGAGGGTGAAGGCCACAGCGGCCGCGGCGATCCCGTTGATCCAGGCCAGTGCGGGCTTGCTCTCGGTGCGGGCGAAGCGGCTCATGGCCAGCAGGCCCACCAGGAAGCTGACGAAGACCGCGACGGCGTAGAAGAGGACGAGTTCCTGCTCCTGGCCGGCCGCAGCGACGATGATCAGGGCGGCCGCGGCCAGGTAGACCACCACCGACCAGTAGGGGGTGTGGTGGCGGTTGGTCCGGCCGAGCACCGGCGGCAGCACGCCCGGCCGCTCCGGCGTGCCGGACAGGGCCTTCAGCAGACCGGGCCCGGCCTGGAAGGAGGAGCTCGCGGCGGCCAGCAGGAGCAGCGAGCTGGTGAGCTGGAAGGCGCCGTAGAGCCAGCCCGGGCCGGCCGAGGCGTGGGCGATGTCGGCGATCTGGGTGGAGTCGGCGCCGGGGATGCCGATGTGCAGCCGGACGGCGAGCACCGTCAGCGCGAGGGTGAGGCCGCCGACGATCACGACGAGCAGGGCCAGGGTGCCGCGGCCGAAGCGGCGGCGCTGGGCGTCGTCGAGCTGGCCGAGCTGGGCGATCGCGGTGGAGGGCGCCTCGACACCGGTGGCCAGGGCCATGGCCACCGGGAAGGCCAGCACCACCGCGAGCATCGCCGAGTGGCCGGGATCGTGCGTGGCCGCGACGTGGCCGGTGGCGTGGGGCGCGAAGAAGCCGAGGGACAGCACGGCCACCGAGACCACCACGAACGCCACGGTCATCACGGCGAACAGCAGCCGCCCACCGTGCCCGAACCAGGTAAGCCCGGCCACCACGACCAGCAGCACCAGCGCCAGCGGGACGCGGAAGGCCGCCAGCCCCGGGAAGAGGGCGATCACCGCGCTCGACGCCGCCGCGATCGAGATGCCGATGGTGAGGACGAAGTCGACCACCAGCGCGCCGATGGGCAGGAACGTCCACCGCGGCCCGAACGCCCGCGCGGCGGCCGCGGCCGCGCCGCCGCCCTTGGGGAAGCGGCGCACCAGTTGCCAGTAGTTGGCGGTGACCACGACGACCAGCCCGATGACCAGGCTCATCGTGGGCAGCAGCAGCGCCAGGTCCCCGTGCAGCGCACGCAGCGCGGCCTCGATCGCGTACGCGACGGAGGACACGGGATCGGCGATCACCGCGAAGGCGAATGCGAAGAAGAGGACGGACCGGCGCGGGACACGACCGTGCGGAGACACGGCGGTCGCCGATGCGACGGCATCCCGGGTACTGACAGCCACGCGAAGACCTCTCGGTGAGAGAAACAGGAGGGACCTCGCCGACCAGACTTCCCGGCACTCCGATGACCACACTACGCAAGGAGGCCATCGGCCCGCTGTCGGCGGACCGTCAAGGAAACGTCAAAGCGGGCGGGCCCCATCGACCGAGGTCCGCGGGCCGCACCACCCTGAGACCTTCCTCACAGCCACCGCGGCCCACCCCCGGAGCAACCGGAGATCCCCGCGCCCGGGCACGGACCGCGCACGGCCCATGTGTCTCTGCCCACAGAAACGGGAACGGGCGGCATCGTGATCACGATGCCGCCCGTTCCCTCAGTACAGCCGGAACACCTCGTCGGTGCTCCCTCTGTGCGCGAGGGGGGAGTTGAACCCCCACGCCCTTGCGGGCACTGGAACCTGAATCCAGCGCGTCTGCCTATTCCGCCACCCGCGCATTGGGTGTGTCCTCCGGCTCCGTTCCTTTCGGCCCGGCCCCTTCCGACATCGAGAACACTAGCACGGCGTACGGGGTCGATTCACATCCCTTACCTGCCGCCCGGCCGGGTAAGGAGAGCGCAGGTGAAGGCCCACGTATCAGGGAGTGCCTGTTCACGTATCAACCTCGTACCGGTCCCGGTCATCTGTCCAGGAGGCGGGCCGGGTCCGCAGCCGGGTGCGGGACACTGGTCCTTGCCCGCCTCTACGATCCTTGTCTGCAGGAGTTCGAAGGGGAGCCGCTGGGGGAACCGGCTGATTACCGGACGCGTAGATACGATCAGTGAGCAGTACGGGCGCGACAGCGGCCCACAGCAGGCACAGAGCAGGGCAAGGCACAACGGCAGCGACGGAGGAGGTGCCCCATGGGAGTCCTGAAGAAGTTCGAGCAGCGTCTCGAAGGTCTGGTCAACGGCACCTTCGCCAAGGTCTTCAAGTCCGAGGTCCAGCCGGTGGAGATCGCCGGCGCGCTCCAGCGGGAGTGCGACAACAACGCCACCATCTGGAACCGCGACCGCACGGTCGTGCCCAATGACTTCATCGTGGAGCTGAGCGCGCCCGACCACGAGCGCCTCAGCCCCTACTCCGGGCAGCTCGGCGACGAACTGGCCGGCATGGTGCGCGACTACGCCAAGCAGCAGCGCTACACCTTCATGGGCCCCATCAAGGTCAACCTGGAGAAGGCCGACGACCTGGACACCGGCCTGTACCGGGTGCGCAGCCGCACCCTGGCCTCCTCCAGCAGCCAGCAGGCGCCCGCCGGCCCGCCCGCCGGACGCCCCGGCCCCGCCGCCCAGGGCGGCGGCTACGGCTACCCGCCCGCCGCTCCCTCCGGAGCACCTCCCATGCCGTCCGCACCGCCGCCCGGCTCCCGCCCCGGCGGCTACGGGTACCCGCAGCCCGCCACCCAGCGGCCCGCGGCCGCGCCCATGAGCGGCGGACGCACCCGCTACTGGATCGAGATCAACGGCACCCGCCACCAGATCTCCCGCCCGACCCTGGTGCTGGGCCGCAGCACCGAGGCCGACGTGCGGATCGACGACCCCGGCGTCTCCCGCCGGCACTGCGAGATCCGGACCGGAACGCCCTCGACGATCCAGGATCTCGGCTCCACCAACGGCATCGTGGTGGACGGGCAGCACACCACCCGCGCTACGCTCCGCGACGGCTCGCGGATCGTCGTGGGCAGCACCACCATCATTTACCGGCAAGCCGAAGGGTGAAGCGGGGGCAATGTCAGAGCTGACCCTCACGGTCATGCGGCTGGGTTTCCTGGCCGTACTGTGGCTGTTCGTGATCGTGGCCGTGCAGGTCATCCGCAGTGACCTGTTCGGGACACGCGTCACCCAGCGCGGAGCGCGCAGGGAGGCGGCACGGCCGCAGCAGGCCGCCCGGCAGCAGGCCGCGCCCCCCCAGCAGCGCGGCCAGCAGGGCGGCGGCCGGCGCGGCCGCAACGCCCCCACCAAGCTGGTGGTGTCCGAGGGCACCCTGACCGGCACCACCGTCGCGCTGCAGGGCCAGACCATCACCCTGGGCCGGGCGCACGACTCCACGATCGTGCTGGACGACGACTACGCCTCCAGCCGCCATGCCAGGATCTACCCGGACCGCGACGGCCAGTGGATCGTCGAGGACCTCGGCTCCACCAACGGCACCTACCTGGACCGGTCCCGGCTGACGACCCCCACGCCGATCCCGCTGGGATCGCCGATCCGCATCGGCAAAACCGTCATCGAGCTGCGGAAGTAGTGCTACGTCATGAGTGAGCGCGAGCGGAGCGAGCACGCAGCGGCAGGCCGCACCCCGGTCTCCGGCGCGCTCCCGACCGGAGGGTGGGCAGTGTGGCTCGACACGACCGGCTGTACCCGGAGCCGACGGGCGAGGTGCGCATGAGTCTGTCACTGCGCTTCGCCGCCGGATCGCACAAGGGCATGATCCGGGAGGGCAACGAGGACTCCGGTTACGCCGGTCCCCGCCTGCTCGCGATCGCCGACGGCATGGGCGGCCAGGCGGCCGGCGAGGTCGCCTCCTCCGAGGTCATCTCCACCCTGGTCACGCTCGACGACGACGTCCCCGGCTCCGACATCCTCACCTCCCTCGGCCACGCCGTGCAGCGCGCCAACGACCAGCTGCGCACCATGGTCGAGGAGGACCCGCAGCTCGAGGGCATGGGCACCACGCTCACCGCCCTGCTGTGGACCGGGCAGCGGCTCGGCCTGGTGCACGTCGGCGACTCCCGCGCGTACCTGCTGCGCGACGGGGTGCTGACCCAGATCACCCAGGACCACACCTGGGTGCAGCGGCTCGTCGACGAGGGCCGCATCACCGAGGAAGAGGCCACCACCCACCCGCAGCGCTCCCTGCTGATGCGCGCCCTCGGCAGCGGCGACCACGTCGAGCCCGACCTGTCCATCCGCGAGGTCCGGGCCGGCGACCGCTACCTGATCTGCTCCGACGGCCTGTCCGGCGTCGTCTCCCACCAGACGATGGAGGAGACCCTCGCGAGCTACCAGGGCCCGCAGGAGACCGTGCAGGAGCTGATCCAGCTCGCGCTGCGCGGCGGCGGCCCGGACAACATCACCGTCATCATCGCCGACGTGCTCGACCTGGACACCGGCGACACCCTCGCCGGGCAGCTCTCCGACACCCCGGTCGTGGTCGGCGCCGTCGCCGAGAACCAGCACCACCTGCACGACAACGGCATCATGCAGACCCCGGCCGGCCGCGCCTCCCACCTGGGCCGCCAGGGGGGCGGGGGCGAGTTCGGCCCGCCCGGCTCCGGCGACGCCACCGGCTACGTCCCCACCGACGGCTACGGGGACTACACCGACGAGGACTTCACCAAGCCGCGCAAGAACCGCAGGTGGCTGAAGAGATCCTTCTACAGCGCCCTCGCCCTCGCCGTGATCGGCGGCGGCCTGTACGGCGGCTACCGCTGGACGCAGACCCAGTACTACGTCGGCGCCAACGGTGAGCACGTCGCCCTGTACCGCGGCATCAGCCAGGACCTGGCCTGGGTGTCGCTGTCCAAGGTGGAGAAGGACCACCCCGAGATCGAACTCAAGTACCTGCCGCCCTACCAGCAGAAGCAGGTCAAGAACACGATCACGGCAGTCGGCCTGGACCAGGCCCGGGCGAAGGTCGACGCCCTGGCCGTGCAGGCCTCCGCCTGCCGCAAGCAGGCGGAGCGCGCCGCCGCCGAGACGGAGAAGAACGCCAAGACCGGCGAGGGCGAGGCCGGCGGCACCACGGGAACCACCCCGGCCTCCTTCACGTCCAAGGCATCACCCACGCCGAATCCGTCGGCGTCGTCGAAGTCCCCGTCGTCCCCCTCGAAGTCCCCGACCGCCAAGCCCAGCCCCGGCCCGAGCCTCTCCGAGAATGAGCAGAAGGTCGTCGATCAGTGCGGCAAGCAGTGAGCACGCCGTGAGAGGCCCTGTCACACGATGAGCAGTACTTCGAACACACCGACGCACCACACGTCCACGATCGGCGCCATCGGCGCACCGAGCCGCCGCAACACCGAGCTGGCCCTGCTGGTCTTCGCGGTGGTCATCCCGGTGTTCGCCTATGCCAACGTGGGCCTGGCCATCGACGGATCGGTCCCGGCCGGCCTGCTCGGCTACGGCCTGGGCCTGGGCCTGCTGGCCGGCATCGCCCACCTCGTGGTGCGTAAGTTCGCCGCCTACGCCGACCCGCTGCTGCTGCCGCTGGCGACACTGCTGAACGGGCTCGGACTGGTGGTCATCTGGCGGCTGGACCAGTCGAAGCTGCTGCAGTCACTGCGCGGATTCTCCCCGGCCGCCCCCCGCCAGCTGCTGTACACCGCTTTCGGCATCGCCCTGTTCGCCGCCGTGCTGTTCTTCCTGAAGGACCACCGCGTCCTGCAGCGCTACACCTACATCTCCATGTTCGGCGCGCTGATCCTGCTCATCCTCCCGCTGATCCCCGGCCTCGGGGCCAACCTCTACGGCGCGAAGATCTGGATCCGCATCCCCGGCCTGGGCTCACTCCAGCCCGGCGAGTTCGCGAAGATCGTCCTGGCCGTGTTCTTCGCGGGCTACCTGATGGTCAAGCGCGACGCGCTGGCCCTCGCGAGCCGCCGCTTCATGGGCCTGTACCTGCCGCGCGGCCGTGACCTCGGCCCGATCCTCGTCGTCTGGGCGATCTCGATCCTCATCCTGGTCTTCGAGACCGACCTCGGTACGTCGCTGCTGTTCTTCGGCATGTTCGTGATCATGCTGTACGTCGCCACCGAGCGGACGAGCTGGATCGTCTTCGGTCTGCTGATGTCCGCAGTCGGCGCCGTCGGTGTGGCGAGCTTCGAGCCGCACATCCAGACGCGTGTACGGGCCTGGCTCGACCCGATGCGCGAGTACCAGCTCAGCCGTCAGGTCACCCACGACGGCATCCTCCACTCCGACCAGCTCCAGCAGTCCCTGTGGGCGTTCGGTTCCGGTGGCACCCTCGGCACCGGCTGGGGCCAGGGCCACTCCGACCTGATCAAGTTCGCCGCCAACTCCGACTTCGTCCTCGCGACCTTCGGCGAGGAACTGGGCCTCGCGGGCATCATGGCCATCCTCCTGGTCTACGGGCTGATCGTGGAACGCGGCGTACGCACCGCCCTCGCCGCCCGCGACCCGTTCGGCAAGCTGCTCGCCGTCGGCCTGTCCGGCGCCTTCGCCCTCCAGGTCTTCGTGGTGGCCGGCGGCGTCATGGGGCTCATCCCGCTGACCGGTATGACCATGCCGTTCCTTGCCTCGGGCGGTTCCTCCGTGCTGGCCAACTGGGCGCTGATCGCCATCCTGATCCGCATCAGCGACACCGCCCGCCGCCCGGCACCCGCCCCCGCCGCGAACCCCGACGCCGAGATGACCCAGGTGGTCCGCCCGTCATGAACAAGCCCCTGCGCCGAATCGCGATCTTCTGCGGCCTGCTCGTGCTGGCCCTGCTGATCCGCGACAACTACCTCCAGTACCTGAGGGCCGACCAGCTCTCCAGCGACAAGGACAACCGCCGGGTCACCATCGAGCGGTACGCCAACCCGCGGGGCGACATCATCGTGGACGGCAACCCCATAACCGGGTCGGTCGAGTCCAAGAGCGGCGACTTCAGGTACAAGCGCACCTACAAGGACGGGGCCATGTGGGCCCCGGTCACCGGCTACTCCTCGCAGGCATTCGGCGCCAACCAGCTGGAGAGCATCGAGGACGGCATCCTCACCGGCAACGACGACCGGCTCTTCTTCCGCAAGACCCTCGACATGATCACCGGCAAGGACCAGCAGGGCGGCAACGTCGTCACCACGCTCAACGCCGCCGCGCAGAAGGCCGCGTACAACGGCCTGAAGTCCCAGGGCGGCAAGGGCGCCGTGGTGGCCCTCGAACCCTCCACCGGCAAGATCCTGGCCCTGGCCTCCTACCCGTCGTACGACCCGTCGGCCTTCGCGGGCAACACGGACAAGGACTCCAAGGCCTGGAACAAGATCCTGAAGAAGAACGACCCGTCCGACCCGGCCCTCAACCGGGCACTGCGCGAGACCTACCCGCCGGGCTCCACCTTCAAGGTGGTCACCGCGGCGGCCGCGCTGGAGAACGGGCTGTACAAGTCGGCCGACGAGAAGACCGACTCGCCGCTGCCCTACATCATGAAGGGCACGACCACCGAGCTGAAGAACGAGGGCAACATCCCCTGCAAGGACGCCGACATGCGCGAGGCGCTGCGGGTGTCCTGCAACACCGTCTTCGGCAAGATCGGCGCCGACCTCGGCAACGAGAAGATGCTGGACGAGGCGAAGAAGTTCGGCTTCGACGCCGAGCAGTTCACCCCCGTCCGCTCCAGCGCCTCGGTGTTCTCCGACGACATGAACCCGTCGCAGACCGCACTGTCCTCCATCGGCCAGTACAACACCGCCGCCACCCCGCTGCAGATGGCGATGGTCGCCTCGGCCGTGGCCAACGACGGCAAGCTGATGAAGCCCTACATGGTCGACGAGCTGCAGTCCTCCAACCTCGACCCGGTCGCGAAGACCGACCCCGAGGAGCTGAGCCGGCCGCTGTCCCCGCAGAACGCGCAGATCCTGCAGTCGATGATGGAGACGGTCGTCAAGAGCGGTACGGGTCAGAAGGCGCAGATCGGTGACGGAGTGGTCGTCGGCGGCAAGACCGGTACCGCCCAGCACGGCGTGGCGAACAGCGCGAACCCCTACGCGTGGTTCATCTCCTACGCCAAGCTCAGCGACAACAGCTCGCCGGTCGCCGTGGCCGTGGTGGTCGAGGACGAGAACGCCAACCGTGACGACATCTCCGGCGGCGGCCTGGCCGCGCCGATCGCGAAGAACGTCATGGAGGCGGTCATCAACTCCAAGAAGTGAACCCGCTCACGTCCCCTTCACATCGTTGCACGTAGCGATACCGGTCCTGTATCGGGTTCCGGGCTTGGCCAGGGCGCACGGAGCGAGCCGGGTACGGTAGGCCCGGACGGCAGCCTCGGGCCGCACACGACATGTGCGCGGCCGAGACCGACGGAGAGGGCTGGTAGGTAGCTATGGAAGAGCCGCGTCGCCTCGGCGGCCGGTACGAGCTGGGCCAGGTGCTCGGTCGTGGTGGCATGGCGGAGGTCTACCTCGCGCATGACACCCGTCTCGGCCGCACCGTTGCGGTGAAGACGCTGCGCGCGGACCTCGCGCGCGATCCGTCCTTCCAGGCCCGGTTCCGCCGGGAGGCCCAGTCGGCCGCCTCGCTCAACCATCCCGCGATCGTCGCGGTCTACGACACGGGCGAGGACTACATCGACGGGGTCTCGATCCCGTACATCGTGATGGAGTACGTCGACGGCTCCACGCTCCGTGAGCTCCTCCACTCCGGTCGCAAGCTGCTGCCGGAGCGGACGCTGGAGATGACCATCGGCATCCTCCAGGCCCTGGAGTACTCGCACCGGGCCGGCATCGTCCACCGTGACATCAAGCCGGCCAACGTCATGCTGACCCGCAACGGCCAGGTCAAGGTCATGGACTTCGGCATCGCCCGCGCCATGGGCGACTCCGGCATGACCATGACCCAGACGGCGGCGGTCATCGGCACCGCCCAGTACCTCTCCCCGGAGCAGGCCAAGGGCGAGCAGGTCGACGCCCGCTCGGACCTCTATTCGACGGGCTGCCTCCTCTACGAACTGCTGACCGTCCGCCCGCCCTTCGTCGGCGACTCCCCCGTGGCCGTGGCCTACCAGCACGTCCGCGAGGAGCCGCAGGCTCCCTCGGTCTTCGACCCCGAGATCACGCCCGATATGGACGCCATCGTCCTGAAGGCGCTGGTCAAGGACCCGAACTACCGTTACCAGTCGGCCGACGAGATGCGCGCCGACATCGAAGCCTGCCTCGACGGCCAGCCGGTCGCCGCCGCGATGGGCGCCGCCGGCGCGGCGGGCTACGGCGGCTACCCCGACGACCAGCCGACGACGGCACTGCGGTCGGACGCGGGCGCGGGAGCGACCAGCATGCTCCCACCGATGAACCCCGACGACGGCGGATACGGCTACGACGACCGCCCGGACCGCCGCCGTCAGCAGAAGAAGAACAACTCCTCCACGATCCTCCTCGTGGTCGCGGGCATCCTGGTGCTCGTGGGCGCCGTCCTGATCGGGCAGTGGATCTTCAGCGGTCACGACGGCGAGAACGACACGTTCGCCGCCCCGTCCTTCGTCGGCAACAGCTACGCCACGGCCCAGAAGATGGCCGAGAACCGGAGCCTGAAGCTGGCGCCCCCCACGCGCAAGCCCTGCGAGAACCAGCCGAAGGGCAACGTCTGCGACCAGGACCCGACGGCGGGCTCGGACGTGAAGAAGGGCGACACCATCACCCTGGTGGTGTCCACGGGCGCGCCCAAGGTCACCGTCCCCGACGTCCTCGGCATCCAGTACGACCAGGCCGAGGCCCAGCTGAAGAAGAAGGGCTTCGAGGTCCAGAAGAAGACCGAGACGTCCACCCAGACCCCCGGCGTGGTCACCAAGCAGGACCCGGACGGCGGCACCAGCCGGCAGAAGGGCTCCACGATCGTCCTCACGGTCGCCAAGGCCGAGGAGAAGGTCGCGGTCCCGGACGTCACGGGCAAGACCTGTGACGAGGCCAAGGCCGAACTGCAGTCGAAGGGCCTGGCCCCCAACGCGACCTGCAACGACACCCCGACCGACAACCCCGACGACGACGGCAAGGTCCTCTCGACCACCCCGGCGGCGGGCAGCGAGGTCGCCAAGAACACCCCGGTGGCCATCAACGTCGGCAAGGTGCAGAACCAGCAGGTGCAGGTCCCGAACATCCAGGGCCAGAAGCTCAAGGACGCCAAGAGGATGCTGCAGCAGGCGGGCCTGCAGGTCGGCAACATCACCCCCACCCAGGACGACAACGCGATCGTCTTCACGTCGAACCCGGGCCAGGGGAGCACCGTCCAGCGCGGCTCGACCGTCGACCTGATCACCGTCGGCGGCCAGAACGGCAATAACGGCGGAAACGACGGCGGCACCAACTTCTTCGGCGGCGTCAGGGGCTGACGCCCGACACCACGAGCGGGCCCCTGCCGGAACCGTCCGGCAGGGGCCCGCTCGTTCTTCCGGTCGTCAGCCCGACGGAACGCGTGCGACGGCGGCGGTCCCAGGACGCGGAAGCCCCTCGCGGCGGCCGGGGTCCCGGATGGAAGCGCCGTCGCACCCCTGAGGTTCCTCGGGCACGGACACGGGCCCGGGCCCGGCGCCGCGGGGAGGGCCGGTCACCTCAGCGCAGCTCCGCCGGCGGCGTCCGCTCGCTGTTCACCTTGTCCACGCGGACCAGTTCGCCCCACACCACGTACCGGTAGCGCGAGGTGTAGACGGGGGTGCAGGTGGTCAGGGTGATGTAGTGGCCCGGCTTCTTCCTGCCCGATTCCTCGGGGATCCCGGAGAGGACCTCGACGTTGTACTTCGAGGTCTCCGGGAGGATCGAGTAGACCTTGTAGACGTACCAGTCGTCCTTCGTCTCGAAGACGATCGGGTCGCCTTCCCTCAGCTTGTCGATGTTGTGGAACTTCGCGCCGTGACCGTCCCGGTGGGCGGCCAGGGCGAAGTTGCCCTTCTTCCCGGTGGTGGGCAGCGCGGCCTTGACGGGATCCGTGTAGTAGCCGGCCACACCGTCGTTCAGGATGTCCTCATCGGTGCCCTTCTCCACCAGTACCGCGCCGTTGCGCATCGCGGGGACGTGCAGGAAGCCGATGCCGTCCTTGGTGTCCAGCGCGCCGGGACCCGTGTCGGTGGACCGGGCCCAGTGGTCGCGGACCCGGTCGGCCTGCCGGTCCGCCTTGCGGTCCGCTATGACGTTCGTCCACCACAGGGAGTAGACGACGAACAGGCCCATCACCACGCCCGCGGTGATGAGCAGTTCACCGAGGAAGCTGACCGCCAGCGCGACCCGGCCGGGGCCTCGGCGGCCCGGGACGGGCGTCGCGCCGGACGCGTCCGTGTGGTCTTCGGTGTCGTCGGCGGTCGCTGCCACAGTCTTGTTGCCCCTACTCGATGAGCGCGTCCGGCTTGCCCTTGCTGCGCGGGCGTTCCTCGATCATCTTGCCCCAGACGATCAGCCGGTACTTGCTGGTGAACTCCGGCGTACAGGTGGTGAGGGTGATGTAGCGGCCCGGCCCGGTGAACCCGGAGCCCTTGGGCACCGGGTTCAGGACGCTGGTGTTGGACGGCGGGGTCACCGGCAGCATCGAGGTCACCTTGTACACGAAGTACGTGTCCTGCGTCTCGACCACGACCGGGTCACCCGGCTTCAGCCTGTTGATGTACCGGAACGGCTCACCATGCGTGTTGCGGTGCGCCGCCAGCCCGAAGTTGCCCGTCCTCGCGTCCGGCATCGCCGTCTTCAGCGGGTCCTCGCCGTAGTGCCCGACCATCCCCTTGTCGAGCACCTTCTTGTTGCTGACGCCCTCGGCGATCGGCGCCACCACGTCCAGCTCGGGGATGTGGAGTATCGCGAAGCCCTGCCCCGGCTCGAACACCCCCGGGGCCCGCTTGCCGTTCGCCCAGTCGTCCTGCAACTGGTGCGTCTCGCTGCCCGCCTGCGCGTGCGCGCGGACGTTCGTCCACCAGAGCTGGTAGGTGACGAACAGCAGCATCAGCACGCCGGTGGTGATGAACACCTCGCCGATCGCCCGGCTCGCGATGACACCGGGGCCCGGCTTGCGCAGCCTCGCCTGCCGCCGGGCCTCGACACGGGACAACGGCCGGCCCGCCCCCGGTCCGGCCGGGGACGCGGCCTCCCGGGGCGCTGCGCCGTGACGCCCTCCGCGCCGCTTGGCGGCCTTCCTGCGGGCCGCACGGCCACCCTCCGAGGGTCCGGAGGCGGCGGAGTCGGAAGAGGCCCCTGAGGCGCCCAGGGCCCCGTTCCCGGGGCCCCCTGCCGGATCGGGGAGCCGCAGCGCCATCGTCTCGTCGTCGAGAGCGGCCCGGTACGGCTCTCCCGGCGCCGACCCCGCGACGTGCCACTGCCCGAGCGCACCGGAGGCCTCGTACGACTGATCCCCGTACGAGGCATCGGTCTCGCGCTCCGGGCGCAGCGCGGTCACGCCGTGGCCCTGCCCACCACCGGGGCCAGCCCCGCCGACCTCGCCACCGCGCCCTCGTCGCCGCACTCCACCAGCCAGTTGGCCAGCATCCGGTGCCCGTGCTCGGTCAGCACCGACTCGGGATGGAACTGCACGCCCTCGACCGGGAGTTCACGGTGCCGCAGGCCCATGATGATGCCGTCGTGGGTGCGGGCCGTGACCTCGAGCTCGTCCGGGACGGTCGCGGGCTCCGCCGCCAGCGAGTGGTAGCGGGTCGCCGTGAACGGCGAGGGCAGTCCGGCGAAGACACCCCGGCCCCCGTGCTCCACCGGCGAGGTCTTGCCGTGCAGCAGTTCGGGCGCCCGGTCCACCACACCGCCGTAGGCGACCTGCATCGACTGCATGCCCAGGCACACCCCGAAGACGGGGACGCCGGTCGCCGCGCAGTGCCGGACCATGTCCACGCACACACCCGCCTGCTCCGGCGTGCCCGGTCCCGGGGACAGCAGCACTCCGTCGAAACCGTCCTGCGCGTGCGCGGTCGACACCTCGTCGTTGCGCAGCACCTCGCACTCGGCGCCCAGCTGGTACAGGTACTGGACCAGGTTGAAGACGAAGCTGTCGTAGTTGTCGACGACGAGAATCCGCGCGCTCACTGGTTGTCCACCGTCACATCGTTGAAGGGCAGCAGCGGTTCGGCCCAGGGGAAGACGTACTGGAAGAGGACGTAGACCACGGCCAGGGCCAGGACGAGCGAGACCAGTGCCTTCACCCACACGTTCCCCGGCAGATGCCGCCAGATCCAGCCGTACATGCCGTCCCTTCCGTCTCACCACGGCACCGGTAACCCACGCCGTACGGCACCAGACTAACGGCGTGGAGCCTCGGTTGGCCTGACTCCGCGGGCTGCTTGGTCAGCGCGGGGGACCCGCCCGGACGCGTGTACCCGGACGTACGTGACAGGGGGCCGATCACCTCAACGCCGGCCGCCGCGGTTCGGCGGCGGCGGCGCACCACCGGGCCCGGGGCCGGCGGCTACCGCGCGGGCTGCGCGTAGTGGAGGTTGACGGTGCCCGAGTAGCCCGGCAGGGTCACCGTCCCGTCCTCGGTGACCTTCCAGCCCAGACCGTAGACGTTGACGTACACCATGTAGGTCTGGATCGCCTTGCTCGCGGCGAGCGACTGCCGCAGCCGCTCCGGGTCACCCACCGCGGTGATCTTGTACGGCGGTGAGTAGACGCGGCCCTGGAGGATCAGGGTGTTGCCGACGCACCGCACCGCGCTGGTGGAGATCAGCCGCTGGTCCATGACCTTGATGCCCTTGGCCCCGCCCTGCCACAGCGCGTTCACCACGGCCTGCAGGTCCTGCTGGTGGATGACCAGGTAGTCGGGCTGCGGCTCGGGGTAGCCAGGGAGCTTGGCGGTGGCGTTCGGCGGGGCGTCGTCGAGGGTGACGGTGACGGCGCTGCCCTTGACCTCCTGGGTGCCCGCGCCCTTCTCCAGGCCGCTCAGCCTCTCGTCCTGCGCCCTGGAGCTGCCGCCGTCGCCCTCGGCGAGCGACTCCACGTCGTCGCGCAGGGCCGCGTTGGACTCGTCGAGCTGCTTGTTCTTGTGGCTGCGGTCCTGGATCAGGTCGGACAGCTTGAGCAGGGAGGCGTCCTGGCGGATGTCGGTGCCCTTGGCCGTGTTGAAGCTGGTGACGAAGATCAGGCCGGCCAGCGCGAACACCGCCACCGTGAGAATCCGCGCCGGGCGCAGGCGTGGCGGACGAACGGGTCCGGAACCCGTTGATCCCGTCCCGGGGGAGTCGGCAGAATTGCTCAACGTACCCTTATCTCCTTCGGCGCCGCGGAAGGACTACGCTAACGGACGCCCGGGGGAGCGCTAAGTGTCCCCTTGTACGCTGCCCCGGACCGACCCAGTTACCTGCGCGGCCACGCAGCGCATCGACAGGAGAGACCCTCGTGCCGAAGTCACGTATCCGCAAGAAGGCCGACTACACGCCCCCGCCCGCGAAGCAGGGGCAGGCCATCAAGCTCACCAACCGCGCCTGGGTCGCGCCGGTCATGCTGGCCATGTTCCTGATCGGCCTGGCCTGGATCGTCGTCTTCTACGTCACGGACGGCTCGCTGCCCATCGACAGCCTGGACAACTGGAACATCGTGGTCGGTTTCGGCTTCATCGCCGCCGGGTTCGGTGTCTCCACGCAGTGGAAGTAGCCTGCTCCGGACCGGCTCTGCCCAGGGCTGTTCACTGAGTTATCCACAGGATTGCAACGTCGTCCACACCCTCCTGGGGAAAAGACTACGATCTGTGGATAACCCACTGGCCGTTGACGCCGGTATGACTGCCCCATCAGCACCCGGACACCCGTTCGCCCCCTGCCCCACCTGCGGAAACACATCCGAGCGGCAGGGGGCACAGCCGTGGCGGCACCGTGTGCACAAGATTCACCACACATTGTGGACAACGGTTCGACGTCAGGTGAGCTGAGCGGTTCTGACCAGCACCAGGACCACCACCACGGCCAGGACGAGCGCACAGGTGCCGTACTGGATCAGCGACCGCCGCTCACGCGGGGCGTGCACCATGGCGTACCCGGTGACGACACCGGCGACCAGGCCGCCGATGTGGGCCTGCCAGGCGATACTGCCCCAGCCGAAGGTGATGATCAGGTTGATCACCAGCAGGGCGATGACCGGGCGCATGTCGTAGTTGAGCCGGCGCATCAGCACCGCCGTGGCCCCGAAGAGCCCGAAGATGGCGCCCGAGGCGCCGAGCGAGGCCGTGGAGGGCCCTTCGAGCAGATACGTCAGGGCGCCGCCGGCCAGTCCGGAGACGAAGTACAACGCAAGGTAGCGGGCCCGGCCGAGCGCCGCTTCGAGCGGTCCGCCGATCCACCACAGGCTGAGCATGTTGAAGGCGATGTGCCAGATCTCCTGGTGCGTGAACATCGAGGTCACGAAGCGGTAGTACTCGCCCTCCGCGACACCCATCGTCGGCTGGTAGGGCTTCGGGGGCCACTGCCCGATGAGAACCAGGTGCTCCAGCAGCGAGCTCTCGGCGCGCACCGCGATGAACACGGCGATGTTGATCCCGAGGAGGATCTTGGTGACCAGCCGGGGATCCGCCGTCACCGTCCCTCCCGCCACCGTGCGCGGGCGGGAGGCGGCCGGGGAGTGGCCGGTGCCCGAGCCGGCTCGGACGCATTCGGGGCACTGGAAGCCGACCGAGGCGCTGACCATGCACTCGGGGCAGATGGGGCGCTCGCAGCGGGTGCAGTGCACGCCGGTCTCGCGGTCCGGGTGCCGGTAGCACACGGGCACGCTCCGGGCATCGTGCGTGCGGTCTGCGGCGTGGTCCATGAGCACCCCTTGCTGGTCGTGGGCCTTCCCCCGGGCACTACCCCGCCCCGCTCTTCCTTACGGACGAGCGGGGCGTTTGGTTCCCTGCGACGGCTCGGGGGGCGCGAGCGCGCCCGCGCTCAGCTTGCGCGCTTCTCGACGACGACCGACTCGATGACGACGTCGTTGACCGGCCGGTCGTTCGGCTTGGTGGTGGGCACGGCGGCGATGGCGTCCACCACCTTCTGGCCGGCCGGGTCGCTGACCTCGCCGAAGATGGTGTGCTTGCGGTTCAGCCAGGTCGTCGGGGAGACGGTGATGAAGAACTGCGAGCCGTTGGTGCCCGGGCCGGCGTTGGCCATGGCGAGCAGGTACGGCTTGTTGAAGGACAGGTCCGGGTGGAACTCGTCCTCGAACTCGTAACCGGGGCCGCCGATGCCGCTGCCCAGCGGGTCGCCGCCCTGGATCATGAAGCCGCTGATCACCCGGTGGAAGACCGTGCCGTCGTAGAGCCGGTCCGTGCTCACGGTGCCGGTGCCCGGGTGCGTCCACTCACGCTCGCCCTGTGCGAGTTCGACGAAGTTCTTGACGGTCTTCGGCGCGTGGTTCGGGAACAGCCGTACCTCGATGTCGCCGTGGTTGGTCTTCAGGGTGGCGTAGAGCTGCTCGGCCACGGTGTGCCTTCCGTTGTCCTCGTGTAACCCCCCGATCCTCGCACGGCCGGGGTCGGGTGGCGCCTCGCCGCGGCGAGTTCCGCGGAGAGGGAGCGCACGGCGGGGTTTCGTGGCAGTGTCGTCGACAAGCCCCTGTTGCACCCATATGCCCGCCCACGCATGCCGCACCGGCGCGCGGGAGGCATGATCCGTAAAAGGGTGGAAAGTCGAATTACCGTACGCCACCGAGGAGGAGGAACCCGTGACCCGCATTGACAGCGTGCGCGCCGCGACCGGCTCGGCGAAGGACAGCGTGCTGCACGCCGCGGAAGTGGTGGCGCCCTACGCCGACACGGCCAAGGAGCGTGCCGCGCACTACGCGCAGGAGGCACGCGTACGGCTGGCGCCCGTGGTGTCGCAGGCCGCCGAACAGGCCCGCGAACAGTACGACGCCCGGCTCGCCCCACGCCTGGAACAGGCCCGTGCGCATGTGCCGCCGAAGGTGGACACGGCCGCGCACGAGGCCGCCGTCCGCACCCGAAAGGCTGCCCGGCAGGCGGCCGAGTACTCACGTCCGAGGATCGAGCAGGCGGTGGCCGCGGCCGCGCCGGTGGCGGACGAGGCCGCCACGCGGGGCGCCGCGGCGCTGGCCGCGCTGCGCGGACAGGTCACGGCTGAGGAGATCCGGAGGCTCGCGCGCAGGAACGAGCGGCGCCACCGGGCCGGCCGCGCCATGAAGGCGCTGGCACTGCTGGGCCTGGTGGCGGGGGGCGCCTTCGCCGCCTGGAAGTGGTGGGACAGGCAGGCCAACCCCGACTGGCTGGTGGAGCCGCCCGCCGCGACCGAGGTGCCGGAGTCGGGCCTCGGTTCGGTGGACGGCAGTGGCTCCGCGGTCCTGGACCCCGAGGTCCAGGCGAAGCAGGCCGAGGACGAGGCCGCCGACCGCGACGACAAGGAGTGAGACGGCGCCACCTCAGCCGTCCGGACATGTGGAGACGGGGCGGATGACGACCGGTCGTCCGCCCCCCTTCCGTTTCACGTGAAACGGGCCCGAAGAAGCCGACGAAGAAGCCCTCCGACGCCGCGTTCTCGCAGTTCGGAGGGCTTTTTCCAAGCGGATCCCAAGGGCTGCCCCGTCATCCCCGGTCGATCAGCGCACGGCGTCAGATGCGGTGCGTCGCGAAGGGGCCCCGGCTCGCACGGCGGGCCTCACAGTCGGTCCGTCAGGTCCTCGGCATACACCTGGGACAGTGGCTGGGGGCCGATGTACTGCTGGCAGTTGCATTGCCCTGCCTCATAGCGCAAGGGTTTCTTGTTCTCGTCCCAGGCCACGGGTACCTCTACGTGTTCATGGCAGCGGCCTTGCTTGTCGTGCTTGGCCAGATGGTGCGTGCACCCGCACACGGGCTCCGGCGCGCGGTGGCCCGCTTCGACGGCGAGACGTTCCTGCTTCGCCGCGTCCATCAGTTCCAGCTTCCGCTCGTGCCGGTTCCTGAACGCGGTCCGTACGGTGTCGGCGGCCCACGCGAAGCCACCCGTCCAGAAGAGGATCAGCACCCACCAGAACCAGTCCATCTCGGTATCCTTCCCCCGCTGCGACCGCACGTGGTGAGGCCGTCCCGCCTCCTCGGCACCGGGTGTACGGCCACCGAGGCGTGCCGCTCAGGATAGACGCCGGACGAGCCGACCCCGGTGGAGACCGGAACGCGGTCGCCGGAGTCCGAGACGGTCCCGCCGCTCGGTGGAGGGCGGCAAAAAAATGACCCTCCAACCGCGTTGCCGCAGGTCAGAGGGTACTTATCCGTGGAGCCTAGGGGAGTCGAACCCCTGACATCCGCCATGCAAAGACGGCGCTCTACCAACTGAGCTAAGGCCCCGGAAAGGAAGCGTCCGGCCGGAGGAACCACGTCCCGGGCGGGCGCCGGGCACCAGAGTACCGGGTCACCCCCCGTATCCCGCAAAAAGATTGGGGGTCCCGGCGAATGACCACTCTCCGTAAGATGCTCGACGTGGTTCGCTACAGCGAACCACGGTTTCAGGGGTAGCGATGGGGAGACGCAATGGACGCCGCACAGCAGGAAGCCACCGCGAGAGCGCGGGAGCTGCAGCGGAACTGGTACGGAGAGCCGTTGGGGGCGCTCTTCCGTAAGCTCATCGACGATCTCGGGCTCAACCAGGCCCGGCTCGCGGCGGTGCTGGGGCTGTCGGCTCCGATGCTGTCGCAGCTGATGAGCGGCCAGCGCGCGAAGATCGGCAATCCCGCCGTGGTTCAGCGGGTGCAACTGCTGCAGGAGCTGGCGGCCCAGGTGGCGGACGGCAGCGTCAGCGCGGCCGAGGCGACCGAGCGGATGGACGAGATCAAGAAGTCCCAGGGAGGCTCGGTGCTGAGCAACACCACGCACACGACCAACAGTTCCGGTGCGCCGACGGTCAAGCGCGTGGTGCGCGAGATCCAGTCGCTGCTGCGCTCGGTGGCAGCGGCGGGCGACATAATCGAGGCTGCCGACGGCCTCGCCCGGACCCACCCCGAGCTGGCAGAGTTCCTCCGGGTCTACGGGGCCGGCCGCACCTCCGACGCGGTCGCGCACTACCAGTCCCACCAGAGCTGATCCCACGGCCCGGTCCCCGGCGGGGGGTCCGGGGCCGGGCCGGGGCCACTCGTCAAGGGGCCGGGGGGAGGAGCGGGGGACTGCCATGGGTGAGGTCTTCGCCGGCCGGTACGAACTGGCCGACCCGATCGGGCGCGGCGGTGTGGGTGCCGTCTGGCGCGCCTGGGACCACCGGCGCCGGCGCTACGTGGCCGCCAAGGTGCTCCAGCAGAGCGACGCCCACTCACTGCTGCGCTTCGTCCGCGAGCAGGCCCTGCGCATCGACCATCCGCATGTCCTCGCCCCGGCGAGCTGGGCGGCCGACGACGACAAGGTCCTCTTCACCATGGACCTGGTCGGGGGCGGCTCACTGGTCCACCTGGTCGGTGACTACGGCCCGCTTCCGCCGGTCTTCGTGTGCACCCTGCTGGACCAGCTCCTGTCCGGCCTCGCCGCGGTGCACGCGGAAGGCGTCGTGCACCGCGACATCAAGCCCGCCAACGTCCTGCTCGAGGCGACCGGAACCAGCCGGCCGCGGCTGCGGCTGTCCGACTTCGGCATCGCCATGCGGTTCGGTGAGCCCCGCCTGACGGAGACCAACCTCGTGGTGGGCACGCCCGGTTATCTGGCGCCCGAGCAACTGCTGGGATCGGAACCGGACTTCCCGGCCGATCTGTTCGCGGTGGGGCTGGTCGCCCTGTATCTGCTGGAGGGTGCCAAACCGGACGCCAAGGCGCTGGTGCGGTACTTCACGGAACACGGAACACCCGGCCCGCCCAAGGGAGTTCCGGACCCGCTCTGGCAGATCGTCGCCACCCTGCTCCAGCCCGATCCGGCGTCCCGGTTCCGCACCGCCACGGGAGCGCGCAAGGCGCTCGCCTCCGCCGTCGAGCTTCTCCCGGAGCCGGGCCCGGACGACGAGTCGATCGAGATATTCGATCAACTCGGGCCTCTGCCGCCCGGCTTCGGGCCCGGCGGCCCACTGACACCCGCCTCCGGGACCCGGGTGCGGCCGACGCCGCCGACCGCGGACACGCATACCGGTGCGGGAGGCGACGGCACCGGGAGTTCCGGTGCGGAGCGCTCCGTCACCGGCTCGATGTCGGACACGGGGAGCTTCCATCTCCCGCCCCCGCGACCGACGCCGAGCCCGCAGCCGTACGCCCGGCACGCGGAGCGGGCGGCTCCCTCCGTGCCGCGGGACGACGGGTACCCGGCCGGGCACTCCCCGACTCCCGTCACGGAGCCCGCCCCCCACCCTGCGCACGCATCGGCACAGCGTCCGGAGCCGTCGCCCGGGTTCCACGCCGGCCCGCATCCCGCGCCGCCACCCCCGAAGGCCTCGGTCACCCCGACAGCGCCAACCGTACCGGCGCCCTCCACGCCACCGGGCGCGTGGCCGCGACCGCGCGCCGACACCTCCACCGCGTCGTACACCGCCGAGGACCCGCGCGTCCCCCCGCCCGCCCGGCCGGCGGCCGCGCCCTCCCCCGGCACCTCGGCCCGGCGCCCGTCCGGGCACGGCCGCCGGGCCCGTCGGGCGGTCCGGCGCCCCGGGCCCCCGGCGAGGGCGGTGATCCCGATCCTGCTCCTCGCGCTGGTCTGCTACGCCGTGGGGTTCTGGGCACTGGCCCGCGTCTGAGCCCGCCGGGCCGCCACGGTCCACCCGCCCAGCACCAGCAGCAGCGCGGTCCCGGTGCCGATGCCGCCGGCCGCGAGTGCCCTCATCGCGAGGCCGCCGCCTGCGGTGCCGCCGCGCGCCGCGGCCCGCCGGTCCTGCTCCGTGACCGTGAAGACGTCCTGCGGCTCCGGGCGCCCGGCGTACCGCGGCCCGGCGTGCGCCCGTCCGCCGACGCTCACCCGCAGTGTCACGTGGAACGGGCCCGTCCCGAAGGTGCCGGCCATCTTCTCGCTGAGGTGCAGCACGAGGTAGTAGTCCCCGGCGAAGCGCACCGCGTTCTCCCCGGTGAGCACGGCGTACCGGTTGCTGTACTCCACGGGCGGCAGCGGATCGGGGGTCGCGGACCTGCGGGTGCCGGTGTAGCCGAGGGAGGCGCCGTCGACGTATCCGCGCACGGGGTTGTACAGCGAGAGGTTCAGCGCGCCGCCGACATAGCCGTGCCCGCCGGTGGAGGCGTCCAGTTCGGCGACGGCGTGCATCCGCCGGCCCCAGTCGACCGGGACCTTGTAGAAGAGGGTGTCACCGGGTGCGATGCCGGTCCGCCAGACCCCCTGGCCCAGCGGCCGGGCGGAGGCGAACCCGGCGCCGGCGGCGCGCTCGTGGGGTTCGCCGGCGAGCGGCTCGGGAGAGGCGGCGCCCGGGTCCGGGGGCGCGGTGGTGGGCCCGGCGGCAGCCAGGGCGGGTTCGGTGGCGGGCGCGATCTCCAGGTCCCAGCGCGGCGCCGGGGCCGCCGTGCCGCTCGCGGAGCCCCCGGCGCTCAGTCGCTCGACGCGCAGGTAGTAGCTTCCGGCTCCCTGGCACAGCGAGCGCCCGGTCTGCCGCTGTCCCAGGGCGGTCACCGGGCGGGCGCTGAGTCCCGCGCCGAAGAGCGCGGAGGCGGTGGAACAGCGGGTGCCGCGCGCGTCCTCCAGCGACACCCGGATGCCGTCGGTGGCGCTGCCGGTGGTGCCCGCCGGAGGTACGGCGGTGACCGGGGCGTACGCGGACTCGGCGGCGGTGAGGTCGAGGCGGTAGGTGAGGGAGCCGCTCCCCGGAAGGGAGTCGCGGTAGATCCGGCCCGGCTCCAGGCGCGGCGCGTCCGCGGTGCCGGTGGTGCCCGTGACGGTCCGGCCGGCCGGGTCGAAGGCGTACGGGTCCGCTGCCACGGCCGCCGCCACCGCGCACGCGCCGGGAAGCGCCGCCACGGCGCACAGCACGGCCGTCACCGCGCCCGCCCGGCGGGCGGCGGCGCCCCGCCGCCGCCACCACGTCCCGCGCACTCGCCCCCGCACGTACCGCCCCCTCACGCTCCGCGCCCTGTCGCCGCGCCCGCACGTCTCGCGCCGGCGCATCCGGCCGTGGCTCATCCTGCCCCGGGCGCGCGTGCGCCATCCGGGGAATCGGTACGGCCGTCCGAATCACCGGTACCGGCGCGTGCCGGGCCGGCGTCCCCCCGGGCGGGCGGCGTACACCATGACCCGACAACCGGCAACACGAACCATCGGACCACCGGACAATCCGACAAAAGGACTGGAAGGGCCAGGAAGAGCGGCCCCGGGCCCGCGGAGAACCCCGTCCCCGCGTCCGCCCGGACAACACAAAACCCCGACCGCGAGGGCGGCCGGGGTCTGATCAGATTCTGAATCGGTACTCAGGAACCCGTGGGCACGGAGTCGGTCGCCTCCGTCCACAGGTCCTGCTCGGCGCGATCCGCCTGGATCTGGCGGTACACGAGGAGCCCGCCGATGGCGGCCAGTGCGACCAGGAGCAGCTTCTTCACCGCGCGACCTCGTCTTTCCTTGACGTAGGGGACCTCTGGCGCCCGACTATACACACCGGCCGATATCGATCGGTGACCTGCGCCGGGCCCCAACTCCCGCCCCCGAGCGCCCGATAGGCCGGCCCGGCAGCAGCGTGGCCGGAGGGTGATCGCGCCCCCACGGGCCGTCACTTTGCTCGTGTTTCACCGTCCCTCGCCCGGTTTCGGGAGATTTCCGGGCCCGATACGTCCATCCGAGTGGTGTTGATCAGAACATCGACGCGCCACGGCCCCGGGTCCACCACTTCGCGATGCTCGTACACATCATGAGGAAAGTACGCAAATCGCCCAACCCGAAAGTGAGGGGCCATGACCGGGAACAACAAGGTCGTGCAGCTGTGGACCGCCATCGTCACCGCCTTCCTCGCGCTGTGCACGGCGCTCGGACTCGTCACCGCGACCACCGCCCCCGCCGCGGCGGCCGCTCCCCGGACCGAGACGCCGCAGGACCGCGTCGCGCAACGGATCGCCCCGACGAGCCCCATGGCCCACCACTGGATCCGGTCCCATGCCGGGGCCCTGCCCCCCACGATGAAGCAGCGCATCCGGGCCGAGGCCCACGGGAAGTCCCCGAGCTGCCGGCACCGCCCCCTCACCGAGACGGAAGCGGAGACGGACCCGGACCTTCAGTCCGCGGACCCCCTGAACTGCTGAACCCTCCGCGGCACCGAGAACGCGGACGTTTCGACACCAGGGCGACTTGCGTACGCATCAGTCGACACGGACAGACCCCCGGCCGGGATCGGCCGGGGGTCTCGCGCTGTTCCGGGGCTTCGGTGGCGGGTCGTCAGGTCCGCCTCAAACGCCGTAGCCTGGGCGAACGCCCAGGGTCCCGGACCTCCTGCGGTCCGGCGACCGCGGCGGGCCGCACCCCACCACGTGCCGGAAAGGTGGTGAATGCCGCCGTGCCCCGGCGCGTCACCGTTGTCACCGCTGTCCACGCCCCGTCCGCCCGCTTCCTGCCGGACGCCCACGAGTCCCTGTGCGGGCAGCGGCTCCCGGACGGCTGGGAGTGGCGGTGGCTGATCCAGGAGGACGGCCGGAGCGACGAGGTGCGCCCGTACGTACCGGACGACGAGCGGGTGAGTTTCCGGCAGGGCCGGCCGGGCGGCCCGGGAGTCGCCCGCACGATCGCGCTGGCGCGCGCGGACGGCACGTACGTGAAGGTCCTGGACGCCGACGACCGGCTCACGCCCGGCGCGCTCGCCCGTGACCTGGCCGCCCTGGAGGCCGACCGCACCATCGGCTGGACCACCTCGCGGGCGCTCGACCTGCTCCCCGACGGCTCCACGGCCGGCTTCCCCGCCGATCCGGACGACGGCCCCGTCGAGCGCGGCGCCGTACTGCGCTTCTGGAAGGAGCACGGGTTCCGGGCCCAGGTCCATCCGGCGTCGCTCTGCGTCCGCCGGGACCTGCTGACGGCCCTGGGCGGCTGGATGGCCCTGCCCGCCTCCGAGGACACCGGCCTGCTGCTGGCGCTGAACGCGGTCAGCCGCGGCTGGTTCACCGCGGAGGCCGGGCTGCTGTACCGCAAGTGGGCGGGACAGGCGACCGGTCAGGCGGCGCACACCGACCCGGCCGAGCGGGACGCCCGGATGGCGGTGGTGGAGGCCCGGGCGCGGGCGCTGGCGGACCTGGGCTGGACCTCACCGGCCCGCCGGTGACCGGTGGCCGCCCGCGTCACCCGGTGAGCACGACGGCCTGGGAGGGACACCTCTCGGCCGCCTCACGCACCCCCGGGTCCTCCCCGGCGTCCTCCTGACCGGGCCGGACCACGCCGTACCCGTCCTCGAACGCGAACACGGACGGGGCACGGTGCGCGCACTCGGCGGAGCCGTAGCACACGGCACGGTCCACGGAGACCTTCATGCGTCCTCCAGCCTTGCGGGACCGTGGCGCCCTCGCGGGCCGGCCGGCGGTCGGTCGACCGACTACCTGGACGTCACTGCCCGTTCGGCCGCCCGGCGAACCGCCGTCCGTGCACCGCCGCTCGGTACCCGGCCCGTCCGGCACCGGTCCCTCCCCTCGTGGGGACCGGTACCGGACGGATCGGGTGGCTCTCCCGCGCCGGGTCGGCGTATCGGCGCGGGCTGTGTCCGGGACCGCGACGTCCCTCGTGCCGTCGTTGTCAACCGCGCCCGGTGGGGCACTTTGGCCGAGAACGTTCGGCACCTCGGGACGTCGGCCCGGGTAAGGGGCCGGTGGCCTGTCCGGACCGAGTGTGACGATTCCGCTACCGCGTCGCGATCCTGCCATTTACGGCCCCGTCCGAGGAGGTCCTGGCATCCGGTCCAGGGAGTAGCCGCAGGTCAGCCGTATAGGGTGAGTTTTCCGGTCCGGACGTCCTGATACGGGGGGAGTAAGGGGTGGGACCTTGAGTTCCGACTCAGGGACACGCACGGCCTTCGCCGAGCGCCTCGCACTGCTGTACAAGGAGGCCGGCAATCCACCCCTGAAGAGCGTGTCCGAGGCGGTCGTACGGCTGCAGCGGGTGGACGAGCGCGGACGGCCGGTCCGGGTGTCCGCCCAGCGGATCAGCGACTGGCGGCGGGCCAAGAACGTCCCGGCCCAGTTCGCCGCCCTCGCGGCCGTCCTGCAGATCCTGATCCCGGAGGCGCGCCGCGCCCGGCCGGTCCCGGTCTCCGGCGGCCTGTACGACCTGCCCCAGTGGCAGCGCCTGTGGGAGCGCGCGCTGGCCGACCCGGCCGGCGACCGCCCCGCGGTGCCCGCGCAGGAGAACCGGCGGCCACCGGCCCCGGCGCCGCCCGTGACCGGCGGGGTGTGCCCGTACCGGGGCCTGGCCCCCTACCGCCAGGAGGACGCCCGGTGGTTCTTCGGCCGGGAGCGGAGCACCGAGTGCCTCGTGGCGCAGTTGCGCGCCGCGGAGCGGACCGGCGGACTGATCATGGTCGTCGGCGCCTCCGGGGCCGGGAAGTCGTCCCTGCTGAACGCCGGCGTGGTGCCCGCGGTGCGGGACGGCGCGCTCGAGGACGCCGGCCGCCGGCCGACCACCGTGCTCCAGCTCGTGCCGGGCGCCGATCCGCTGGGCGAGCTGACCCGCCGGATCCCGGAGCTGGCCGCCCTCGCCGCCGACGCCCGCGACGCCGAGGCGGAGCCGGCCTCCCCGGCTCCGGACACCCCGCACTTCGCCGGCGCGGTGCGCGAGGCGGTCGCGGCATGGGCGCTCCGGGAGACGTCCGCCCCGGACGAGGAACCCCCCGGCGACGCGCCTGCGGGCCGGACCGGGACCGGCGCACCGGACACACGGGGGGCCGAAGCGGCGGGCACACGGGAGACCGGCGGCGGCTCACGGGGCGCGCTGCTGGCCCGGACCGGCGAACACCCCGCCCGGGGCCCGCTCCCGGTTCCGCACCGGTCCGGTGCCCCGCTCCGGGACACCGGACCGGGCTCGCCGTCCCCGCGCCCGGCCGCCCCCACCTCCGCGCGGCCGCGAGCTGTGATCATCGTCGACCAGTTCGAGGAGACCTTCACGCTCTGCCCCGACGACGCCGCCCGCCGCGCCTTCGTCCGGCTGCTGCACACGGCGTGCACCCCGCCCCCCGACGCCCCGGGGACCGCCCCCGTCCTGGTGGTCCTCGGCATCCGCGCCGACTTCTACGAGCAGTGCCTCGGTCACCCGGAGCTGGCCGACGCGCTGCAGCACCGGCACATGGTGCTCGGGCCCCTCACCACGGCGGAACTGCGCGATGCGGTGACCGGGCCCGCCAAGGCCGTGGGCCTGGAACTGGAACCGGGGCTGGCGGAGCTGATCGTCCGGGAGGTGAGCGCGGACGGCCCGCGCGGGGCGCACGACGCCGGTGTGCTCCCGCTCCTCTCGCACGCCCTGCTCGCCACCTGGCAGCGCCGCAAGGCGGGCCGGCTGACCCTGGCCGGCTACCGCGCGGCGGGCGGCATCCAGGGCGCGGTGGCGGCGACCGCCGAGCGCGCCTGGACCAGCCTCGACCCGGCCGCCCGCACCGCGGCCCGGCTGCTGCTGCTGCGCCTGGTCCGGCTGGGCGAGGACACCCAGGCCACCCGCAGGCGCGGCACCCGGCGCCAACTCGCACAGGAGTCGGTGGACCCCGGCAAGACCGAGGAGTCGCTCGAGGCGCTGGTGCGCGCCCGGCTGGTCACACTCGACGCGGAGACCGTGGAGATCACCCACGAGGCGCTGCTGCACGCCTGGCCACGGCTGCGCCACTGGATCGACGAGGACCGGGGCGACCATCTGCTGCGCCAGCGGCTGGAGGAGGACGGCCGCGCCTGGGAGGCCTCGGACCGGGACAGTGCGCTGCTCTACCGGGGCTCCCGCCTCGAGCAGGCCCGGGAGTGGGCGAAGTCGGCAGGGGACACCTATCTGACCCGTGGCGCGGTGCAGTTCCTGGCGGCCTCGGTCCGGCTGCGCAGGCGTACCGTCCTGATCAGCCGCGCCGCGGTGGCGGCGCTGGTGGTGCTGGCCGTGCTGGCGGCCGGTTCGGCGGTGGTCGCCTGGCAGCAGCGGGACGACGCCGTGTTCGAGCAGGTGATCGCGGAGGCGGACCGGGTCCAGCACACCGATCCGTCGCTGGCCGCCCAGCTCGACCTGGTGGCCCACCACCTGCGGCCGGACGACGAGGGGACGTACTCCAGGCTGATCTCGATCGTCAACGCGCCGCTGGCCACCGCCATGCTCGGCCACCACGGCGCCGTCTACCTCACCTCGTTCAGCCCCGACGGCAAGCTCCTCGCCACGGCCGGCTACGACCGGACGGTACGCCTGTGGGACGTGGCCGACCGGAGCCGGCCCGAACCCCTGGGCAAGCCCCTCACCGGTCACACGAGCTGGGTCAGCAGCGCGGTCTTCAGCCCTGACGGGCATACCCTCGCCAGCGCCGGGGACGACGGCACGATCCGGCTGTGGGACGTCACCGACCCCTCCCGCCCGGCCCCGCTCGGCAAGCCCCTCACCGGCCACGAGGGCACGATCTACCTGGTCGCCTTCAGCCCCGACGGGCGCACCCTGGCCTCCGCGGGCGAGGACCGCACCGTACGCCTGTGGGACGTCTCCGAACCACGCCGGCCCGGACGGCTCGGCGTGCTGGGCGGCCACACGGCCGCGGTGCGCTGCGCGGCGTTCAGCCCCGACGGGCGCACCCTCGCGGCCGGTGGCGACGACGCCACGATCCGCCTGTGGGACACGGCCGACCCGCGTCGTCCGCGACCGCTGCCCAAGGTGCTCACCGGCCACACGGATCTGGTGCACTCGGTGGCGTTCAGCCCCGACGGACGCACCCTGGCCAGCGGCGGCGCGGACGACACCATCCGGCTGTGGAACGTCGCCGACCCCGCCCGCGCGGCACCGGTCGGCTCACCGCTCACCGGCCACCGCGGCCCCGTCTGGTCGGTGGCCTTCAGCCCCGACGGCAACCGGCTCGCCGCGGCCAGCGCGGACAGCACGGCGAGTCTGTGGAACGTCGGCGATCCGGAATCCGCGGCACAGGTCGGTGAGCCGCTGGCCGGCGGCAGCGGCGAGATGTACGCCCTGGGCTTCAGCCCGGACGGCGGCACCCTGGCCACCGGCAGCGGTGACGGCAAGGTCCGCCTGTGGTCGGTGCCCACCTCGGACATGACCGGCCGCGGCGGAGCGTTCCGCCCGGACGGCGAGGTGCTCGCCACGGCCGCGCGCGACGGCGCGATCCGGCTGTGGGACGTGACCGCTCCCGGCCGGCCCGTGGCCCTGGGCAAGCCCTTCATGCGTTCCGACGGCGACCATCGGTCCCTGCTGTTCTCACCCGACGGCCGCACCCTCGCGGTGCTCACCGGGAGCCGGACGGTGCGCCTGTGGAACGTCACCGACCCGGCCCACCCGGTCTCCGCCGGGCCGCCGCTGGCCCTGCGGACCCGCTTCATGGGCCCGGACGCGCTGGCGTACAGCCCCGACGGGCACACCCTCGCCACCGCCTACGACGACCGCACCATCCGGCTGTGGAACGTCACCGACCCGGCCCGCGCCGTCCCGCTCGGCGCACCGCTCACCGGGCACCGGGGCTTCGTCAACGCGCTCGCCTTCAGCCCCGACGGACACACCCTGGCCAGCGGTGGCGCGGACAGCACCGTCCGGCTGTGGAACGTCACCGACCCGGCCCGCGCGGCACCGGTCGGCTCACCGCTCACCAGGCACTCCGGGCCCGTCAACACGCTCGCCTACAGCCCCGACGGCGACACCCTGGCCAGTGGCGGCGACGACGACACCGTGCGGCTCTGGGACGTCACCGACCCCCGCGCGGCGAGCGAGCCGGGCCGGCCGCTCACCGGGCACACCGAGGCGGTCACGTCGCTGACGTTCGGCGATTCCGGCCACATCCTGGCGAGCGGCGGCAACGACAACACCGTCCGGCTCTGGAACGTCGCCTCGCCCTCGTCGGCCGGCCCCATCGGCCAGTCGATGAGCCCCTACGCCAAGACCGGCAACTTCCTGGCGTTCAGCCCCAACAGCCGTGTGCTCGGCGTGTCCAGCGGTGCGGACACGGTCCGTCTGTGGAGCCTGGACGCCGACGCGGCCATCCGGCACATCTGCTCCGTCACCCGGGGCGTACTCACCCCGCGCAGGTGGCACGAGTACCTGCCCCGCCTGTCCTACGACCCCCCGTGCCGCTGACCGATCAAGATCGGCCAACTCCCGCCGCCAACAAGCCGGTTGCCTCCCACAACCACTCCAACCTTGTTACCCTTGGCCATGGCCCGATCGCTGGTGCATCCCCCGTCGCCAGCGGTCGGGCCTTCCGCTTGCCCCGACCCGGCGGACACCGCTCCCAGGCGCGCTCACTGAGGCAGTCGGCCAGCCGTTGGTGTCGGGCGACTGCGATGGGGTGGCACGAGTCCGCATGACAACGCAGTGCGCCAAGCGCGTAGATCGAACACGGCCCACGCGGCGGCCTGGCACCCCACACCGTCACCGCCGCTCTCGGACCAGCCTGATTTCTCACAGGCCCAGCACGAACCACATCAGCGCCAGAAAAAGGAACCCGACGACGATCCATATCGCGGTCTTCCGTGAGTAAACCGCATGGTCGGAGGGCGACACGCCCTTGCGGTCCTGCCAGGCAGTATTCGCAAGCCCGAAGGAGAAATAAGCGGCGAACCCGAACACACAACCAATACACCAATATATGAATCCCACTATGACTCCGATCATCGCTGGGAAAGGAATGCCTGTCGAAGGACTCAGTCGCCGGCAGCCCGGGAAGACAGGATGATCCCACCCGCACCCGCCCATCACTCGACCGGCACCCGCGAACGGCGCCCCGTCCATGGCGGCTCAGGAAGCGGTGCGGCTCAGGCAGAGGGCTGGTTGGTGACCAGGAGTGGTGTCGGCCATGCCCGTGCAGAGATCATCACCGCCCCTCGGGGAGCCCGTGCGCAGCGGCGACCGCCGGCAGAGCTTCCACCCGGCTGGCGGTCTGGACCCGTGGGCTTCTCCCGTACCTTCGATCGGCTCGTGAAGCGCGCTGGTGTCCGCCGGGTCACGGTCCGGCTCGCCCGGCACACCCCGCGGCATCCTGCTGGCCTTCCCGAAGGTGCATCCCGAGGTGGCCCAAGCAATGCTGCGGCACAGCCGGATCAGCATGACCATGGACGTCTGCACGCACGTGGTCGGCGCCAGTCCGCGGGAAGCGGTCGGCCTCCTCGCCGAGCCTCTGGAAGATCCGCTCACCGACCGACGTCGGCCACGGACGCCGAAGACCCCCAGCCGGTTTCGACTGGGGGTCTCCTCGCATGTGGGGCTAACAGGATTTGAACCTGTGGCCTCATCCTTATCAGGTCGGTCTACGTGCACCCTGCACCTCGGCGGCTTCAGACTGGTGCTGCGCTTACCCTGGCGCGTGTGTACGGAGGGGTTCGCCAACGATCGGCCTTGTTGGTGTCAGCCGCTGATGTCATCGCGGGGCGGCGCCCTTGACAGAAGTACCTGTAGCTCTACTGCTTCCGCGCGCCGAGCCGCCGGACCACAACCACGGCGAGAGCTGCGATTACTGCCACTGTGACAACCATGCCGACCGCGACACCCGCGCCCATCGTTGAAAACATTTTGTCCCCCTCATCCCAATAGTCGCAGTCAGCGACCGGCGATCATGTCTCGCGCGGAAATCACCATGACAGCCAGCCATCGGGAGGGGAAGTTGAAGCGGAAAGCCTTGAGCACCATCTGAGCTTGGCATTCAAATGTCGGACCGCGCCCGCTCTCCTCAGCACACCACTCTCCCCAGCTCTCATCCCGTCCGCCGTCGACCCACACACCGTGGAGCGGGCGTGGTTCATGGCGTCCAGGTGGAGCGCGCCACTGTACGAACGACCTGGACGCCATGAGCCGCGTCTGCTCGGCTCTGCCTGGGTCGATGGCGGACGGGATGGGAGCACCCCGCGCACGCCCCTACGGACCCGCAGTCGGGAACGGCGCCCCCTCCATCCCGGTGCCGGCCGATCCCCCGCCGGAGGCATCGTTCTGACCGTGGCCGCGCCCTGCGGTGATCGACTCATGGCCACCGGCCCTATCCACCTGTGGGCGTGCGTCGGCGCAGCGCGGGCGGAGCGGGCCGGAGGCAGGAGCGGCGCCCGCAGCGGAGCCGGGAAGCGCGCCCGGCGGAGCGGAGCGCAGCCGGGGCTTGATGAGGTAAGGAAACCTGTAACAACACAGGTCACGCGTCGAAGTCGTACTCCAGGATGTAGGAGGAGGCGTCGAGCGTCATTTCGTTGATCTCGACGGGGCGGCCTTCGTCCGCGAACGCGGTGCGGCAGATGAGGATGACCGGCGTGCCCGAGGAGATGCTCAACTGTGCCGCCTCATCCTTCGACGGCATGCGTGAGCGGATCTCCTCGCGGAAGTGCACAGGCTTGTAGCCGAGTTCGGCAAGCCTGGCGTACGTTCCGCCGGGTCCCGTGTCCTCCTGCGTGATGGCGGACCCCGCAACCACTGACGTGGGCAGATAGCTCGTCGCGAGCAGGACGGGCTTCCCCTCCAAGACGAAGCGCCGGCGCCTCACGCACACCGTCTCGTCGTCGGCCAGGTCCAGAACCGCGCTGATGCGGTCGGGCGCGGCCTCCTCGGACACGGCGACCTGATCCACCTCGAGCGCGCGGTTCTCGATGTCCGCGGACCAGATGGAACGGCCACTGCCCCACTGCTGCTGGGAAAGCCGCTGGATGCCTCGGCGCCGAAGGGGGCGGAACGCTCGGACGAACACGCCGGCACCCTTGCGGGCCTCGGCAACGCCTTCGTCTCGGAGCACGCTCAACGCCTGCCGGGCCGTCATGCGGGCCACGCCGTGCGCGGCCATCAGCTCGTTCTCTCCTGGGAGGCGATCACCGGGGCCGTACTCGCCTGACTGGATCGCCTCGCGCAGGGAGTCCGCGATCCGCTGGTATTTCGGCCGACGGTCGTCGTCGGTGTTGGCCATTCCGGAGCCCTCCTCTCTTCTCTAGACAGCCTAGGCCATGGGTATGGCGCTCGCCCTCTGCGTGTTGCCGCGATCTTTCACTCGCAACCTCTCTAGACATCACACTTGACATCTCTAGAGATCCGCAGTCAAAGTAGAGATGTCTAGAGAGGTCGCACCGGGCGGCCTCCTGAACGAGGGATGTGCCCATGCCGTCTTTCAAGATCGACACGTCGACCGCTGTGGTGTTCGTGGCGACCGCGCCGACGCCGAAGCTGGCCAACGCCAAGACCGGTGAGCGGGCGCTGGACCGGGAGTCCGGTGCCGCGCTGTCGACGGTGGGCCTGCTGGTCTCGGACGAGGGGGAGGGGAACCTCTACCAGGTCACGATCCCCGAGAACGGCTGCCCGGAGGGCCTGGCGCCGGGCATGCCGGTGAAGGTGGTCGGCCTGAAGGCCCGGGACTGGGAGAACGAGTTCAACGGCCAGAAGCGGCACGGGATCTCGTTCCGAGCGGTCGCGATCACCCCGGTGGCCTGACCATGACCGACGTGTCCATGGTCCTGGAGACCACGGGAGTCCTCGCAGGGGCCGGCGGTCTCGGCTACGCGAAGGTGCGCGCTCCGCGCGTGTACTGGTCGCTGGTCGGGCTGCCGGTCACCTGGGGCCGGTTCACCTTCACCTACCGCTCCACGATGGACGTGTGCGGGCTGACGGTGCAGCCGTCGCGGATGCGCGCGTTCATCGCCCAGAACGTGGCCCGGCGTGAGGTGCTGCCGGTTCCGCCGAAGGTGCGCCGGGTCCGGGGTACGTCGACCGGGCTGCGGGTGACGCTGCGGCTTCCCGCCGGCCTGGAACCTGCCGACCTGATGGCCGCCTCGGAGCGGCTGCGGCATGCCTGGGGCGTGCACTCGGTGACCATCGCCGAGACCAAGCCCGGGTACGTCGAGCTGCGGATGACCGGCTATGACGTGCTGCGGCAGGTCCGGCTGCCGCGCCGCGCGGTCCCTGAGGGTTTGGCGGTGCCGGTGGCGCTACGGGAGGACGGGACTGCGTTCGTCCGGGACTACCGCCAGGTGCCCATGGCACTGACGCTCGGCGCGAACAGCTCGGGCAAGTCGGTCTATCAGCGGAATCTGATCAAGGGCTTGGCGAGGCTGCCGGTGGCGCTGGTCGGGATCGACTGCAAGCGCGGTGTCGAGCACTCCGCCTACGCGCCCCGGCTGTCGGCGCTGGTCACCACGCCGGACGACTCCGCCTCACTGCTGGATGTCCTGGTGGGGGAGATGGAGTCCCGCTTCGACCTGCTGAGCGCGCACGGCGTCTCGGACATGTGGGACCTGCCCGAGCGCTTACGGCCGGTGCCCGTCGTCGTCCTGGTCGACGAGGTGGCGGAACTGTTCCTGATCTCCTCGAAGAAGGATGAGGAGCGGCGGGAGCGGATCGTCACCGCGTTGATCCGGCTGGCGCAGATGGCCCGCGCGGTCGGGATCTACCTGGAGGTCTGCGGGCAGCGCTTCGGCTCCGAACTCGGCAAGGGCGCCACCATGCTCCGCGCCCAGCTCACCGGCCGAGTCGTGCACCGGGTCAACGACAAACAAACCGCCGAAATGGGCCTCGCCGACGTCGCCCCGGATGCCGTCGCAGCCGCCTCCCTCATCCCCGCCGAACGCCCCGGCACCGCCGTGGCGGCCGACTCCTCCGGCGGCTGGGCAAAGATCCGCACCCCCCACACCTCCCGCGACGAGGCGAAGGCAGCGTGCCGGGACTTCGCCCACCTGGTCCCGGACCTGCCCGCCCTGGACCGGTTCCGGCCTCACGTGCCCACCGAAGCCCCGAAGACAGGGCCGTCACTGGTCAAGCCACGGCCGGTCACGGAGTAGGGGGATCGTCATGAACCGCGTACCCCGTCCTGATGCTGTCCTCATCCAAGCCGTGATCGCCGGTGCCCTGTCCTTCGCGCACCTGCACGACCTGGCTTCGGCGGCCGGGCAGTCCGGCTGGAAGGCATGGGCCTATCCGGTCTCGGTTGACCTGCTGTTGGTCGCCGCCTGGCGTCGGCTGCGCGCCGGCCGGGACCGGTCCTCGTGGACCTGGTTCGCCATCGCCTTGGCAGCCTCGCTCGGCGCCAATGTCGCCACCGCCGGACTGCTCGACCTCCAGCAGGTGCCCGCCTGGCTGCGCATCCTCGTCGCCGGATGGCCCGCCCTTGCCTTCCTCGGCGGCACCCTCCTCGTCCACGCCCCCGCCCCGGCCGCCGTGGAGCCGGAACCGGACGAAGAACCGTCCGCCCCGGAAGTCGAGGTGCACCGCGTCGACACACCCGAACCGGTGCCCCCGGCCCCGGCGGCGGAACTGACCCCGGCGCCGGTGAAGCCTCCGGCCGCCGCCCCGGCCGTTCCGCCGGCACTGCTCGACCACGCCCGCTCGATCGCTGATGCCCACCGCAGCAGCACGGGCGAGCAGATCACCGCCGACGCGCTCACCGCCCGGCTCGGCCTGCCCGCACCGACCTGCCAAGCCATCGCCGCCCAACTCCAACTCACCTGACACCGGAAGGAGGTCAGCTTGTGCGCCAGAACCGCTTCTACAACGTGATCCGCGTCGGGCCGGTCAAGGTCGGCACCTACAACAACGGCCGCGGCCAGACCAAGCACACCGCCGCCTGCACCGCCCCCGGCTGCGGCTTCTCCACCGAACACCGCGACCGCTCCGCCGCCGAACTCGCCGCCCGCACCCACCGCTGCACCGCCTGACAGAAGGGAAGCTCCCGTGTTCACACCGAAGTACCCGCCCCCGGACACCGCCGCCACACCGGCACCGGCGACCGCTCCGGTCCCCGCGGCTCAGGCCCCGGAACCGGCCGTCCCCGCGCCGGCCTCCCAGCGGCCAGCCATCCAGATCACCCCCGGCACCGCGCTCGCCCTCGCGGCCGGTGGTGGGGCCGTGGTCCTGGTCGTCGGCGCCGTCCTCGTCTCGATGCTCCTCGCGGTCGCCATCACCGCCGTCTCCGTCGCCGTGACCGCCGTCGTGCTGCGCTTCCTCATCACCGACCTACGGAAGGGACGCTGAACGTTGGAAACCCTCATCGCCGCCGCGTTACCCACGCTGGGCTGGGCCGTCCACGGCGGTCTCCTCGTCCGCCGCCTGGCCACGGCCCGCCGGGATCCGTTGACCGGCCTGCACACCCGCGCCGGATGGACCACCCGCGCCGAACACCTGCTAGCCAAGCACCCCGCCGCTCTGGTGCTCCTGATCGACCTGGACGACTTCAAGGCCACCAACGACACCCATGGCCACGCCGCAGGCGACGCGGTCCTCACCGCCACCGCCCGCCGACTGAACACCTGGTGCGGCCGCTACGGCATCGCCGCCCGCCTCGGCGGAGACGAGTTCGCCGCGATCATCACCGACCCCGGCCGCACCCCCAGCCTCCAGGCCCTGCAACTCGCCCTAAACGGGCCGCTCGAACACGACGGCTGCACCCTGCCGGTCTCGGCATCGGTCGGCCGCTGCTACTGCTCCCACCTGCCGGTGCGGACCCTCACCGACGCCTTGGCTGCCGCCGACGCGGCGATGTACGCGGTCAAGGGCCACGGCCGACGCAGCACCCACCACTGACCACGAGAGGAACGATCCATGGGCATCTTCAGCAAGCGTCCCCACCCCAACGAGGACCGGCACATCGAGGAAGGCAAGCGCATCTGGAACGCCGGACGTAAGCGCTCCGACCGCATCAAGTAACGCCCTCCGGGGCGGCTCTCTCGCCAAAGATCCGCCGCCCCGGACGGCTCGACCTCTTCCAGATCCAACGGACCCGAAAGGGAAGCCTCATCATGCCCCAGCACGCCCGGACCACACGCGTCTGCCGCAGTTGCGACGGCTTCGCAGCCGTCGTGATCACCACCGGTACCCGCCACCGCGACGGCACCCGCGCCACCCTCACCGTGGCCTGCCCGGCCTGCCACGGCACCGGCAACGTGTCTGCCGCCCGCCTCGCCCGGGCGGGGAGGTGACCGCCGCCATGAGGACCCTCACCACCTCCGCCCACCTGGAGCCGGACACCACCGTCCGTCTGAGCGTGTTCGCCCCCGCGCCCGAGGACGAAGGCTTCGTCAGCCTCCGTGTCGGAGGCGAGTTCATCGACATTGCGCTGATTGCCCGTCCGGGCGCTGCCGACGCTCTGCGCGCCCTGGCCCGCGTCGCCGAGGAAGCCGCCGCGGTCCTCGACCGGATCACCGACACCACTCCGGAGGGTGCCCCGTGACCGATGCCGCCACCATGGCGGGCCTGGACCCGGCCACCCTCGCCGACGTGCTGAGGCTGGCCGGGTCCACCGGCTTCGACCGCATCCAAGACCAGATCCGCCGCACCGGCGGCTGCACCGACCCCATCCGCCTGACCGGCGCCACCGTCACCCGTGACGCGGCCACCGGGCACGTGCTGCACTCCTACTCGACCGACGCCGAGCCCGGCGGCGTCCTCCGCGTGGCGTGCGGCAACCGGCGGGCCTCCCGCTGCCCGTCCTGCGCCTGGACCTACGCGGGCGACACCTACCACCTCATCCGCGCCGGCCTCGTCGGCGACCCCACCAAGGGCACACCCCACACCATCCGCGACCACCCCCGCGTCTTCGCCACCCTCACCGCCCCGTCCTTCGGCCCGGTCCACAACCGGCCCGGCACCCGGCCCTGCCGCTGCGGCACCCACCACCAGGAGGACGCGCCCGAACTGGGCACCCCGCTCGACCCGGAGACGTACGACTACGCGGGCGCCGTGCTGTGGAACAACCACGCCTCCGACCTCTGGCGCTACTTCACGATCTACCTCCGCCGAGAGATCGCCAAGCGGGCCGGCCTCACACAGAAGGACGCCCGCGAACAGTCCCGCGTCTCCTTCGGCAAGGTCGCCGAGTACCAAAAGCGCGGCGCCGTCCACTTCCACGCCGTCATCCGCTTCGACGGCCCCGAGGGACCCGACAGCCCACCCCCGGCCTGGGCCACGGGCGACCTCCTCGATGATGCGATCCGGGCCGCTGCCGCACGTGTCGCGGTCGACGTCCCTCCGGCCCGGTATCAGCCGGACCCCGAGCAACCGGCACGTACCGAACCCGCGCGCACGCTGCGTTGGGGCGAGCAGATCGACGTACGCCCGATCCGGGCCTTCGGGGACGGTGCCGAGATCACCGAACAGGCCGTCGCCTCCTACGTCGCCAAGTACGCCACCAAAGCCGCCGAGACCACCGGCACCGTCGACCGCCGCATCGGCAACAAAGAGGCCCTGGCCCTCCTCGAGGTGCCCGACCACCCGGCCCGGCTCATCGCCGCCTGCCTCGACCTGCACCCGCTCTACCCGGACCGGAAGTTACGCGACTGGGCTCACATGCTCGGCTTCCGCGGCCACTTCTCCACCAAGTCCCGCCGCTACTCCACCACCCTCGGCGCACTGCGCCAGGTCCGCGCCGACTACCGCGCAGCCCAGCAGCGCGCCGCCCTCGGCCTGCCCGACCCAGACGACGAGGAAGCAAACACCCTCACCCTCGCCCATTGGGTCTACGCCGGCCACGGCCACACCCCCGGCGAGTCCTGGCTCGCCGCCAACATCCGCAGCGACATCCAGCACAACCGCGAGATCGCACGCGAAGAGCTACACGCCTTGCATGCCCTGGAAGGAGCCGACGCATGACCACTGCCGCCCCTGTCCTGCTGACCGTGCCCGAGGTCATGGCGCGGCTGAAGGTGGGCCGGACCAAGGTCTACGACCTGATCCGTACGCACCGCCTCATGTCCATCAAGGTCGACGGGTGCCGGCGCATCCCGGACCAGGCGGTGCACGACTTCATCACTGCTCAGATCGGAGAGGCTGCCTGATGGCGAAGCGTCGGCCCAATGGCGGCGGCACGATCACCAAGCGGTCCGATGGTCGCTACCAGGGCGCCGCGTACGTGACCGACACGGATGGCAACCGGGTACGCAAGTACGTGTACGGCCGGACCTGGGACGAAGCCAACGAGAAGCTCGGCAAGCTCCAGGACCAGGAGCGCAACGGCATCCCGGTGCCGTCCCGGTCCTGGACGCTCGGCGAGTGGGTGACCTACTGGCTGGAGCACATCGTCGCTCCGGAACGCGAGCACAACACGTACGTCAAGTACGAGTCCAAGGTGAGGCTCTACCTCGTGCCTCACCTCGGTAAGAAGCCGCTGGTCAAGCTGACCCCGGCACAGATCCGCGCCTTCATGGCCACGCTGGTGCGGGAAAAGGTTGGTGCCTCCGCCCGCTTCGAGGTCCTCCGTGTCCTCCGCAACGCGCTCAACCGGGCCATGCGCGAGGAGCTGGTCACGCGAAACGTCGCCCTCCTGGTCGACATGCCCAAGGTGAACAAGGACAAGGGCACGGCGTGGAACGCACGAGAGGCGATCGCGTTCCTTCGCTCCGTCCGCGCTCACCGCCTCTACGCGGCCTGCGTCCTCGTCCTGGTCCTCGGTCTTCGCCGCAGCGAGGTGCTCGGCCTGCGCTGGCAGGACATCGACTTCGAGGCCGGCCACTTCATCCCGGTCAAGCAGGTGCAGCGGGTCAAGGGCGTGGGCCTGGTCCTCAAGGACCTCAAGACGGAGTCCTCCCAGGCCGTGCTCCCGCTCCCGGGGTTCTGCGCTCGCGTCCTGGAGGAGCGTCGGGAGCTCCAAGAGCTGGAACGGAAAATCGCCGGTGAGCACTGGTCCCAAGAGCCGGACCAAGACCTCGTCTTCTCCGCCGAGCATGGCGGCCTGATCGACCCGGTGGGCTTCTCCCGCACCTTCGATCGACTCGTGAAGCGTGCCGGCGTCCGTCGGATCACGGTCCGCCTCGCTCGGCACACCTGCGGCACCCTGCTCGCCTTCCTGAAGGTGCACCCCAAGGTCGCCCAGGCGATCCTCCGCCACAGTCAGATCAGCATGACCATGGACGTCTATACGCACGTGGTGGGCGAGAGTGAGAGGGAAGCGGTCGGCCTGCTCGCTGAGCTTCTGGAAGATCCACTCATCGGCTGATGTCAGCCGTAGATGTCAAAGACCCCCAGCCGCTACCGACTGGGGGTCTTTTCGCTGGTGGGGCTAACAGGATTTGAACCTGTGGCCTCATCCTTATCAGGGATGCGCTCTAACCAACTGAGCTATAGCCCCGCCGCGCTCTGCGGTGTGTGTCCCGCGCGCTGACTCCTGAAGATTAGCGCACGAGGGCGGCAGTCCCAAAATCGGTTGTCCGGGGGCTGCCGGGCGCGGACGGCAGGTGGGTCACTCGTCCTCGGCCAGCGTCAGTTCGACGCCGCCCACGAAGCCCGCGGACAGGTTGTAGATGAAGGCGCCCAGGGTGGCGAGGGCCGTGGCGAGGACGACGTCGATGACCGCGATGATCGACGCGAAGGTCAGCACGTGCGGCAGGGAGAGGAAGGACTGCAGGTCGAAGCCGTTCGCCTCGTTGGAGCCGGTCGCCTCCGAGATCGTGCCGCCGACCGTCGAGAACACGCCCATCGCGTCCATGACCATCCAGAGCACCGCCGAGGCGACGACCGTGCAGATGCCCAGGGCGATGGAGAGCAGGAAGCTGACCTTCATCACCGACCACGGGTCGGCCTTGGCCACGCGCAGCCGCGCCTTGCGGGTGCGTGGCTCGGTGCGCGCGCCGGTGCGCGGCCGGCGTACGGCACCGGTCGGCGTCTGCGCCGGGTAGGCCTGTGGCGGGTGGTACGGCCCGGAGTTCTGCTCGGAGCGCCGCTCCCCGGGCAGCGGGGAGGCCGCCTGGCCCTCGGCCGGGCCCGCGCCGGTCTGGGTCTGCGGGCCTCGGGTGTCCGTCACGGTTCCCCCCTGGGGTGCCGGCGTATCGGTGGAGGGCGCGGCCTTCGCCGCGGGCTTGACCGCCCTGAGCTGGGTCGTGTGCGGGTCGGCCGCACCCGCCCCGTGCGCGGCGGAGCCACGGCCGCCGCCCGTTTCCGTACCCGTGGGGGTACCGGCCGATCCGGCGCCCGTGGCTCCGCTCACGATGACTCTCTCCTCGTGCTACTCGGCCGAGGGCGCCTCACCCTCGTCCGTGCCGGTGGTCGCGGCGGCGTCGGCGGCCTCGTCGACGACGTCCCCGCCGTCGACCTCCTCCGCCTCGCGCCCCGCCTCGGCGTTACGTGCGATACCGACCACGGCATCGCGCTTGCCCAAGTTGATCAGTTGGACGCCCATGGTGTCACGGCCCGTCTCCCTGACCTCGCTGACTCGCGTACGAATCACACCGCCGGACAGGGTGATGGCGAGGATCTCGTCGCTCTCCTCGACAATCAGCGCGCCGACGAGCGAGCCGCGGTCCTCCACGATCTTGGCGGCCTTGATACCGAGGCCGCCGCGGCCCTGGACGCGGTACTCGTCGACGGCGGTCCGCTTCGCGTACCCGCCGTCCGTAGCGGTGAACACGAACGTACCGGGTCGAACGACATTCATCGAGAGAAGCTCGTCCGCCTCCCGGAAACTCATGCCCTTGACGCCCGAGGTCGCACGGCCCATCGGTCGCAAGGTGTCATCCGACGCGGTGAACCTGATCGATTGGGCCTTCCTGCTGACCAGGAGGAGATCGTCGTCGGCCGAGACGAGTTCGGCGCCGATCAGTTCGTCGTCGGTTCCGTCCTCCCGCTCACGCAGATTGATCGCGATCACACCGCCGGCGCGGGGCGAATCGTAATCCTTCAGAGGCGTCTTCTTGACCAGACCGGACTTCGTGGCCAGGACCAGGTACGGCGCCGCCTCGTAGTCGCGGATCGCGAGGATCTCGGCGATCGCCTCGTCCGGCTGGAAGGCCAGCAGGTTCGCCACGTGCTGCCCGCGCGCGTCCCGGCCGGCCTCCGGCAGCTCGTACGCCTTCGCCCGGTACACCCGGCCCTTGTTCGTGAAGAACAGCAGCCAGTGGTGCGTGGTGGAGACGAAGAAGTGGTCGACGATGTCGTCCTCCTTCAGCTTCGTACCCCGCACGCCCTTGCCGCCGCGCCGCTGCGCCCGGTAGTCGTCCGTCTTGGTCCGCTTGACGTAGCCACCGCGCGTGACGGTGACGACGATGTCCTCCTCGGCGATCAGGTCCTCGATGGACATGTCGCCCTCGTACGGGATCAGCTTCGTCTGCCGGTCGTCGCCGTACTTCCCGACGATCGCGGCCAGCTCCTCGCTGACGATCCCGCGCTGGCGGACCGGCGAGGCCAGGATCTCGTTGTACTCGTTGATCTTGGCCTGGAGCTCGTCGTGCTCCTGGACGATCTTCCGGCGCTCCAGGGCGGCCAGCCGCCGGAGCTGCATCTCGAGGATCGCGTTGGCCTGGATCTCGTCGATCTCCAGCAGGTCCATCAGGCCGCCGCGCGCGATCTCGACGGTGTCGCTGCGCCGGATCAGCGCGATGACCTCGTCGATGGCGTCCAGGGCCTTCAGCAGACCGCGCAGGATGTGCGCCCGCTCCTCGGCCTTGCGCAGCCGGAACCGGGTCCGCCGCACGACGACCTCGATCTGGTGCGTCACCCAGTGACGGATGAACGCGTCCAGGGACAGGGTGCGCGGCACGCCGTCGACCAGCGCCAGCATGTTGGCGCCGAAGTTCGTCTGCAGGTCGGTGTGCTTGTACAGGTTGTTCAGGACGACCTTGGCGACCGCGTCCCGCTTCAGCACGATGACCAGGCGCTGCCCCGTACGCGAGGACGTCTCGTCGCGGACGTCGGCGATGCCGCCGATCTTCCCGTCCTTCACCAGGTCCGCGATCTTCTGCGCCAGGTTGTCCGGGTTCACCTGGTACGGCAGCTCGGTCACCACCAGGCACTGGCGGTTCTGGATCTCCTCGACCTCGACGACCGCGCGCATCGTGATGGAGCCGCGCCCCGTGCGGTAGGCCTCCTCGATGCCCTTGCGGCCCACCACCAGGGCACCGGTCGGGAAGTCCGGGCCCTTGATCCGCTCGATGAGCGCGTCCAGCAGATCCTCGTGCGAGGCCTCCGGGTTCTCCAGGTACCACTGGGCGCCGGCGGCGACCTCGCGCAGGTTGTGCGGGGGGATGTTGGTCGCCATGCCGACCGCGATACCGGCCGAGCCGTTGATCAGCAGGTTCGGGAACCGGGACGGCAGGACGGTCGGCTCCTGGGAGCGGCCGTCGTAGTTGTCCGTGAAGTCGACGGTCTCCTCGTCGATGTCACGGACCATCTCCATCGACAGCGGCGCCATCTTGCACTCGGTGTAGCGCATCGCCGCCGCCGGGTCGTTGCCCGGGGAGCCGAAGTTGCCGTTGGAGTCCACCAGCGGCATCCGCATCGACCACGGCTGGGCGAGGCGCACCAGGGCGTCGTAGATCGAGGAGTCGCCGTGCGGGTGGTAGTTGCCCATGACGTCGCCGACGACACGGGCGCACTTGTAGAAGCCGCGTTCGGGGCGGTACCCGCCGTCGTACATCGCGTACAGCACGCGGCGGTGCACCGGCTTGAGCCCGTCGCGTACGTCGGGCAGCGCACGGGACACGATGACGGACATCGCGTAGTCCAGGTACGAGCGCTGCATCTCCGTCTCGAGCCCGACGGGCTCGACGCGCAGGACGACCTCGCCGCCCTCGGTCTCAGGCGTCTCGGGAGTGTTCTCGTCGGCCATTGCTGGTGAAGGTCCTTCCTGGTGCGGTCAGCTGAGACCGACTCAGATGTCGAGGAAGCGGACGTCCTTGGCGTTGCGCTGGATGAACGCGCGGCGGGCTTCGACGTCCTCGCCCATCAGGACCGAGAACAGGTCGTCGGCCTGGGCGGCGTCGTCCAGGGTGACCTGGCCCAGGACCCGGTGCTCCTGGTCCATCGTGGTCACACGCAGTTCCTCGGCGTTCATCTCGCCGAGACCCTTGAAGCGCTGGATCGAGTCCTCACGGATGCGCTTGCCGCGCTGACGGCCCATCTCCAGCAGCGCGTCGCGCTCACGGTCCGAGTACGCGTACTCGGTGTCGTCCCGGCCCCACTTGATCTTGTACAGCGGAGGGCGGGAGAGGTACACGTGCCCGCGCTCGACCAGGTCCCGCATGAAGCGGAACAGGAAGGTCAGCAGCAGGGTGTTGATGTGCTGGCCGTCGACGTCGGCGTCCGCCATCAGAATGATCTTGTGGTAGCGGAGCTTCTCGATGTCGAAGTCCTCGTGCACGCCCGTACCGAAGGCGGAGATCAGCGCCTGGATCTCCTGGTTCTGCAGGATCTTGTCGATCCTGGCCTTCTCGACGTTGAGGATCTTGCCGCGGATCGGGAGGATCGCCTGGTACTGGGGGTTGCGGCCGGACTTGGCGGAACCGCCGGCGGAGTCACCCTCGACGATGAAGATCTCGCACTTGGTGGGGTCGTTCGACTGGCAGTCGGAGAGCTTGCCCGGCAGGGACGCCGACTCCAGCAGACCCTTGCGCCGGGTCAGGTCACGGGCCTTGCGGGCCGCCACGCGCGCGGTGGCCGCCTGGATGCCCTTGCGGACGATGTCCGCGGCCTCGACCGGGTTGCGGTCCAGCCAGTCGTTGAGGTGCTCGTAGACCGCCCGCTGCACGAAGGTCTTCGCCTCCGTGTTGCCCAGCTTGGTCTTCGTCTGGCCCTCGAACTGCGGCTCGCTCAGCTTGACCGAGATGATCGCGGTCAGACCCTCGCGGATGTCGTCACCGGTGAGGTTGTCGTCCTTCTCGCGCAGCAGCTTCTTGTCACGCGCGTACTTGTTGATCAGGCTCGTGAGGGCCGCCCGGAAGCCCTCCTCGTGCGTGCCGCCCTCGTGCGTGTGAATGATGTTCGCGAAGGAGTACACGCCCTCGCTGTAGCCGCTGTTCCACTGCATCGCGACCTCGAGGGACAGGCTCTTGTCCTTGTCCTCGGCCTCCAGGTCGATGACGGTGGGGTGCACCACGTCGCCCTTGCGGGAGTTGAGGTACTTCACGAAGTCGACGATGCCGCCCTCGTAGTGGTACGTGACCGACTTGACCTCGGCCTTCTCGTCCGCGCCCGCCTCGTCCGCGCCGCTGGTGGCCTTCGCCGACTCGCGCTCGTCCGTCAGCTTGAGGGTCAGCCCCTTGTTGAGGAACGCCATCTCCTGGAAGCGCCGCGACAGCGTCTCGAAGGAGTACTCGGTCGTCTCGAAGATCTCCGGGTCGGCCCAGAAGGTGACCGACGTGCCCGTCCGCTCGATGGCCTCGTGCTTGGCCAGCGGGGCGGTCGGAACGCCCATCTTGTAGTCCTGCGTCCAGCGGTGCCCGTCGGTCCTGACCTCGACGGAGACCTTGGACGACAGGGCGTTCACCACGGAGACGCCGACACCGTGCAGACCGCCGGAGACCGCGTAGCCGCCGCCGCCGAACTTGCCGCCCGCGTGCAGCACGGTCAGCACGACCTCGAGAGCCGGCTTGCCCTCGGAGGGCACGATGCCCACCGGAATGCCACGCCCGTTGTCGACGACACGCACGCCGCCGTCGGCGAGGATCGTCACGTCGATGGTGTCCGCGTAACCGGCCAGCGCCTCGTCGACCGAGTTGTCGACGACCTCGTACACCAGGTGGTGCAGTCCGCGCTCACCGGTCGAGCCGATGTACATGCCGGGTCGCTTGCGGACCGCGTCCAGCCCTTCGAGCACGGTGATGGCGCTGGCGTCGTAGGAGGCGGAGGCCGTGCCGGGTGCCGCGGCGCTGCCGGCCACGCCTGCGTCGGTGGACGGGATGTTCTCGTTGGGGTTGCCGGAATCGGCCACGAAGCGCCCTTTCTGGCACAGCACGAGCCGGGCTCCCGGAATGCCCCCTCTGGGGAGGGTTACCGGAGCGGCTGCGGCATGTTGCGTCGGTAAGCCTTGATCAGCGTTGCTCAGCTTTTCCCGGACGTCCCCACGACTGGGGCGGGATTGTCTCCCAGTCTACCGGTAGCGCCGACGGTGATGGGGGTTTGCCGGTACCTGAGTCCCCATGTGCCGCCCTGAACCGGTCTCGGCCGGGTCCCGATATACGGAAGGGGGCCCCAAGGGGCTCACAGCGGCACTCAGCGCTTCGAGCCGTCAACCCTTGGCTACTGGCGGGTCAGCACGTCGTCCACACCTGTGCACGGCACTGCGGCACGGCCCGCGCCGGCCTCGCGCGGCACTCGCCCGACGTGAGGTACGTCACCCGTAGGTGTCGCCGGGCCCGGTGCTCCCCGGCGCCCGCAGCGGGCCGTAACGCCGGGCCGGACCGCCCGGGCCGTTCACCTTGATCAGCCGGACCGTGCCGTGCCCGAGGTCCTCGTTGAGCCGGGCCACCAGCGTCGGGGCGAGCAGCCGCAACTGGGTCGCCCAGGCCGTCGAGTCGCAGCTCACCGACAGCACCCGCTCGGCCTCGTCGTACCGCTGCGGCACGCAGTGCTTCGCCAGGTCCTCGCCCACGATCTGCGGCCACCGGCCCATGACCCCGCCCACCGCGGCCGGCGTCTCCCAGCCCCGCTCGGTGAGCAACCGGTTGATCGCCGCCCCCAGCGCCATCGGGTCACGGCCGTCGGCCCGCGCGCCCGAGCGCAGCCCGCCGCCCCGCCGCGCCTGCTTCTTCTGCCGGGCCGCGTCCCCGCGCGCGCGTGCCTGCTCCTTCGCCGCGCGCAGCGCCACGCGCGCGAGGTCGACACCGGACGGCTCGTCCTTCCTCGGGGCGGGTTCCTCGGCGGTCATACGCGCTCCACCGTCCCGCCGGCCACCGCGTACCGCGCACCGGCCAGCACATGGGGTACGTCGTCGTCCACGGCGGCGGTGACCAGCACCTGCTCACCGGGCGCCACCAGCTCCGCCAGCCGTTCCCGGCGGCGGGCGTCCAGCTCGGCGAAGACGTCGTCCAGGACCAGTACCGGCTCGTTGCCCTCCGCGCGCAGCAGGTCGTACGAGGCCAGCCGCAGCGCGAGGGCGTAGGACCACGACTCGCCGTGCGAGGCGTACCCCTTGGCGGGCAGCTGACCGAGTTTGAGAACCAGGTCGTCCCGATGGGGGCCCACGAGGGTCACCCCCCGCTCGATCTCCTGCTTGCGTGCTTCGCCCAGGGCCGCCATGAGCTGACCGTGGAGATCCTCGCGCGTGTGGGCCTCACCGGGCGCCGACGGCTTGTACTCCAGCGCGACCGGACCGCCGCCGGGGGCAAGCTGCTCGTAGGCCTTGTCCGCCAGCGGCTGCAGCGCGGCGATCAGCTCCAGACGCCGGGCGAGCAGTTCGGCGCCCGCGCGCGCCAGGTGCTGGTCCCACACGTCCAGGGTGGACAGGTCCATGGAGCGCCCGCCGTGCCGGCGCGCCAGAGCGGCGGACTTCAGCAGCGTGTTGCGCTGCTTGAGCACCCGCTCGTAGTCGGAACGCACCCCCGCCATGCGCGGGGAACGCGCGGTGATCAGCTCGTCCAGGAACCGGCGCCGCTCCCCGGGATCGCCCTTGACCAGTGCGAGGTCCTCCGGTGCGAACAGCACCGTCCGGACGATCCCCAGCACGTCCCGCGGCCTGACCTGCGAGGAACGGTTGATACGGGCCCGGTTGGCCTTGCCCGGGTTCAGCTCCAGCTCGACCAGTTGCTGCCGCTCGCCCTGCCGGACCTGCGCCCGGACGACCGCGCGCTCGGCGCCCATGCGGACCAGGGGGGCGTCCGAGGCGACCCGGTGACTGCCGAGGGTGGCGAGGTAGCCGACGGCCTCGACGAGGTTCGTCTTGCCCTGCCCGTTGGGGCCGACAAAGGCGGTGACACCCGGGTCGAGCGGGACCTCGACCCGGGCGTACGAGCGGAAGTCGGCCAGCGAAAGATGCGTGACGTGCATGGTCGTCCGCCGACCTCCCCCAAGGGTTGTGGATCCCGGAAGGATCCTGTGGATTACTTCTTCTCTACGGCGTGGCCGCCGAACTGGTTGCGCAGCGCGGCGATCATCTTCATCTGCGGCGAGTCCTCCTGCCGGGAGGCGAACCGCGCGAACAGCGAGGCGGTGATCGCGGGAAGCGGCACCGCGTTGTCGATGGCGGCCTCCACGGTCCAGCGTCCCTCGCCGGAGTCCTGCGCGTAACCGCGCAGACCGTCGAGGTGCTCGTCCTCGTCGAGCGCGTTCACCGCGAGGTCGAGCAGCCAGGACCGGATGACCGTGCCCTCCTGCCAGGAGCGGAAGACCTCGCGCACGTCCGTGACGGAGTCGACCTTCTCCAGCAGTTCCCAGCCCTCGGCGTAGGCCTGCATCATGGCGTACTCGATGCCGTTGTGGACCATCTTCGCGAAGTGGCCCGCGCCGACCTTGCCGGCGTGCACCGAGCCGAAGTCGCCCTCCGGCTTGAGCGCGTCGAAGACCGGCTGCGCCTTGGCGACGTTCTCCGCGTCGCCGCCGTACATCAGCGCGTACCCGTTCTCCAGGCCCCAGACGCCGCCGGAGACCCCGCAGTCCACGAAGCCTATGCCCTTGGCGGCCAGTTCCCCGGCGTGCCTCTCGTCGTCCGTCCAGCGGGAGTTGCCGCCGTCGACGACCACGTCACCGGGCTCGAGCAGCTCGGCCAGCCGGTCGACCGTGGTCTGGGTGGGCTCGCCGGCCGGGACCATCACCCAGACCACACGGGGAGCCGAGAGCTTGCCCACAAGCTCCTCGAGGCTGTGGACGTCCGCGAGGTCCGCGTCGCGGTCGTATCCGATGACCGTGTGGCCCGCGCGGCGGATCCGCTCGCGCATGTTGCCGCCCATCTTGCCGAGGCCGACGAGACCGAGCTCCATCAGTTGTGTTCCTTAGGTCGGGGTGTGCCGTGACAGGCACCGGAGTGCCGAGCCGAGCCTAAACCCGGACGCGCATGCACAGTTGTGGGCATACGCGCTCACACGCACGGCCTGACCTGCGGAATCCCATCCGGCTGCGGGGCCGGCCGCCCAATCGCGGTCGCCGGGCACCACGACGGTGACCGGCGACCGCGCACAGCTGTGGACGGCCTCAGCCGCTGAGCCGCACCGGCATGATCAGGTACTTGTAGGCCTCGTCCGCCTCCGCGTCCAGCGCGGGCTTGCCGCTGAGCAGCGCCGGCTTGGTGGACGTCGTGAACGAGAGCTGCGCCACCGGGGAGTCGATCGCGCTCAGGCCGTCCAGCAGGAACGTGGGGTTGAAGGCGATCGAGATGTCGTCGCCCTCCAGCTGGGCGTCGACCCTTTCCACAGCCTGTGCGTCGTCGCTGGAACCGGCCTCCAGGATCAGCACGCCCTGCTCGAAGCTCAGCCGCACCGGGGTGTTCCGCTCGGCGACCAGGGCCACACGCTTGACGGCCTCCACGAAGGGGGCGGTCTCGATCACCGCGACGGAGTTGAACTCGGTCGGGAACAGCGTGCGGTACTTCGGCAGGTCGCCCTCGAGGAGGCGGGTGGTCGTCCGCCGCCCGGCGCCCTCGAAACCGATCAGGCCCTCGCCGGCGCCCGAGCCGGACAGCGCGAGGATGACGCTGTCACCGCTGGTCAGCGCCTTGGCGGTGTCCTGGAGCGTCTTGGCGGGCACCAGGGCGACCGCGGATACGCCCGGGTTCTCCGGCTTCCACAGGAACTCGCGGACCGCGAAGCGGTAGCGGTCGGTGGAGGCCAGGGTGACGGTGTCGCCCTCGATCTCGATGCGCACACCGGTGAGGACGGGCAGCGTGTCGTCACGGCCGGCGGCGATGGCCACCTGGGACACCGCGGCCGCGAAGACCTCGCCGGGGACGGTGCCGGTCGCGTTCGGCATCTGCGGCAGCGCCGGGTACTCCTCCACCGGCAGGGTGTGGAGCGTGAACCGCGACGAACCGCAGACCACCGTCGCCCGTACACCGTCTGTGGAGATCTCCACCGGCCGGTTGGGCAGGGCGCGGGAGATGTCGGCGAGCAGCCGGCCGGAGACGAGGACGGTGCCGTCCTCGTCGACCTCGGCCTCGACGCTGACCTTCGCGGAGACCTCGTAGTCGAAGCTCGACAGGCTCAGCTGGCCGTCCTCGGCCTTCAGCAGCAGGCCGGCGAGGACAGGCGCCGGCGGACGGGCCGGGAGGCTGCGTGCCGCCCAGGCCACTGCCTCCGCGAGTACGTCGCGTTCCACCCGGATCTTCACCGTAAGCCGCCTCCTGCTGTTGCTGCTGAGTCCTCCGACTCGGTGTCACCGCCCACTGCGACGGGAAGGACACCGGGGACCAGTCTGACGCACCGCGCTGAGAGCAGGTGCCGGTCGGGGTCAAGTCGCTCCGAGGGGCAGCCGGGCTCGAGACGGCGAGTTGTGCACAGGCCCCGCTTCGAAACGGATTCCCAGCTCTCTCTAGTCGGGAGTAGTAGTAGGGGCTGTGGATACCGTGGATAACCACGTTCTCCCAGCTCAGAGCCGGAATTTTGTCCACTGGCCCTGTGGGCGGTGGCGGTGGACAACCCAGGGTCTCTGTGGAGAACGGAAAGTTCTGCACACGCCGCCCACAGCCCGGGCGCAGTTCTCCCCAGCTGCGTCCCCAGATTTACCCACGTTTCCCACACCCCAATCTGGCACCGTTGTGTGACGGCTTTCACTCGACGCGGTGATCGAGTGCGTCGCGTTGCCGAACAGTGGACAGCCATGTGGAGAAGCTGGGATTCGCTGGGGACAACCGCCCCCAGGCTGTGGGCCGGCCGTGGACAACTCCATGCACAGCCTGTGGATCCCTGTTTCATCCACAGGCTGTGGAGAGTCTTCGTCCACGATTCCACAGGCGGCTGAGCTGCGAAGACGTCACTTCGTCAGGGTTCCTGTGGACGCTGTTCGGGACAACTCCATAGTCCCCAGCATGTGGAGGCAAGAAAGTCGGCGAATCTGTGGAGAGTGGCCGTAACCACGCAGATATTCGAACAGGCGGTGGCCCGGAGAGGAACGGCGGCGACCGGCGGCGGGCCCGTCGGGAGGGGGCGGCAGGCCTTCAGCAGCGCGTCGATGGCCCGTCGGGAGCCTTCGACAGCCCGCCGGGCGACGCGCATCGGAGGTCCGCCGGAGGGGCCGACGGCAGTCGGCAGACGGCAGTGGGCAGTCGGCCGGCAAGTCGTCGTGGCGGCCCGCGGCAGCCGGTCGTGGCGGCGAGGGGCGCCGGCTTCCGCCCGGGAGGCCCCTGGGCTCCATGGCATGGCCCCATGGCCTTGTGCGGGGGGTTCCCGGCCGCACGCAGCGGGGCGCCCCCGGGATCTCCTCCCGGGGGCGCCCCGCTGGCGTTCCTGCCGCTGGTCAGCCGTTCTTGATGCGGTTCGTCAGCTCGGTCACCTGGTTGTAGATGGAGCGCCGCTCGGCCATCAGGGCGCGGATCTTCCGGTCGGCGTGCATGACCGTCGTGTGGTCGCGGCCGCCGAACTGCGCGCCGATCTTCGGCAGCGACAGGTCGGTCAGCTCACGGCAGAGGTACATGGCGATCTGCCGGGCGGTGACCAGCGCGCGGCCGCGCGAGGTGCCGCACAGGTCCTCCACCGTCAGACCGAAGTAGTCGGCGGTGGCCGCCATGATCGCCGGTGCCGTGATCTCCGGAGCGGAGTCCTCGCCGCCGGGGATGAGGTCCTTCAGGACGATCTCGGTCAGCCCCAGGTCCACCGGCTGCCGGTTGAGTGAGGCGAACGCGGTCACCCGGATCAGCGCGCCCTCCAGCTCACGGATGTTGCGCGAGATCCGGGAGGCGATGAACTCCAGGACCTCCGGTGGCGCGTTGAGCTGCTCCTGGACCGCCTTCTTGCGCAGGATCGCGATGCGCGTCTCCAGCTCGGGCGGCTGGACGTCGGTGATCAGGCCCCACTCGAAACGGTTCCGCAGCCGGTCCTCCAGCGTGACGAGCTGCTTGGGCGGCCGGTCGGAGGACAGCACGATCTGCTTGTTGGCGTTGTGGAGCGTGTTGAAGGTGTGGAAGAACTCCTCCTGCGTCGACTCCTTGTCCGCCAGGAACTGGATGTCGTCGACGAGCAGGATGTCCATCTCGCGGTAGCGCTTGCGGAAGCTGTCGCCCTTGCCGTCGCGGATGGAGTTGATGAACTCGTTGGTGAACTCCTCGGAGCTGACGTACCGCACCCGCGTGCCCGGGTAGAGGCTGCGCGCGTAGTGCCCGATGGCGTGCAGCAGATGCGTTTTGCCGAGCCCCGACTCCCCGTAGATGAACAGGGGGTTGTACGCCTTCGCCGGTGCCTCGGCGACGGCCACCGCGGCCGCGTGCGCGAACCGGTTGGAGGCGCCGATGACGAAGGTGTCGAAGAGGTACTTGGGGTTCAGCCGTGCCGTGGGCTCACCGGGGCCGCTCGCCGGCGCGGGCTGCGCGGCCAGCGGGCCGGGGGCACCGCCCGTACCGGCCGGCGGCAGGTCGGGGCGGACCGGGCCGCCGCGGTGCGCCGGGCCGCCGCCCGAGGGCTGATCGGGCAGCTCGCGGCGCACCGGGTCGCGCTGGTCGTAGTCGGCGCGGGGTGTGTCGTAGTCCGGGCGGTCGTAGTCCGGGCGTTCCGGGCGGTCGTACTCCGGGCGTTCCTTGCGCTCGTAGTCCTGCCGGGAGTCGTAGTCCAGGCGGTCGTAGTCGGAGCGGGGGCCGTCGTACTCGCCGCGCTGCTGCTCGTACGCGCGGCGCTCGCGGCCCGGCGCACGGTAGTCCTGCGCCGGCGGACCGTAGCCGTCCTGGGCGGGAGCGCCGTACGGGTCCTGCGGCGAGGAGGCGTAGGGGTCGCGCTCGGGAAAACCGAGCCGCGGCTGCTGCCAGCCGCCGTACTCGTCCCGTGCGGGGCGTGGCCAGGCGCCGGGCTCGGGACGCTGGTACTCGTTGGGATAGGCGGGCCGCGCGGTGGGGAGCTGGTCCGCGCGGGACGGCTGTTCGCCACCCTGCTGCGGATCCGCCGCACGGTGGCGGCCGTAGCCCTCGTACGGTCCGGAGGGCGGCTCGGGCTCGTCGTAGCGCGGCTGGGGCGTGGAGGCCGCCGGGGCCGGGGGCTCGCCCGCGGAGTCGTCGACGGTGATCGCGATGCGGATGGGACGCCCGCACTCGCGGCTGAGGGTCTCGCTCACGATCGGCGCGAGCCGGCCTTCCAGTACGCCCTTCGCGAATTCGTTCGGCACGGCGAGCAGCGCCGTGTCCGCGACCAGCGCGAGCGGCTGGCAGCGCCGGATCCAGTGCTCGTCCTTGCCCTCGACACCCTGTCCCCGGCCCTCTCCGAGGAGCTGCTCCAGTACTCGTGGCCACACTGCGGCAAGATCGGCAGGTACGTCAGCCACAGGGCACGCTCTCTCGCAGGTCCCGCGAACGCGTGGTCCGGGGACGGGTTCGGGATGAAGATCGGGTGGACGGGTGGGGCGATCCCGCACGGGCGGGGACAAAGGAACGAATCGGAGTTCCAGTCACGGTAGTCAGCGCGGCGGGTACGGTTCAAGTTGTTGTCCCCAGCCTGTGGACAGTGTCCCCCCTGGCCCGTGGTTTGACCGAATGGCGCAGTCCCACGTACCGTTACCAGGTCGAGTTGTCGATGGCTGCTGCCGCCTGCCTCCGATGGGCACAGATCACTAGCAGGTGATCGGGAAGCGGTGCACTCGGGCGTGACGCGAGCTACTCGTGGGCGCACGGTGACAGCCAGGACGGCACCCCGCCACTACCGATTCTTTTCTGGAGCCCCCGAGTGAGCAAGCGCACCTTCCAGCCGAACAACCGTCGTCGCGCGAAGACCCACGGCTTCCGGCTGCGTATGCGCACCCGTGCCGGCCGCGCGATTCTCGCGTCCCGCCGTAGCAAGGGTCGCGCCCGCCTGTCCGCCTGATCCCGATCAGGTCATGACGTCGTGCTGCCCACCGAGAACCGGCTGAGGCGGCGCGAGGACTTCGCGACCGCGGTACGACGAGGTCGCCGGGCAGGTCGCCCGACCCTCGTCGTCCACCTTCGTAGCGGTGCCACGGACCCGCACGCGCCTGGGGAGAGCGCTTCCCTGACGCGTGCGGGTTTCGTCGTGAGCAAGGCAGTGGGTGGCGCGGTCGTGCGCAACCAAGTCAAGCGCAGACTGCGCCATCTGATGCGTGACCGAGTCGCCCTTTTTCCCCCCGGTAGCCTGGTAGTCGTACGAGCGCTGCCCGGAGCGGGCGACGCAGACCACGCACAGCTGGCCCGAGACCTGGACGCCGCCATGGAGCGGCTGCTGGGAGGGGGCGCGCGATGAAGTACCCACTGCTGGCCCTGATCAAGCTGTACCAGTGGACGATCAGTCCACTCCTTGGGCCGGTGTGCAAGTACTACCCGTCGTGCTCCCACTATGGCTACACGGCCATCGACCGGCACGGTGCGATCAAGGGAACGGCACTCACCGCCTGGCGCATCCTCCGGTGCAATCCGTGGTCGCTCGGCGGTGTGGACCATGTTCCTCCGCGCAAGCGCCCGCGGTGGCACGAACTGCTGCGCAACGCTTGGCGCGCACGCAAGGGCGGAACCTCCGCCGCCGAACCGGCCACCGAGGAGAGGACTCGCTCCGAGCTTCCCTCGAGCCCGGCCGCAGAGACTTCGTCCCATGCCCAAGGAGCATGATTAGTGGACACGATTGCCAGTCTTTTCAGCTTCATCACGACACCCGTCTCGTGGGTCATCGTCCAGTTCCACACGGTTTTCGGCGCCATCTTCGGCCCCAACACCGGATGGGCCTGGGGCCTGTCGATCGTGTCCCTGGTGATCCTGATCCGCATCTGCCTGATCCCGCTCTTCGTGAAGCAGATCAAGGCGACCCGGGCCATGCAGACGCTCCAGCCCGAGATGAAGAAGATCCAGGAGCGCTACAAGAACGACAAGCAGCGTCAGTCCGAAGAGATGATGAAGCTGTACAAGGAGTCGGGTACCAACCCGCTCTCCTCGTGCCTTCCCATCCTGGCGCAGTCGCCCTTCTTCTTCGCGCTGTACCACGTGCTCAACGGCATCGCCTCGGGCCAGACCATCGGCGTCATCAACGAGTCGCTGCTGGAGAGCGCCCGTAAGGCGCACATCTTCGGCGCTCCGCTCGCGGCGAAGTTCAAGGACAGCGCCGACACGATCCACGCGCTGGGCGCCTCGGTCACCGATGTCCGCGTCGTGACCGTGGTCATGATCGTTCTGATGTCGGCCTCGCAGTTCTACACGCAGCGCCAGCTGATGACGAAGAACGTCGACACCACGGTGAAGACGCCGTTCATGCAGCAGCAGAAGATGCTGATGTACGTCTTCCCCGTCATGTTCGCCGTCTTCGGCATCAACTTCCCGGTCGGTGTCCTCATCTACTGGCTGACCACCAACGTGTGGACCATGGGCCAGCAGATGTACGTCATCCACAACAACCCGACCCCGGGTTCCAAGGCCCAGGCCTCCTACCTCGAGCGCCTGACCAAGCACGTGACCCAGCACGGCAAGGTCCGCCGGCGGAGCGAGAAGACCATCGTCAAGGCGATCGTCGCCAAGGGCCGCGACCGCAACGAGTTCGAGCGCAAGTTCATCACCGGCCTGACCAAGGCGGGCCTCGCGGCCCAGGCCGACGGCACCGTGGTGAAGAGCGAGGGCCAGGCGCCGGCACAGGCCGAGGACGGTACGGCCACCGCCGCTGCCACCGCGGCGCGACGTCAGCAGCCCAAGCGCCAGACCAAGGCTCAGCGTCAGTCCGGCACGACCAAGCAGCCGGGCGAGGGCCCCTCGCTGGAGAAGTCCGACGACGAGCCGCAGGACGTCAAGCCCGCCGCTGCCCAGCAGCCCCAGAAGCCCGGCTCCGGCACCCGCAGCAAGGCCCAGTCCGGGCAGCGCAAGGGTGGCCCGCAGCGGCCCAAGTCCCCGTCCAAGAAGTAAGAAGGAGCCCATCCCGTGACGGAAGGCACCACCACCTCCGCCGCTGCCGAGGGTGCAGACACCCTCACCCGCCTGGAGCAGGAGGGCGAGATCGCGGCGGACTACCTGGAGGGCCTGCTCGACATCGCCGACCTCGACGGCGACATCGACATGGACGTCGAGGCGGACCGCGCCTCTGTGTCGATCATCAGCGACGCCGGCAGCCGCGATCTGCAGAAGCTGGTCGGCCGGGACGGCGAGGTGCTCGAGGCACTCCAGGAGCTCACGCGCCTGGCCGTGCACCGGGAGACCGGTGACCGCAGCCGGCTGATGCTGGACATCGCGGGCTACCGAGCCAAGAAGCGCGCCGAGCTGTCCGAGCTGGGCGCCAAGGCCGCCGCCGAGGTCAAGAGCAGCGGTGAGCCCGTGAAGCTCAAGCCGATGACGCCGTTCGAGCGCAAGGTCGTGCACGACGCGGTCAAGTCCGCCGGTCTGCGCAGCGAGTCCGAGGGCGAGGAGCCCGAGCGGTTCGTCGTCGTGCTGCCCGCTTGATCGGCACCCCTCGTTTCACGGCCCCGTCTGCCCGCAGGCGGGGCCGAACTTTGTCAGCCTGGTAGTTCTGGTGGCCGGTGCGCGAAGCCCGGCGCTGTACGGAAGGACGGTCCCCGTGACGGAGGCAGCGGAGCTTCCCCCTGCGCCCGAACAGGCGCGGGAAGTGTTCGGTGAGCGCTTCGCCGACGCGGTTCGCTATGCGGAGCTGCTCGCTGAGGCGGGGGTGCAGCGCGGCCTGATCGGCCCGCGCGAGGTGCCCCGCCTGTGGGAACGGCACCTGCTGAACTGCGCGGTTCTCTCGGAGGCGGTCCCCGAGGGGGTGACGGTGTGCGATGTCGGCTCCGGAGCCGGCCTGCCGGGCATCCCGCTGGCTCTGGTCCGGGACGACCTGAACATCACTCTGCTGGAGCCGCTGCTGCGACGCACCAACTTCCTCACCGAGGTGGTCGAACTGCTGGGCCTGGACCACGTCACCGTGGTGCGGGGGCGGGCCGAGGAAGTCATGGGCAAACTGCCGCCCGTCCACGTGGTGACCGCCCGCGCCGTGGCCCCGCTGGACCGGCTGGCCACGTGGGGCATCCCTCTGCTGCGTCCCTACGGCGAGATGCTGGCGCTCAAGGGGGACACCGCCGAGGAAGAGCTGAAGTCGGCCGCCACGGCTCTCAGTAAGCTCGGCGCGGTGTCGACGTCCATCCTTCATGTCGGTGAGGGCGTGGTCGATCCCGCGTCCACCGTGGTCCGGGTGGAGGTCGGCGAGAGCCCAGGTGGCGTACGGTTCGCCGCCAAGCGCGCCAAGGCCGCCAGAGCGGGACGGGCACGACGACGTCGCTGACGGTGTTGCTCGTGCCACACGCCACAGGAGACGGCCACCCGGTCACGGGCAGGCCGTCTCCTGCTGTGTGTCTGTGTGCTCGCCCCCAGCAGTTGTGGATCTCGAAATGCGCGAGGGTTCAGGCGGTGCGAGCGCTCTGTGACGACCGGTGGGTCACACGGTGTGCTGTGAGCGAGGGATGAATGTCTCCGGCGCGAGGCCCCAACGGAGTGTCGCTCACGAAGGGGGCGGATTGTTGTCATCGTGTTTCACGTGAAACGTCGCTCACTGCTGCACGGCATCATCAGTCGGGGACGCGCTGCGGCCGAACCTCGTGACCGCAAGCCTCTCGGCTCACTCGGAAAGGCGGCGGAGTTGTCCACAGAGGTGGATTTCTCCACAGAACACCAGGCCTCACTGGTTCGCGACCCCGAAGACATGGGAGGCTCTGTTCATTGCGAGCCTGAAGTCGAGGAGAGTGAATCCTTGCGGTCCGACGCCAACATCGCGGGACCGATGACCGATCCGGTCCCCGGTCCCCGAACCGAGTCGATGGGGGCGGATGTTTCACGTGAAACACCGCCTCCGATGGACGACACTCCCATCGGTCGTGCTGCCCAGTTGGCGGTGGAAGCTCTGGGGCGGGCCGGTGAAGGCCTGCCACGACCCGAGCAGACCCGAGTCATCGTGGTCGCCAACCAGAAGGGCGGCGTCGGCAAGACGACGACGACCGTCAATCTTGCCGCTTCGCTGGCTCTGCACGGCGGCCGTGTCCTGGTGATCGACCTCGACCCACAGGGCAATGCCTCCACGGCGCTGGGGATCGACCACCACGCCGAGGTGCCGTCGATCTATGACGTCCTGGTGGAGAGCAAGCCTCTCGCCGACGTCGTCCAGCCCGTTCCGGACGTCGAGGGACTCTTCTGTGCCCCGGCCACCATCGATCTCGCCGGTGCGGAGATCGAGCTGGTTTCCCTGGTGGCCCGGGAGAGCCGGCTGCAGCGGGCGATCCAGGCGTACGAGCAGCCCTTGGACTACGTCCTCATCGACTGCCCGCCGTCGCTGGGCCTACTGACGGTCAACGCACTCGTCGCGGGTCAGGAGGTGCTGATCCCCATTCAGTGCGAGTACTACGCGCTGGAGGGACTGGGGCAGCTGTTGCGCAACGTCGACCTGGTGCGGGGCCACCTCAATCCCACCCTGCATGTGTCGACCATCCTGCTCACCATGTACGACGGCCGGACGCGTCTCGCCTCGCAGGTAGCTGAAGAGGTGCGCACTCACTTCGGTGACGAGGTGCTCCGGACGAGCATTCCCCGATCGGTCCGTATCTCCGAGGCGCCGAGCTATGGGCAGACGGTGCTGACCTACGATCCTGGATCGAGCGGCGCTCTCTCCTACCTGGAGGCCGCCCGAGAAATCGCGCTGAGAGGTATTGGCATCAGCTACGACGCGAGCCAGGCCCACCTCGGCGCCCCGAACGACCCGAACATGGTGGAGGGCATCCAGTGAGCGAGCGACGGAGAGGGCTGGGCCGTGGGCTCGGCGCACTGATCCCTGCTGCCCCGACCGAGAAGGAGCCGGCTCCGGCTGCGATGGGGAGCCAGACATCCCCAACCCCGGCCGCGGTGCCGCTGAGGTCGGACCGGGGAGTGGCCGCTGCGAAGGTGGCCACGCTGCCGCCTGTTTCACATGAAACCGAGGAGCCCCCGGCGAGCCCGGTGACCGAGGCACCCGCGCCTCCGGTCGGGGCCCACTTCGCCGAGCTCCCCCTCGACTCCATTACGCCGAACCCGCGCCAGCCGCGTGAGGTCTTCGACGAGGACGCGCTCCACGAGCTGATCACCTCCATCAAGGAAGTCGGTCTCCTCCAGCCCGTCGTGGTGCGGCAGCTCGGGCACGCCCGCTATGAGCTGATCATGGGTGAGCGGCGCTGGCGGGCCTGTCGCGAAGCCGGTCTTGAGGCCATTCCAGCGATCGTCCGGGCCACCGACGACGAGAAGCTCCTGCTTGACGCCCTGCTGGAGAACCTCCACCGAGCACAGCTCAACCCACTGGAAGAGGCCGCCGCCTACGACCAGCTCCTGAAGGACTTCAGCTGCACGCATGACCAGTTGGCCGACCGGATCGGGCGCTCGCGTCCGCAGGTCTCCAACACCCTGCGTCTGCTCCGGCTCTCACCGGCCGTGCAGAAGCGAGTGGCCGCCGGTGTCCTCTCGGCCGGCCACGCCCGCGCTCTGCTGTCCGTCGAGGACTCGGAGGAGCAGGACCGTCTCGCCCATCGCATCGTGGCGGAGGGGTTGTCCGTACGGGCCGTCGAGGAGATCGTGACCCTGATGGGTTCGCGGCCGCAGAAGGCCTCGCGATCCAAGGGCCCCCGCGCCGGAGCGCGAGTCTCTCCGGCGTTCAACGAGCTGGCGACGCGCCTCTCGGACCGCTTCGAGACGCGGGTGAAGGTGGAGCTGGGTCAGAAGAAGGGCAAGATCACCGTGGAGTTCGCCTCCCCGGAGGACCTCGAACGGATCCTGAACACGCTCGCCCCCGGTGAGCGCCTGGCCCTCCAGCAGAGCCTGCAGCAGGAGAGCACGGCCGACGGGGCCGACGGCTGATCGTCACCCCCGCACACTGAGCTGAAGAGCGGACGGCTTCCGGTTGTACCGGAACGCGGTCCGCTCTTTGCTTTGAGGCAGTATCTACCCACTCGCATCGTGGATACGATGCGAGTGGGTATGGCGCATCCACCTGGCGGATCTCTGAGTGGGGAGACAGGGGCCATGCGATCGATGAGCCGCACCGGATTGGTGAGCGCGGGCCTGGGCATCGGAATGGTCGGTGGATTCGTCGGCAGCCTGCTCAGACGACGGAGCGTCCTGACAGCAGCTCGCGACGCGGCGGGCGAAGGAAGCGAGGAACAGCCTTCATGGGGCGTCGGCTCGTACCGCTCACGCTGGACAACCTCGAGGACCTCCCCCGGCGCTGCCGCTCATGTGTCTTCTGGGAGCTGGATCCCGTCAGCGGCGAGGCCGCGGTAAAGGCCGGTACAGCCGGGCTGGAGAAGGAATCCTGGATCTCCGCAGTGCTGCTGGACTGGGGATCGTGCGGTCGGGTGGTCTACGTCGACGACGTCCCCGTCGGCTTCGTGCTCTATGCGCCACCGGCCTATGTGCCGCGCTCCACAGCGTTCCCCACGAGTCCGCTCTCACCGGATGCCGTCCAGCTCATGACGGCGTTCATCATGCCTCGCTATCAAGGGCAGGGGCTGGGCCGGGTGATGGTCCAGACGGTCGCCAAGGATCTGCTTCGCCGCGGGTTCAAAGCGATCGAGGCTTTCGGGGACGCCCGCTGGAAGGAGCCGGCCTGTCTGCTGCCCGCGGAGCACCTCCTGGCCGTGGGGTTCAAGACGGTCCGGCAGCATCCCACGCACCCCCGCCTGCGGCTGGATCTCCGCTCGACCCTCTCCTGGAAGGAGGACGTGGAGCTGGCGCTGGACCGACTTCTGGGGGCGGTACAGAAGGAACCGGCACTGCGGCCGCTGTAGACGATGAGGTCAGCGAAGCCATGTCATGCGAATGGGCCAACCCGTGACGGGTTGGCCCATTCGTGTTTCACGTGAAACATGCGCTGCCGGCTCGACGGCATTCACCGACTACTCGGCGATGAACTCCTCGAGGTCCCGCACGATGGCGGCCTTCGGCTTGGCACCCACGATCGTCTTGGCGACCTCGCCGCTCTGGTAGACGTTCAGAGTCGGGATGGACATGACGCCGTACTTGGCGGCCGTACCCGGGTTCTCGTCGATGTTGAGCTTGACGATCTCGATCTTGTCGCCGTATTCGGCGGCAATGGCCTCCAGCGACGGGGCGATCTGACGGCACGGACCGCACCAGGCGGCCCAGAAGTCCACCAGGACGGGCTTGTCGTTCTTGAGGACGTCCTGCTCGAAGGAGTCGTCGGTCACGTTCTTCAGAGTGCCGGCCACGGCGGGCTCCTTAACTTGGTCGTGCGGTGAGGCGGGAGTGGGCGGGGATCAGACGGTCGCGGTCTTCTCGGGCTCGGCCTTGTCCCCGTCCGCGAGGGAGGCGAGGAAGCGCTCGGCGTCGAGAGCGGCGGAGCAGCCGGTGCCGGCCGCGGTGATCGCCTGGCGGTAGGTGTGGTCGACCACGTCACCGGCGCCGAAGACTCCGGTCACGTTGGTGCGGGTCGACGGGGAGGCGACCTTCAGATACCCCTCCTCGTCGAGGTCCAGCTGGCCCTTGAAGAGCTCAGTGCGCGGGTCATGGCCGATCGCGATGAACAGGCCGGTCACCGGCAGCTCCGACAGCTCGCCCGTCTTGATGTTGCGCAGCTTGAGCCCGGAGAGCTTCTGGTCACCCTGGATCTCGGCGACCTCGCTGTCCCAGACGAACTTGATCTTCGGGTCGCCGAAGGCACGCTCCTGCATCGCCTTGGAGGCGCGCAGCGTGTCCCGACGGTGCACGATCGTCACCGACTTGGCGAACCGGGAGAGGAAGGTGGCCTCCTCCATCGCGGTGTCGCCACCGCCGATCACGGCGATGTCCTGGTCCTTGAAGAAGAATCCGTCACAGGTGGCACACCAGGAGACACCGCGGCCCGAGAGGGCGTCCTCGTTCGGCAGGCCGAGCTTGCGGTGCTGAGAGCCGGTCGTGACGATCACGGTCTTGGCCCGGTGGACCGTGCCGGCGGTGTCCGTGACCGTCTTGATCTCGCCGGTCAGGTCGACGGAGACGATGTCGTCCGGGATCAGCTCGGCGCCGAAGCGCTCCGCCTGGGCCCTCATGTTGTCCATCAGGTCGGGGCCCATGATGCCGTCGCGGAAGCCGGGGAAGTTCTCCACCTCGGTGGTGTTCATCAGGGCACCGCCGGCGGTGACGGCACCCTCGAACACCAGGGGCTTCAGCGACGCGCGCGCGGTGTAGAGCGCCGCCGTGTAGCCGGCGGGCCCGGAGCCGATGATGATCACGTTACGGACGTCGCTCACGGCTTGATTCCTCGTCTCTGGTCTGTGTCAGTCGACCGGTGGAGCCCTTTCGGAGCTCTCACCCCACCCAACGGATCCTAGGGGGTTCGCATTCCCGGTGTGTCCGGGCACACGGCGACGGTCCAGGGTACGAATGACCGCACGGGCGCCGAGGAATCCTCCGACGAACTCAGGCCCGGGGGAAGGACTGCTTCATCAGTACCTTGCCGACGGAGTCGGGGTGCTGATGGACGCACTCCGAGGCGACGACGTAGGCGGTGACCCGGGTGTTGTCGTCGGCGTCGGGCACCACGACGAGATAGGCGCTCTTGCCGGCGTAGACGCCGGTTTTGGAGCCCAGGACGTCGTCACGGCTGTTGATCGCCTCGCGGACGCAGTCCGGCACCGGAGGCTGGGTTTGGAGCAAGGTGTTGGCGCTCTGGGTGGACTCGGGGTTGATCTGCTCGGTCTCGACTCCCGACCGCGGTTCGACGGAGTGATGCCGCCTGGTCCTGCCAGCGGTCAGCAGGTCTTTGACCTGGCTCTGGACACTGTTGCCGGAGAAGCTGGCGGAGGACGGCGCCACCGTGCCATGAGCCGTCGTCCCGGAGCCACCGCTGCCCAGGGACTGCAGGATGAGCGACCCGGTGCCCAGGACCGCTGCGGTGAGGAGAGAACCCAGGACGACGGTCCGCCGGCGACGCCCACGCCGGGGGTCCTTGCGCCCCGGACCGGTCGCCGCAGGGGACCGTCCAGCAGGGCGGTCCGTCGTGATCGATGTTTCACGTGAAACAGGACCACGGTTCTGCGCGGAGACGGCGGGGGCGGACAGCGCCTCGGCGGCGAGAGCGGTGTCGAGGCGGCCGACGATGTCCACAGGCATAGTAGGGGCGTCCTCGAAGGTGCCCAGCAGCTCCCGGATCTCCTCCAACGAGGCCAGGACATCCGCACACGGCTCGCACGCGTCCAGGTGCCGCCGTACCTCGGCGTCCCGGTCCGGTGGGAGGATGCCTTCGGTGAGGTCGGAGATCTCCACGACGTCCGGGTGCCCGGTCGTGTCTGCCGAGGAAGTCACGCTCGCCCACCTCCGCCCTTCGCTACGGCTGAATCGCTCGGGCCCGCATCGGCGTCTGTGCCGCGAGCGCCCGCTGCAGGTGGGACGGATGTCCCCTGCACCCGGTTCCGTCCCGGAGAGGGTTCTTTTTCTTCGCCATGGGTGCTTCCGGGCCGCAGATGGCTGAGCAGCGGAAGGAGCCTGGCTCTGCCGCGAGCGCACCGGCTCTTCACTGTCCCGGTCGGCACGTCGAGAATCCGGGCGGCCTCCGCGACGGGATAGCCCTGCATGTCCACGAGAACCAGAGCCGCTCGCTGTTCGCGGGGCAGCGTGCCGAGCGCTTCCAGGAGCTGCCGGTGCAGATCGTTCCGCTCGGCCGGGGCCGAGGCGGACTCATGGGGCTCCAGGAGCTGCTCCAGCCGCTCGGTGTCGTCCACCGGGGCGGTCTTCCGGGTGGCGGCCTTCCGTGCGCGGTCGAGGCAGGCGTTCACGGTGATCCGATGCAGCCAGGTCGTGACGGCCGACTGTCCCCGGAAGGTGTGCGCGGCCCGGTAGGCGGACACCAGGGCGTCCTGGACGGCGTCAGCGGCCTCCTCACGGTCGCCCAGCGTCCGCAGCGCCACGGCCCAGAGCCGGTCCCGATGCCGTCGGACGATCTCGGCGAAGGCATCGGGGTCGCCTGCTACATGTCGGGCGAGCAGATCCTCGTCCCGTGCGTCGCCGTATCCGGCGCCATCTCCCATCGGCCCCTCCCGAGTGGAGACCTCAGCTGGTCACCTTGATGTCTGCCACTCGTCCCCGCCAGTGGCCCTGGTTGTCCGCGGGCAGCTTGGTCAACCACACGAGGAGGTACCGCGTCCTCAGGGACTTGCCGGGCTTGAGCGTCACGGTGGTGCCCGAGCCGTTGGCGACCTTCGTGTAGGCGTCGAAAGACGTCGGATCGGATTGCGTGCCCTCGTCCGCGGCACGGAGTTCGGCCGAGGTCTCGCCCACGAAGGTGACGCTCACCTGGCCGACCTGCTGGACCTTGCCGAGGTCGAGTTTGATGCCGACGCCCGACTTCAGGTTTCCGAACTCCGGACTCAGGTAGAAGTCCGTCTGCCAGTAGGACGCAGTGCTCTTGTCGTACGCCTTGTATATGTCGGCCGGCTTCTCGGAATGGTCGGTTGAGAACGGGTCGAAGTCCTTGGCCCCCGCGATGGCGATGGGCTTGCCCGTCGCGGGCTTCTTCGGGCTCTTGTCGCCACCGTCCTGCGTCTGGGTGTTGTTGGTGTCGTTCGAATTGTCGCCCCGGTCCATGAGGGCGTCCGCCAGCTGCCAGCTCCCCAGGCCCAGCGCCGCGATGAGGAGAGCGGACACCGCCCACTTCAGGACCTTGCCGGTGCGGCTCTGCAAGGGCGGCGGTGGGGCCGTGAGGGGCTGGGTGACGCCGGGGTGCGGCGCGGGCCGCCCGTAGGTGCCCTGCTGGTACGTGGTGTGCTGGTACTCCGGCGGTGCGGTGAAGGCCGGCTCCGGCGGACGGATGCGGGGCATCTCGCCGATCGCCTTGACCAGTTCCTCCGGCGTGGCGCACGCGGACTCGTGACGCGAGGCGGTCGCACCGTCGTTGACCAGCGCCCGCATGGCGAGCTCGGACAGGCCGCGGTGCACACCGGCCCGCACCTGGTCCGGCGCGATCAGGCCGATGTCCTTGGGCAGCCCGGAAAGGCCGTAGGCGTCGTTCTCGTACGGCCAGCGCTGGGTGAGCGCCGCGTACAGCAGGGCGCCGATGGACTCGGTGTCCGTACGCTGCGGGGTGTCGGAGCTGATGCCGCGCAGTGCCGCGTTCACGGCGAGACCGCGGATGCGCCACTGGCCGGTGGAGGCACGCAGGACGGCGTTCGGGTTCAGCCGTAGGTGTGCGAGGCCTTCGCGGTGGGCGGCGGCCATGGCGGCGGCGACCTGACTGACCATCTGGTAGGCGTCGTGCGGCTCCAGCGGGCCGGCCGCGAGCAGCGCGGTCAGTTCGGTGGCGTCGGGCAGCCATTCGTGCACGACGTAGACGAGGTCGTTCTCCTCGACGGCGTCGAGGACCTGGACGAAACGCGGATCCCCCAGCAGCGCCGAGGACCGCGCGGCGGCCAGTACCGACCGTGCCCGCACATGGTCCGCGGGCAGGACGTGGACGCCCACGGCACGACGGAGTTTCTCGTCGACCGCACGCCAACTGCTGAATCCGTCCAGACGGGTGACGCACTCCTCGAGACGGTAGCGTCTGGCGAGCTTGTGACCGCTGTGCAGTTCGGGCGGCGAAGCCTTCTTGCCAAGGCCCTCCGTCCCGCCGCTCCCCTGTGCCTCGTCGCTGTCCGTATCCCGCTCCGGGTTCTGGGCCACCCCGTCGGCCGTGGACTGGTCCGCCTTCGCGGTCAGCGGCTCGTCACCGCTGTTGTCTGCCACGTCGACGGCAGCCGTGCTCCGTTCCGCCACCGTCGTCCCTGCCTCCCCATCCGTTGCACGCTGTCCGACGCCGAATCCAATTGTGCCCACAGTCCGCCGCTATGCACGACACACAGCCGCGCACGATGGTTGTGCGCCTACCCCCGCCTCAGCGCCCCAGACGCCCGCGGACCATCCCCACGAGCGAGTTGAGCTCCTCGATCCGCATCTTGCGCGCGGCGACGAAGAAGACGCCGAGCAGGACCGCGCCACCGGCGATCAGCGCGGCGAACGAACCGATGACGCCCTGGCCGAGGGTATGCCCGATGCCGTAGCAGGCGGCACCACTGAGCAGAGCCGCCGGCACCGAGGCGATGCAGAGCCGGGCGTAGGTCCGCAGGACCCGGGCGCCGTCCAGGTCACCGCCGAGCCGCTTGCGCAGCCGCCGCCAGGCGACACCCACTCCGATCGCGTAGGCGAGGCCGTAAGCGGCGGCCATGCCCGCCACCGCCCAGCGGGACGGCAGCACGAAGTAGCAGAGCACGGAGACGGCCGCGTTCACCGCCGCCACGATGACGGTGTTGTAGAAGGGGGTGCGGGTGTCCTCGTACGCGTAGAAGGCGCGCAGGACGACGTACTGCACCGAGTAAGGGATCAGGCCGAGACCGAAGGCCATCAGCATGTAGCCCATGTTGGTGGCCGAGCCGATGCCCGCCGAGCCGAAGATCAGCGTGCACATCGGGACACCGAGCGCGAGGAAACCGAAGGCGATGGGCACGATGGCGACCGCGGTCGTGCGCAGCCCCTGCGAGATGTCGTCGCGGACGGCGCCGCCGTCGTCCTCGGCGGCCGAGCGCGAGATGCGCGGCAGCAGCGCCGCCATCAGGGAGACGGTGATGATGGCCTGGGGCAGACCCCAGATGAGCTGGGCGTTGGCGTAGGCGGCGAAGCCGGTCCCCTTGACCCCCGAGTCGTCGCCCGCGGCGGTGGACAGCTGGGTCACGACCATGGCGCCCAACTGGTTGGCGAGTACGAACAGGACCGTCCACTTGGCGAGCATCGCGGCCTTGCCGAGACCGTGGCCCCGCCAGTCGAAGCGCAGCCGGATCCGGAACCCGGTCTCCCGCAGGTAGGGGATCATCGCGAGCGACTGCACCACCAGGCCGAGCAGCACACCGATGCCGAGCAGCCGCTGGCCCTGCGGCGGGATGCTCTCGACGGCCAGGTGCGAGTTGGCCGCGGTGCCGTAGACCCAGATGAACATGCCGAGCGAGATGATGATGACGATGTTGTTCAGGACCGGGGTCCACATCATCGCGCCGAACCTGCCCCTGGCGTTCAGGATCTGACCCATCACCACGTGAATGCCCATGAAGAAGATGGAGGGCAGGAAGTAACGGGTGAAGGTGACCGCGACGTCGTTGGCCGCCGGGTCGTCCGCGATGGTGGGAGACAGCAGCCGCACCAGCAACGGCGCCGCGAACATCGCGAGACCGGTCAGCGCGGCCAGGGCCACCATCACGACGGTCAGCAGGCGGTTGGCGAAGGCCTCGCCGCCGTCCTCGTCCTCCTTCATGGAACGCACCAGCTGGGGCACGAAGACGGAGTTGAGGCCACCGCCGACGGTGAGGATGTAGATCATCGTGGGTAGCTGGTAGGCCACCTGGAACGAGTCGGCGAGCAGGCCGAGACCCAGCGCGGCGGCGATCAGCGCGGATCGGACGAACCCGGTGAGCCGGGAGACCATCGTGCCCGCAGCCATGACCGCGCTGGACTTCAGCAGCCCCGCTGCCTTCCCGCCCTTCTTCGGCGCGGGCGGGGCAGCGGTCGCGGTGGCGGCCGCGCCCGCGGGCTCGGGAGCCGCGGCCGGGGCCGGCACCGAAGACGGCGCGGGACCGCCGGGAGCGGCGGTTCCACCCTGGTACCGGGCGTCCGCGTACCGGTTCGGCTGCTGCGGTCCCGGAGCCTGCGGCGCGGCCGGGTAGGCGCCCGCAGGGCCCTGGCCCGAGGCCGGACCGGGTACGGAGGGGGGATCCATCGGCGCGGGTCCACCGCCCTGCTGCTGGTCCCGGAAGAGGTGCGCGAAGGCGTCCGGCTCGTGGTACTCCTCGCCGGAGTGCGTGACCAGGTCGTCCACGCCCACGAACCGGGTCGTGCGGGGATCGTCGCCGTAGGGCAGGTACGGGGCCGCGCCGTCGGGCTCAGGCGCCGGCGTCTGCGCCCAGACCCGGGGGTCCGGCGCGTGCGGCGACTGGGCCGGCGGGGCGTACAGCGGCTGCTGCTGCTCGTAGGTGCCCGGCGGCGGAGGAGGGTGCGAGGCACGGTCGTACAGCGCCTCGGCGACCGGGTCCTGGGCGGCGAGGTCCTGCGCCCGATAGGGGTCCTGGTCGTAGGCGTCCTGGAGGTACATGTCCGCCGCGTGCTGCGGCGGCACCTGGCCGGGCTCGGGCGACGGCTCGGGGTAGCCCGAGCCGGCCGCGCCCTGGCCGCGATCACCGTCGTACGGCGCGTTCATGGTTACCCCACCTCATCGTCCCGGGCCACACCGGCCACGACATCGCTCAACGGTCCACTCTCTCACCCGTCCCGGACGGGTCGGTGTTTTCCGGTGCGGTGTCCGGCGCAGGGTCACTCTGCTGCTCCGGGTCCTCTGCCCCGGACGGGGAGCCGGGCTCGTCGGAGAGACGGTCTCCAGGGACATCGGGGTTCCGGGGACCGTCGTCGGTCTCCCCGCCCTCGGTGCCGGGTCCGTCGTCGTCCGCCCTGCGGGCCGCCGCGCGCTTGCGCTGGGTGTACATCCGGAACCCGGCCAGGACGAGCAGGAGTACACCGCCGCCGATGACCAGCATCACGGTCGGGGTGACTTCGGTGACCTTCACGTCGAAGCTGACCGGGTCGCCGTACTCCTGGCCGTCCTGGGTGTAGAGCTGGGCGATGACCGTGACGCGGCCGTTGGCGTTGGCCGCCGTGGTGAACTTCACGGACTGGCTGTGGCCGCCCGACACCTCGACGGGCTGCTCGTCGTAGGCCTTGCCCCCGATCTTCAGGCGGGTCGGCATCGTCGACGTGAGCCGCAGGACCAGATGGCTCACCGGCTGCACGAGGTTGTTCTGGACGGTCACCGGGATGGTGGCGCTCCGCCCGGAGAGCTTCGTCTCGGACTTGTCGATCAGTTTGACCTGGTCGGCCAGCTCGTCGAGCCAGGCCTCGGTGTCGCCCCGGAAGCTGTCCGCCTCGGCACCGCGGCCGCGCCAGGACGTGGACATCTCACGGTTTATGGCCCGCCCGAACGGGGTGATCACCCGGGACTGGTCACTGAGGACCACCTTGAAGTTGTCGAGCTTGTCCTGCGTGCGCGCGATCTGCTCGAAGGCCGTCCTCGGCAGCTCCCGCTTGCGCAGTGCGGAGGAGTAGGCGGACGTCGACGGGATGCGGGTGGTGGCGTCCGGGTCCGGCTTGGCCTTTGCGGCCGCGGTGAGGCTCTGCGCCTGGGACCAGGTGCCGCCCTGGAGCTCCTTCACCGCCTTCGCCATCGCCTGCGCCTCGCTAGCCGACGGCATGCGCTGCGGGGCGACCACGATGCTGCGCTGGGTGTCCGTCTGCGCGTTCACCTCCAGGCTCTGCGCCAGGAACTGCTGGACGGCGAGGGTCGCCGAGCCCGCCTTGGTCAGGTCGCCCTCGAAGGCCGTGGAGAGCCGCGCGTCGGACACCACCGCCGTCGTGCCGCCGCCGACCGGGCGCGCCGCGGACGGGGTGTACGGCAGACCGGCGGTCTCCCGGAGGCTGTCGCTGCGGGCGATCACGCGGTCGGCTCCGGCGGAGGTGGCGACCTTCATGATCGACGGGTCGACGGCGCCTTCCACGGGCCAGGCGAAGTCGGTCGTCGGTGTGACGTGGAGCACCGTCTTCACGGTGGTGGCGGCGACATCGGTGGCGTCCTTGAGGTGGCTGAGTGAGCCGGTGACGCTGGTGCCGCTGTGCGCCAGGGAGGCCAGGTCCGGGTCGGCGAAGGGCAGGGCCACGACCTCCTTGCCCACGACGGCCTGCTGCAGCTTGGCCAGCCACTGCTTGGCGACCGCCTGGTCGGTGCCGGCCTTGGTGGTGCCGTCCTCGCCGCGCAGCCGGTAGCTGTCCGCCATGGCGTCCACCGAGGCCAGCAGGTCGGGGTCGATCACCCAGGTGACGTCCAGGTCCTTGCCCAGGTCCAGCATCTGCGCCAGCCGGCCGCCCGGTGCGATCTCCTTGGCCAGGTCATCGTTGAGGAAGACCGGCGTCTGCAGCTCACCCGGGCCTGTCCTGGCCGTCATGTGGGACGTGGAGATCAGCGGCCACAGGAAGGTGGTCCTGGTCTTGGTGTCCGGCTCGGACGCCTGCCACGGCAGGAACGTCCGCTGGATGCCGAGCACCTGGTCCCAGGGCCGGGAGGAGGTCTGGCCGGACAGGGCCACACCGAACTCGTAGACGCCGTCCTGGCCGAGGTCGAGCTGGTCCACCGGGACGGAGATGCTGAAGTGCTGCGCGACGCCGGGCGCGAGTTCGGCGAACTTCTCCACGTACTTGCCGCCGACCTCGGAGCCGCTGCGGGTACGGGGGTCGGCGGAGTGCCGGGAGACGGCGTCGATCGCCGAGCGCGTGTTCAGCAGGGGGCCCACCCGCAGACCGACATGCGCTTCCGTGACGTTCTGCTTGCCGGTGTTCGTCACCGTCCCGGACACGGTCACCGTGTCCCCGTCCGTGGGGGCACCGGGGCTGAGCGAGTCCAGGGAGACGGACACCGGGCTGGACGAGGCGGCCTGCGCGGGCGCCGCGGCGGGCAGCTGGAGCAACCCCGCCAGCAGCGGCACACCGGCGAGCAGCGCTCCGGTGCGCCGCAGCCACCGGCGGGCAGGTGAGGCACTGGTCCCCTGGAAGTCAGCCGCCTCGGCCACGCGCTCGCCCGTCCCTCGTCGTCGTCAGTGGTCGTCGGAATGTGCGTCCACGCATGGTAACGAGGCCCGCCGAGTGGAAGTGCCGCGGTCTGCTCCGCAAGACCGGGGAGCGGTGGCGGCACGTCCTCCATATCCAGTATCGAGGGGAGCGCGCTCGTACGCCGTAAGCACAGTGCTTGTACGGGTATGCCGGGAGGCGTCCGCGCTGCTCAATCGAGGCGACCCGGGCCGCCGGGGACACGTACCCTCTTCTGTTGTGCCGAACGCCAACGAAGACACTCCCTCCGCCCTGAGCCAGGCGCAGCACCGCGCGGTCAGCGAACTGCTGCGGGTGGCCCCCGTCGCCGACGACCTCGCCCGCCGCTTCCGGGCGGCCGGGTTCTCCCTCGCCCTGGTGGGCGGTTCGGTCCGGGACGCGCTGCTCGGCCGGCTCGGCAACGACCTGGACTTCACCACCGACGCGCGTCCCGAGGACGTACTGAAGATCGTGCGGCCGTGGGCGGACGCCGTCTGGGAGGTGGGGATCGCCTTCGGGACGGTCGGCGCACAGAAGAGCGCCCGTGTCGCGGACACCGACTGGCAGTTCCAGATCGAGATCACGACCTACCGGTCGGAGGCGTACGACCGCACCTCACGCAAGCCAGAGGTCTCCTACGGCGAATCGATCGAGGAGGACCTCGTCCGCCGTGACTTCACGGTCAACGCGATGGCCGTGGCGCTGCCGGAGAAGGAGTTCATCGACCCGCACGGTGGTCTTGAGGATCTCGCGACCCAGGTGCTGCGCACCCCCGGTACGCCCGAGGATTCGTTCTCGGACGATCCGCTGCGGATGATGCGGGCCGCCCGGTTCGCCGCCCAGCTGGACTTCGAGGTCGCTCCCGAGGTCGTCACCGCCATGAGCGAGATGGCTGGGCGGATCGAGATCGTCTCCGCCGAGCGAGTCCGGGACGAGCTGAACAAGCTGATCCTCTCCGAGCAGCCGCGCACGGGCCTGGCCCTCCTGGTCGACACCGGGCTGGCCGGCCATGTCCTGCCGGAGCTGCCGGCGCTGCGGCTGGAGAGTGACGAGCACCACCGGCACAAGGATGTCTACGAGCACACGCTGATCGTGCTGGAGCAGGCGATCGCACTGGAACAGGAGGGGCCGGACCTCACGCTCCGCCTCGCCGCGCTGCTGCACGACATCGGCAAGCCGCGTACCCGGCGCTTCGAGAAGGACGGCCGCGTCTCGTTCCACCACCATGAGATGGTCGGCGCGAAGATGACCAAGAAGCGAATGACGGCCCTGAAGTACTCGAACGAGTTGGTGAAGGATGTCTCACGACTCGTCGAGCTTCATCTTCGCTTCCACGGCTACGGCACCGGCGAGTGGACGGACTCGGCGGTGCGGCGCTACGTCCGGGACGCCGGCCCGCTGCTGGACCGCCTGCACAAGCTGACCCGGTCCGACTGCACGACGCGGAACAGGCGGAAGGCGGTCGCACTGTCGCGGGCCTATGACGGCCTGGAGGAGCGCATCGCTCAGCTCCAGGAGCAGGAGGAGCTGGACGCGATCCGTCCGGACCTCGACGGAAACCAGATCATGGAGATCCTGGGCGTGGGCCCCGGCCCCGTCATCGGCAAGGCGTACAAGCACCTGCTGGAGTTGCGCCTGGAGAACGGACCGATGGCGCACGAAGAGGCGACGGCGGCCCTCAAGGAGTGGTGGGCCGAGCAGGGCTGAGGCGTGCAGGGGGTTGATGTTTCACGTGAAACACGACCCACTGCCCTAGCGAGGGGGCGATGTTTCACGTGAAACATCGCCCCCTCGGCTGTTCCGGCCGTGCTGGCTCTCGAAGCGGGCCATGCCCACGGCCACCCCGCCGTAGATCAGTGCGACGAGAACCACCAGCGCGACCGAGCGGCCGTCCGGTGGCAGCATGAGAGCCGCGACTCCCGCCGCGCCGACGAAGGCGATGTTGAAGAGGACGTCGTACACCGCGAAGATCCGGCCCCTGAAGGCATCGTCCACCGAAGCCTGGACGACGGTGTCCGTGGCGATCTTGGTTCCCTGGGTGATCAGACCCAGTACGAACGCGGCCACCAGGAGCGGTGCGGTGGCGAACGGGAGGCCGAGCGCGGGCTCCAGCACGGTGGCTGTGCCCGCGCACACCGCGATCCAGCGGCCCGGCCCGAGCCGTCCCACCGTCCACGGTGTCACCACGGCGGCCGCGAAGAAGCCCGCACCGGACACGGCGAGGCCGAGCCCGAGCAGGCGCAGCCCTTCCTCGGGGGTCGTGGACAGGGCGTAGCGGCACAGCATGAGCAGCAGCACAAGGAGCGCTCCGTAGCAGAAGCGCATCAGCGTCATGGCGGCCAGCGACCAGACCGCCTCACGACGGCGAGGTGCGGCCAGGTGTCGGACGGCCGAGACCAGATCGCGTGCGGCGTCGAGAAGCGCGGTCCGCAGACGGGGCTGCGCGTGCTCCCGGTCGGGACCCAGGAGGGCGGGAGCCATCCTCAGGGCGGTCAGTGCCGCACACAGATAGAGGAAGGCGCCGAGCAGCACCACCGCGGCATCGGAGCCCGACGCCACCAGCCGGACCACGAAGGCGAGGCCGCCCCCGGCCGTCGCGGCGAGTGTCCCGGCCGTGGGCGACAAGGAGTTGGCGATCACCAGGCGCTCGGTGTCGACCACATGGGGCAGGGCGGCCGACAGCCCGGCCAGGACGAAACGATTGACGGCCGTGACACACAGCGCGGAGACATAGAACAGCCAGTTCGGCACATGGCTGAGCATCAGTACGGCGGTGGCTCCCGCCAGCAGGGCGCGCAGCAGGTTGCCGTACACGAAGACCTGACGGCGCCGCCAGCGGTCCAGCAGGACCCCGGCGAAGGGGCCGACCAGCGAGTAGGGCAGCAGCAGGACCGCCATCGCCGAGGCGATCGCCGCCGCCGAGGTCTGTTTCTCCGGGGAGAAGACGACGTAGGCGGCCAGTGCGATCTGGTAGACGCCGTCCGCTCCCTGCGACAGCAGGCGCACGGTCAGCAGGCGGCGGAAGTCCCGCAGGCGCAGCAGGACGCGCAGGTCGCGGACGACGGGCATGGCCTCACCCTCACATACGCGAAGGGTCCCCGGATCAAAGACCCGGGGACCCTTCGCAGCCCTGGCAGGAGCGTTCTCTTCGGCGCGCTGAACGGCCGAACCGGCGTGCTTAGCGCTCGACCTCGCCGCGGATGAACTTCTCGACGTTCTCGTAGGCCTCGTCGTCGAAGTACTGGACCGGCGGGGACTTCATGAAGTAGCTCGAGGCCGACAGGATCGGGCCACCGATGCCGCGGTCCTTGGCGATCTTCGCGGCGCGCAGCGCGTCGATGATGACGCCCGCGGAGTTCGGGGAGTCCCAGACCTCGAGCTTGTACTCCAGGTTCAGCGGAACGTCACCGAAGGCGCGACCCTCGAGGCGGACGTACGCCCACTTGCGGTCGTCGAGCCACGCGACATAGTCGGACGGGCCGATGTGGACGTTCTTCTCGCCGAGCTCCCGGTCGGGGATCTGCGAGGTGACGGCCTGCGTCTTGGAGATCTTCTTCGACTCGAGGCGGTCCCGCTCGAGCATGTTCTTGAAGTCCATGTTGCCGCCGACGTTGAGCTGCATCGTGCGCTCGAGGCGGACACCGCGGTCCTCGAACAGCTTCGCCATCACGCGGTGCGTGATGGTGGCGCCGACCTGGGACTTGATGTCGTCACCGACGATCGGCACGCCGGCGTCGGTGAACTTGTCCGCCCACTCCTTGGTGCCGGCGATGAACACCGGGAGGGCGTTGACGAAGGCGACCTTGGCGTCGATGGCGCACTGGGCGTAGAACTTCGCCGCGTCCTCGGAACCCACGGGCAGGTAGCAGACGAGAACGTCGACCTGCTTGTCCTTGAGGACCTGGACGACGTCCACGGGCTCCTCGGCGGACTCCTCGATGGTCATGCGGTAGTACTTGCCCAGACCGTCCAGGGTGTGGCCACGCTGGACCGTGACGCCCGTGTTCGGGACGTCGCAGATCTTGATGGTGTTGTTCTCGCTGGCACCGATGGCGTCCGAGAGGTCGAGGCCGACCTTCTTCGCGTCGACGTCGAACGCGGCGACGAACTCGACGTCACCGACGTGGTAGTCGCCGAACTGCACGTGCATCAGGCCGGGGACCTTGGACGCCGGGTCGGCGTCCTTGTAGTACTCGACGCCCTGCACCAGCGACGCGGCGCAGTTGCCGACGCCGACGATGGCTACGCGAACCGAACCCATTCCGGTTGCTCCCTGTGTGTACGAGTGAGGCCCTGAGTGGGACTCACGTGGCGGTGTCGCCGGGCGTATCCGTACCGAAGTGCTCCCCGGTACGGGGCAGGCCGCCCGTCGATCCAGTGGTGGTGTCCTGCTGAGCGGTCCCCCCGGAAGCAGAACCCTTGAGGTCCCGCCCGGCCCGCTCGCTCTCGATGAGCTCGTTCAGCCAGCGCACTTCGCGCTCCACGGACTCCATACCGTGGCGCTGCAGCTCAAGCGTGTAGTCGTCGAGGCGCTCCCTGGTGCGCGCCAGGGAGGCGCGCATCTTCTCCAGACGCTCCTCCAGGCGGCTGCGCCGGCCCTCCAGTACGCGCATGCGCACATCCCGCGAGGTCTGCCCGAAGAAGGCGAACCGTGCGGCGAAGTGCTCGTCCTCGTACGCGTCGGGGCCGGTCTGCGAGAGCAGTTCCTCGAAATGCTCCTTACCTTCTGCCGTCAACCGGTAGACGATCTTGGCGCGACGTCCGGTGAGCGGAGCGGCCAGGGCGTCCTCGTGGGTGCTGCCCGGTTCCTCGATCAGCCAGCCGTTGGTGACCAGCGTCTTGAGGCAGGGGTACAGGGTTCCGTAGCTGAACGCCCGGAACACACCCAGTGACGTGTTGAGTCGTTTGCGCAGCTCATAGCCGTGCATCGGGGACTCGCGCAGCAGGCCGAGGACGGCGAACTCAAGGATGCCGGAACGCCGGCTCATGATCGCCTCCTCTCGGTCCGCCACGTCTTTATCTCACGCTGATGTATCGACTCGATACATCACGACGATAGAACGGCCTTCCGTATGCGACAAGGGGGAGGATCGTGAACGGGATCACATCACCGATTCGTGGGAGGCAAGTTGCCTGATTTGGGGTGAACTTCGGGACTCGGCGGGTTTTGGTGGTGCGTAGTCTGTGCGGCATGCACATCACCGGGAACCGTGTGACGACTGGGGAGCGTCCTCGTCCCCGGAGTAGTACGGGTGAATGCGGAACCGACCACATCCGTACTTCGGGGGGACCGGAAACCAGCCGCCGCTTCCAGGCGCGCAAGGGTGCGCCTGCCCGAGGAGTAGTCGTTCGATGAGCGAGCACCGTCGCAAACCGCAGCAGCCGCAGGGAGGCGGACGTGCCGCGGCCCGACGCGGCCAGTCCGGCCCGGCCTCCGGCCACGGCGCGGCACCGCGAGGCGCCACCGGGTCCTCCGCCGGCTCCTATGGATCCAGTTCCTACGGGGGGTCGGACTCCTACGGGCCAGGGGGTGAGGACCGCGCCTACGGCGGCCGTGCCGAGGCCCGCCGGGCGGCGCAGAGAGGCGGGGGCCGCCGCAGGGGCCCCGAGCAGGCCGGCCCCGGACGCGGCAGGGGCCGCGCGGCCGCACCCACCAGGAAGCGCTTCGTCGACTACCCGCGCCACGACAAGGACGGATGGCACCGCTGGGTGCCCTCCTGGAAGCTCGTCACCGGCCTGTTCATCGGCTTTATCGGCAGCCTTGTGGCCATGGTCGGCGTGGGCTACGCGATGGTCGCCATCCCCAACGAGAACGACGCGGCCAAATCCCAGAACAACGTGTACTACTGGGCCGACGGCTCGCAGATGGTCGCGACGGGCACGGGCGTGAACCGGCAGAACGTCACGATCGACAAGATCCCCGAAGCCATGCAGTACGCGGTGATCTCGGCCGAGAACAAGAGCTTCTACCAGGACTCCGGCGTCGACCCCACGGGTATCGCGCGCGCCCTGGCCAACATGGCCCGCGGCGGTCAGACGCAGGGTGGTTCGACGATCACCCAGCAGTACGTCAAGAACACGTACCTCAGCCAGGACCAGACCATCACCCGCAAGTTCAAGGAGATGTTCATCTCCATCAAGGTGGGGACGAAGCTCAAGAAGCCCCAGATCCTCCAGGGCTACCTCAACACCTCGTACTACGGCCGTGGCGCCTACGGCATCCAGGCCGCCGCGCGGACCTACTACGACAAGGACGCCGTCGACCTCAAGCCGAGCGAGTGCGCCTTCCTCGCCACACTGCTCAAGGGCGCGACGTACTACGACCCGGCGGGCAACGAGAGCCTCGACAAGGCGGCGACGGCCAGCGCGAACCGCAAGCGGTCGGAGGAGCGGTGGTCCTGGATCCTCGGCGAGATGCACAAGGACCAGCACCTCACCGACGCCCAGTACCAGGAAGCCATCAAGAAGTACCCCATGCCCCGGGACCGCAAGGCGACCAAGGGCATGACCGGTCAGATCAGCTACCTGGCCGACACGGCGAAGAAGTACGTCCTGAACCACTCGCAGATCTCTGAGCAGGAGTTCGACCGGGGCGGATACCAGATCTACACGACCTTCAAGAAGGACAAGGTCAACGCCCTGAGCGCCGCCGTGAAGAAGATCCAGAAGGAGCGGCTCGACCCGAAGCGCGAACTCGACAAGTTCGTCCAGTTCGGAGCGGCGTCGGTGGTTCCCAAGACCGGTGCGATCGTCGCCCTCTACGGCGGCGACGGCTACGAGAACGGTCACTTCACGAACAACGCCGACACCCAGGGCGTCCCCGTCGGCTCGACGTGGAAGCCGTTCGTACTGGCCGCGGCCATGCAGTACGGCACGTACGACTCCGATGGCGAGGGCATCTCGCCGCTGAGCAAGTACAACGGCAACGACCACCTCAAGGTGAGGAAGCCGGACGGGTCCTACTACCTCACCAAGGACAACTCGTTCTTCTTCCAGAAGAACGAGAGCCCGCACCCGTGGGGCTACATCACCCTGCGCAAGGCGATGGAGCAGTCCATCAACACACCCTTCGTGCAGCTCGGCGTCGATGTCGGCATGTCACACGTCCGCGATGTCGCCCGCTCGGCCGGCATTCTCGACCAGAGCATGTCGGTGGATCTCAACCCGTCGTTCGCCATCGGTACCTCCACGCCCAGCGCGATCCGCATGGCGGACGCCTACGCGACCTTCGCCGCGTCCGGCAAGCAGGCGGACCCGTACTCGGTGACCGCCGTCAAGAAGGACGGCGTGGACCAGCCCGGCTTCGAGAAGCCCAAGGTCAAGCAGGCGATTGAGTCGAACATCGCCGACAACGTCACGGACGTCCTGCAGAACGTCATCCAGAACGGTACGGCGCAGAACGCCAAGGCTCTGGGCCGTACGGCGGCGGGCAAGACCGGTACCACCGACAAGAACAAGTCGGCCTGGTTCGTCGGCTACACCCAGCAGTTGTCGACCTCGGTGGCGATGTTCCGGGAGAACCCCAAGAACCACAAGCTGCTCTCCATGAACGGCACGGCCGGCAAGGACTCCATCCACGGTGGTGACATCCCGACGCAGGTGTGGACCGAGTACATGAAGGCCGCCCTGAAGAACGCCAACGACCCCGGCTTCCCGGACGCGAGCAGGATCGGGAAGGTGCATGACGAAGCCGGTGCGCCCTCTCCGACCCCCTCGGTCACCATCACGCCGAGGCAGACGCCGAGCGCACCGCCGAGCCCGTCGCCGAGCCTGACGTCCCCGTCTCCCTCTCCCTCGGCCAGCGAGACCTGCCAGTGGGGCTGGGGCAACAACTGCAACGGCAGCAACGGCGGCACGGACACGGGCGGAACGGACGGAGGAACGACGCCGACGCCCACGGTCACGGACACGACCGGGACCGGCACCACCAGAGGCAATGGCAACGGAGGCCTCTTCTCGGGCCAGAACGGCTAGCTCGCCGGTCTGACCGATTGGTGGTCATTCAGCCCGCCAAGCGCGTTTCACGTGAAACAGGGGCCGCCGCACCCGCCAGGTGTGGCGGCCCTCGGCGTGTCCCCGGGCTGGTACGGCAGGATGTGCCCCATGCCCAGTGCAGAGATGACGCCCGCGGGCGTGCACGAGCCCGAGCCCGTACGGTCCGTCGGCGCGGAGACGGTGCGGCCGACCCGTGAGGACGAGGTCGCCGAGGCCGGGAGCGAGCTGATCGGCGGCCCGATCGGCCGGCACGCCCTGCTCGGGACGACCTGGTGGACCCCGCTGCGGGTCATCGTCCTCGTCGCGATCGGCATGTTCGCCCTAGGCCTGGTACAGAAGGCGCCCTGCTATCAGAGCGCGTGGTTCTTCGGCGCGAGTTCGCAGTACACCCACGCCTGCTACTCGGACATCCCCCACCTGTATCAGGGGCGCGGATTCGCCGACGGGCTGGTGCCGTACTTCGACCGGCTCCCGGGCGACATGGCCTACCTCGAGTACCCGGTGCTGACCGGTTTGTTCATGGAGGTGGCCGCCTGGCTCACCCCGGGCAGCGGCGGCATCCAGCACCAGGAGCAGTGGTACTGGTTCGTCAACGCCGCAATGCTGATGGCGTGTGCGGCCGTCGTCGCCGTCTGCGTGACCCGCACCCACGCCCGACGGCCCTGGGACGGTCTGCTGGTCGCCCTGGCGCCCGCCGCGGCCCTCACCGCCACCATCAACTGGGACCTGCTCGCGGTGGCCCTGACGGCCGCGGCGATGCTGATGTGGTCGCGGGGGCGATCACTGGCCTTCGGGGTCTTCCTGGGGCTCGCCACCGCCGCCAAGCTGTACCCGGTGCTGCTGCTCGGCCCGCTGCTGGTGCTGTGCTGGCGGGCCGGGAAGTGGCGGGAGTTCTTCCGGGCCGTGGGCGGGGCGGCCGTCGCCTGGCTCGTGGTGAACCTGCCGGTGATGCTCTTCGCGTACGACGGGTGGTCGAAGTTCTACACGTTCAGCCACGACCGGGGCGTCGACTTCGGGTCGCTCTGGCTGATCTGGGCGCAGAACTCGAGCAACCCGCCCTCCACCGACTTCGTGAACAACGCCGCCGTCGTGCTGGTGGCACTGTGCGCCCTGGGTATCGCCGCGCTGACGCTCACCGCCCCGCGTCGGCCGCGTTTCGCCCAGCTCGCCTTCCTGATCGTCGCGGTATTCATCCTGACCAACAAGGTCTACTCCCCGCAGTACGTCCTGTGGCTGGTGCCGCTGGCCGTCCTGGCCCGGCCCAAGTGGCGGGACTTCCTCATCTGGCAGGCCTGCGAGGTGGCCTACTTTCTGGGGATCTGGTTCTACCTCGCCTACACGACCAGTGGGGACGCCCACAAGGGACTGCCCACGCTGGGGTACGACTGGGTGATCGCGGTGCACCTGCTCGGCACGCTCTACCTGTGCGCCGTCGTGGTGCGGGACATCCTGATGCCCGAGCGGGATGTGGTGCGACGGGCCGGTGACGACGACCCCTCGGGCGGAGTGCTCGACGGTGCCGAGGACGTCTTCGTGCTGGGCACCGCGGCCCATCCGCCGCGCCATGCCGCCCACTTCGACGAGCCTCAGGTGGACTGGGGGAGGCCCGGGCCGCCCTCGAACGGGGAGCGTTCACTCTGAGCGAACACATGCCTCGCGGCATGCCCCGGGTCGCATGAAGAAGGCCGTACACGCGCGATGCGTGTACGGCCTTCGCCGTTCGGGCCCTCCGGCCCAGCGGTCCTCCTAGCGGTCCACGATCCGGTCGAACTGGGTGGTGGTGTGCCGCAGATGGGCCACCAGCTCGTCACCCACCTGCGGCTCGGGGGCGTCCGAGGGCACGAAGAGGATCGACACCTGCATGTGCGGCGGCTCGGCGAACCAGCGCTGCTTGCCGGCCCAGACGAACGGGGCCAGGTTCCGGTTGACCGTGGCCAGGCCGGCCCGTGCGACGCCCTTGGCGCGCGGCATGACGCCGTGCAGCGCCTTCGGGGCCTCCAGGCCCACCCCGTGCGAGGTACCGCCCGCCACGACCACCAGGAAGCCGTCCGAGGCCGCCTTCTGCTGCCGGTAGCCGAAGCGGTCGCCCTTGGTCACCCGGGTGACGTCCAGGACGGCGCCGCGGTACTCGGTGGCGTCGTGGTCCCCGAGCCAGAGTCGCGTGCCGATGCGGGCGCGGAACCGGGTCTGCGGGAACTGCTGCTGCAGCCGCGCGAGTTCGTCCGCCTTGAGGTGGCTGACGAACATCGTGTGCAGCGGCAGCCGGGCCGCGCGGAGCCGGTCCATCCAGCCGATGACCTCCTCGACGGCGTCCGAGCCGTCGGTGCGGTCCAGCGGCAGGTGGATGGCGAAGCCCTCCAGCCGGACGTTCTCTATGGCGGCGTGCAGCTGGGACAGGTCCTGCTCGCTGATGCCGTGCCGCTTCATCGAGGACATCACCTCGATGACGACGCGCGCGCCCACCAGGCCGTACACGCCGTCGACCGACGACACCGAACGGATCACCCGGTCCGGCAGCGGCACGGGTTCCTCACCCCGCCGGTACGGCGTCAGCACCAGCAGGTCCCCGCTGAAGAAGTCCTTGATGCGCGCGGCCTCGTAGGTGGTGCCGACGGCGAGGATGTCCGAGCCGAGCCGGGTGGCCTCCTCGGCCAGCCGATCGTGTCCGAAGCCGTAGCCATTGCCCTTGCAGACCGGGACGAGGCCCGGGAACTGCTCCTGCACGTGCTTGTGGTGCGCCCGCCAGCGCGCGGTGTCGACGTAGAGCGTGAGCGCCATGGCCGGACCCGGACCCTTTCTCGTGGCTGCCGTGTGTCAGTGGGGTGGAGAACTGTGAAGGCTATGGAACCAAACGTCCCGCGCTCAGCGGCGCGACATGTAGATGTCGAGCGCCTTGTGGAGCAGCTTGTTCAGTGGGAAGTCCCACTCGCCGAGGTACTCGGCGGCCTGGCCGCCGGTGCCGACCTTGAACTGGATCAGGCCGAACAGATGGTCCGTCTCGTCCAGCGAGTCCGAGATGCCGCGCAGGTCGTAGACGGTGGCGCCGAGCGCGTATGCGTCGCGCAGCATCCGCCACTGCATCGCGTTCGACGGCCGGACCTCACGGCCGATGTTGTCGGAGGCGCCGTAGGAGTACCAGACGTGCCCGCCGACGATCAGCATGGTCGCGGCCGACAGGTTCACGCCGTTGTGACGGGCGAAGTACAGCCGCATGCGGTTGGGGTCCTCGGTGTTGAGGGCCGTCCACATGCGCTCGAAGTACGACAGCGGGCGGGGCCGGAAGTGGTCGCGCACGGCCGTGATCTCGTACAGCCGCTGCCACTCGGCGAGGTCCTGGTAGCCGCCCTGGACGACTTCGACACCCGCCTTCTCGGCCTTCTTGATGTTGCGGCGCCAGAGCTGGTTGAAGTTCTTGTGGACCTCTTCCAGGGAACGATTCGCCAGCGGCACCTGGAAGACGTAGCGGGGCTGTACGTCGCCGAAGCCGGCGCCGCCGTCCTCGCCCTGCTGCCAGCCCATGCGGCGCAGCTTGTCGGCCACCTCGAAGGCGCGCGGCTCGATGAAGTCGGCCTCCATGTCGCGCAGGCGCTTCACGTCCTGGCTCTGGATGCCCTTCTTGATCGTCTCCGCGTTCCAGCGGCGGATGATCACGGGCGGGCCCATCTTCACGGAGAAGGCGCCCTGCTGCTTCAGATGGGCCAGCATCGGCTGGATCCAGTCGTCCAGGTTCGGCGCGAACCAGTTGATGACCGGGCCCTCGGGGAGATAGGCGAGGTAGCGCTTGATCTTGGGCAGCTGGCGGTACAGGACCAGGCCCGCGCCGACCATGTCGCCGGTGCGCTCGTCGAACCAGCCGAGGTGCTCCGAGCGCCACTCCGCCTTGACGTCGGCCCAGGCCGGGACCTGCATGTGGCTCGCCGACGGCAGGCTCTGGATGTACGCCAGATGTTGCTCGCGGCTGATGGTCCTCAGGGTCAGGCTCATGTCGGGGCGCTCCTCGGGCTGGTGTGTCCCCATGGGTTCAGGGGCTCCGGCTCACGCGCCGAAGCCTACTGCGCCGTGCGACCACCCCGACTGGGCGCACACCACCTTCGCCCCGGCCTGTCGCGTGCCGGGGCGTTCGAGCGGTGTGCTCAGCGGGGCGTCGTTCGTGGCGGGGCCGGCGGTTCAGCCGATGAGCCCGCCGAACAGTCCGCCGTTCGCCATGCCGAGCATGAAGCCGACGCCGGAGGCGCCAAGACCCAGGATCAGGCCGAACCGTTCACGCGTCGTCACCGAGATCCACTGGCCGTAGGCCCCGATCACGATTCCCACGAGGCCGGCCCAGGAAGCGATCAGATGGAGACCGGAGAAGAAGGACGTGATGAAGGCCAGCACGCCCAGGACCAGCGTCACCGCCATGAGGGCGTCCTGGAGCGGATGGGGCCTGCCGTCCGTGGCGAAGAGGGATCCGGCGGTGTTGGGTCGCAATGCCTGCTGTGCCATGGGGCACCTCCTGCGGATCGCGGCGCACCGTAGCGCCATACACACCCGATGTGTACAGACTGACGGTGCCCACCGCCGGATTTCAACCGCAAGCCGGTGTGCAGGTAGTCTGTACCGTCTGCACCGGTGTCTGCCCAGGCCTGCCAGAAATATCTGCGGCCGCACTGCGGGATCCCCAGCGGGACCCCCTCGATTGTCAGTGGCGGCCGATACCGTTGCGTACGCATCACGACCCTCCTGCCACGGAACGACCGTGGCCGCTGAGTCCAAAGGAGGTGGGTTCCACATGCGTCACTACGAGGTGATGGTCATCCTCGACCCCGATCTCGAGGAGCGCGCTGTCTCCCCGCTGATCGAGAACTTCCTGTCCGTCGTCCGCGATGGCGGCGGCAAGGTTGAGAAGGTCGACACCTGGGGCCGTCGTCGTCTCTCGTACGAGATCAAGAAGAAGCCCGAGGGCATCTACTCGGTCATCGACCTGCAGGCCGAGCCTGCGGTCGTCAAGGAGCTCGACCGCCAGATGAACCTGAACGAGTCGGTCCTCCGGACCAAGGTCCTCCGTCCCGAGACCCACTGAGCGTCCCGCTCAGCTGATCTCGGGTTCGAGTAGCAGCAAGCAGCCAGCAGCAAACCCGCCGAGAGGTTCCCCATGGCAGGCGAGACCGTCATCACGGTCGTCGGCAATCTTGTCGACGACCCCGAGCTGCGCTTCACCCCGTCCGGTGCGGCGGTCGCGAAGTTCCGCGTCGCGTCCACTCCCCGCACCTTCGACCGCCAGACGAACGAGTGGAAGGACGGCGAGAGCCTGTTCCTGACCTGCTCGGTCTGGCGCCAGGCGGCGGAGAACGTCGCCGAGTCGCTCCAGCGAGGCATGCGCGTCATCGTGCAGGGCCGGCTGAAGCAGCGGTCCTATGAGGACCGTGAGGGCGTCAAGCGCACGGTCTACGAACTGGACGTCGAGGAAGTCGGCGCCAGCCTGCGCAATGCCACGGCGAAGGTCACCAAGACCTCCGGTGGCGCCCGCGGTGGCCAGGGCGGTTACGGCGGCGGTGGCGGCCAGGGCGGCGGCCAGGGCGGCGGCTGGGGCGGCAGCCCCGGCGGCGGTCAGCAGGGCGGTCAGCAGGGCGGCGCTCCTGCCGACGACCCGTGGGCGACCGGCGCTCCCGCCGGTGGCAACCAGGGCGGCGGCTGGGGCGGTGGCTCCGGTGGCAACCAGGGCGGCGGCTACTCGGACGAGCCCCCCTTCTAGGGCTCGTATTCCCACTTCTTGATCACACAGGAGAAACACCATGGCGAAGCCGCCTGTGCGCAAGCCTAAGAAGAAGGTCTGCGCTTTCTGCAAGGACAAGGTCACGTACGTGGACTACAAGGACACGAACATGCTGCGGAAGTTCATTTCCGACCGCGGCAAGATCCGTGCCCGCCGCGTGACCGGCAACTGCACGCAGCACCAGCGTGACGTCGCCACGGCCGTCAAGAACAGCCGTGAGATGGCGCTGCTGCCCTACACGTCCACCGCGCGCTAAGGGAAGGGTGACCGACTCATGAAGATCATCCTCACCCACGAGGTTTCCGGCCTCGGTGCCGCGGGCGACGTCGTCGACGTCAAGGACGGTTACGCTCGCAACTACCTGATCCCGCGGAGGTTCGCCATCCGCTGGACCAAGGGCGGCGAGAAGGACGTCGAGCAGATCCGCCGCGCCCGCAAGATCCACGAGATCCAGACCATCGAGCAGGCCAACGCTGTGAAGGCCCAGCTCGAGGGCGTCAAGGTTCGTCTGGCCGTTCGCTCCGGCGACGCCGGTCGTCTCTTCGGTTCCGTCACCCCGGCCGACGTCGCTTCCGCGATCAAGGCTTCCGGTGGCCCCGAGGTCGACAAGCGCCGCATCGAGCTGGGCGCGCCCATCAAGACGCTGGGCGCTCACGAGACGTCCGTGCGTCTGCACCCCGAGGTTGCCGCCAAGGTCAACATCGAGGTCGTCGCGGCCTGACGCCGCGCTCGGCCGGAACGGCTGAGAGAGGGGCCACTCCACTGGGGTGGCCCCTCTTCGCATGGGGCACGGCCCGCCGGGGCAGGCCCGGTTTCACGTGAAACAGGGCGGAAGCGGGCCGGCTGGTCCACTCAGCGGGTCGCGCCCGTCACGATCCATCGGCCCGAGCGCGTCCGCAGCCACAGGGTGATCATGCGGACCGACATCATCAGGGTCATGGCAGCCCAGAGGGCGGTGAGGCCACCGCCGAACGCGGGAACGAGAAGCGCCACCGGAGCGAAGACCGCCAGGGTCACGACCATGGCGCCGGCCAGATACGGGCCGTCTCCAGCTCCCATCAGGACACCGTCCAGGATGAACACGACTCCGCAGATGGGCTGTGAGAGGGCCACCAACAGCAGTGCGGGCAGTGCCGCGCCCTTGACCGTCGGGTCGCCGGTGAACAGCGGCAGGAACAGGGGGCGGGCGGCCACCACGAGCAGCCCGAGGCCGGCGCCGGTGGCGATGCCCCACTGGACCATGCGGCGGCAGGCCAACCGTGCGCCCTCGGAATCGTCCGCCCCGAGACAGCGGCCGATGATGGCCTGCCCGGCGATGGCGATCGCGTCGAGAGCGAAGGCCAGCAGACTCCACAGGGACAGGATGATCTGATGGGCTGCGATGTCGGCGTCGCCGAGGCGTGCGGCGACGGCTGTCGCGATCATGAGGATCGCCCGCAGCGACAGGGTACGGACGAGCAGTGGTGCTCCGGCCTGCGCCGAGGCCCGGATACCGGCCGCTTCCGGTCGCAGCGAGGCTCCGTGTCGCCGAGCCCCGCGAACGACCACGAACAAGTAGGCCAGCGCCATGCCGCACTGGGCGATCACGGTGCCCCAGGCGGATCCGGCGATGCCGAGTCCGACTCCGTAGACGAGCCCCACGTTGAGCGCGGCGTTGGCGACAAACCCCGCGATGGCGACGTAGAGAGGCGTCCTCGTGTCCTGCAGACCACGCAGGACACCGGTGGCGGCCAGGACGATCAGCATGGCCGGGATGCCGAGCGCGGCGATGCGCAGGTACGTCGTGGCGAAGGGTGCCGCGGTGGAGGAGGCGCCGAACAGATCCACGATGCCCGGGGCCAGGGGAAGGACGGCGGCGACGACCGCCGCGCCGAGGAGCAGCGCCAGCCAGACGCCGTCCATGCCCTGACGGATGGCCGCCTGGAGATCACCGGCGCCGACCCGCCGGGCCACGGCGGCCGTGGTGGCGTAGGCGAGGAAGACGAAGACGCTCACTGCGGTGGTGAGGAGGGCCGATGCCACCCCCAGACCGGCGAGCTGGGCGGTTCCCAGGTGTCCGACGATCGCGCTGTCGGCCATCACGAACAGGGGCTCGGCGACCAGCGCCCCGAACGCCGGGACGGCCAGCGCGATGATCTCCTGGTCGTGCCGACGGCGGGTGGCCTTGGGGATCGCGGGAGCCTGTGTCATGAGCACCAATCTAATCGTCCACAGGTAAGAGATGCAATTGCCCTTTGATCCTTACTTAGAAGCGTCGGCCGCACGGCCGTGCGCACCGTCCGCAGCGATCTTGAGCCGAGTGGGGAAGTTTTTCTTCTACACAGCCGGTGGACGGTAAAGGTGCAGTTCAAAGGGGTGGCGTCTACCACAGGGAGGGCTTGTTCACAGGGCTGTCCACCGGGTCGTGCACAGGTTTGGGGAAGTTCTCCACAGCATCTGGGCCGTCGTCCACATGGCCTGTGGATAACCAGATTGGCTGATGCTGCCGACAGGCCTAACGTTGTCCGGCGCCCGCTCCTTCCTCCGACCCGGGAAACGTCACAAAACAGACCCGTGGGAACCGGAGTTGGGCCTCTTATTTGTCAGTGTCGTGCCGTACAACAGAGGGCACGGCTAGGTCCGCCGTGCGGACGGGAGGAGGTGGCTCGGTGAGCATTTCCGAGCCCTTGGACGATCCGTGGGCCGAGGCCGGGCCCAGTGATCGTCTGCCGGCCTCCCGTCGGCGCGGTGACGGCGGCCGGAGCCGTGACGAACAGCACGACCGGGGCCGCGAGAACGGCGGCTGGGACGGCGGGGGCTCCACCTTCGAGCGGCTGCCGCCGCAGGACCTGGACGCCGAGCAGTCCGTCCTCGGTGGCATGCTCCTGTCCAAGGACGCCATCGCCGACGTCGTGGAGATCCTCAAGGGCCACGACTTCTACAAGCCCGCGCACGAGACGATCTACCAGGCGATCCTCGACGTCTACGCCAAGGGCGAGCCGGCCGACCCGATCACCATCGCCGCCGAACTCACCAAGCGCGGTGAGATCAACAAGGTGGGCGGAGCGTCGTATCTGCACACCCTCGTGCAGACCGTGCCGACGGCGGCGAACGCCGAGTACTACGCGGAGATCGTGCACGAGCGCGCGGTCCTGCGCCGCCTGGTCGAGGCCGGCACCCGCATCACGCAGATGGGATACGCCGCGGACGACGACGTGGACGAGATCGTCAACCGCGCCCAGGCAGAGATCTACGCCGTCACCGAGCAGCGCACCAGTGAGGACTACCTCCCGCTGGGCGACATCATGGAGGGCGCGCTCGACGAGATCGAGGCGATCGGCTCGCGCAGCGGTGAGATGACCGGCGTACCCACAGGGTTCACGGACTTCGACTCGCTGACCAACGGCCTGCACCCGGGCCAGATGATCGTGATCGCGGCCCGTCCCGCCATGGGTAAGTCGACTCTCGCGCTGGACTTCGCCCGGGCCGCCTCCATCAAGAACAACCTCCCCAGCGTCATCTTCTCTCTCGAGATGGGACGCAACGAGATCGCGATGCGCCTGCTGTCGGCGGAGGCCCGCGTGGCCCTGCACCACATGCGGTCCGGCACGATGACGGACGAGGACTGGACCCGGCTCGCCCGGCGTATGCCGGACGTGTCCGCCGCCCCGCTCTACATCGACGACTCCCCGAACCTGTCCATGATGGAGATCCGCGCGAAGTGCCGGCGGCTCAAGCAGCGCAACGACCTGAAGCTGGTGGTCATCGACTACCTCCAGCTGATGCAGTCCGGCGGTTCCAAGCGCGCCGAGAGCCGTCAGCAGGAGGTCTCGGACATGTCCCGGAACCTCAAGCTGCTCGCCAAGGAGCTGGAGGTCCCGGTCATCGCGCTCTCCCAGCTGAACCGTGGCCCCGAGCAGCGCACCGACAAGAAGCCGATGGTCTCCGACCTGCGTGAGTCCGGCTCCATCGAGCAGGACGCCGACATGGTCATCCTGCTGCACCGTGAGGACGCCTACGAGAAGGAGTCCCCGCGCGCCGGTGAGGCCGACCTGATCGTGGCCAAGCACCGAAACGGCCCCACGGCGACGATCACGGTCGCCTTCCAGGGCCACTACTCACGCTTCGTGGACATGGCCCAGACCTGACCGTGTGCCCGCGGAGTGCGGCCATGGTCCGCGGGGCCGGCGAAATGGACTCGACGTGCGTCGGCACAGCCGCTGAACTGGGGGCATGACGACATCCCCGGAAGAACTGCTCCCCGGCACACGGCGGGCGTTGCTGCACCGCATCGCCCTCGCCCAGACCGAGGGGCGGACACCCTCGCTGGTCGCCGCGGTCGTGCGGGACGGTCGGACCGTGTGGCACGGCGCGCGGTCCGCGGTCGACGGGTCCACGCCGGACGAGAACGTGCAGTACAGGATCGGCTCGATCACCAAGACCTTCACCGCGGTCCTGGTGCTGCGGCTGCGCGACGAGGGGATGATCGACCTCAACGACCCGCTGGAGAAGCATCTGCCGGGCACCGGCGCGGGGGAGGCGACCATCGCCCAACTGCTCGCGCACACCAGTGGTCTCGCGGCGGAGTCGCCGGCGCCCTGGTGGGAGCGGACGCCGGGTTCGCTGCGTCCCGAACTGGGCGACGTCCTGGGAGAGCGGCCGGTGCTGCATCCCGTGGGCCGGCGGCACCACTATTCCAACCCCGGCTACACCCTGCTCGGCGCGCTGGTCGAGCGACTGCGCGGTGCCGCCTGGACGGACGTGCTCGGCAGGGAGGTGCTGGAGCCCTTGGGGCTGACCCGTACCAGTGCGCAGCCGCGGGCGCCCCACGCGGGCGGCTGGGCTGTCCATCCCTGGGCCGACGTGTTGCTGCCCGAGCCGTTGGAGGACCTGGGCCGGATGGCGCCGGCCGGGCAGCTCTGGTCCACCACGGGCGATCTGGCGCGCTTCGCCGCCTTTCTGGCCGGGGGAGACGACCGGGTTCTGAGTGCGGAGTCCGTCCGGGAGATGCGCACACCGGCGGCCCCCGCGGAATCCTCGGACGTCGTCGACGGCGCCGCCTATGGTCTCGGCATGCAGATCCAACAGCACGGGGGCCGGCTGATCGTGGGGCACTCCGGCTCGCTGCCGGGGTTCCTCGCGAACCTCAGCATCAGCGTGGAGGAGGGTGTGGCCGCCGTGGTGCTCACCAACTGCACGTCCGGCCCGGTGGTGTCAGCGGTGGGCGCCGACCTCGTCGGCATCGTCGCGGACGCCGAGCCCCGGATTCCCGAACCTTGGCGGCCGATGAGTGAAGTCGACCCGGCCGTGGTGGAGTTGGCGGGACAGTGGTACTGGGGAACGCATGCCTTCGCCCTCCGGGTGACGGCGGACGGCCTGGTCTCCCTGGGGCCGATGTCCGGCGCCGGGCGACGCGCGCGCTTCCGGCCCAACGGCGACGGCACCTGGACCGGACTGGAGGGCTACTACGCGGGAGAGGCCCTGCGTGCCGTGCGGCGCGCGGACGGGTCCGTGAGTCATCTGGACCTCGGGTCGTTCGTGTTCACGCGGCAGCCCTACGAAGAGGGTGCCGGGGTGCCCGGCGGAGTGGATCCGGCGGGCTGGCGAGGGATCGCGGACTGAATGAACGACGCGGCCGTTGGTGGGCGTTTCACGTGAAACGCCCACCAACGGCCCTTTTCACAGCTGCAGCTTGAAGCCGACGTGGGAGGCGGTGAAACCGAGGCGCTCATAGAAGCGGTGGGCTTCCGTGCGACTGTTGTCGGAGGTCAGTTGCACCAAGTGGCAGCCCTGGCGCGCGGATTCCTCGACAGCCCACTGGATGAGCTGTGATCCCAGACCGCTGCCGCGTTCGTCGGCATGGACGCGGACGCCTTCGATGATCGAGCGGGTGGCCCCCTTGCGGGAGAGGCCGGGAACGATCGTGAGTTGGAGCGTGCCGACGACACGGGTCTCACGCACCGCGACGACGATCCGCTGGTTCCGGTCCGCGGTCAGTCGCTCCAGGGCCGTCAGGTACGGCGACAGGTCGTCCGGCGACTCGCGCCGGGACCCGAGTGGATCGTCGGCGAGCATGGCCACGATCGCGGGCAGGTCGGATTCGGCCGCCCCGCGTATCTCAAGATCTCCCATGCCGGCACCCTACGCGGGCACGTTCAGGGACTCCACGACCTTTACCAGCGGGAGCAGTTCGGGAGTCCTGGCCGCCTCGTCCAGGGCTTCGCGAAGAGCGGCGTCGTTGGTGGGGCGCGCCTCGTCCAACAGCCGTAGCCCCGCCGCGGTGACGTTGGTGTAGATGCCGCGACGGTCAGTGGGGCAGAGGTAGCGCTCCAGGAGACCGCGGTCCTCCAGGCGGGTCACCAGTCGTGTGGTGGCGCTCTGGCTGAGGACGACCGCGTCGGCGACCTGCTTCATCTGCAGATGGCCGCCCTCGCCCTCGTGCTGGCGGCTGAGCACGTCGAGCAGGGAGTACTCGCGCACGCTCAGGTCGTGCTTCGCCTGCAGTGCGCGCTCGATGTGCGCCTCGATCCTCCCGTGCAGCAGGGAGAGGGCGCACCAGCCCTGGGCGAGTGCGGTGAGCGCGGGGTCCGTCGCTGTCATGGGTGTCTTCCTCCGTCCCGGAGCGGCTGGAACCAGGGTAGAGCACTGTCGCAATAGTCGGCGCTTGCATATAGCCCGCGTCTGCAATTATTGTGAGCGAGTGCAAAGTGCTCCTGCAATCATTTGGGAAGGTGTATCCCCACATGCCTCTCGCGCTTCTGGCCCTCGCGATCGGGGCCTTCGGAATCGGCACGACCGAGTTCGTGATCATGGGCTTGCTGCCCGAGGTCGCGGGTGACTTCGGGGTGTCCATCCCCACGGCCGGCCTGCTCGTGACCGGATACGCCCTCGGCGTGGTGATCGGCGCACCGCTGATGACCGTGCTCGGCACCAAGGTGCCGCGCAAGCGGATGCTGATGCTCCTCATGGGGCTCTTCATCGTCGGCAACCTGCTCTCCGCGGCGGCTCCGGCCTTCACGGTCATGCTCATCGGACGAGTGATCGCGTCCCTCGCCCATGGCGCCTTCTTCGGCATCGGCTCGGTCGTCGCGGCCGAACTGGTGGCCGCGGACAAGAGGGCCGGAGCCATCGCCATGATGTTCACCGGTCTGACCGTCGCCAATGTCGTGGGCGTTCCGCTGGGGACGCTGATCGGCCAGGACGTCGGCTGGCGCGCCACCTTCGGCATCGTCGCCGCCCTGGGCGTCGTCGGTCTGGCGGGCATCGCGCGGCTGGTGCCGGACCTGCCGCGGCCGCAGGGCGTCCACCTGCGCCATGAGTTGGGCGCCTTCAGGAACGCCCAGGTGCTGCTCGCCATGGCGATGACCGTCCTCGGCTTCGGTGGGGTCTTCGCGGCCATCACCTACATCGCGCCGATGATGACGCACGTCGCGGGCTTCGCCGACGGCTCGGTCACCTGGCTGCTGGTGCTGTTCGGCCTCGGCATGGTCGGCGGCAACCTCGTCGGCGGCAAGTTCGCCGACCGCGCGCTGATGCCGATGCTCTACGTCTCCCTGGGCGCGCTGGCCGTCGTCCTCGCGCTCTTCACGCTCACGGCCCACAACAAGATCGCCGCCGCGTCGACCATCGCCCTGATCGGAGCCCTCGGCTTCGCGACCGTCCCGCCGCTGCAGAAGCGCGTCCTCGACCAGGCGCACGGCGCCCCGACGCTCGCGTCGGCGGTCAACATCGGTGCCTTCAACCTGGGCAACGCCCTCTCCGCCTGGCTCGGCGGCCTCGTGATCACGGCAGGCCTCGGCTACACAGCGCCCAACTGGGTCGGTGCGGCCCTCGCCGCGAGCGCCCTGGCCGTGGCCGTGCTCTCGGCCACCCTCGAGCGCCGCCACGGAACGCGGGGCACGGTGGTCGCCTCGGCGGTGCCCACCGAGCAGCGGACCCCGGTGCACCACTGAGCCCGCTTCGGGTGGTCTGCCCGTCCGCCGGGACGGCCGGCTGATCGGCGCTATCGGTGTCGGCGGCGGACGCCCGAACAGGACCACGATGTCGCCACCGCGGCGGTCGCGGCACTCGGCTGCGGGCTCAGCCGCCCGGCGGCATCGGTCCCCGCTCCACCGCGGGGGCCGACGCTCAGCCCGCGGCCACCGTCAGGGGCGCGAACCGACGCCGCCAGTCCCCCGGCAGGTCCGTGATGCCGTAGGTCATGACGGCATTGACGGTCACGGGGGCCAGCCCACGTGCCTTGGCCCAGGTCAGCAGCTCCTCGTGCCGCATGTCGATGTCGGTGCGCAGCGGGCGGCGCGTGTGGACGGCGAGCGAGGTGATGAGAGCCTTGGCCGTCTCCGTGTCCCGCGCGATCAGCGGGCCGACGACATGGGTGTCCATGTTGGGCCACACGGCCGTGTAGCCGATGATCCGGCCGTCCTCCTCGGCCACGCGAAGCTGGTCGGCGAAGGAGGGGAGACGGGTGACGAGGGGAGTGCGGTCGGTGCCGAAGACCTCCTCGTCGAGCCGGAGGATGGAAGACAGGTCCTCGGCGACGGCCGGCCGCGTCGCGACACAGGACTCCGGTCCGCCGGGTGCGAAGTACCCCCTCAGCATCTCTGACCGGCCCGTGACCTTGAAGCCCAGCTCCTCGTAGAGCGGGCGCCCGAAGGGCGTGGCGTACAGGGTCAGCGGGGTGGTGTCCATGAGTGACACGACATGCCGCATCAGCCGGCGTCCGACCCCCTGGCGGGCATGGCGTCCGGCCACGAGGACCATGCCGATGGCACCGAGGGGCGAGCGCTTCCAGGAGCCGTATTCGGTGACGACGCATGCGGCGACGAGGCCGCCGTCGGGGTCGTCGATGCCGTAGCCCGTGCCGGCCGTGAGGAGGAAGCCCCACTTGTGTTCTTCACGTGGCCACCCCCGGTCCTCGGACAGGTCGGCACAGGCGGCGAGATCGTGGAGTGTCAGACGCCGGATGGGCAAGGAGGTGAGTGAAGGAGTCGGCACGCAGGTCAGGCTGTCCGACCGACCCTCCCTGCGTCCACCTGTTTCGATGGGGACGTGAGGCTTTCGGTCACGCCGTGGCCCGTTCACCAGGGGGACCCGAGCGAAGCGCTCGGGTTTCACGCGGAACACCGATGGGCCACAGCCGCGTGCCTGCGGTGGCGCGTTCGGACGTGCCCTGCGGCCTATCCGAGGTCGGGTGCGTGCATGGCGCGTACGCCCTCGATATTGCCGTCCAGGTAGTGCCGGAGGGACAACGGCACGAGGTGGACGGAGGCGATGCCGACCCGGGTGAAGGGAATGCGGACGATCTCGTACTCGCCCAGCGGTTCATCCACTTCGGGGCCGTGGCGCAGCGACGGGTCCATGGACTCCAGCCGGCAGACGAAGAAGTGCTGCACCTTCACGCCGGTCGCGCCGCCGTCCTCGCCGATGTGCTCGACGGTGTCCACGAAGCACGGCACGACGTCGGTGATCTTGGCGCCGAGTTCCTCGTACACCTCTCGGTGCAGGGCGTCGACGACGGTCGGGTCCGCGGCCTCCACTCCGCCACCGGGGGTGACCCAGTAGGGATCGACGCCGGGCTTGGTGCGCTTGATCAGGATCAGGTCGTCACCGTCGAGCAGAACGGCGCGGGCGGTGCGCTTGACCACGGGTCGGACGGTCATGGAGGAAATGTGGCCCGGCTCGTTCCACGTGAAACATCCCGTCCTCTCCATCGCTCGGGTGCGAGCCGTGAAGTCGGGCCGACTGCCTCAACTCCAGTCGTTCGCGGCCCGCAGGAGCCACTCGTGCGCCCGGGCGATGTGCGGCATGGCGAGGGAGCCGGTGCGCGCGGTCAGGAAGTAGGTGCGCAGGGGCGGCACCGCGGGCTCGTACAGTGCCGTGATCTCGCCGCGGGCAAGGGCGGAGGCGCTCAGATAGCGGGGAAGGACCGCGAGTCCGGCGCCTGCGATCGCACAGGAGAGCACGGCGCGCAGATCGGGGACGACGACGGTGCCCGAGGCGGCCGGACGGGAGTCGAAGACGGAGGCCCAGTAGCGCGAGACGAACGGCAGGGACTCGTGGACCTCCACGACGGGCAGGTTCTCCAGGAGCACCGGTCCCTTGAGCCGGAGGGTTCCAGGGCTGATCCGCTCGGCCCACTGGGGTGCGGCGACCAGTACGTGCTCCTCGTCGCAGAGCGGGGTCGCGGTCAGCAGGGGGCCGCGCGGTCGGGCGGTGCTGATGGCCAGGTCATGGTGCCCGGCGGCCAGTCCCTCCAGTCCCTCCTCCGCGGTGCCGAAGGAGGCGCGCAGTGCGAAGCCCTTTCCGTCCTCCCCGGTCAATCGGGTCAGGGCGGGAAGGGCGCGCTCGGCGGTGAACTCCGGTGGGCCCACGAGGTGCAGCGTCCGTAACGAGGAGCCGTCGTCCGGGGCGCCCTCGGCTATCTCGACCAGGGCGTCGAGGTGCGGTGCGGCCTTGTGGGCGAGTTCGTCCCCGATGGTCGTCGGGGTCACCCCGCGGGCCTGTCTCAGGAACAAGGGACGGCCGAGCTGCCGCTCCAGAGTCCGGATCTGGGAGGTGACGGCCGGCTGGGAGAGACCCAGCAGGGCCGCGGCGCGAGTGAAGGAACCGGCCCGGTGCACGGTGACGAACGTGCGCAGCAAGGCCAGGTCCATGGCGTCCCCTCCCCTTTCGCTGCCCTTTTCCGGCCCTCCGGGCAGGACCCAACTATAAATAAGTCGATAGGTCTCTGTCGCTACCGTGATTGGACACTGACAGAGAGTCAACTAGCCTTGTTCGCGCGGTTCTTCGCGCGCGGAACCGAGGACGGTCCGAGCCACGAGGGGGGAGGCTCGGACCGTCCGCCGACGGTGATCGCCGCCGCTGCCGGGCTCACTCGGCCGACGCGTCGAGCGCGCGCAGCACGTCCGCCACCAGGTCCTCAGGATCCTCCGCGCCGACGGACAGGCGGATGAAGCCCTCGGGAACCGCGTCCCCGCCCCATCGCCGGCGGCGCTCGGCCGTGGACCGCACCCCGCCGAAGCTCGTCGCGTCCTCGACCAGGTGCAGCACCTCCAGGAACCGCTCGGCCCGCGCGCGCGTGGGCAGTGTGAAGGAGACCACGCAGCCGTAGCGGCGCATCTGCCGCGAGGCGACCTGGTGCGAGGGGTCGTCGGGCAGTCCCGGATAGCGCAGCCCGGAGATCTCCGGCCGCTGCCGCAGGGCCTCGGCGACCGCGAGCGCGGTGGCGTTCTGCCGGTCGACCCGCAGGTGCAGCGTGGCGATGGAGCGGTGGGCGAGCCAGGCCTCCATCGGCCCGGAGACGGCCCCGACGATCTTGCGCCACCGGCGTACGGCGGTCATCGCCTCACCGTCGCGCCCGGTCACGTAGCCCAGCAGAAGGTCTCCGTGACCGGTCAGCTGCTTGGTCCCGCTGGCCACGGAGAAGTCGGCACCCAGCTCCAGCGGACGCTGACCGAGCGGGGTGGCGAGCGTGTTGTCGACCGCGACCAGGGCGCCCCGCGCGTGCGCGGCCTCCACCAGCCGCCGGATGTCGCACACGTCGAGCCCCGGGTTCGACGGCGACTCGATCCACAGCAGCCGCGCGCCGTCGAGGACGTCGAGCTGGGCGTCCCCACCCGTGGGCGCGGAGCGCACCTCGACGCCGTAGGCCTCCAACTGGGCGCGGACCAGTGGCAGCACCTGATAGCCGTCGGAGGGCAGGACGACCGCGTCGCCCGCGCGGAGCTGGGAGAACAGCACCGCCGAGATGGCGGCCATGCCCGATGCGAACACCAGCGTCCCGACGTCGTCCCGCCCCGGTGCCTCCAGCTCGCCGATGGCCCGCTCCAGGTGGGTCCAGGTGGGGTTGTCGTCACGGCCGTAGGAGTACGGTCCCGTCACCTCACCCGGCAGGTGGAAGTGCGCGGCGAACACGGGCCCCGGCAGCGTCGGCTCGTGCTTGACCGGCTCGGGCAGCCCGGCTCGTACCGCACGCGTGCCGTCCCCGGTGCGATCGGCACCCGCGGTGGATCCGCTCATCCGATCCGTCCCTCCAGTTGTTCCCGTACGGCGGCGAGCAGACCGGTGCTCGCCTTCTCCACCATCTCAAGGCACTCCTGGAAGCCGTCCGCGCCCCCGTAGTACGGGTCCGGCACGTCGAGGTCGGCGCAGGTGTCCTCGGGAGCGCCGGGCGTGGCGCGCAGGTCGGACGCCGGGCGGGTGTAGGAGCGCAGCAGGCGGACCTTGCGGGCGTCCTCCTCGGTGGGCGCGAGGCGGCGCAGGGCCTTGAGATGGCCGGTGTCCAGGGCGACCACCAGGTCGAGGCGGGCGAACCAGCCGGGCTGGAACTGCCGTGCCACGTGCTCGCTGCGGTAGCCGTGCTCGTCGAGGACCGTGACGGTGCGCGGGTCGGCGGCGTCGCCCTCGTGCCAGCCGCCGGTGCCGGCGCTGTCGATCTCCACCCGGCCCTCGAGTCCCGCCTCCTGCACACGCGCGCGGAAGACGGACTCGGCCATCGGGGAGCGGCAGATGTTGCCGGTGCACACGAAACAGACGCGGTAGGTCATGGCGAACTCACTCCTCGTCGGGCAGGACGAGGTTCAGCGCCCAGGAGACGACGGAGATGATCAGCCCGCCGAGCACGGCGGTCCAGAAGCCCTCCACGTGGAAGCTCAGGTCGAGCTTGCCGCACACCCAGGACGTCAGCAGTAGCATCAGCGCGTTGACCACCAGGGTGATCAGCCCCAGTGTCAGCAGGAACAGCGGGAAGGTGAGCACCTTCACGATCGGCTTGACCAGGAAGTTGACCAGGCCGAAGATCAGCGCGACGACGATCAGAGTGCCGGCCTTCTTGCCCGTGCTGTCGCCCGTGAGAGTGATCTTGTCGAGCAGCCACACGGCGATTGCGAGAGCGGCCGCGTTGGCGATCGTCTTGACTACGAAATTCTTCATGTGTCTGATCGTGGCAGACGGGATCAGGACCGAGCAGGGGCGAGGGCGGTACAACGGCGATGAAGGCATTCCGGCTGGACGAACTGGAGGCGGAGCGCGCCGCCAACGAGGGGGCCTACCTTCAGTTCCTGCGGGAGCGGAACATGTCGGTCGGCCTGTACGCCCTCGACGCGGGCGAGCACGACCCGCAGAAGCCGCACAACCAGGACGAGGTGTACTTCGTCGTCAGCGGCCGCGCGTCGATCACGGTCGGCCTGGAGACCACCCAGGTGGCGCGGGGCAGCGTGGTGTACGTGCCGGCGGGCGTCGCCCACAGGTTCCACCACATCAGCGAGGACCTGAGGGTACTGGTCGTCTTCTCTCCACCCGAGGCCTGAGCACCGGGCTCGGGGTTCCCTAGGGGGCGGGTCAGGGGAGGACAAGGGATGCGAGGCGCCCGCGGCACCCTCGGCGGCTCTAGCATCGATGGCAGACATCGGGACTGCGTCCAGGACAGAGCGCAGGACGTCGTGGACGCAACGGAACGCAAAGGACGAGGGCAATGCGAGAGATCTTCGCGGGGCTGCCGTGGTGGGTGAAGTGGGTCGCGGTGCCGGTCATCGCCCTGGTCGTGTTCGGCAGCCTGATAGCGACCGTCATCGGCTTCGTGATCGGCCTGCTCTTCAAGGCGCTGGTCTTCGTCGCCCTGGTCGGCGGACTGATCTACATCGTGCGCAAGTTCATGTCGAACTCCTCCTCGCGCAGCGACTGGTGAGGGACGTGGGAGCCGGGGGCCGGTAACGGAAGCCGCCGGTTCCCTCGGGCGGGGGAAGTTTCCCGGCAGGCCGTCCGCACGCGAGGGCGGACGGTTAGGTTCGGAACCCACGCGGGGCCGGGCCCCGCGCGCGGCACACATCCCCACCCGTGTTCCACCGCACGGGCCGCCCCACCTCGCGCTCCCGGAGTGACCCTTGGCCAAGGTTGACACCACACCGGCAGGATCCCCCGCACCTCCCGCTCCACCACCGCGGTCCTGCGTGCCCCAGGTGCAGCGGGCGCGTGCGGCCGCCGTCCCGGGACAACCGCGTCCCGTGACCGGCCCCGGGCGGGCGCGGCCGCCGGAGCTTCCGGAGCAACCGCAGGCGGCGACCCTCATCGGCTCCGTCCAGCGGGCGATGCGTCTGCTGGAGACCGTCGCGGTCCACCAGTACGGCGCCCCCGCCAAACAGCTCGCCCGGGAGACCGGCCTCGCCCTGCCCACTGCCTATCACCTCCTGCGCACCCTGGTGCACGAGGGCTATCTGCGCCGCGACAAGGGGCTGTTCTTCCTCGGTGACGCGGCCGAGCGGCTGAGCAGCAGCGGAGCGCAGCAGAAACGTCGCAGCGCAGTGGCCGACGCCCTCGCGTACTGCCGTGAATCCGTCGGGGCTCCGGTCTACTACGCCCTGTACCGGGCCGGCGAGATCGAGGTCATGTGCGTCTCCGACTCGCGGGAGACACCCGCCGTCGAGGAGTGGGCCGACTTCCGCGAGACCGGGCACGCGCACGCGATCGGGCAGTGCCTGCTCTCCCAGCTCGACGAGGAGGCCCGTCGGGACCACCTGAGCCGCTATCCGGCGCGGTCCCTCACGCCGTACTCGGTACGGGACAACCACGCCCTCCTGCGCCGGCTGTCGAGGACGCCGCGCATGGAGCCGGTGGTGGAGCGGCAGGAGTACGCGCTCGGGACGGTCTGCGCGGCGATCCCCATCACGGTCGGGACGACGGCGGCCACGATGGCCATCTCACTCCCCGTACATCAGAGCGAATACCTGCTGCCCGCCGCCCTGCGTCTGCAGGCCGGGATCGGGCGGCACCTGGGCGCGCTGTCGTTCTCTATCAGTATCTGAAAACTCACTCCTTGTGATCTGTTGTGCACGTTGAGCAAGATTTGATGCACAGTCGAGGGGGATCATTCCCGGCCAGTCGACGTCATATGACGGGGTAGGCGATGCGCGAATCCGTACAGGCAGAAGTCATGATGAGTTTTCTCGTGTCCGAGGAGCTCTCCTTCCGCATCCCGGTGGAGTTGCGCTACGAGACCTGTGATCCCTACGCCGTGCGGCTCACCTTTCATCTGCCCGGTGACGCCCCGGTGACCTGGGCTTTCGGCCGGGAGCTGCTGATCGACGGGGTCGGGCGGCCGTGCGGGGAGGGTGATGTGCACATCGCACCCGCCGACACCGAGGTGCTGGGCGAGGTGCTGATCCGGCTTCAGGTGGGCAGCGACCAGGCCCTGTTCCGTTCCTCGACGCCGCCGCTCGTGGCCTTCCTCGACCGCACGGACAAGCTGGTGCCGCTCGGTCAGGAGGGCGCGCTGGCCGACTTCGACGCCCACCTCGACGAGGCTCTGGACCGCATTCTGGCCGAGGAGCAGAGCGCCGGCTGAGGGTGTTCGCGGCGTGCGGGGCGCCGCGTGCTCGCACATGGCCGCCCCGGGGCACCGCAGGAACGCTTCTTCGACGCGTCCCGAGCGGATGCCCCCGCTCAGCGCTTCCGCCGCCGTCCCCGGCCGCCGCGCGCCGGAACGGGCCGCGTCCCGGAGTCCACGGCGACGGCCGCCGGCCCGGGACGGTCGGCCGACACCACGAGGGCGGCGAGGGCGGTGGTGACCGGGACCGAGGCGACCAGGCCGATCGAGCCCACGAGCGTGCGCACGATCTCCTCGGCCACCAGCTCGCTGTTGGCCACCGTTCCCACGCTGCTCTGCGCGATCGAGAACAGCAGCAGCAGCGGCAGGGCGGCACCGGCGTAGGCGAGGACAAGGGTGTTGACGACCGAGGCGATGTGGTCACGGCCGATCCGGATGCCCGCCCGGTACAGGTCGCGCCGGCCCATGGTCGGATTCGCCTCGTGCAGCTCCCAGACCGCGGACGTCTGGGTCACCGTCACATCGTCCAGGACACCCAGCGAACCGATGATGACCCCGGCCAGCAGCAGACCGCTCATGTCTATCGACGGGAACAGCCCGTGGATCAGGCCCGTGCTGTCGTCCGTGTTGCCGGTCAGCGCGGCCCAGCCGATGAACCCGGAACCGAGAACGCCGATCAGCAGCAGGGAGGCCAGGGTGCCGAGCACGGCGACCGATGTACGCGCCGACAGCCCGTGGCACATGTAGAGCGCGATGAGCATGATGGCGCTCGCCCCGACGACGGCCACCAGCAGCGGATTCGAGCCCTGCAGGATCGCGGGCAGGATGAAGAACGTCAGCACCAGGAAGCTCACGGCCAGCGCGACCAGGGCCATGACTCCGCGCAGCCGGCCCACCACCACCACGGCGAGTGCGAAGACGCCCGCGAGGAGCGCCATGGGGGCCTTCCGGTTCACATCGGTCACCGAGTACTGCAGTTCCTTCGGCGCCGACGGCTCGTACGCGACCACGACCTTCTCGCCCTGGTGCAACTGCCGTGACTGGTCGGGCTGGACGATCTCGGTGAAGGTCCGACCCTCGTCCCCGCCGGTGTCGACCCGGATCGTCGCCTTCCTGCAGATGCCCTTCTGCGCGAGCTGTCCCGAGCCGTCTCCCGGAGCGGCGGTGCCGCCCGCGGCCGTACCGCCCGATCCGGTGACCGACTTGCAGCTCAGCTCGACCACGTGGGTGACCGTCGCCTGCTGCGTCTGTCGGTCGAAGCCGACACCGGTGCGCTCGTGGGGCGGCGCTCCTCCGGGCCACAGGATCACCAGGCCGACCACGACGGCCGCGGCGAACGGGACCAGGATCGCCGCGATGACCTTCCGCAGATGCTTCGAGACGGGCGCGGCGGGCCCATGGCTGTGGCTGTGGCCGTGTGCGTGGTGATGACCGTGGCCGGGTTCCGAACCGCCCTGGCGCGTCGGCTCGGAGGGCGGGTGAGGGTGCTGCTCCGTCGTGGTCACCGCCCGATCATCGCAAGAACGAAGGGGGCCCTCTGTTCACCGCGCCCGAGTTGACGCTAGCGTGGAGGCACCTTTGCACACGCGGGAGCTCGGAGCACCGGGCTGAGAGGGCGCTGACCTCCGCATACGCGATGTTTCACGTGGAACGTGTTTTCCCGGGAGGCATCCGAAGTCGGAAACCGCTGCGTCGACCGCCGAACCTGTTACCGGGTAATGCCGGCGTAGGGAGTAGGTCTCATGACCAACAAGGACGCACGCACGCCTGCCTCCGTTCGGGACGAGAAGTCCCAGGAGGCCGGAGAGTCCATCGGCTGGCACAAGGCGTACGTCGAGGGTTCCCGCCCCGACCTGTGCGTGCCGGTCCGTCAGGTGCATCTCACCAACGGACAGTCGGTCACGCTGTACGACACGTCGGGCCCGTACACCGACCCACTCGTCGACACCGATGTCCGCAGGGGGCTGTCACCGCTGCGGGAGAACTGGATCGTCGCCCGGGGCGACACCGAGGAGTACGCGGGCCGCCCCGTCCGCCCGGAGGACGACGGGATCAAGCACACCTCGCCCCGTGGCGGGCTGCGCAACCTGGACGCGGTGTTCCCCGGGCGCCCGCGTCAGCCGCGCCGGGGCCGGGCCGGCCGTGCCGTCACCCAGCTCGCCTACGCACGCGCGGGCGAGATCACGCCCGAGATGGAGTACGTGGCCATCCGGGAGAACGTCTCTCCCGAGGTGGTCCGTGAGGAGATCGCGGCGGGCCGCGCGGTGCTGCCGGCCAACGTCAACCACCCGGAGATCGAGCCGATGATCATCGGCAAGCGCTTCCTGGTGAAGGTCAACGCCAACATCGGCAACTCCGCTGTCACCTCCTCGATCGAGGAGGAGGTCGAGAAGATGACCTGGGCGACCCGCTGGGGCGCCGACACGGTCATGGACCTCTCCACCGGCCGCAACATCCACACCACGCGTGAGTGGGTGCTGCGCAACTCCCCCGTGCCCATCGGTACCGTGCCGCTCTACCAGGCGCTGGAGAAGGTCGACGGCAGGGCCGAGGAGCTGACCTGGGAGATCTACAAGGACACCGTCATCGAGCAGGCCGAGCAGGGCGTGGACTACATGACCGTCCACGCAGGCGTGCGCCTGCCGTATGTGCCGCTCACCGCCAACCGCAAGACCGGCATCGTCTCGCGGGGCGGCTCGATCATGGCCGCGTGGTGCCTGGCGCACCACAAGGAGTCGTTCCTGTACGAGAACTTCGAGGAGCTCTGCGAGATCCTCGCCGCCTACGACGTCACGTACTCGCTGGGCGACGGTCTGCGGCCCGGCTCGATCGCGGACGCCAACGACGAGGCGCAGTTCGCGGAGTTGCGCACGCTCGGGGAGCTCAACCGGATCGCCAGGCGTTTCGACGTGCAGACCATGATCGAGGGCCCGGGCCACGTACCGATGCACAAGATCAAGGAGAACATCGATCTTCAGCAGGAGATCTGCGATGAGGCCCCGTTCTATACGCTCGGCCCGCTCACCACGGACATCGCACCGGCGTACGACCACATCACCTCCGGTATCGGCGCTGCGATGATCGCCTGGTGGGGCACGGCGATGCTCTGCTACGTCACACCCAAGGAGCATCTCGGCCTGCCCAACCGCGACGACGTCAAGACCGGCGTCATCACCTACAAGATCGCCGCTCACGCGGCGGATCTCGCCAAGGGGCACCCGGGCGCGCAGGAGTGGGACGACGCGCTGTCGGACGCCCGCTTCGAGTTCCGGTGGGAGGACCAGTTCAACCTGGCTCTGGACCCGGACACGGCACGGGAGTTCCACGACGAGACCCTGCCGGCCGAACCCGCCAAGACGGCACACTTCTGCTCCATGTGCGGGCCGAAGTTCTGCAGCATGAAGATCTCCCAGGACATCCGCCGGGAACACGGTGGCACCCGGGCCGAGGTCGAGGAGGGCATGGCCCAGAAGTCGAAGGAGTTCGCGGCGTCGGGCAACCGGGTGTACCTGCCGATCGCCGACTGATTCCGCCGCGCCGGGCACCGGGCTCCGGGCACCGGGCTCCGGGGCGTGCCGGGCCCCGGCTGCTCGGATGACGCGGTGGGATCGCCACCGTGCCCGCCCGCCGGCACGGTGGCGGCCGGCCGCCACCGTGCCGGCGGGCGTTCGGCGGGAGCCGGCGGGCGTTCGGCACGCAGGGGCGCGGGCCGGCTATTCCGGCAGGTGTTCGGGGCCGCCGAACTCGGGGCTGGTGTAGTCGGGGCTGCTGAAGCTCGGACGGTCGGAGACGGAGCCGTCGTCCGGGCTGCTGAAGCCGGGGCGGCCGTAGCCGAGGCGCGGCATGCGGCTTGTCGGGGCCGACGGAGCCGTGGGGCGCACTGGGGCCGCGCCGGGCTGGGCCAGCGCGTCCCGCAGGAACGGCAGGACGCCGCGTTCCAGCAGGGCCTCCCGCCAGGCCTCTCTGGCCCTGGCCACCTCCGCGTCGGCCGCGTGATGCGCTCCGGCCTCCGCCGCGGCGCTGTTGCGCAGGGCGGTGAGCAGCAGCCCGGCACCGGCGACCAGGATCGCGGCGGCGGTCACGGCGCCGAACACCCAGCCGGCGGTGAGCATGGTCCGGGCGAAGGCCTGCCCGGGGGCCAGCATCCTCAGGATGTATCCGACGAGCAGGAAGATCGCCGCGGCGGTCCCGGCGAGGACGGGAGCCAGTACCGCGATCACGGCGACGGCGCCCGCGCCGGTGGTCTCGGCGGCCTCGCCGAGGGCGGTGGCGAGGCCCACGGGGTTCGCGCCCGGCCCCTCCGAGCCGCTGTCGCCGGGGGCCGAGCCGATGGACGGCGCAGGGCGGCGCACTTCCTCACGGACCTTCACGTAGTGCTGGTACTCGGCCGCCGCGGCCGCCGTGATCAGCGCGGTGGCGTTGAGCGCCATGGTGCGCAGTTGTTCCGGGTTGAGCCGTTGTCCGACAGCGGCCAGTTCGGGTCGCTGGGGTGCGGAGCGCAGCGCCTCATCGAGGACCCGCTCGAATTCCTGGCGGTCCTCGCTCAGCAGGTGCTGCGGAACGCTGTTCATGTGCATCCCCCGATGCTCCGTAGGGCTTGGGGCTCGCACGCCGGCGAGCCGTCGGGCAGAAACGGAGGGGAGCCTGCTACGGATAAGCCGATGGTAGAGCCGCGACGCCACGCGGTGACAGGGGGTTGCCGGAAATTGGGTGCCGACCCGGGTGGATCCGGTCGGACTCGATCAGCCCGGCGAACGCTCAGCCGCTCAGGGGCAGTTGCTGGACCAGCAGCTTGCCGGCCATGGTCACGCCGCCGTCCATGGCGATGGCGAGCCCGTCGGCGTAGATGTGCGGTCCCTCCACCGAGGGGCCGTCGTCCTCCTCGGAGTCCTCGGATCCCACTTCGCCGAGCAGGTAGGGGATGGGGCTGTGACCGTGCACGACGCGGGTGCCGCCGTACGTGTCCAGCAGGGAGCGCACGGCTTCCGCGCCGCCCTCGTCACGGAAGGAGAACCGCTTGGTGAACTTGCGGAACAGGTCCCAGACCTCGTCCGCGTCGTTGCGGGTGATGGTCTCGCGGACGGTGTCGTTGACCGCCTCGATCGAGTCGCCGTAGTCGAGGTAGGCGGTGGTGTCGGAGTGGATGAGCAGATGCCCGTCGACCTCCTCCACGGCGTCGAGGCGGGACATCCACTGCAGGTGGTGGTCCTGGAGGCGGTCCATGTCGGTCTTCTGCCCGCCGTTGAGCAGCCAGGCCGCCTGGAAGGTGGCGGTGCCCGCGCCGGAGTGGACCGGGGTGTCGCCGAACCGCTTCGCGCCGAGCAGCAGCAGCTCGTGGTTGCCCATGAGGGCCTTGCAGTAGCCGCCGGCCGCGGCCGCCTCGGCGCTCAGCCGCATGACCAGGTCGATGACCCCGATGCCGTCGGGGCCGCGGTCGGTGAAGTCACCGAGGAACCACAGCCGGGCGGTGCCCGCGCTCCACTGCCCGTCGGCGTCGACCAGCCCCTTCTCCCGCAGGGCGGAGAGCAGTTCGTCCAGGTAGCCGTGGACGTCACCGACGACGTACAGCGGGCCCGGGCCGGCGGCCGGCTGCGGGTCCGCGGGGGCCGGCTCGACGGTCACCTGCAGCGTGTCGCCGCGCTTGATGACGGGAAGGTCGCGCTGGGTGGGTGTGTAGCCCTCGGGGTAGGCCTCGTCCATGGGTGGCACGGTGTCACCGGGGTGGGTTCGGGTGTACGGACCGGTCTCGTTGACGTACGCGGGCACCCGGAAGTCGCGCAACGTCGCCGTCCGCTCCACCTCGGGTCCCCGACCGGCCCCCTGAGTCATCAGACCCCTCCACCATCACGCCGCAGCTGCACCGCTTCGGACTGCCTGGTCGCAGCGGCCCGCGGTGTCGTGGGCCCATCATAGGAATGCGCGTCGTTCCGTGTGATGACCCAGGGGTGGTGAATCGGAGCGAGACTCCAGTTCATCGCGGCTTTCATCCCGTTTGAGCGCTGTTTCGACCGGTTGACCGGCGGCGGGCGGGCCCTACGGCGCACTCGCCGGTGGCCCCGGACCGTGGCGGACGGCGCTGCGGGAGGCGGGCCGGGCGGGTGCTGCGGCGCCGGCCCCGCCGTCGTGGCCCCTCGCGCCCCGGTCGTGGCCCCTCGAGCCCCGCTGCCCGGCGGTCACCGCGCGCTCTTCGGTCACCGTGCGGGCGGCGGCCCGTCCGCTACCCCCTCTCCGGGGTCCTCGGCGGGCTGATCGTCGTGCGCGGAGGGCGCCGCTGGGACGAGGTGCGCACGATCAGCTCGGTCGGTATCACCTGTTCCACGGGGTGGTCCGACTCGACGCCCTCGATGGCGTCGATGAGGAGTTGCACGACGGCGGTCCCGATCCGGCGCGGCTTCAGGGAGAGCGTGGTGATGGGCGGCTCGGTGTTGGCGTAGACCGCGGACTCGCTGCAGCACACCAGCAGCAGGTCGTCGGGGACGCGCAGGCCGTAGCGGCGGGCGGCGGCGAGGAGATCGGTGCCGTTGGGGTCGAAGAGGCCGTACACGGCGTCGGGCCGGTCGGGCCGGGCGAGCAGCCGGTCGGCCGCGACGGTGCCCGCGCAGGGGTCGTGCGCGGGGTAGGCCTCGTAGACCGGGTCCTGGCCCACCCGCTTGCACCAGCGCAGGTAGGCGGTGGTGGACAGATGGGTGTAGGTGTCCGTCGTGGTGCCGGTGAGCAGGCCGATGCGGCGGGCGCCGGCGTCGGCGAGGTGGTCGAGGATGCCGAGGACGGCGGCCTCGTGGTCGTTGTCGACCCAGGCGGTGACCGGGAGCGAGCCGGCCGGGCGGCCGTCGGACACGACCGGCAGCCCCTGCCGGACCAGCTCGCTGACCACCGGGTCCTGGTCGGAGGGGTCGATGACGACCGTGCCGTCCAGGGCGACGTTGGACCACACGTCGTGGCGGGAGGTCGCGGGCAGGATGACCAGGGCGTAGCCGCGGGCGAGCGCGGCGGAGGTGGCGGCCCGGGCCATCTCGGCGAAGTAGGCGAACTCGGTGAAGGTGAAAGGTTCATCCCCGTACGTCGTCACGGTCAGGCCGATCAGGCCCGACTTGCCGGTACGGAGGGTGCGGGCGGCGGCCGAGGGGCGGTACCCCAGTCGGTCGGCGACCTCGCGGACGTGGCGCCGGGTGGCGTCCGGGAGCCGGCCCTTGCCGTTGAGGGCGTCGGACACGGTCGTGATGGAGACTCCGGCGGCGGCGGCCACGTCTCTGATGCCCGCCCGGCCCGGCCGGCTGCCTCGACGTGAGGTTTCCGCGCGGCTCACCTGGTGCTTCCCTGCTGCTGTCATGGCGAGCCGATAGTAGGGCTCATGCGGTGGGGTAGTGCGGACGCATATGCATGCATTGACAGGCACGTTTCTGCATGGCCGAAAGCATCTAACGGCCTTGGAAAGCAAGGTAGTTGGACGTTTCAGTGATAGGACGTGGCCTGCCGAAGGGTGTGGGCCTGCCAAGGCGCCGATGTCTCGAAGAGGTCTCAACTCACCTTCACGGGTGATGCGCGCCAGGGCGTGAGCCACCGGCGCGTAGATATATGTATGGGGCGCCCCCTGGTACGCACTCCTTCGTACGGTGATGCCCCTGATGCCTGTGCTACGGAAGAGGCTGGACTCCCGTCGTCCCCACCTGTACGCAGCGGGGCCGAATCCTCATAGGGTGTGGAGCATTGGAAGCCGGCGGCGTCGACGGGCCGCCGGTGGTCGCGAGGAGGACTGCGGTGAGCGAGACGAGCCCCAAGCTGCGCGCCGAGCTGGAGGGTATCCCCACCTACAAGCCGGGCAGGCCGGCCGCGGCCGGCGGGCCGGTCGCCTACAAGCTGTCCTCCAACGAGAACCCGTATCCCCCGCTCCCCGGCGTGATGGAGAGCGTGACCGCGGCCGCCCGCAACTTCAACCGCTACCCCGACATGGCCTGCAGCGGGCTGATGGAGGAGCTGTCGGAGCGGTTCGCCGTCCCGCTCGCCCACCTCGCCACCGGCACCGGCTCGGTCGGCGTCGCCCAGCAGCTCGTCCAGGCGACCAGCGGGCCCGGTGACGAGGTGATGTACGCCTGGCGCTCCTTCGAGGCGTACCCGATCATCACCCAGGTCAGCGGGGCACGCTCGGTCCAGGTGCCGCTCACCCCCGGCGACGTCCACGACCTGGACGCCATGGCCGACGCGATCACCGGGCGGACGCGGCTGATCTTCGTCTGCAACCCCAACAACCCGACCGGCACGGTGGTGCGGCGGGCCGAGCTGGAACGGTTCCTCGACCGGGTGCCCAAGGACGTGCTGGTGGTCCTGGACGAGGCCTACCGCGAGTTCATCCGCGACCCCGAGGTGCCCGACGGCGTCGAGCTGTACCGGGATCGGCCCAACGTCTGCGTGCTGCGTACCTTCTCCAAGGCCTACGGCCTCGCCGGGCTGCGCGTCGGTTTCGCGATCGCCCACGAGCCCGTGGCGGCGGCGCTGCGCAAGACGGCGGTGCCCTTCGGTGTCAGCCAGCTCGCGCAGGAGGCGGCGGTCGCGTCGCTGCGGGCCGAGGACGAGCTGCTGGGCCGGGTCGGCTCGCTGGTGTGCGAGCGCAACCGCGTGGTCGAAGGGCTGCGCTCCCAGGGCTGGACGGTGCCGGAGACCCAGGCCAACTTCGTGTGGCTGCGGCTGGGGGAGCGCACGGTGGCGTTTGCCGCGGCCTGCGAGGAGCACGGAGTGGTGGTCCGGCCGTTCCCGGGCGAGGGCGTGCGGGTGACGGTCGGGGAGACCGAGGCGAACGACATCCTCCTGAAGGTCGCGGAGGCGTTCCGCAAGGAGGGCTGAGAGCAGGCCGCCGCGGCCGGAGGGCCGCGGCGTGGACGGGGCCCCGCCAGGTGCGGGGCCCTTCCCGTTGAACCGTTCTGTCCCGGGGAGCCCGAGGGGTACCCCCTTGCGGTGACCGAATACCAGTGCGTCATAATGGCTTGTGAATGTGAACGCGTTCACAAGCGCGTCCCGATTGCGCCTTATGTGCGTGATGCAGGGAGCAAACCGCCGCTGTACCACGGCGTAGTAAGGAGAGTGACGACGTGGACCTGGCTCTGGCGCCGGAGACGTTGGCGCGCTGGCAGTTCGGCATCACCACCGTCTACCACTTTCTGTTCGTCCCCCTGACCATCTCCCTGGCCGCCCTCACGGCCGGGCTGCAGACGGCTTGGGTGCGCACGGAGAAGGAGAAGTACCTCAGGGCGACGAAGTTCTGGGGCAAGCTCTTCCTGATCAACATCGCGATGGGTGTGGTCACCGGCATCGTGCAGGAGTTCCAGTTCGGCATGAACTGGTCGGACTACTCGCGCTTCGTCGGTGACATCTTCGGTGCTCCGCTCGCCTTCGAGGCCCTGATCGCCTTCTTCTTCGAGTCCACGTTCATCGGCCTGTGGATCTTCGGCTGGGACAAGCTGCCCAAGCGGATCCACCTGGCCTGCATCTGGCTGGTGTCGATCGGCACGATCCTGTCGGCGTACTTCATCCTCGCGGCCAACTCCTGGATGCAGCACCCCGTGGGCTACAGGATCGACAAGGTGCGGGGGCGGGCCGAGCTCACCGACTTCTGGGCCGTGCTGACCCAGAACACCGCGCTCAGCCAGGCCTTCCACACCCTGTCCGCGGCCTTCCTGACCGGGGGCGCGTTCATGGTGGGCATCGCCGCCTACCACCTGGCCCGCAAGAGGCACGTCCGCGAGATGAAGACCTCGCTGCGGCTCGGTCTGATCACCGTGGTCATCGCCGGACTGCTCACCGCGGTCAGCGGTGATGTCCTCGGCAAGGTCATGTTCAAGCAGCAGCCGATGAAGATGGCGGCCGCCGAAGCGCTCTGGGACGGGCAGGCACCGGCGCCGTTCTCCGTCTTCGCCTACGGCGACGTGGAGAAGGGGCACAACAGCGTGGCCGTCGAGATCCCGGGCCTGCTGTCGTTCCTCGCCAATGACGACTTCACCTCCTACGTGCCCGGCATCAACGACGTCGACAAGATGGAGCAGCAGAAGTTCGGGCCCGGCGGCTACCGGCCCAACATCCCGGTCGCGTTCTGGGGCTTCCGCTGGATGATCGGCTTCGGCATGGCCTCCTTCGCCATCGGCCTCGCCGGGCTGTGGCTGACCCGCAAGAGGTTCATGCTGCCGCAGCACCTGCGGGTGGGCGAGGACGAGGCTCCCCATCTGGTCCTGTTCCGGAACCGGCCACTCGGCCCGAAGCTGACCCCCTGGTTCTGGCGCGTCGCCATCTGGACCCTGGCCTTCCCGCTGATCGCCAACTCCTGGGGCTGGATCTTCACCGAGATGGGCCGGCAGCCGTGGGCCGTCTACGGCGTCCTGCAGACCCGCGACGCGGTCTCCCCCGGTGTCTCCCAGGGCGAGGTCCTCACCTCGATGCTCGTCTTCACCGCGCTGTACGCGGTCCTGGCCGTCGTCGAGGTCAAGCTGCTCGCCAAGTACGTCAAGGCCGGCCCGCCCGAGCTGACCGAGGCCGACCTCAACCCGCCCACGAAGATCGGCGGCGACACCCGTGACGCCGACAAGCCGATGGCCTTCTCGTACTAGGCCGAGGGGACAGTCATGGAACTTCACGACGTCTGGTTCGTCCTGATCGCCGTCCTGTGGACCGGCTACTTCTTCCTGGAGGGCTTCGACTTCGGGGTGGGCATCCTCACCAAGCTGCTGGCCCGCGACCGCCCCGAACGCCGGGTGCTCATCAACACCATCGGGCCCGTCTGGGACGGCAACGAGGTGTGGCTGCTCACGGCGGGCGGCGCGACCTTCGCCGCCTTCCCGGAGTGGTACGCCACCCTCTTCTCGGGTTTCTACCTGCCGCTGCTCGTCATCCTGGTCTGCCTGATCGTCCGGGGTGTCGCCTTCGAGTACCGGGCCAAGCGACCCGAGGAGAACTGGCAGCGCAACTGGGAGACGGCCATCTTCTGGACCTCTCTCGTCCCGGCGTTCCTGTGGGGCGTGGCCTTCGGGAACATCGTGCGAGGCGTGAAGATCGACCGGAACTTCGAGTACGTCGGCGGCCTTCTGGACCTGCTCAACCCCTACGCCCTGCTCGGCGGCCTGGTCACGCTGACGCTGTTCACCTTCCACGGGGCGGTGTTCACCGCGCTGAAGACCGTGGGCGACATCCGGGTGCGGGCGCGGAAGCTGGCGCTGAAGGTCGGGCTCGTCGCCGCCGTCGTGGCCCTCGCCTTCCTGCTGTGGACGCAGGCCCACAGCGGTGACGGCAAGAGCCTGGTGGCGCTGGTCGTGGCGGTCGCCGCGCTGGTCGCCGCGCTGGTGGCCAACCAGGCGGGGCGTGAGGGATGGTCGTTCGCGTGGTCCGGCCTGACGATCGTGGCGGCCGTGGCGATGCTCTTCCTGTCGCTCTTCCCGAACGTCATGCCGTCCACGCTCGAGGGCGACTGGAGCCTCACGGTCACCAACGCCTCGTCCAGCCCGTACACCTTGAAGATCATGACGTGGTGCGCGGCCGTCGCCACTCCGCTCGTGCTGCTCTACCAGGGGTGGACCTACTGGGTGTTCCGCAAGCGGATCGGCACGCAGCACATCGCCGACGCCGCGCACTGAGACCCGTCGAGGGTGTGCTTCACATGAAGCACACCCTCCGGACGGAAGGGCATGTTTCACGTGAAACCGATCGATCCGCGCCTGCTGCGCTACGCCCGCGCCACCCGGCTCTTCCTGGTGGCGGTCGTCGCCCTCGGAGCCGTCGGGGCCGGGCTGGTCGTCGCGCAGGCGATGCTCATCGCCGAGCTGGTCACCGGGGCGTTCCAGCGCGGCCAGACGGTCGCCGAACTCCGTACTCCCCTGCTGCTGTTGGCCGCGGTGGCCGTGGGCAGGTCGATCGTCGCCTGGCTGACCGAGCTCGCGGCGCACCGGACCGGCGCGGCCGTGAAGTCGGAGCTGCGTGGACGTGTTCTGGACCGCGCGGTCCGGTTGGGTCCCGGCCTGCTCGGCGGGCAGCGGACCGGCTCGCTGGTCACCCTGGCCACGCGCGGAGTCGATGCCCTCGACGACTACTTCTCCCGCTACCTTCCGCAACTGGGTCTCGCGGTGGTCGTCCCGGTGGCCGTGCTGGCGCGCATCGTCACCGAGGACTGGGTGTCGGCGGCGATCATCGTCGGCACGCTGCCGCTCATCCCCCTCTTCATGATGCTGATCGGCTGGGCCACCCAGTCCCGGATGGACCGGCAGTGGCGGCTGCTGTCCCGGCTGTCCGGCCACTTCCTGGACGTGGTCGCGGGGCTGCCCACGCTGAAGGTGTTCGGCCGGGCCAAGGCCCAGGCCGAGTCCATCCGGCGGATCACCGGTGAGTACCGCCAGGCCACCATGCGGACCCTGCGGATCGCCTTCCTCTCCTCGTTCGCCCTGGAGTTGCTGGCCACGCTCTCGGTCGCGCTGGTCGCCGTGACGATCGGCATGCGCCTCGTCCACGGCGACATGGATCTGTACACCGGGCTGGTCATCCTGGTACTGGCCCCCGAGGCGTATCTGCCGCTGCGCCAGGTGGGGGCGCAGTACCACGCGGCGGCGGAGGGGCTGGCCGCGGCGGAGGAGATCTTCGCCGTGCTGGAGACACCGGTGCCGGCATCCGGCACCGCCCCGGTGCGGCCGGGCGCCATCGCCTTCGACGCGGTGACGGTCCGGTACCCCCAGCGCTCGGCGGACGCCCTGACGGATGTGTCCTTCACCGTAGAGCCCGGTGAGACCGTGGCCCTGGTCGGGCCGAGTGGCGCGGGCAAGTCGAGCCTGCTGAACGTGCTGCTGGGCTTCGTCCGGCCCACCGGGGGCCGGGTGCGCGTCGGTGGGACCGACCTCGCCGACACCGACCTCGAGGAGTGGCACGCGCGGATCGCGTGGGTGCCGCAGCGGCCGCATCTGTACGCCGGGACCATCGCGGAGAACGTGCGGCTGGCCCGCCCCGACGCGGACGAGGCCGATGTGCGCCGGGCGCTGCGGGACGCGGGCGCGCTGGAGTTCGTGGACGCGCTGCCCGAGGGCATCGGGACGCGGCTCGGCGAGGACGGGGCGGGACTGTCCGCCGGTCAGCGCCAGCGGCTCGCCCTGGCCCGTGCCTTCCTCGCCGACCGGCCCGTTCTGCTGCTGGACGAGCCGACAGCGGCGCTGGACGGGGCGACCGAGGCCGATGTCGTCGCGGCGGTGCGCCGTCTGGCGGTCGGCCGCACCGTGCTGCTGGTGGTGCACCGGCCGGCGCTGCTGGAGGTGGCGGACCGCGTGGTCCGGCTGGACCCCGCCGCGGCGACCGCCGACGCGACGCCCGCCGTCGGCGCCACCCCGGCCGAGACACCCGCCACCACCGGTACGGCCACCGGCACCGCCGGCCCCGCGAGGTGGTCGGGCGGGGCGGGCGGCCCTGCCGACGCCGTATCGGCGCCGGAGACCGGGGTCCCGGCCGCTCGCGGCCGGGCAGCCGCCCGGGTACGGGCCCTGGCGGGTCCCCGGCGCGGCCGGCTGCTGCTGGCGCTGCTGCTCGGCAGCCTGGCACTGGGCAGCGCGGTCGGGCTGATGGCCACCTCCGGCTGGCTCATCTCACGGGCCGCGCAGCATCCGCCGGTGCTGTACCTGATGGTGGCCGTGACCGCGACCCGGGCGTTCGGGATCGGGCGGGCCGTCTTCCGCTACGCCGAGCGGCTCGTTTCGCACGACGCCGTGCTGCGGATGCTGGCCGACACCCGGGTCGCGGTGTACCGGCGCCTGGAGCGGCTGGCGCCCGCCGGGCTGCGGACGGCCCGCCGCGGCGATCTGCTCACCCGGCTGGTCGCCGACGTCGACACGTTCCAGGACTACTGGCTGCGCTGGCTGCTGCCGGCCGGGGTGGCGACCGCCGTCTCCATCGGCTCCGTCGCCTTCACGGCCTGGCTGCTGCCCGAGGCCGGGGCCGCCCTCGCCGTCGGCCTCCTCGTGGCCGGCGCCGGTGTGCCCATGGTCACCGCGGCCGCGGCCCGGCGCGCCGAACGGCGACTCGCGCCCGCTCGCGGGGTACTCGCGACCCGGGTGACCGACCTGCTGACCGGCACCGCCGAGCTGACCGTCGCGGGCGCCCTGCCGGCCCGTACCGCGGCGGCCCGGCGGGCCGACGGCACACTCACCCGGATCGCCGCGCGCGGCGCCACCGCCACCGCCCTCGGTGACGGGCTCACCGCACTGGTCTGCGGCCTGACCGTCACCGCGACCGCGTTGCTGGGCGCCCAGGCGGTGGCCGCGGGCCGGCTCGGCGGCGTGGCCATGGCCGTGGTGGTGCTCACCCCGCTGGCCGCCTTCGAGGCCGTACTGGGGCTCCCGCTCGCCGTGCGTCACCGCCAGCGGGTGCGCCGGAGCGCGGAGCGGGTGTTCGAGGTGCTCGACGCCCCGGAGCCCGTCGCCGAGCCGGAGCGGCCGCGGCCGGCGCCCGCCTCTCCCTTCCCTCTCGTGGTCCGCGACCTGACCACCCGCCACCCCGGTCAGCGTCGCGACGCCCTGGCCGGGCTGGACCTCACCCTGGAGCGCGGGCGGCGGGTCGCCGTGGTCGGTGCGTCCGGCTCCGGCAAGACGACCCTCGCCCAGGTGCTGCTGCGGTTCCTCGACGCCGGGGCGGGCTCGTACACGCTGGCCGGTGTGGACGCCTACGCCCTCCACGGTGACGACGTGCGGCGGCTGGTCGGACTGTGCGCCCAGGACGCCCACCTCTTCGACAGCACGGTGCGCGAGAACCTGCTGCTCGCCCGTAAGGACGCCGACGAGGCCGGCCTGCGGGACGCGCTGTCCCGGGTTCGACTGCTGGACTGGGTGGACGGCCTGCCCGACGGGCTGGACACGCTCGTCGGTGAGCACGGCGCACGGCTGTCCGGCGGGCAGCGGCAGCGCCTCGCCCTGGCCCGCGCGCTGCTGGCCGACTTCCCGGTGCTCGTCCTGGACGAGCCCGCCGAGCATCTGGACCTGCCCACGGCCGACGCGCTCACCGCGGACCTGCTGGCCGCCACCGAGGGCCGTACCACGCTGCTGATCACCCACCGGCTGGCGGGACTCGACACGGTGGACGAGGTGGTCGTGCTCGACGAGGGGCGGGTGGTGCAGCGGGGACCGTACGCGGAACTGGCCGCCGCGGCCGGGCCGCTGCGGGCGATGGCACGGCGGGAGGCGGTCGCGGAGTCGCTGGTCGCGGCGCGCTGAGGGGCGCGCCGTACCAGTACGGCGGACCGAGCGGGAGAGGCGTCAGTCCTGTGCGGCGAGCATCCGCTCGATGACGATCGCCACGCCGTCCTCGTTGTTGGCGACCGTACGGCCCGAGGCGGCGGCTATGACGTCCGGGTGGGCGTTGCCCATGGCGTACGACCGGGCCGCCCAGGTCAGCATCTCGACGTCATTGGGCATGTCACCGAAGGCGACGACCTCCTCGTGCGAGATGCCGCGCTCGGCGCAGCACAGCGCGAGGGTGCTGGCCTTGGAGACCCCGGGGCCGCTGAGTTCCAGCAGGGCGCTGGGGCTGGAGCGGGTGACGTTCGCGCGCTCGCCGACCGCCGGCCGGGCCAGGGTGAGGAAGGAGTCCGGGTCGAGCTCGGGGTGGTAGGCGAGGATCTTGAGCACCGGCTGGTCGGCGTCCGGGCCGTCGGCCGCGAGGAGGGCCTCCGCGGGCAGCAGGTTGTCCGGCGTCTCCATGTGCAGCTTGGGATAGGCGGGCTCCTGGTGGAAGCCGTAGGTCTGCTCGACCGCGAACACCGTGCCGGGGACCGCGTCGCGCAGCAGCCGCACGGCGTCCAGCGCGTTCCCGCGGGCCAGCTCCCGCACCTTCACGAACCGGTGGGTGCCGGGGCCGCCGTGCAGGTCGACCACGGCGGCGCCGTTGCCGCAGATCGCCAGGCCGTGGCCGTGCACATGCTCGCTGACCACGTCCATCCAGCGGGCCGGCCGGCCGGTGACGAAGAAGACCTCGATGCCGGCCTCCTCCGCGGCGGCCAGCGCGGCGACCGTCCTCGGGGAGACCGACTTGTCGTCGCGCAGAAGAGTGCCGTCGAGGTCGGTGGCGATCAGCCGCGGCCGGAAGGCGGCGGCCGGGGTCCCGGGCTGTCTGGTCGCTGAGGTCACGCGGCCATTCTGGCGCATATGCCCGCACGCACGTGCGGGAGTCCGCACAGATGAGTCCACCGACACACCGCGGCCGGCCGACGGACGACGTCCGCACCGCCGGCTCAGGCGAGTTGGGCGAGCCCTTCCATGGCGATCCGCTCGAAGACCTTGTCGTCCGCGGCGAAGTCGGAGTCCGGGATCGGCCAGTGGAGCACGATCTCGGTGAAGCCCAGCTCCCGGTGCCGGCCCGCGAAGTCCACGAAGGCGTCCAGCGACTCCAGCGGCCTGCCGCGGTCCGGGGTGAAGCCGGTGAGCAGTACCTTGTCCAGCTCGGACACGTCCCGGCCGGCCTCCGCGCAGGCGTCGGCCAGCTTCGCCACCTGCCCGCGCAGTGCGGCGACGGACTCCTCCGGCGTGCCGTTCTCGTACAGCTTCGGGTCCCCGGTGGTCACCCACGCCTGCCCGTACCGCGCGGCGAGCCGCAGCCCGCGCGGGCCGGTGGCGGCCACGGCGAAGGGCAGCCGGGGCCGTTGCACGCAGCCGGGGATGTTGCGCGCCTCCACCGTCGAGTAGAACCGGCCCTCGTACGTCACGGAGTCCTCGGTGAGCAGCCGGTCGAGCAGTGGCACGAACTCGGCGAACCGGTCTGCGCGCTCCCGCGGCGTCCACGGCTCCTGGCCGAGGGCGGTGGCGTCGAATCCGGTGCCGCCCGCGCCGATCCCCAGGGTCACACGGCCGCCGGAGACGTCGTCCAGGGAGATCAGTTCCTTCGCGAGGGTCACCGGGTGCCGGAAGTTCGGCGAGGTGACCAGGGTGCCGAGGCGGATCCGGTCGGTGACGCCCGCGGCGGCGGTCAGGGTCGGCACGGCACCGAACCACGGGCCGTCGCGGAAGCTGCGCCAGGACAGGTGATCGTAGGTGTACGCGGTGTGGAAGCCGAGCTCCTCGGCGCGCCGCCACTTCGCGCGGCCGCCCTCGTGCCAGCGGTCGACGGGAAGGATCGCAGTACTCAGTCGCATGTCGGTGACCCTACGCCCAGGCGTTCGGGGCGCGGGGCCCGATCCCGCCGAGCCGGCGGCACCGGACCGCGAGCAGGGCCGGCGAAGCACGCATCGCCGACGGCGTGGCGCCCGTCCGCACGATGCTGACGCCGTCTGGCCCCGTCCCGTCACCTGAACAGGTCGTCACGCCTTCGCGCCGCGACGCCTGCCCCGGATGCCCGTCAGTCGCCTGGGACCGTGAGTCGTCGCCCGGTCGCTGCGACCTGACCGCAGAGGACACCGGCGGCTTCATGTCCCTGCCCGTGAAAGGCAACTCCCGTGCGTCGTCGCAGAGCCGCCCTGCTCACCGCTGTTCTGGCCAGCCTCTCGGTCTCGGCCTCCGTCTCACCGGGAGCCGCCGGCGGCCCACCGACCGGGCCCGGGACGCTGAAGCAACGGGGGGTCGTGCGAAGCGCCGAGCGGCCCATCGCCGGCGCCCAGGTGACGCTGCTTCAGGCCGGGGACCGCCCCGGGGCCGGCGCCCGCCCGCTGGCCCGCACCCGCAGCGACGCCCATGGCCGCTTCACCCTGTCCTACCGCGCCCCGGACAGTCCGGCCGCCGTGCTGTACCTGACCGCGGACTCGGGGCCAGCGGGCCGCCCGCCCAGCCGGACCGGGCATCGTGTGCGGCCGGTCCGGCTGGTCGCGATGATCGGCACCGGGCGGCGTCACGGCAAGGTCGTGCTCAACGAGCGCACCACGGTCGCGGCGGGCTTCGCGATGGCGCAGTTCACACAGGGGGGTGAGGTGGCGGGCCGCCGTCCCGGGCTTCAGAACGCCGCGGCCGTCTCGCACAACCTCGCGGACATCGGCGACGGGTCGGCGGCCGAGGTACTCACCACCGCCCCGAACGGCGACCAGACATCCACCCTGCGCGCTTTCAACACGCTGGCCGACATCCTGTCCGGCTGCACCGCGGGCCGGACCTGTGAGAGCCTCCTCGCCCTGGCCCGACGTCCCGGGGCACCCGCGCCACGGGAGACCTTCCAGGCCGTCGCGGACATCGCCCGGCTCCCCGGCAACCACGTCGCCGGGCTGTTCGCTCTGGGAAAGGGCCGCGACACGTACCGGCCCCGGCTGGCCAAGGCGCCCGACGCCTGGACCATCGCCCTGCGCTACGTGGGCAACGGTCATGAGCTGGACGGTCCGGGGAGCGTCGCGTTCGATGCGGAGGGCACGGCCTGGATCGGCAACAACTACACGTTCGACGCCGATCCCCGGAGGTCCGTGTGCGGCTCCCGCATCCTGTCCCGGCTCACTCCGACGGGCCAGGACGTCCCCGGTGCCCCGTACCGGGGGGGCGGGCTGTACGGGGTGGGTTTCGGCACCACCATCGACCCCAAGGGGCGGGTGTGGGCCGCCAACTTCGGCTTCCAGGGCACCGGCTGTCCGCTCGACGCCAGTCTTCTCTACCGCAGCGTCTCGCAGTTCACGCCTGGGGGACGGCCCCTTTCGCCGCGCCAGGGCTGGCGCTTCGGCGACATCGTCCAGCCTCAGGGGATCATCTCGGACCGGGAGGGGAACATCTGGGTCGCCAACTGCGGCGGCAGAAGCGTGACCAGGATCCCGCGCGGGGACGCGGTCCGTGCCCGGAACATCGCACCGGGCGGTGACAGCCTCATCAAACCGTTCGGTGTCACGGTGGACACCCGGGGGCGTGCCTGGGTGACCGGGAACGGGAGCGACAGCGTGACGATGCTGTCCTCGCGGGGCGAGCCGCTGCGCTCGATCACCGGCGGCGGCATCAAGCGGCCCATGGGCATCGCCTCCGACACGCTGGGCAATGTGTGGGTGGCCAACGGCGGAGCGGTGGTCGCACCGTGCGAGGGCACCACCCCCGCCATGGTCGCCGAGGCCGTCGAGGACATCGTCACGCGCCAGGTCGACGCCTCGGTCACCCTGGTGCGTCCCGACGGGACCAAGCCCGCCAAGCCGTTCGTCAACGACGGCCTGTTCCTGCCCTGGGGGATCGCCGTCGACGGCGACGACACGGTCTGGGTGGCGAACTTCGGCGGCCATCGCCTGGCCAACCTGTGCGGAGCCCGCGTGTCCGCCTGCCCGCCCGGTCTCCGCACCGGTGATCCGATCTCTCCGGCCGACACCGGTTACACCAGCGACGGGCTGAAGCGGAACACCGCCGTCCAGATCGATCCCTCCGGGAACGTCTGGCTGGCCAACAACTGGCGCACCATCCCGTTGCAGACCAATCCCGGCGACCACCAGATGGTGGTCTTCGTCGGGCTCGCCGCCCCGGTCCGCACCCCGCTGCTCGGACCGCCGCGGCATCTCTGACCGCCAGGATTCGGCCCCTCTGATCGCCCAGCACCGGAAGGTGCTGGGCGATCTCCATTTTCCTGCGGGTCAGCGCGTGATGCACGAACAAGGCTTGACCGAGGTGACCAGGGTGCCGAGGCGGATCCGGTCGCTGACGCCCGCGGCGGCGGTCGGGGTCGGCACGGCACCGAACCACGGGCCGTCGCGGAAGCTGCGCCAGGACAGGTGATCGTAGGTGTACGCGGTGTGGAAACCGAGCTCCCAGGCCCGTACCCAGGCCGCTCGGCCGCCCCCGCTCCAGCGGCGGTACGGCAGGATCACGGTGCTCAGACACAGACTCGTGCGTCCGAGCGTACGGGGGAGGCTCGGCAACGGCCGAAATCGGTCACCCCGGGTGGCCGCACCGCGACAGAGCGCGTGGGCGGCGGGCGTCCGCGCGGGGCCGGAGGTCAGTGCGGCCCCGGGAAGCGCAGGTAGCGGGGCGGTACCGCCCGGGTGAGCCAGACCCCGTTCGCGCTCACGTGGAAGGCGTGGCCGTCCCGGTGCATGGCGCCCGCGTCCACGGCGAGGACGACGGGCCTGCCACGGCGTGAGCCGACCCGGGTCGCGGTCTCGCGGTCGGCGGACAGATGGACATCGTGCCGGTTCATGGGCCGCAGGCCCTCGGCGCGGATCGCGTCCAGGCTCCGGGCGACGGTGCCGTGGTAGAGGTACGGCGGCGGGGGCACGGGCGGCAGGCCGAGGTCCACCTCGACGCTGTGCCCCTGGCTGGCGCGGATCCGGGTGCCCTCGACGGCGAAGCGCTGCTTGTCGTTGGCGGCCACCACATGGTCGAGTTCCTCGCGGGTGAGGCGGAAGCCGTGCCCGGCGCACGCGGCGATCAGCGTGTCGATCTCGACCCAGCCGGCCGGGTCCAGCGTGAGGCCGATGCGCTCGGGCTGGTGGCGGAGGTGTTTCGAGAGGTACTTCGACACCTTCACGATGCGTCTGTCGTCCATCTCTCCAGGGTGCGGGAGAGACGCGGATCACGCAGGTCATTTTTGCCCGGAGGTTTGATCCACAGGCAACTCGCTTTATCCACAGGCTATTTGGATAAGTTGTGGACAACGGGCTTCCGATTCAGGGACTTTGGTCAACTGCCTCATCCGGTGGTCCTGTTGTGATCATGTCGTCCAAAGCCCTTGCCCTGAGCTCCCGTTCGGCGGCCAGGGCTATGAAGGCGGATGCCCGGTCCCGGCCAACCAGGGCCTCGACAGCGCTGATCACCTCCGCCGGCAGCTCGACGGAGCGCCTGCCCTCGGCCGGTGGCGACGGGTCGTCGGCCCCGAGGCCGGATCGCAGATGTCGCACCGCGAACGCGTGCATGGCGCGGGCGAGTTCGGCGTCCACCGTCTGCCGGGCCAGTGGGCGCAGCCTGCGCACCAGGGAGGCCGCTTCGGCCGCGTGGGCGTCCGTGCGGCGGGCCGGATCGTCCAGGTAGCGGGCGAAGACGTGCTCGGTGGTGAACTCCAGGAAACGGGCGGCGATGTGCTCGATGTCGCAGCGCAACTCCCGCAGGTGGCCCGCGATCGCGGGCAGGGGAACCCCAGCGGAGTGCAACTCCGCGGCCACATCGAGCTCTTGGGGGCTGGGGACGAGGAAGGAGTCGGAATCCTCCACCAGCGGTTCGAGGACGCCCAGTTCGATCGCCTCGGTCACGGCGTCGTCGTCGGGGGCCCCGCCGAAGCGGGCGTCGAGCTCCGCGCGGGTGATGCGGGTCGGTCGCTCGTCGGTCCACGGGCCCGCCACCTCCGCGGCCAGGCCCAGGACGCCGCCCAGGCCGCGTCCGGTGTCCCAGGCGTCCAGGAGTTCCCTGATCGAGGCGAGGGTGTAGCCGCGGTCGAGGAGGTGGGCGATCTGGCGCAGGCGGGCGAGGTGGAGGTCGGAGTAGAGGTTGGCCCGGCCCTGGCGCCGGGGGCGGGGGAGCAGGTCCTTGTCCTGGTAGGCGCGGATGGTCCTCACCGTGGTGCCGGAGCGGTGGGCCAGATCCTCGATGCGGTACGTCCCGCGCGGTGGGGGGCCGGTCGTACGGGCGCCCTCGACCCCGTCGCCCGAGCCGGTACCGGGCTCGGAGTGCCTCATGGGTTCGGGTTCAGGCGGGCGAGCCTTCGCAGGGTTCCCGGCATGAAACGGGACAGCAGGTGGGCGCCACGGGCCTCCGGGGTCACCGGCACCACCGCCCTGTTGCGGGTCACCGCGTCCAGAACGGCGTCCGCGACCTTCTCCGGAGGGTAGTTGCGCAGGCCGTAGAGGCGGGCCGAGCGCTGCCGGCGGCGGCTTTCCTCCGCCGCGTCGACGCCGGTGAAGCGGGCCGTGGCGGTGATGTTGGTGTTGACCAGCCCCGGGCAGATCGCCGTGACTCCGATGTCCTGCCCGGCGAGTTCGGCGCGCAGGCACTCGGAGAGCATCAGGACCGCCGCCTTGGACGTGCTGTAGGCCGGCAGCGCCCGGGACGGCTGATAGGCGGCCGCCGAGGCGACGTTGACGATGTGGCCGCCCTGCCCGCGCTCCGCCATCCGCGCGCCGAAGAGCCGGCAACCGTGGATGACCCCCCACAGATTGACGTCCAGGACCTTGCGCCAGTCTTCGGTGGTCGTGGTGAAGAAGGAGCCCGCGAGGCCGATGCCCGCGTTGTTGACGAGCACGTCCAGCACGCCGTACGCGGTGTGCACCCGCTCCGCCAGCTTCTCCATGGCCTGCTCGTCCGAGACGTCCGCCGTCTCCGCCCAGGCCTCGGGGGCACCGATCAGCCGGGACAGTTCGGCGGTACGGGCGGCCGCCTCGGCGTCGCGGTCGACGGCCACCACCCGTGCCCCGGCCTCGGCGAAGGCGAACGCCGTGGCCCGGCCTATGCCGCTGCCCGCGCCGGTGACGAGCACCAACTGCCCGCCGAACCGGTCCGCGTGGCGGCCGGTGGCCTTCGTCTCCGGCCGGCCGTCCTCGACGCTCGTGACGAACTCGTCGATCCATGCGGCCACTTGATCGGGCCGGGTGCGCGGGATCCAGTGCCCGGCGGGCAGGGCGCGGCGGGTCAGCCGCGGTACCCACGTGTCCAGGTCGTCGTAGAGCCGCTCCGACAGGAACGCGTCCCCCAGGGGCGTGATCAGTTGCACGGGCGCGTGCGCGAACGCGTCCGGGCGGGGCCTGCGCAGGCGGGCCCGTACGTTGTCCCGGTACAGCCAGGCGCCGTGCGCGGCGTCCGAGGGCAGGGACGCGGCCGGGTGGGCACCGGCCGGGACCTTCTCGGCCCGTTCCAGGATCCTGGGCCAGCGCTTGCCGAGCGGGCCCCGCCAGGCCAGTTCCGGCAGGGCGGGGGCGTGCAGCAGGTAGACGTACCAGGATCTGGCGCCCTGGCCGAGGAGCTGGCCCACCCGCCGGGGCGTCGGCCGTTTCACGCGCGCGCCGATCCAGTGCCCGAAGTGGTCGAGGGACGGCCCGGACATGGAGGTGAAGGAGGCGATGCGGCCCTTGGTGCGGCCCACCGTGACGAACTCCCAGGACTGCACCGAGCCCCAGTCGTGGCCCACCAGGTGCACCGGCCGGTCCGGGCTCACCGCGTCCACCACGGCCATGAAGTCGTCGGTCAGCTTGGGCAGGGTGAAACCACCGCGCAGCGGCCGCGGCGCGGTGGAGCGGCCGTGGCCGCGCACGTCGTACAGCACCACGTGGAAGCGGTCGGCGAGGCGTACGGCCACCTCCGACCACACCTCCATGCTGTCCGGATAGCCGTGCACCAGCACCACCGTGGGCTGCCTCGGATCGCCCAGCTCGGCCACGCACAGCTCGACCCCGCCGGTGCGCACCCGGCGCTCACGCGCCCCCTTCAGTGTCACTTCGCCTCCGCCCAGCGCCGCACGTGCGGCAGATCGTCGTCCAGCCAGAAGGCGCCCTCCACGGGGTCCCGGGAGTCGGTGACCACCAGGATCTCCTCGAACTTCGCGCCCGTACCCCGGAACCCGAGGTGAGGTTCGACCGCCCACAGACCCGGCCGCGGCGGGTGGTCGGAGAAGCGGTACGGCGACCACAGGGGCGACCAGCCCTCGCGGTGGCCGTGCAGGGCGTCGGCGGCGAGCCCCCTGAGGGACCGCGTGCCGAACCCGAACAGGTGCGGGGAGAAGCGGCGGGCCCTCACCCGGTCCACCTTGTGGGCGATCACCCCGAAGGGATACGCCCGGTGCCGGTTGGCGTAGCCCTGGCGGTCCATGAGTCGGTCCACGTCCTGGTAGATCCCGCGCAGCGGGCGCCGCTCGCGCACCTCCCGCAGGATCAGCTCGCGGTGCGCCTCCAGGTCCGCCATCAGCCGGTCCTGCACCGGGTTGACGCCGAGCGATCCCGAGTAGCCGATGTCCGCCGTGCATCCCCCGAACACCGGGGCCATGTCCAGGATGAACGGCATCCCGGGCTCGAGCCGCCGGTCGGTCGGGAAGAACTGCAGCGGCACGCGGAAGTTCACGAACGCCGTGCGGTCGCCGAACCAGGCGAACGGCAGGTGGAACCAGTCCCGCACGCCGCGCTCACGCAGCCACACGCGCTGCATGCGGGCGGCCTCCCGCTCGGTCACACCCGGCTCCAGGCGTGCCGCGACCGCCTCCGCGCACTCGTAGGCGAGGCGCTGCACCCGCCTGAATCCCCGCAGTTCCGCGGAGAGTTCGCTGCTCACTGCCGTCGTCATGCCGCCCCGTCCGTCGACCGCGGTACGCGTCCGTAACTTGACACTGGTGAATGTGACAGTTGTTAGAGGTGGCGTCAATAGGGTGGATCAAGGCCTGTGGACGACGGGCGGCGGGTGGGTGCCGGGTAGGTCCGGGGCAGGGGATCGTTCAGGGTCCCGTCCTCCTCGAGTCTGACGTGAAGAGCGCTCTGAGGTCTGACGACCGCAGTGGCCGACGTCACTACCTTCGTACTGTGACTGTGATCGCGACCGAAAGCCTGAGCAAGCGGTTCCCACGGGTGACCGCGCTCGACCGGCTGTCCATGGACATCGGACCCGGAGTGACCGGACTCGTCGGAGCCAATGGCGCCGGCAAGTCCACCCTGATCAAGATCCTGCTGGGGCTGTCCCCCGCCACGGAGGGCCGCGCCGCGGTGCTCGGCCTCGACGTGGCGACCGAGGGCGCCGCCATCCGGGAGCGGGTGGGCTACATGCCGGAGCACGACTGCCTGCCGCCCGACGTCTCGGCCACCGAGTTCGTCGTGCACATGGCGCGCATGTCCGGCCTGCCGCCCACCGCCGCGCGCGAGCGCACCGCGGACACCCTGCGCCACGTCGGCCTGTACGAGGAGCGCTACCGTCCCATCGGCGGCTACTCCACCGGCATGAAGCAGCGGGTCAAGCTGGCCCAGGCCCTGGTGCACGACCCGCGGCTGGTCTTCCTGGACGAGCCGACCAACGGCCTGGACCCGGTCGGCCGGGACGAGATGCTCGGCCTGATCCGCCGCATCCACACCGACTTCGGCATCTCGGTCCTGGTCACCTCGCACCTGCTGGGCGAGCTGGAACGCACCTGCGACCACGTCGTCGTCATCGACGGCGGCACACTGCTGCGGTCCAGCTCCACCACCGACTTCACCCAGACCACGACCACCCTCGCGATCGAGGTCACCGACAGCGACGGCCACCCGGACGGCACCCGCGCGGTCCGCGAGGCGCTGCACGCGCGCGGGGTGGAGACCCACGACGAGGGCGGCGGCCTGCCCGGCGCCGGACACATCCTGCTGCTGACCGCCCCCGGCGAGGAGACGTACGACCTGGTGCGCGACGTCGTCGCCGACCTCGGTCTCGGCCTGGTCCGCATGGAGCAGCGCCGGCACCACATCTCCGAGGTGTTCACCAGCAGCGACGACCAGCGGAAGGAGGCCGTCGGCCATGGCGGTTGAGCAGCCCGCGCCGGTGACCGCCGGCGGTGACCAGTCCCGCATCCACGACATCGGCTACCGCGGCTACGACGGCCCCCGGCTCGGCCGCGGCTACGCCCGCCGCTCGCTGTACTCGCAGTCCCTGTGCGGCGCCTACGGCCTCGGCCGCTCGGTGAAGTCCAAAGTGCTGCCGATGCTGCTGTTCGTGGTGATGTGCGTGCCCGCGGCCATCATGGTGGCCGTCGCGGTGGCCACCAAGGCGCACGAACTGCCGCTCGCCCACGCCTACACCCGCTGGGCGATCGTCATGCAGGCGGTGATCAGCCTGTACGTCGCCTCGCAGGCGCCCCAGTCCGTCTCCCGCGACCTGCGCTTCAAGACCGTGCCGCTGTACTTCTCGCGGCCCATCGAGACCGCCGACTACGTGCGGGCGAAGTTCGCCGCGCTCGCCTCGGCCCTGTTCGTCCTCACCGGCGCCCCCCTGCTGGTGATGTACGCGGGCGCGCTGCTGGCCAAGATGGGCTTCGCCCACCAGACCGAGGAGTTCGCCCAGGGACTGGTCTCCGTGGCGCTGCTCTCGCTGCTGTTCGCCGGTATCGGCCTGGTCATCGCCGCCGTCACCCCGCGCCGCGGGTTCGGCATCGCCGCCGTGATCGCCGTGCTGACCATCTCCTACGGAGCCGTCTCCACGCTCCAGGCCATCGCCGACGTGCAGGGCAACACCGGTGCCGTGCCGTGGATCGGCCTGTTCTCGCCGGTCACCCTGGTCGACGGCGTCCAGTCCGCGTTCCTCGGCGGCAGCTCCGGCTTCCCCGGCGGCACCGGCCCGTCCGGCGGCGAGGGCGCGGTGTACGTCCTGGTCGTGCTCGGCCTGATCGCCGCGTGCTACGCCCTCCTGATCCGCCGCTACAAGAAGGTGGGGCTGTGACCACCCTCAGCATCGACCACGTCTCCCGCTGGTTCGGCAACGTCGTCGCCGTCAACGACATCACCATGACCATCGGCCCCGGTGTCACCGGCCTGCTCGGCCCGAACGGCGCCGGGAAGTCCACCCTCATCAACATGATGGGCGGCTTCCTCGCCCCCTCCACCGGCTCGGTCACCCTCGACGGGCGGCCGGTGTGGCGCAACGAGGCCATCTACCAGCACATCGGCATCGTCCCCGAGCGGGAGGCGATGTACGACTTCCTCACCGGCCGCGAGTTCGTCGTCGCCAACGCCGAACTGCACGGACTCGGCCCGAAGGCCGCCCAGCGGGCGCTCGCCACGGTCGAGATGGAGTACGCGCAGGACCGGAAGATCTCCACGTACTCCAAGGGCATGCGCCAGCGGGTGAAGATGGCCTCCGCGCTGGTCCACGACCCCTCCCTGCTGCTGCTCGACGAGCCCTTCAACGGCATGGACCCGCGTCAGCGCATGCAGCTCATGGACCTGCTGCGGCGGATGGGCGACGAGGGCCGCACGGTGCTCTTCTCCTCGCACATCCTCGAGGAGGTCGAGCAGCTCGCCCGGCACATCGAGGTGGTCGTCGCCGGACGGCACGCCGCCAGCGGCGACTTCCGCAGGATCCGGCGCCTGATGACCGACCGGCCGCACCGCTACCTGGTGCGCTCCAGCGACGACCGGGCCCTGGCGGCCGCGCTGATCGCCGACCCGTCGACGTCCGGCATCGAGGTCGACGACACCGAGGGCGCGCTGCGCGTCCAGGCCGTCGACTTCGGCCGCTTCACCGAACTGCTGCCGAGGGTCGCCCGGGACCACGGCATCCGGCTGCTCACGGTCTCGCCGTCCGACGAGTCCCTCGAGTCCGTCTTCTCGTACCTGGTCGCGGCGTAGGAGGCCCCTGATGTACGACCCCACCGTCGCCCGGCTCACCTACCGGGCCCTGCTCGGCCGACGCCGGGCCCTCATCCTCGGCGCGCTGCCGCTGCTGCTGCTCGTGATCTCCGTGGCCGTACGCGCCCTGACCGGCGCCGACGACCAGACGGCCGCCGACGTCCTGGGCGGATTCGCGCTCGCCACCATGGTGCCGATCATCGGCGTCATCGCGGGCACGGGCGCGATCGGCCCCGAGATCGACGACGGTTCCGTCGTCTACCTGCTGTCCAAGCCGCTGAAGCGGCCGACGATCATCCTGACCAAACTGATCGTCGCCATCGCGGTGACGATGGTGTTCTCCGCCGTGCCGACCATGCTCGCGGGCCTGATCCTCAACGGCAACGGCCAGCAGATCGCCGTCGCCTACACGGTGGCCGCGCTGGTCTCCTCCATCGCCTACTCGGCGCTGTTCCTGCTGCTGGGCACGGTGTCCCGGCACGCGGTGGTCCTCGGGCTCGTCTACGCCCTTGTCTGGGAGGCGCTGTTCGGCTCGCTGGTGCCGGGCGCGCGCACGCTGAGCGTCCAGCAGTGGTCGCTCGCCGTCGCCCAGAAGCTCGCCGGCGGTGACCTGGTGACCTCCGACGTCGGGCTGACGACGGCCACGGTGCTGCTCGTCGTGGTCACCGTCCTGGCCACCTGGTACGCCGGCCAGAAGCTGCGGTCGCTGAAGCTGGCGGGCGAGGAGTAGGCCCGTGGGGGCCCCGGTCGTCCTTGACGGGGCCTTCACCCCCGCACGGGCACACTGGACGCAGTGGACGCAGGGCTGGGAGGCCGCGGATGGCTGAGCGGACACCGGAGCACGGCGGAGCCGGGCGGGCCGAGGGCGAGGACTGGGACGAGACCGTCCTGGACGAGGCGTTCGTACGGGCCGCGCAGACCTCCGAACCGTCCGCGCGGGCCCGGATGCTCGCCGCCCGCTGGCGCGCCGAGTCGCCGGAGCCGCAGCCCTGGCGGTCGGACGAGCCGCCCGCGGGCTGGTTCTTCGGCAAGGCGCGCCGGCGCCGGTGGTGGCGCCGGCGGTAGGGCCCCGGTCCCGCCTAATTCGGTGGCGGCCGGATCCCGGGCGGGGCACAGTGGTCGTGCCCCATCCGCCGGGACGGACCCGGCGTCACGGACCGGGAGAGGAGCCGGGCGATGTCCATGCACGACAGTACGCCCAGCTCCCGTCAGGGCGGCCCGAGGCGGGCTCCGGAGTGATCGTCACCGCTCCGTGGAGCTCAGGGGAGCTGCCCGGGGCGGCCGCTTCGAGCACGCGATGTCGCTCTCGCGTGGGCCGCCCACCCGGAGGATTGGCCGAGTGGCAAGGCACTGGCCTGCCCCGTGTTCGATCAGGAGCAGGCCATGGTCGGGTGTGAAAGCCCGCGCACGTTCGATTCGTGCATCCTCCGCGAGACGTCGTCACCGGGACCCGAGGGCGTTCCCCGTGCCCCGAGGGAGCCGCGGGGCACGTCGGCGGTGCGGCGGACTACGGCAGCAACCGCTCCAGGACCGCCGCGACGCCGTCGTCCTCGTTGGAGGTGGTGACCTCGTCCGCCACCGCCCTGAGTTCCTCGTGGGCGTTGCCCATGGCCACGCCGTGGGCGGCCCAGCCGAACATCGGGATGTCGTTGGGCATGTCGCCGAAGGCGATCGTGCCGGCGGCCTTCAGGCCCAGCCGGCGCGCGGCCAGGGAGAGGCCCGTGGCCTTGGACAGGCCGAGCGGCAGCAGCTCCACGATGCCCACACCCGCCATGGCCACGGTCACGAAACCGCCGGCCACGCGCCGGGCGACGTCGACGAGTTCGTCGTCGCCGAGCGTCGGATGCTGGATGTAGACCTTGTTCAGCGGGGCGGACCACAGGTCGGCCGCGTCCGTGAACGGGGTGGCGGGAAGGTTGCCCGTGACCGCGTAGCCCGGGCCCACCAGTACCTCGCCCTCCAGGCCGTCCCGGCTCGCCGCCAGGTACAGCGGGCCCACCTCCGCCTCCAGCTTCGCCAGGGCCACGCCCGCGAGCTGCCGGTCCAGGGTGACCGAGGTCAGCAGGCGGTGCGCTCCGGCGTCGTACACCTGGGCACCCTGGCCGCAGACGGCGAGGCCGTCGTAGCCGAGGTCGGCCAGGACGTGGCGGGTCCAGGGCGCCGCACGGCCGGTGACGACGATGTGGGCCGCGCCCGCCGCGGTGGCCGCGGCGAGCGCCTCACGGGTGCGGTCCGAGATCGACTCGTCGGAGCGCAGAAGCGTTCCGTCGAGGTCGGTCGCGATCAGTCGGTACGGGAATCCGGCGCTCACTTGGCGACCGGCTCCAGGACCTCCCGGCCGCCGAGGTAGGGACGCAGCACCTCGGGGACCCGGACGGAGCCGTCGGCCTGCTGGTGGTTCTCCAGGATCGCCACGATCGTGCGCGGTACGGCGCACAGGGTGCCGTTGAGGGTGGCCAGCGGGCGGACCTGCTTGCCGTCGCGCATACGGATCGACAGGCGGCGGGACTGGAACTCGGTGCAGTCCGAGGTCGAGGTCAGCTCGCGGTACTTGCCCTGGGTCGGGATCCACGCCTCGCAGTCGTACTTACGGGAGGCCGAGGCGCCGAGGTCGGCGGAGGCGACGTCGATGACGCGGAACGGCAGTTCCAGCGAGGTCAGCCACTGCTTCTCCCACTCCAGCAGGCGCTTGTGCTCCTGCTGGGAGTCCTCGGGGTTCACGTACGAGAACATCTCGACCTTGTCGAACTGGTGCACGCGGAAGATGCCCCGCGTGTCCTTGCCGTGCGAGCCGGCCTCGCGGCGGAAGCAGGGCGAGAAGCCGGCGTACCGCAGCGGCAGCCTGTCGGCGTCGATGATCTCGTCCATGTGGTAGGCCGCGAGCGGGACCTCGGAGGTGCCGACGAGGTACAGGTCGTCCTTGTCGAGGTGGTAGACGTCCTGGGCCGCCTGCCCGAGGAAGCCGGTGCCCGCCATGGACTGCGGGCGCACCAGCGCCGGGGTCAGCATCGGGGTGAAGCCGGCCGCGGTGGCCTGGGCGAGGGCCGCGTTGACCAGGGCCAGCTCCAGCAGGGCGCCGACACCGGTGAGGAAGTAGAAGCGGGAGCCGGAGACCTTGGCGCCGCGCTCGACGTCGATCGCGCCGAGCACCTGACCGAGCTCCAGGTGGTCCTTGGGCTCGAAGCCCTCGGCACCGAAGTCGCGGACGGTGCCGTGCGTCTCCAGCGTGACGAAGTCCTCCTCGCCGCCGACGGGCACGTCGGGGTGGACGAGGTTGCCGAGCTGCTGCAGCAGCCGCTGGGTCTCGGAGTCGGCCGCGTCGCGCTCGGCGTCGGCGGCCTTGACGTCGGCCTTGAGCTGCTCGGCGCGCGCCAGCAGCTCGGCCTTCTCCTCCGGGGTGGCCTTGGGGATCAGCTTGCCGAGCGACTTCTGCTCGGCGCGCAGCTCGTCGAAGCGGACGCCGGAGGACCTGCGCCGTTCGTCGGCAGACAGGAGGGAGTCGACGAGCGCGACGTCCTCTCCACGGGCGCGCTGGGAGGCGCGCACACGGTCGGGGTCCTCACGGAGCAGGCGAAGGTCAATCACGCGAGCAAGGCTACCGGTGCGAGCTCGCAGGTCACGACTCACTATTGCGACTCGCGCCTTACGTGCCGTTTCGGGGCAATTGCGCAGAGTGGTGGTGAGTGTCAAGAAAAGGTGGCCCAATCCCTGGAACGAGGCAGTCGGCGCATTCTCGGTTGACCGGATTTCCTTGTGGAGCGCGGCACTTGGAGGGGGCGTTGTCCACAGCGATCCGGGCCGCCGAGCGAGTTATCCACAGGCTGTGCGGAAAGTCTGTGGATTCTGGAATTGATCACTCCGGAAGTTTCGTCGGGGCGAAGGAATTCTCGCCGTGAGCAGGGATGGGACCCGCTTTCGAGTGGAAAGAGGTCGCCCCAAAAGATGAACCAAAGGAAACGGGTGGACGAAGGGTGACGTGCGGGACTGTGGCCCCAAGGGGGACTTCCGGGGCGATTTGTCGACGGAGCCGCCCGCCCTTGTCGACTTGTCCCCAGGTCGAGAAGCGTGCCTGTGGATAACTTCTGTGGATAACGAAGATATGCAGGTAGGACTGATCGGTGGCAGTCTACGGCTGCCTCAGAACCGGCCGTCCTGACAGCGCGCCACCCAGTCGGCGGCTGCCACGAACTCCTGGTCCGACGTGCCCGGCGGAGTGGCCCTGGCCTCACCGGGAAGGATGTCGGCGCGCGGATAGGAGCCCAGGAACCGCACCTGGAGGCAGATCCGTTTCAGCCCCATCAGCGCCTCGGCCATCCGCCGGTCGGAGATGTGCCCCTCGGCGTCGATGCAGAAGCAGTAGTTGCCGATGCCGGCCCCGGTCGGCCGGGACTGCAGCAGCATGAGGTTGATGCCCCGGCTGGCGAACTCGCCCAGCAGGTCGCGCAGGGCGCCCGGGTGGTCGTCCCGCTGCCACAGCACCACCGAGGTCTTGTCGGCACCGGTCGGTGCCGCGGGCCGGGCCGGGCGGCCGACGAGCACGAAGCGGGTCTGCGCGTTCTCCGCGTCGTGGATGCCGGTCTCCAGGGCCTCCAGACCGTACCGGGCGGCGGCGAACTCGCCCGCGAAGGCGGCGTCGTACTGGCCCTCCTGGACCAGTCGCGCGGCGTCCGCGTTCGAGGCGGCCGACTCCCAGTGCGCGTCCGGCAGGTTCGCCCTGAGCCAGTTGCGCACCTGCGGCTGGGCCGCCGGGTGCGCGGAGACCGTCTTGATGTCCGCCAGCCGGGTGCCCGGCCGGACCAGCAGCGCGAAGGTGATCGACAGCAGCACTTCGCGGTAGATCGTCAGCGGCTCGCCCGCGACCAGCTCGTCCAGGGTGGTGGTGATGCCGCCCTCGACGGAGTTCTCGATCGGCACGAACGCGGCCTCGGCCTCGCCGGCCCGCACCGCGTCCAGCGCGGACTGCACCGAGACGTAGGGCACCAGCTCCCGGGTGGCCGCCTCCGGAAGCGTGCGCAGGGCGACTTCGGTGAAGGTGCCTTCGGGACCGAGGTACGCATAGCTCGCTGGCATGTCCTCACCCTAATGGGCGCCGGGGCGAAGGACTTCCCCGTCTCATGGACGCCACTCGAACGGGTGGTTTGAGATCCCGGTCGGGTGGTGTTCCGGCGGTAATCACCCCTCCAGGAGCCGCTGTCCCACGTACTCTCCCTCGGCCGCGCCGCCGGGCACCGCGAACAGGCCACTGGCCTCGTGCCGGATGAACCTCGACAGTGCGTCTCCCCGGTCGAGCTTGCGCTGCACCGGTACGAAGCCGCGCAGCGGGTCCGCCTGCCAGCACACGAAGAGCAGTCCGGCGTCCGGCGTGCCGTCCCGGTCGATGCCGTCGTGGTAGGAGAACGGGCGCCGCAGCATGGCCGCGCCGCCGTTGCGGTCCGGCCGGGTGATCCGGGCGTGGGCGTTGATGGGAACGGCCGGCCCGCCCTCGGCGTCGGTCTTGTCCAGATCCATCGGCGTCGTCTCGTCGCCGCCGGACAGCGGCGCCCCGGTGTCCTTGCGGCGGCCGATGACCGCTTCCTGGGCCGCGACCGGCAGCTTCTCCCAGTCGTCGAGCAGCATGCGGATACGGCGCACGACGGCGTAGGAGCCGTTCGCCATCCACGCGGGCTCCGCCGAGGCGGGCACGAAGATCCGACGGTCGAAGTCGGCGTCCGCGGGCCTGGGGTTCCGGGTGCCGTCGATCTGGCCCATGAGGTTGCGCGCCGTCATGGGGTGGGCGGTGGCGCCGGGGCTGCGGTTGAAGCCGTTCATCTGCCAGCGGACGCCGGCCGCCTGGCCGGCGTCGCTCTGGATGGCGCGCAGGGCGTGGAAGGCGACGAGGGCGTCGTCCGCGCCGATCTGCACCCACAGGTCGCCGTCGCTGCGCGCCTTGTCGAGCCGGTCGGAGGAGAAGTCGGGCAGCGGGTCCAGGGCCGTCGGCCGCTGCTTCTCCAGACCGGTCCGCCCGAAGAAGCCGTGGCCGAAGCCGAAGGTGATCGTCAGTGAGGACGGTCCCGCGTCCAGCGCCACGCCGGTGTCGCCGTGGGGGGCCGTCTCCCCCGCCATCAGCCGCTCGGCCGTCGCCGACCAGCGGCGCAGCAGGGCCGCCGCCTCCTTGCGGCCCGCCCCCGCCGCGAGGTCGAAGGCCACGAGGTGGCCGCTGGCCTGGAGCGCCTCGGTGATGCCGGGCTGATGTTTCCCGTGAAACATCGCCCGGCCGGCGCCCACCGAGGTGAGCGGAGTGGCCCGGGCGGGCGCCGAGGCGTATCCCACGGCCCCGCCGGCCGCGCCGAGCGCCAGCCCGGTGGCACCGGCGGTGCCGAGCAGCGTGCGCCGGGAGACGCCGGGGCGGCCCTCGGCCGCGTCACCGTGGGCGCCCGGCCCGCGGGTGGGGGAGCCGGGTGTGCGGGTCTCGGGAAGGGACTGTTCGGGCATGGTGTGGTTCAGCCGATCTGCGCGTTCTTGGAGACGGTCACCTGGTCGATGTCGGAGGTCCGCACGGTCACGGCGACCTTCCAGTCGCCCGCCATGGGGATCTGCACTCCGCGCGCCGCCCAGTGGCCGGTGCTGATGTGGTCCGGGGTCACGGGAAGCGGCCCGATCCTTCTCGTCTCGAGGGTGAGGGCGACCTTCACGTCGGGGACGTCGAAGGCGCGTCCGTTGGGCCGCTGTACGTAGACGTGCATCTCGTTGCCGCCCACGCGCGCGGGGTCGAAGTCGATCCGGACCAGGCCCTTGCCGTCGGTGCCGCCGGTGTCGAAGGGCATGTCCAGGGTCAGCGCGCCGGACGAGGACGCCGCGGAACTCGACGAGGACGAGGAGGCCGCCCTGGCGTCCAGCTCGGTACGGCCCGGCTCGGTCTGGGTCAGCCAGGTGGTGACGGCGAGCAGGACGACCGCGACCGCGGCCTCGGTGAGCACCGAGCGGCGCAGTCCGAAGCGGTTCGGGTCCGCGTCACGCTGCCGCTTCCGCAGGGCGGCGTCCACGGCGGCCCGCTGCCGGGCAAGCTGGGCGGCGCGCTTCCCGTCGCCGGGGGCGGCCTCCCGGCCGGCGGAGGCCGGCGCGGAGACGGGCTCCTTCGCGGGCTGCCCGGTCCGTCCGGTCTCGCCGACCGGGTCCGCGAGCCGTCCGGTCCATCGCCGGGAGATCCAGGCGACGCCGACCAGCAGGGCCACCAGCGCGATCTTGACCAGCAGCAGTTGCCCGTACCGGGTCTCGGTGAACGCCGACCAGGAGCCGAGCTGCCGCCAGGACTGGTAGGTGCCGGTGGCGACGAGGGCGAGCACGGAGGCGAAGGCGAGGCGGGAGAAGCGGTGGACTGCGGCGGCCTCGACCGGGTTGTCGGCGGGAGCCCGGTACAGGGCGACGAGCAGGGCGGTGACGCCGCCCAGCCAGGCGGCGACGGCCAGCAGGTGCAGTACGTCGACGGGCATGGCGATGCCCGGCTGGAGTCCGGTGGAGGCGTGCTCGGCCATGGCCCAGCTCGCCGCGAGCCCGGAGGCCACGACCACCCCGCCGACGGCCAGTCCGAAGGTCAGGTCCCGCTTCTCCTCGTCCTCCTCCCGCCGGTTGTAGGCGCCGAAGAGGACGGCGATGAACAGCGCGGCCGCGGCGAGCAGCAGCAGCCGTGAGACCAGGGCCGCGCCGGTCTTGGTCTGCAGCACCTGGCCGAGCAGGGTCAGGTCGAAGACGTCGCCGAACTTCCCCGAGGAGGTGTAGGAGCCGCGCAGGAGCAGCAGCCAGAGCGTGGCCCCGGTGAGCGCCAGCCAGCCGCCCACCACCAGCCGCTGCAGGGCCCGTACGCCCGAGCCGCGCTGCCAGCAGGCCAGCACGAAGGCGGCGCCGCCCGTCAGCACGATGAAGCCGGCGTAGGAGACGTACCGGCCGAGGGAGTAGAGCCGGCCGACGGCCGTGTCGCCCGCCGTCGTGCCGATGCCGGAGACGACGGTCTGCGACGGTGCCCCGATGGAGAAGGTGTAGGCGCCGGCGACCGGGTGGCTGTCCGCCGAGACGACCTGGTAGCCGACCGTGTACGTGCCCTTGGCCAGGCCGCCCTTGAGCTTCACGGCGTAGGTGGTCCCGCTCACGTTGAACGGCGAACCGACCTGGACCTTCGTGCCCTTGGGGTCGAGGACCTGAAGCGAGTCGTCGTTCATCGCCACCTTCTCGGAGAAGGTGAGCGACACCTGGGTGGGCGCCTTGTCGACCACCACCCCCTGCGCGGGGTCGCTGCCGGTCAGCGCGGCGTGCGCGGCGGCCGGACCGGCGCCCGCGAGCAGCGCGCCGGTGACGGCGATGAGCAGCAGCACCAGGGTGCGCAGGCGGGGGGTGGTGGTCCGCGTCAAGGTGGTCCCTCCTCAGTGTCCGGTCGAAGGGTTGTACGTGGCGGACTTCACCGGCATCTCGACGGTGAGGGGCTCGGACTTGGCGAACGTGAGCTTCAGGGTCACGTGCTGGCCCTGCTTCGGGCTGCGCCTCAGCCCCTCGAACATCAGATGGTTGCCGCCGCTCCTGAAGACCAGCCGGCCGTGGGCGGGTATCGCGAAGGAGGTCTTCTCCCGCATGGCTCCGCCGACGGTGCTGTGCATGGTGACCCGGTCGGCGACGTCGCTGCTGACCGAGGTCAGCGTGTCCTGCGCGCCGCCCCGGTTGCTGACGGTCAGGAACCCGGCGGCCATGTCGGGGGAGACCGGCTGGGGCATGTACGGCGAACTCACGGACAGCTCGGCCCCCGAGGCGCCGGAGCCGGAGTCCGGTCCGGAGCCGGAGCCGGAGCCGCAGGCCGTGAGCGCCAGGGCGCCGGCGAGGGCGGTCGCGGACAGAACGGTACGCCCGGTCACGGCCTGGCTCCCTTCACGAGCTCGGGCAGGTCCTTGGTGTAGTCGTCGACGGTGGTGTCCTCGCCGTAGACGACGTAGCCGTCGTCGGTCTTCGGGGAGAAGGCGATGACCTGGGTGCCGTGCACCGAGACGACCTCGCCGTCCTTGTCCTTCGTCGTCGGCTCGATGGAGATGCCCAGCGAGCGGGCGCCGGCCTGGATGGTGGCGAAGTCGCCGGTCAGGCCGGTGAACCCGGGGTCGATGCCCTTCAGCCACTTGCCCAGCTCGGCGGGGGTGTCGCGGCCGGGGTCCGTGGTGACGAAGACGACCCGGAGATCGTCCTGCTCGGCCTTGGGCAGCGCCTTCTTGGCGACGGCGATGTTGCTCATCGTCGTCGGGCAGATGTCGGGGCAGTGCGTGTAGCCGAAGTAGACGAGGGTCGGGTGGCCCTTGGTCTCGGCGCGCAGGTCGTACTTCTTGCCGTGGGTGTCGGTCAGGACCAGGTCCGGCTTCTCGAACGGCCGGTCGAGGATGGTCGCGGCCTTGCCCGAGTCGGAATCCTCGGAGACCACGGAGACCGGTGACGCGGTGTCGTCACCGCTGCCGCAGGCGGAGAGGGTCAGGGAGGCGGCGGCGAGCAGCGCGGCCGCGGCGAACGTCTTCTTGCGCATAGAAAAATGTCCCAGATGTAATGACTCCGGCACGCACCGGGGGGCGTACGAAAGGGTCGCACGACCCCCGGTGCGCGCGCGGAACGGTGATCAGGCGGTCCGGCGGCGGCCCGCGAGGAGGCCGTAGGCCACGCCCGCGGCACCGATGACGATGCCGGCCACGCCGAGCACGCGTGCGGTGGTGTCGCTGCCGCCCTCGGCGCCCTCGGCGGCGGCGGTGTGCCCGGCCTTGCCGTCGGTCGTGCCGTCCTTCTCGTCGTCGGCGGCCGAGGTGCCGTGGTGGTCGTCGGTGGCGGCGGACAGCTCCAGCACCGGGGCCGGGTTCTCCGGCTCGGCCTGGCCCTCCTGCGGCACCTCGATCCAGCGCACGACCTCCTTGTTGGAGTACGTCTGGACCGCCTTGAACACGAGCTGGTCGGTGTCCTCGGGCAGGGCGCCGACGGAGAGCGGGAACTTCTGGAAGAAGCCGGGCTCGATGCCCTTGCCGTCGGCGGTCCAGGTGACCTTGGTGACGGCCTCGTCGATCTTCCTCCCGTGCATGGTCAGCGGCTTGTCCAGCTTGGACTTGGTGACCTTCACGCTCCAGCCGGGCAGCGGCTGGGGCATGACCGACGCCAGCGGGTGGTCGGCGGGGAAGTTCACCTCGAGCTCGGTGGTCGAGGCGTTGTCGCGCTCGTTGGGGACCTTGAAGTCGACGACCGCGTAGCCGCCCTTGGCCGCGGTTCCTTCGGGCTGCACGCCGACGTGCGCGAAGGCGGTGCCGGACAGGGCGAGGACGGCCGAGCCCGCGACGGCGGTGGCGGCGGCGATACGAGAAGCCTTCATGGCAGGGAGCACTCCACTTCGAGTGAGTTTCCGGTGGTGGTCGGGGGTACGCGTGCGCGTGGCGGTGCGCTTTCGCTGTGCCACCGGGTGATGCGCGCACGCGCGCGTGCCGCACGACGGCGGCTCCTCCCGTCCGGCTCGTCCGTTTCCGGCTCCGGTGCGGTGGTGCTCGCTTCGCGTCAGGCGGCGAGAAGGAACGCGGCGGCGGGCGGGCCGCGCCGGATCACCGTGTGCTGGAGTGCTGTGGTGCGCGGGGCGGGGGGTTCGTCGCGCGGAGCGCGGCGGGCGCGCGGACGCGGTTCGGCGGCGGGCAGCAGCCCGGCGCACAGTGCGCGGGCCAGCGCGAGCGCCGCGCGCAGGGAGCGTACGAGTGCCGCCTCCGTGACCCCGTGCGCCGACAGCTCCATCAGCCGCAGCACGGCCAGATCGCCCCGGCGCAGCACCCAGCCGGCTGCGACGGCGGCCAGGACGTGGGCGAGGACCATCGGCACGGAGGGCAGCATCGACGCCGATGAGCCGCCGGAGCCGGCGGCCGTGTGCGCCATGGCGGGCATGCCGCCCGCCGGGTCGCCCGCGGGGTCGATGAGGTGCGCGTCGAGCAGGAGCCGGTAGGCGTGTCCGGGGGTGAGCGCCGACGGGCTGGACCCGCACAGCAGCCGGGCGGCCCGTTCGACGAGCACGCTGTCGCCCGCCGACGTGCTCATCGGCCCCATGGACATCGCGCCGGGGGTCCCGTGCTGCCCCAGTCCGAACAGTACGTGCAGCGCGGTCTGGCCGAGCGCGAGGAGCGTGGCGATCCCGGGCAGCGAGCGTGCGCGCCCGGCGAGCGGCGCCGCGAGCAGCAGGGAGCCGAGGAATCCCGCACCGAGCGTCCACAGGGGCACGCGCGCGCAGGAGGCCAGTGCGTGCCCGCCCGCGGCCAGCACGACACAGACCGCGGCGAACACCGCGGCCCGTAGCATCCGGAGCCCGGCTCCGGGCCGTGCCGTGCGGGGGTGGGGGGCAGTCATGGCGGGGCCATCATCGCACTGGACCGGCACGCGCCCCACGGCAGGTCACCGGAATCGGTCGCCCTGCGCACACCGTCGGCATGACCGGAAGATCCCTTGCGCCGGAATCGGTTCCGCCGTCCACCGTTTCCGTCCGGGCCGCGTCGCCCCTATGGGCGGCGTCATGTGAACGGTGCGCTTACGGCCGGGCACGCGCGGCAATAGGTAACGGTATGTCGAGCCGCGGCCGGGAGGCTGGAGCATGAGCATCTGGTGGTCACTCCATCTGCGTCGCGAGGCCGCCAGCGTCCCCCTCGCACGCCGGCTGTTCATCGGCACCATGGAGACCGCGGGCGTCGACCCGGACGTCTGCTACGACCTGTCCGTCGCCCTCAGCGAGGCCTGTGCGAACGCCGTCGAGCACGGCGGGGACGGCGCGCGCACCGGCCGCTCGGAGGCGTACCGGGTGACCGCCTACCTCGACGGCGAGAAGTGCCGTATCGAGGTGGCCGATTCGGGGCCGGGCTTCACCGCGGCCCAGGACCCCGGGCCCCCGCGCGCGGACGCGGAGCACGGCCGCGGGATCTGTCTGATCAGGGAGCTCGCCGATCACGTGCACATCGGTGGCAAGCCGGGACGGGGCGGGACCGTGGTCAGCTTCGACAGGATCCTCAAGTGGAGGAAGGATCCGTCCCTGCTCACGGCCTGACGGGGGTCGAGCAGCGGCGCGTGGCGGAACTGCCGACTCGTCCAGCGCGTGTCGCACGACCGGGCTCCGCTGCCCGGAGGGCCGTCCCGCCCGGCCCACCGCGGCGGACGGTGGCCGGGCGCCCGTGGGGTGCCCGGCCACCGTCCGCTCGGGGGTGCTGTCAGCCCTTCAGGGCCGCCATCCACGCCTCGACCTCGTCGGAGCGGCGCGGCAGGCCCGCCGAGAGGTTCCGGTTGCCGTCCGCGGTGACGAGGATGTCGTCCTCGATGCGGACGCCGATGCCCCGGTACTCCTCCGGGACCGTCAGGTCGTCGGCCTGGAAGTACAGGCCCGGCTCGACGGTGAGGACCATGCCCGGCTCCAGCGTGCCGTCGACGTAGGCCTCGGTGCGGGCGGCCGCGCAGTCGTGGACGTCCATGCCGAGCATGTGACCGGTGCCGTGCAGCGTCCAGCGCCGCTGCAGGCCCAGCTCAAGGACGCGCTCGACCGGGCCCTCGACCAGGCCCCACTCGACGAGCCGCTCGGCGAGCACGCGCTGGGCGGCGTCGTGGAAGTCGCGGAACTTGGCGCCCGGCCTCACCGCCGCGATGCCGGCCTCCTGGGCCTCGTACACGGCGTCGTAGACCTTCTTCTGGATCTCGCTGTACGTGCCGTTGACGGGCAGTGTGCGCGTGACGTCGGCGGTGTACAGCGTGTGCGTCTCCACACCGGCGTCCAGCAGGAGCAGGTCGCCGGAGCGCACCGGGCCGTCGTTGCGCACCCAGTGCAGCGTGCAGGCGTGCGGGCCGGCCGCGCAGATGGAGCCGTAGCCGATGTCGTTGCCCTCCACGCGCGCGCGGAGGAAGAACGTGCCCTCGATGTAGCGCTCGCTCGTCGCCTCGGCCTTGTCGAGGACCTTCACCACGTCCTCGAAGCCGCGGACCGTGGAGTCGACGGCCTTCTGGAGCTCGCCGACCTCGAACTCGTCCTTGACCAGCCGGGCCTCGGAGAGGAAGACGCGCAGCTCCTCGTCGCGCTCGGCGGTCACCTTGTCGGTCAGGGCGGCCTCGATGCCGGCGTCGTGGCCGCGTACGACGCGCACCGGTCCGGTGGCCTCGCGCAGCCGGTCGGCCAGCTCGCGCACGTCGGCGGCCGGGATGCCGTACAGCACCTCGGACTCGGTGAGCGAGTGGCGGCGGCCCACCCACAGCTCGCCCTGGCCGGACAGCCAGAACTCGCCGTTCTCGCGGTCGGAGCGGGGCAGGAGGTAGATCGTCTCCTTGTGCCCGCCGGCCGTGGGCTCCAGGACGAGGACGCCGTCCTCGGTCTGGTTGCCGGTGAGGTAGGCGTACTCGACGGAGGCCCGGAAGGCGTACTCCGTGTCGTTCGAGCGGGTCTTCAGGTTGCCCGCGGGGACGACCAGGCGCTCGCCGGGGAAGCGCGCGGAGAGCGCGGCACGGCGGCGCGCCGTCTCGGCGGCCTGCGGAACGGGCCGCAGGTCACGCATCTCCGTGTCGGCCCACCCGGACTGCATGTTCTCGGCCAGCTCGTCGGAGACGCCCGGGTACAGGCCGTTCTTCCGCTGCTTGATGGGCTCCTCGGCCTCGGCTTCCGGACCCGCTGCGGTGGCAGCCTCGTCGGTGACAGCCGGGTTGAGCTCGTCGGCCACGTGATCCTCCTCGATACGCCATGTGATCTCCCCCCGGGCCCGCGACGCTCCTGCTCGTGGCCGAGCGGGGACCTCCATCATCGTACGGTCGCACCGCGGGCGGCCCGGGGCCGGAACGGCTGTTATGGCCGGTCATGCCAGACGGTCCGGGTCCGGCCACGGCGCGTGGCCGGGGTGGCGCTCAGTCGAAGCGGGCGGCGAGCAGGACCACGTCCTCCGGGCTGTCCGCCGTGTCCAGGCCGTCCGGCAGCACGGTGCGCAGCACGTGGTCGGTGACCGCCTCCGGGTCGTGGCGCAGCGCGCGCGGGATACCGGCGGCCGCCGCGTGCAGCCGGGCGAAGGCGCGGTCCATGGGGTCGCCGGTGCGGTGCAGCAGCCCGTCGGTGTAGAGCAGGACCGTGTCGCCCGCCTCGGCCTGCACCTCCACGCTGGGCGCCTCCCAGCAGGCGAGCATGCCGAGCGGGGCGGAGACCGAGGTCTCAGCGAACTCGGTGCGCCGTTCGCCGATCAGCAGCGGCGGGCTGTGCCCGGCACCGGCCAGGGTGACCCGGCGCAGCGCCGGTTCACAGTAGGCGAACAGCGCGGTGGCCGAACGCGCGGGCTCGGTCAGCCGCAGCAGCAGCTCCAGGTCGGACAGCACGGCGACCGGATCCTCGCCCTCCATGACGGCGTAGGCCCGCAGGGACGCGCGCAGCCGGCCCATGGCGGCCACCGCGCTGGGCCCGGAGCCGGTGACCGAGCCGACGGAGAGGCCGAGGGCGGCGTCGGGCAGCGGCAGTGCGTCGTACCAGTCGCCGCCGCCGCGCGGGGAGGTGCGGTGCCGCGCGGCGAGCTGGACGCCGGCCACCCGGGGCAGCCGGGACGGGAGCAGTTCCTCGGTGATGGTGGCCATGCACGCGCGCGTGCGCTCCACTTCCAGCAGCCGGGCCAGGTGCTCCGCGGCGTGCCGGACGTAGAGGCCGGCCAGGTGGCGGCGGCGCTCGTCCGGCTCGGCGGGCTCGTCGTAGAGCCACACGGCGGCACCGAGACGACCGGCGGACCCGGTGGACAGGGGCAGGGCGTAACTGGCGGCGTAGCCGAGGCGGGCGGCCACCTCGCGGTGGCGGGGGTCCAGGCCGTCCTCGGCGAGGAGGTCCGGGTGGGCGACCCCGTCGTGCGGACCGGTGCCCCGGCCGCCGTCGAGCAGAGTGCCGTGCGGCAGGGCGTCGCGCGGCACGGTCTCCAGGTGGCCGAGATCGGCGCGGCCGAGACCCAGTCCGGCGGTGGTACGGGGGCCGAGCCCGTCGGCGGGCTCCAGGACGACCAGTCCGCGGCGGGCGCCGACGAGGGCGGAACCGGCGCGCAGCAGCTCCTGGAGGGCGGGGTCGAGCGCGTTCGTCGCGGACAGGCGTTCGGTCAGTTCGTGGAGGGTGGTGAGGTCCGAGACCCAGCCGGCCAGCCGGTCCTGGAGCAGTGCCCCGGGGGCGGGGCCGGTGGGAGCGGGGTTGCTCCTGACCGGAAGCGCGGCGTCCGGGGCGCGGGTGGCGTCCGGGGCCGGGGGTGCGGGCGCGACAGTGTGTGCGGGCGTGGGAACCGTTGGATCGATTCCAGCCACTTTCGGGGGGTGGGGGGCACTCATGGCGTCCGGCCTTCAGACCGGTGCGTATTGCTCAGAAGCATCGCAAACCCCCATGTCATTCTGCGCCGCTAGCAGTGTCTCCACATGTACACGCACTCGTGAGGGGATGTCCAGCATTGTCCTGCGAGGATTCCTGGTGTCCATGGGTTTGAAGTGGCTTTCTCTCGAAACCCTTGTCCTACTGCCAAGTTGGCCTAAAACTGCCTCGGGTAACGGCTCTTTGCGGTCGACTGGCGTCGTTCCACGGAGCGTCACAACGGTCGTGATGGGTACGTACTCGATGAAGGCCAGGGGTGGTTGGGGGCCACCCGGAACCTGGCGCCGGACCCGGACGTCATAGCCATCGACGGCCGAGCCCCATCCTCCCGTGGCGGAGGCGGAGAGAAACACGCGCGACGGCAAACGCCATGCTTCGCCACCCCCGCGCCGCACCCGTGCTTCCGGTGGACGCACCGAGGCCGCGGCCGACGACCGACCCCTGGGGTCCCCCTGCCGTGCGCAGGGGTGTGATGCGCCAACAGGTACGCACAGTGCAGAGATCGACACATGGTGTGATGTGGCCCACGGTGTTGCCAGCGGTGCAACGGAAAGGAACGAGCGCTCATGCGCGAGATCCTCGGAAGGCGACGCAGGCTCCTGTCCAGGCGGAACGACGGGAGGCCCGAGCCGATCGGCGCGGCCCTGACCTTCGCGACGGAATGGCAGTGGCCGGTACTCCCGGGTGTGGCCCCGGACCCGCAGGGCCGGGTCGGCTGCGCCTGCCCGGACCCGGAGTGCTCGGTGCCCGGCGCCCACCCCTTCGACCCCGGTCTGCTCGCGGCCACCACCGACGCGCGCATGGTGCGCTGGTGGTGGGCCAACCGGCCGGGCGCGCCGATCGTCCTCGCCACCGGTGGCACGGCGCCCTGCGCGGTCAGCCTGCCGGCGCCCGCGGCGGCCCGCGCCCTCGATCTGCTCGACCGGCGGGGCATGCGTCTCGGCCCGGTGGTCGCCGCGCCCACCCGCTGGGCGGTGCTCGTCAAGCCGTACTCCATGGAGCAGCTCGGCGAACTGCTCTACGCCAAGGACTTCGTGCCCGGTTCCCTGCGCTTCCACGGGGAGGGCGGCTACATCGCCCTGCCGCCGTCCGAGACCGCTGAGGGCGGTGTCCGCTGGGAGCGCGCCCCGCTGCCCGGCTCGGCCTCGCCCTGGGTGCCCGACGTGGAGGCGGTGGTGGACGCCGTGGTCGACGCCCTCACTCGTACGGGTGTGAGCGCGCCCGAGTTGTAGGAGTGTCCGGCGCGGACGCGGCCCGCGCCGGACCGTGGTCGTTATCTTCCGCTACATGCTGCGCACTCCTGGGGGCGGCCGCGCACGGTCGCCGCACCGCGGCGGGCCGGACTCCCGACGGCTTCGTCTGTTCGCCCTCGTGGGCATCATGGTGGCCGTGGTCGCCCTGCCGCTGGCCTTGGCGTCCACCGGGCGGATGGGCGACGCCGCCGCGCCCCGGCGGGCGGGCGGCCGGGACGCCGCCGGCGCCCTCGCGGGCGGTGACGCGAAGATGCCGTCGGCGGCCCCCTCGCGCTCGCCCCTGCTGCTCGGCCTCGGCCTGGCCACCGCGGCCCGCTGCGGGCCGGAACTCTTTGCCGCGGCCGGCATCGAGGCCCAGACCTGCGTGCTGACCCAGGGCGAGGACACCTGGGCGCGCACCTACATCCGCAACGCCACCGGTGAGGCCATGGAGCCGGTGCTGACCATGAGGGGACCCGGCGGCCGCACCGCGCAGGTCCACTGCGCCACGGGCGCCGACGGCGGGCCCGTCACCTGCGAGACACCCCGTGAGCGCAGCCGGGGCGGGCCGGACGCCTACACGGCCGTCACCGAGTTCGCCGTACGCGGCACCGGCGAGCCGCTGCTGCTGCGCTCGGGCAGCAACTCCGAACTGACAAAAGGCAGTTGACGTACGGCGGGGAAGTGTCCACCGGGTTTGGACATGGAAAGGCCCGGTTGCTGGCGACGGGGGATGCACCAGCAACCGGGCTACTGGAACGGTAACAAGAGATCGGCGGTTCGCAAATTCGATCTCGGCTATTCGGACACCGATTCCACTGTCGTGCCGGACAGTTGTGACAGGAGTCACCCGATCCCGGTTCCGACCCACGGCTGACCGGTCGGTCAGCCGTGGGGCGGGTGCCGCCGCACGTCAGCTGAGCGTGACCTGCCGGTTGGTCAGCCCGCCGCGGGCCCGGCGCTCCTCGGGGGTGAGCGGATCGCCGGACGCGAGGGCGGCGGCGAGCCGCTCGGCGAACTCGGCGGCCGGCTTCTCCACGTCCTCGGCCGTGACCCCGCTCGGCAGGTCCCAGACCGGCACCGTGAGCCCGTGAGCACGGAAGGAGCCCACCAGCCGGGTGCCCTCGCCGAGGCTGGACCGGCCCGCGGCGTGCAGCCGGGCGAGAGCGTCCAGAAGCTGCTCCTCCGGGTGCGGCATGACCCAGCGCAGGTGGTTCTTCTCCGGCGTCTCGCACCAGTAGGCCGCGTCCACACCGGACAGCTTCACGGTCGGGATGGCGGCGTCGTTGGCCCGCTCGAGAGAGGCGGTCACCTCCGGCGTGGCGTTCTCCGCGTCCGGCACCCAGAACTCGAAGCCGCTGTGCACCACCGGCTCGAACGGGGCCTTTGGGGCGAGCAGCTCCTGCAGCCGGGGGCCGTCGGCGGGCGCGCGGCGGCCCTCCACCGGCGAGCCCGGCGCCGCCTCGAGCGCGCGCCGGAGGGTGTCGGCGAGGTCGCGGCTGATGTCGCCGGAGGGCGTGTCGTTCTGCAGGCCGAGCAGGACCGAGCCGTCGTCGCGGCGCAGCGCCGGCCAGGCCATCGGCAGCACCGTGGCCAGGGTGACCGAGGGAACACCCTCGGGCAGGCCGTCGGCGAGGGTCAGTTCGACGGTGGCGGCGGGCACCAGCTCGCGCAGCGCCACCCAGTCGCACTCGCCCGGCAGCCCCTCGAACGGGCGGCGCACCAGCTCGGTCACGGCGTGCGCGGCGGCCCGGCCGTGACATGCCTTGTAGCGCCGGCCGCTGCCGCAGGGGCAGGGCTCGCGGGCACCGACCACCGGGATGTCCCCGTCTGCCTGCTGCGGGCGCTTGGCCTTCGTCTGGGGTCGCTTCTTGGCCATGGTGGGGTCTCCCGGTTACGGCTCGTCTGGTACGGGCGGGAGCCTAGCCGTTCGCGCCCCGACCCACGGGAACCTGTGGACAACAACGGACGCGCGGGCGGCGCCGACAACCCGGTGCCGCCCGCGCGGGCCGCGCCGCGGACCGTGTGTGCTCAGCCCAGTTCGTCGAACGCGTCCGCGAAGTCCAGCTCGGCCATGGCCGGGACCGGGGACGGTGTGACGCGCGTAGCGAAACCCCCGCGCCGGCACCCGGCGTCCGGATCATGGACGTCCTCGTGGACCACGGCCCAGACCGTCACCTCGCCCTGGATGTCGTCCCGGACCCCCCAGTCGTCGGCGAGCGCCGTGATGATGTTCAGTCCGCGACCGCCGTGCGCGGTGACCGACGGAGTCGCCGGGGCCGGGCGGGTCGGGCCGCCGCCGTCCGTCACCTCGACGATGAGCCGTCCACGCGCGTCCACCTTCCACGCGGCGCGCACCGCCCCGTCCCCTGCCGGGGCGTCCCCGAGCGGCCGCCCGTGCTTGCAGGCGTTGCTCAGGAGTTCGGAAAGGATCAGTACGGCGTCGTCGACGACCGACTCCGACACCCCGCCGCCGCGCAGTTGCGCGCGCATCCGGTGCCTCGCCTTCCCCACGCCCGCAGGGCCATGGGCAACGGCCATGCTCGACGACGTGGGCACCTGCTGTGCCACCACCAACGCCACCCCCGAGACCTCCTTCGCCCCACGCCACGGTGTGGATGCCCCAATGGCCTGTACCGGAAACCGGCCAGTCCTCTTCCGCCGACGCATTCGCACCGTCTGCACACACGACGAATACGCCGGAGCACTCCCTGTGACTGGTCGGTCACTCTGTGGCTGGATTTCAGGGGTGTGGCCGAGAATGGAGGATGCTGCAGCCCTCCGCCCGGGTCAAGGGGTGTGCACGGATCCTCACCCGGCTCTTTCGCTGTCGCGCGTGGGGCGGGCCGGGGCGGGGCGTGTCCCCCCTTCCGTTCAGCGGCCCAGTCGGCGCAGCACCGCGCGCGGGCGGTTGGTGATGATGGCGTCGACGCCCAGTGCGGCGCACAGGTCGACGTCCGCCGGCTCGTTCACGGTCCAGACGTGGACCTGGTGGCCGGCTCGTTTCAGCCGCTCCACGTACGCCGGGTGGCTGCGCAGGATGCGGATCGAGGGGCCCGCGATGTGCACGCCCGCCGGGAGCCGTCCGTCGCGCAGCCGGGGCGAGACGAACTGCATCAGGTAGACCGCGGGCAGCGTCGGCGCGGCGGCGCGCACCCGGTGCAGCGAGCGTGCCGAGAAGCTCATGATCCGGACCGGCGACTCGGCGGCCGAGGCCGGTGCGTCCAGCCCGAACCGCTTCAGCAGGTGCAGCAGCCGCTCCTCGACCTGGCCCGCCCAGCGCGTGGGGTGCTTGGTCTCGATGGCCAGCTCCACCCGGCGCCCGGAGTCCGCGACCAGTTCGAGCAGTCGCTCCAGCGTGAGCACGGAGGTCTCCGCCGGGTCCTCCGGCCGGTGCTCCCAGTCGGGCTCCTCGTCCCGTCCGCGCCAGGCCTCGCGGGTCTTCCAGGAGCCGAAGTCCAGCGCGGCGAGATCGGCCAGCTCCAGCGCGGACACGGCCCCGCGCCCGTTGGAGGTCCGGTTCACCCTGCGGTCGTGGACGCAGACCAGATGACCGTCGGCGGTGAGCCGTACGTCGCACTCGAGGGCGTCCGCCCCGTCCTCGATCGCCTTCTTGTACGCGGCCAGGGTGTGCTCCGGCGCGTCCTCGGAGGCGCCCCGGTGGGCGACGACCTGGATGGTGTGGTGTGGTGCGTGGGTCACCGCGTCATGGTGCCACCGACGCGGGGTACCCGGGGACGGCGCCGGCCGGTCCGCGGGGCGAACAGTGGCAAGTGTTCTGCACCGTGGTCAGACTTTTGCGAGAAATATCCTATATAAAGAGTGGCCCTGGACCCACAGCCACCGCTTATGGTGCTCTGACGGCCCATGGGAAAAGCTGACTGCATACAAGAGAAACACCGAAACATGCTCAGCCGCCGCACCGGGCCCACACCGCACGGGCGACCGGTGCGCACGCCACGACGGGCGTGCCTGAGCGAGGGTGTCCCAGTGTGACCTGGAACAACAGCCGTGGATCGAGGAGAAGAGCTGTGAGCACCGAGAACGAGGGCAACGCGGTACCCCCGGCCCCGTCCGCACCTCCCGTGCCGGTGGCATCTCCCGCTGCTTCCCCGCAGGGCTCCGCGCCCGACGGGGGTGCCCCGACGACTCCGCTGCCGCCGGTTCCCCAGGGGGCCCCGGCCGCCCCGGAGCAGTACCCGGCACCCGCGGCGCACCACCCCGCGGGCCCGCCGCACGGGGCTCCCGGCCCCACCCCCGACGCCGACCAGCCCTACGGCGCTCCCGCCGCCCCCGCCGCGGACGGCTCCTGGCCGCCGCCCACCGCCACGCCCGCCTACGGCGACGGCGGTTCCGGCGGGGCGGGCGCGGGCTGGGGCGCGTCGTACCAGCAGCCCGCCCCCAAGCCCCGCAACGGGCGCGGTGGGCTGATCGCCGCGGTCCTGGTGGCCGCACTGGTCGCGGGCGGCCTGGGCGGCGGCATCGGCTACACCCTGGCCAGGGGCAGCGACGGCTCGGGCTCGACCACCGTCTCCGCCTCCGACGGCGCCTCCCAGATCAAGCGGGCCCCCGGCACCATCGCCAACGTGGCCGCCAAGGCGCTGCCCAGCACGGTCACCATCGAGGCGGAGAGCACCAGCGGCGAGGGCGGCACGGGCACCGGGTTCGTCTTCGACACCCAGGGCCACATCGTCACCAACAACCACGTGGTGGCCGACGCGGTGGACGGCGGCAAGCTGTCCGCCACCTTCCCGAACGGCAGGAAGTACGACGCCGAGGTCGTCGGGCACGCCCAGGGGTACGACGTCGCCGTCATCAAGCTGAAGAACGCCCCCTCCGACCTCAAGCCGCTCGCGCTCGGCGACTCCGACAAGGTGGCCGTCGGCGACGAGACCATCGCCATCGGCGCCCCCTTCGGACTGTCCAACACCGTCACCACGGGCATCATCAGCGCCAAGAACCGTCCGGTGGCCTCCAGCGACGGCAGCGCCTCCAGCAAGGCGTCCTACATGAGCGCCCTGCAGACCGACGCGTCGATCAACCCCGGCAACTCGGGCGGCCCGCTGCTGAACGCCTCGGGCGCGGTGATCGGCATCAACTCGGCGATCCAGTCCAGCAGCAGCGGCGGCTTCGGCTCCGGCCAGTCCGGTTCGATCGGCCTCGGCTTCGCGATCCCGATCAACCAGGCCAAGTACGTCGCCCAGCAGCTCATCAGGACCGGCAAGCCGGTCTACGCCAAGATCGGCGCGTCCGTGTCCCTGGAGGAGTCCACGGCCGGCGCGAAGATCACCGACCAGGGCGCGTCCGGCGCCGCCGCGGTCGAGTCCGGCGGCCCGGCCGACCGGGCCGGCCTGAAGCCCGGCGACGTCATCACCAAGCTCGACGACCACGTGATCGACAGCGGCCCCACCCTGATCGGCGAGATCTGGACCCACAAGCCCGGCGACAAGGTCACGATCACCTACAAGCGAGGCGGCCAGGAGCACACGGTGGACCTCACCCTGGGCTCCCGGGCGGGCGACAGCTGACGCCTCCGCGGGGGGTGCCGCGCGGGAACCGGCGGCACCCCGCTGTGCCCACGCCCCCGCGGCGGCCCGGTAATGTGTACGCGCGCCGCCGATCACGGGCGGTCGCGGGGAGGCGTGCCCGAGCGGCCTAAGGGAACGGTCTTGAAAACCGTCGTGGCAGCGATGTCACCGTGGGTTCAAATCCCACCGCCTCCGCACAGGTCATAGACAGTGCAGGTCAGAGAGGGTGTCCCGTTCATCGGGGCACCCTCTCTGCGTGCACCCTGTCTCACCCTGAACCGCCGGTATCCCACCTCTGACCAGCGCGTGCGGCCAACCTGCGGCCAGGTAGCGTTGACCGCGCCCTGGTTATCGGGCTGCTACTCGGCGCGCTGCTCGCGGAGCACGCGGTACACGTACGACTCGGACACCACAAGGTGCTCCGCGATGGCCGCGACCGTCCAGTTATCCGCGTATGCCGCGGCGATAAGTTCGGGCAGGGTCTCTTCGGTCTGCTTCGCCAGGCGGCGCACATAGCCGGCGCGCTCTAGGCGCCGATACATGCTGTCGGCGTCCTTGCGTACGGCCTCGCGAACGGTCTTGATTTTGCCTGCGATGGCGAGGATCTCGTCTATGTAGACCTCCATCGCCTTCTCTTCGATCATTTCAACGCGGAACGGCTCGCCCGCCATGTGGTGCCTCCGTCTGTCGTTGTGGCCGCCCCCGGAGAGAGGGAGGGGCGGATGGGTGTTAGGCCAACGGGTCGACCGCGAGCGTCGCGGGACTGTACTAGGTTCTGGACTGAGTTCACAAGCTTATAGGGCCATACCAGCCCTGACCGCCCCCGGCGAGCTGTGTCCTACGCGCCGGAACCGTGAGTACCTGGCGCTGACGGGCTCGTCGTCGGGGCGCTCCTGGCCGGTGGGCGGACGATTCGCGCTGCGTCGGGGCCGCTCTCGTGCTCGGCTAGACCCTGGTCAATCAGGGCGTTCATCCTGTCCTCCTCGCCGTCCAGCACCTTGGCGTAGTAGCGCTGGAGTACTGCGACGCTCTGTCCCGCACGGCGGGCGGTCTCGGCCAGGCTCACCCCGGACCGGAGCCAGAAGGACACACACGCGTGCCGCAGGTCGTACGGGATGGCAGCCAGCGGAGAGGCGACCTGCGCGGGCGTGAGTGCCTTCCGGCGGGCCTCCTTCCATGCGGCTCCGTACTCCTGTGACCGGATCGGACCGCCGCGCACGGCGCTGAACAGCCGGCCGTCGGCCGTGGCGCCGGACGCTTCGAGGTGATCCCGCAGGATGCCTACCAGCACGGGCGGAATCGGCACCGGGCGGACCGCGCGGCGGGCCCTGTGCTTCAACTGCCGCTCCTCGTAAGGCTTGCCGTTGTCCGTCCATGCCGACCCGACCTGTGGCCGTGCGCCGGCGAGCATGAGACGCCCCCACCCTTCCGATGGGAGGTCGCACTGGTCGGCGCTGAGCATGGACACCTCCTCGGGCCGCATCGCCGCGTAGTAGATGCAGGCGAAGAACGCGACCAGGTGGGCTCCGCGGGGCCCCTGCGCGCGGACGGCGTCCAGAAGGGCCCGTGCCTGCGCTGGTGTGGCGACGCTCCGCGCGTCCAGTTCTTCCACCGCCTTGGGGGTCTCCCAGTGGACACGGTGCAGCGGGTTGCCGGGCAGCAACTCGTGCTCTACGGCCAGGCGCAGGCAGTTGCTCAGCACTGCGCGTCGGCGCCTGAACGTGTTGGCGGCGGCTGTCTTCCCGTCCTGCCGTTTGGCTAGGTGCTCCAACACGGTGCGTACGCGCTGGGCGCTGTCGAGGTCGACCACGGCCGGCGCGTTGCGCTCCACCCACGCCAGCGCCTTGGCCGCGGGCAGGGCGGAGCGGTTGACGGTGCGGGTTTTGCCGTCACCGGCTCGTGCAGGAGGACGGGACTACGGGCAGGCCGCTCAACGCGCTGCCTAGTCAGTCCTGGATTTCGCCGGGGCAGGGGAGTAAGGGCGGTGCCGGGGCGGCTCGTACGATGGCCCTGTCACGAGCAACCCGCGAACTGGTGCGCACGCTGGACGCAGACGACGTGATTGCACCTGGCGGCCTCACTCGAGACATCGCCGCGATGGAAGAGCACCCGGAAATGGGCTGGTGTGTTTCCGCGGGGCTGGACCTGCTGCCGGACGGGTCCAAGGTTGCCGGCCCCTATGACCCCCCGGAGGGGCCCCTCGTTTACGAGACGCTACTGCGCGCATTCGATGAGGATCGCTTTCCCGTCATGGGGCAACATCTGACGGCCAGAACATCGCTGCTTCTGGCAGTGGGCGCGTGGCCGACGCTCCCCGCATGGGAGACCGTCGCTGTCGTCCTCCTCTGCGCTGCCGTCTCCGACGGGTGGATGATCGAAACCCCGGGCGGCCTTTATCGGAAGCATCCTGCCCAAACAACCGCGCAAGCTGCGTACGTCGGCATAGCTGACGCAGATCAGCTTCGAGTCGTCGTCAGAGCGCAGGCAGAAGCCCTACGGGCCACCGGCTGGCGGTGGCCTGCGGGAGGGTGACGGTCTGAGGACCTGGACGGCATCGACACCCTCTCCCTCGGGTGGAAGACAAGCCTGGCTCCACAGGCCAGACGTGAAGGCGGAGGACGCGCAAGGCACGAAGACCGCCCGGCCTGTGATGACACCATATTGATCTTCGTTTCTCAGGAATAATCGTCACCTGACAGCCGAACCGTCCTGCCCGGCCTGGCCCTGCCAGTAGGCGACGTTGGAGCGGGTGGTGAGGGTTTCGGGGTGGTCTTCGCCCAGCACCCGCATGCAGTCGTTCAGCAGTTCGGCGTATGCGGTGGCGGCACCGGTCGCATCTCCCGCCTGGCCCCGCCAGCGGGCCAGCTGGGAGCGGGTGGTGAGGGTGTTGGGGTGGTCTTCGCCCAGCACCCGCACCCGGTCGTTCAGCAGTTCGGCGAAGGCGGTGGCGGCACCAGTCGCATCTCCCGCCTGGCCCCGCCAGCGGGCCAGCTGGGAGCGGACGTTGAGGGTGTTGGGGTGGTCTTCGCCCAGCACTCGTAGGTGGTCGTTCAGCAGTTCGGCGAAGGCGGTGGCGGCACCGGTCGCATCTCCTGTCTGGCCCTGCCAGTAGGCGACGTGGGAGCGGACGTTGAGGGTGTTGGGGTGGTCTTCGCCCAGCACTCGTAGGTGGTCGTTCAGCAGTTCGGCGTATGCGGTGGCGGCACCGGTCGCATCTCCCGCCTGGCCCCGCCAGTAGGCGACGTTGGAGCGGACGTTGAGGGTGTTGGGGTGGTCTTCGCCCAGCACCCGCATGCAGTCGTTCAGCAGCTCGGCGAAGGCGGTGGCGGCACCGGTCGCATCTCCCGCCTGGCCCCGCCAGCGGGCCAGCTGGGAGCGGACGTTGAGGGTGTTGGGGTGGTCTTCGCCCAGCACTCGTAGGTGGTCGTTCAGCAGTTCGACGTATGCGGTGGCGGCACCGGTCGCATCTCCTGTCTGGCCCTGCCAGTAGGCGACGTTGGAGCGGGTGGTGAGGGTTTCGGGGTGGTCTTCGCCCAGCACCCGCATGCAGTCGTTCAGCAGTTCGACGTATGCGGTGGCGGCACCGGTCGCATCTCCCGCCTGGCCCCGCCAGCGGGCCAGCTGGGAGCGGGTGGTGAGGGTGTTGGGGTGGTCTTCGCCCAGCACTCGTAGGTGGTCGTTCAGCAGTTCGACGTATGCGGTGGCGGCACCGGTCGCATCTCCTGTCTGGCCCTGCCAGTAGGCGACGTTGGAGCGGGCGCTGAGGGTGTTGGGGTGGTCGGCGCCGAGGTAGACATGGGTGGTGTCGGCAAGGTGCTGAAAATAGCTGCGGGCTGCCGTGACCTGTCCAGTCTCGCCGAGGCTTGTGCCAGCGCGGTTGAGCACCGTATGCCTGTCGGGCCAGTGGAGGGCGTCTTCGGCGCAGGCGGTCAGGGCTGTGGTGTTGGCGCGTAGGGCATGGGCGAGGTCGGTGTCGCGTTCGATGCTAGGCCAGGCCGCGATCAGGGCGTCGGCCGCGGTGCGGGCGGTCTGCCCGTACTGGTGGGGGATGAGAGTGTCGCGGACGGCGCGTTGGACGAGTTGGTGTACGCGGACACTCTGGTGGGGTGTGTCGGGGGTGTGGTCGATGAGATGGAGACGGTGCAGGGTCCGCAGTGCACCGATCGCGTCCCGGCCCGGGGCCGGACCGCCGTCTCGCGGGCCGTCCTTGCCTCTCAGGTGAGCGAGGGCTGGCTTGCTGGTCAGGACGGCTTCGGGGATTCCGTTGGCGTCGAGGAAGGCGGCGAGCTGGAGCATGGGACGTGCAAGGCCCTTGGGGCGGAGGGCATCGGCGCGGTCGATGGACAGCGCCCAGGCGGCGGCGGCTGTGACGGCCTGGTCGTCGGGCAGCACGTCGGGCAGAGCATCAGCGAGGGCGCTTGCCCTGTCGGCCAGCAGCGCCCGGTAGGCGGCGCCGCTCAGGCCGGCATCGGCGAGGTAGGCGGCGGCCTGGGACAGCGCTAGCGGCAGACGCCCCAGGTCGTCGGCGAGGGCTGCGAGCTGGTCTGCGGGTTCTGTGCGGCCGTGGGAGGCCAGCACCTGGGTCAGGTAGGCGACCGCCTCGGCTTGACTGAATAGCCCAACCTGGATGAGGCGGCGGCCGGCTGCGGTGAGGGCGGCATCCCGGCGGCGAGTGGTGACCAGGATCCGGCCGTGCGGGCTGATCGGCGGCCACAGCCCGCGCAGGTCCGCCGGGTCGGTGATGTCGTCCAGGACGATCAGCCACCGGCAGGACCGGGCCGCAGCTTGCGCCGTCAGCCAGGCCAGGAACGAGGCAGCGGACTGGTCTGCATCGTTGGGGTCGGCCCGGCACAACTCGACACCGGCCTGTGCATATCCGCTCACTACTGCCGAGCGGCTGGTGGCGGTGACCCACACCAGCACGTCCACACCGGCGGTCTGCCACGCTGCGTGCGCGTAGTCGGCCGCGAGCTGGGTCTTGCCGACCCCGCCCATCCCGGCCAGAACCTGGCCGACCACCGCGGTTCCACCCCCGACCAGGGCTTGCCGCAGCCGTTCCACCTCGGCCCGGTCCTGGAAGCAGTTGGCGCGTGCGGGTATCAATCCGACCTGGTGCGGCCACGGCGCCGGTTCCTGCGGCGCACGCGGCTGCACAACGGTCATGTTGCCGCTGACCGCGAAGGCGCCGGGGCCCTTCGCGATCGCATCTCCCGTGCCGGACACCTGCACGGGCACCGCGAGAGTGGCGTAAGGGCCGGATACAGGCCCTCGGTGACCGGTCGTCGCCGTCCCGTCGTGTATGGCGTGCGCGTTACCGGTGTCCGACGCGGTCACCTCGGGCACGGCCTCGCCCGGGACTGGTTCTGAAATGTGTGCAGTGCTGTCCGTGCTGTCGTCGGGTTGGTCAGCTGTAGTCGACACCGGTGCTCGCCTTGCTGCCCACACCGTCCGCGATGGCGTCGCCCGTGTGCTGCGCAGTCGCCGAGCCGCTTCCGGCGCCTCCCGGGCGCACCACCCCGGTGCTGGCCGTGCCGCCCCCGGTCGCCAGACTGCTGCCGGTGTCGGCCGCGGTGTCCACTGGACCCGCCGCCTGCAGTTCGACCACCACCCATGCCAGGGCAGCGGCGAAGTCGGCGTCGTGCTCGGCAGCATCCTCGAGTGCCAGCTCTAGACGATGACGCGTGCGCGCCGACAGTTCGTCCTGTCCGGCCTCGGCCTCCTCCCGCGCCCGCTGCAACGCCGGATCGTCCCTCAGTTTGGCGCTGATCAGCTCATGCAGCCGGTCCATGCCCGCGTCCAGCCCCCGGTCGACCTCGGCATCCGCCCGCCCCGCCACCCGGCGCGCCTTACCCACCAGCCAGGCGAACGCGTATCCGACCGCGATCTCCACACCCGTCACGACAACCCCCTCACCGAACGAATACCGGGCATGACGACCGTACCCGCCCGCCCCCACTCGGACTCGGCAAATGCCGCCCATGGCAGAGCTGTCATCCACACCCCGAGCAAGATCCGTTCGCGGGGCCGTGGGCCATATGTGGGCCATAACTCAGGGAAGTCGAACCGCTCAGAACAGAGGTGCGGTCAGAGGGAGGTTGACGTGTGGCATCCTGACGCGCTTGAAAACCGTCGTGGCAGCGATGTCACCGTGGGTTCAAATCCCACCGCCTCCGCACGATGAGCAGTGAGAGCGGCCCCTGACCTGGGTGTTGGTCGGGGGCCGCTCTCATGCCCAGTTGCCGTGACTGCCTTTTGTTCCCCGCGGCTTCCCGCAGGACCGGGCACGCGGAGGGCACGGGCCCGTCTACCACCGCGTTAGGAGCGAGGTGAGGCGAGTGCAGCTGTGAGCTGCGGACTGTCCACATGGGCGGATCGAGCCGCAGCCCCCGTCGGTTACTGCTGTTCCCCGTGTCTCCCCGCTGGATCTGGCGCGGGTGCGGCACGGGGAACTACTGATGTTGGCCACTCTGGCAATCAACTTGGAGGTTCTGTACACCTGTGGAAGCCAGACCCTGCCAATGGAGACAGGGGTTCACCGCGATCGGGGGGAGACTCGGCATGCCGTCCCAACACCACAGCGAGGAACCTGAAGGGGAGCTGCCTCATGGGGGCACATCAGCGAGTCCGGGCCAGCCACCTCTGCCCGGCTACGGCTACCCCTTTCTGCATGATTTGGGGGTCGCGGTAGCCACCGCGGGGCTCGTGCCCTTCTTACAGGCACTCGCCACCCAGGCCGGTGCTCGCACATATGAGCAGCTCACGCAGTGGGGACTGCGTTTCAAGACGCGGGCGACCGGCCCAGTGCAGTACACCATCGACATCAGGGACGAAGGAACAGGAACGGTATTCCAGTTGCCTCCCAACTTGCCGGATCAGGCTCTTGAGGCTCTGGTTCGCGCAGATCTGGAGCTGCTTGCAGCACCCGGCAACAAGATGCCGGCCGTCATCTACTGGGATGGGAACCAGTGGATGCGTGAGGGCAAGCCCGTCCCGCTCGTCGCGCCGGCCACTCGGACCGGCACGCAACGGAATACGAACCACCCCCTGCGCGAGCAATGAGCTCGGCACGAAGGTGGCACGGTCGGGAGCGGTACTGAAGTGGGCCCCGGCTAGAACGGCCTGTACGCCTCGGATGCCGTGTCGGGTGGTAGTGCGCGAGAGAAGGACACGTACACAGGCCCGTACTCAGAAGCAGCCGGGTCCGCTGGTGGGGTTGACGCAGCTGTTGTGGCCGGATCCGCCGTCGTTGGAGCAGAGCGGCCTAGCAGTTCGCTGCCGAAGAGAGGGTGTCCCGTTCGTCGGGGCACCCTCTCCGCGTGTACCCCGGCCCCCCCCGAACCGCCGGTGTCCCACCTCCGGCCGGCGCATGCGGCCCACCTGCGGCCAGGACGCACGGTCTCGGGGCCGCGTCCCCGCTGCCCTACGCCTGGTCGTACCCGACCGCGACGACCGTGGTCCTGAGCGCATCACCCAGGGTGTCGTCGAGGACGGCGCCGAAGATCACGTTCGCGTTCTGATCCGCTGCCTCGGTCACCACCGCCACCGCTCTGCGGACCTCCTCGTGGCCGAGGGCCGAGCTGCCGGCCACGGAGACGATCACTCCCCGCGCCGTGGTGAAGGCGCGTTCGGTGAGGGGACTGTCGATCGCGGAGGCGGCCGACCTGGCCGCCCGGTCGACACCGGTCGCCTCACCGATCGCGATCAGGGCCGGGCCTGCATCCGTGAGCATCTGCCTGACCGCCCCGTAGCCGATGCTGATCAGCCCGGGAGTGGTGATGAGATCGGTGAGGCCTCTCACGGCGTTGACCAGCACCCGGTCGATATGGCGGAACGCGACCGCGACGGTTTCCCTTTTGTCGACGATCGCGAGGACGCGGTCGTTCGGGATCACGATGACGGCGTCGCACGCCTTGGTCAGTTCCTTGATGCCGTCGTCGGCCTGGTTGGCCCGGCGGCGGCCTTCGAAGGTGAAGGGACGGGTCGCCACGCCGATGGTGAGTGCGCCCAGATCCCGGGCGACGGACGCGACGACCGGGGCGCCTCCCGTGCCTGTTCCGCCGCCTTCCCCGCAAGTGCAGTCCCTCGCTCAGCGGACCCATGCTGCCGGGGACCTCGGTGGCGGCGACCTCATCGATCTCAACCGAGCGCAGGTCCGGATCGGAGAGCAAAGCGCGCTTCAGGGACGCGACTTCGGCGCCCGGTCGGTCCGCTGCCCCAGCGATCTCCACGGCCATGTGCATGTTCCGAGTGTGTCCTGCCGCGCGCCCCGTGTCCCGGTTCCGGTGTGATTCACGAGTCCTGGAGACCGGGCGGCGCAGGGTCCGGCGGCGCCGCCCCGGGGACGCGGGCCGGATCCCCACGATGCCGGCCACCTGTGCCGGCTCGGCCGCGCCGGTCGCACGGACCGGCTCACGCGGGAAGGTTGAGCTGCCAGGAGACGCCGAAGCGGTCGTTGACCCAGCCGAACCTGGCGCTGAAGCCGTGGTCTCCCAGCGGCATGAGCGCACTGCCCCCCTCGGCGAGGGCCGCGTAGAGGCGTTCGATCTCGGCCTCCTCCTCGCACTGCACGAAGAGGGAGACCGCGGGGGTGAAGGTGAAGCCGTGCTCCACGGGACTGTCGATGCACATGAACTGCTCTCCGGCGAGCGAGAACGTCGCGTGCCGCACACTCCCCTCCTTGCCGGGGCCATCGGCGCCGTAACGGGTGATGCCGACGATCTCGGCGTCGTCGAAGAGCGAGGTGTAGAAGGTCATCGCGGCTTCCGCGTTCCCCTCGAACATCAGGAACGTGGTGATCTTCCGTGACGTCACGATCTCCATGCCGCCTGCTCCTTCGGTGCTGCCGGGCCGCCGGGCTGTCCCCGGGTGACCACGTTAGCGCCGGGCCGGTGGCGGGGCGGGCGTACGCCGCGGATGTCCGCGGGACTCTTCCAGGCCGCGGTACATGACGTGCAGGCCGACCGGGCCCAGCGCCGGATGCCGGAACCCGCCGGGGACGGTGCCGATGGCGTCGAACCCGAGATGCTCGTACAGCTTGAGGGCCGGCGTGTTGGAGGCCGCGACGGCGTTGAACTGCACGCCGGTGAACCCACGGCCGCGCGCCCAGTCCAGCAGGTACTCGCCCAGGGCCCGGCCGACGCCCCGGCCGCGCGCTTCCGGCGCGACCATGAAGTTCCCGCTGGCGATGTGCGAACCGGGACCCGGTCTGTTGGCGTACATGTTGGAGGTGCCGATCACACGGCCGCCCTCAACCGCCACCACGACGTGCCCCGGCGGCGCCACCAGCCACAGGTCGCGGGCCTGCGCCTCGGTCTGGAGCGGGTCGTAGCAGAAGGTGTCTCCCGCGCGGATGGTCAGCTCGATGAACGGCCAGGCCCGAGGCCAGTCGCCTTCCTCGAAACCCCGGATCTCCATTCGCGTGAGGCTAGCCAACGGCGGGCGCCCGTTCCACCGGATATTCCCAAGGCCGGCGCCCGGAACTCCCGCCGGCACCGGAGGCCTCCAGGAGCACCTCGCCGGCCGCCGTCCGCACGTACAGCACCGAGCGGCCGGCCCGGCGCCGTTCCACCAGGCCCGCGTCCCGCAGCACCCGCAGGTGCCGGCCCACCGATCCCAGGCCCTGGCCGGTCACGGCGACCAACTGGGTGGTGCTCATGGGGGTGCCGAGCAGGGCCAGGAGTCCGGCGCGCGCGGTTCCCACGAGCGCGGCGAGGCCGGCCGGGACGGGCCGGTGGCCGTGGTCCTCGGCGAGCACCCCGAGACACGGGTAGACGACGGCGTACCGCTGCCGCCCCTCCCACGACACCCACCCGGTCCGCGGCGTCACCGGCATGAACAGCAGCTCGGCACCGGCCGCGATCTCCCGTGGCGGATACGCGTTCAGATTGACCTGGAACCGGCTCTCCCCGAGCCACCGCGTCCCCGGCCGCAGCGAGTCCAGCACCGCCGCCCAGCCGCCCTGGCCGACCCGTGCGGTCCGCGCCGCCACGTCGGCCTCCAGGACCCGTCGCCTGCGCTGCCAGTGCGGCCGTACGGTCTCCTCCCACACGTACGTCAGGAGCGCGGCCGCCCGCCGGGGCAGGTCGTCCCGGTTCAGGGCGTCGGGCAGGGCGCCCCGCAGGGACACCCGGAGATCGGCGCGCGCCCGCCCGGCCTCCGTCGCCCGCACCCGGTCCACGGTCTGCTCGAACTCCTCCCCCACGCACGAGGTGGGGCAGACGAAGTCGGCGATCCAGGACGGGCCCAGGGCCGCCCGCACGAGCGGCTCGGCCACCGGGTCGGCCGCCAGGCGCGCGCGGTAGCCGGGCAGATGCGCGCGCAGCCAGGCCTCCTCGCCCGGATGGGCACCGGCCCCCGCGTGCAGCAGTTTCAGGCTCGCGAAGGTCTCGGCGAACGGCGAGAGCACGAACCGGCTGCGGGCGAGGGTGTCGGTGTCGATCTGCCACAAGCCCATGCGTACGACCTTTCGCGTGTCGGCGAAACAGTAAACACGTCCGCCCGGCCGGCCCGAGACTCTGCCGCATGCGCAGCTACCGAACCCTGTTCCGCACCCCGGAGTTCACCCCCTTCCTGCTCTCCTTCGCGGGTTCCGCGGCGGCCCAGACGGTCGGTGCCCTGGCCCTGGGCACGCTGGTCTTCCGGGCCACGGGCTCCCCGCTGCTGTCGGCGGTGAGCATGTTCGGTCCACAGCTCGCGCAACTCGTGGGGGCCACGTTCCTGCTGTCGGCCGCCGACCGGCTGCCCCCGCGCGCGATCCTGACCGGCCTCGCCCTCGCCTTCACGGCCGGTACGGCCGTACTGGCGCTGCCCGGGCTGCCCGTCCGGGCGGTCCTCGCGGTCGTACTGCTGCAGGGCCTGGTCGCGTCGCTGGGCGGAGGAGTACGCGGGGCACTGCTGAACGACATCCTGTCCAAGGACGGCTATGTGCTGGGCCGTTCGGTCTACAACATGCTGTGGGGCCTGACCCAGGTGGCGGGGTTCGCGACGGGCGGCGCCCTGCTGGCGCTCCTGTCGCCGCGGACCTGTCTGCTCCTCGCGGCCGCGCTGTACCTGGTGTCGGCCCTCGTCAGCTGCCTGGGCCTCGCGGCCCGTCCCGCGCGTCGCGCCGGCCGCCCGTCCGTCGCGGCGACCTGGCGCACCAACGCCCTGCTGTGGTCGGTACGCTCCCGCCGCCTCGTCTACCTCGGTCTGTGGGTCCCCAACGGCCTGGTGGTGGGCAGCGACTCGCTCTACGTCTCCTACGCCCCCGGCGCCGCCGGCACGCTGTACGCGTGCGGCGCGCTGGGCATGTTCCTGGGCGACATGGCGGTGGGCCGTCTGGTGCCGCCCGCGGTGCGCCCCCGGCTGGCGACCCCGCTGCGCCTGCTGCTGGCGGTGCCCTACCTGTTCTTCGTGCTGCGGCCCGGGGTGGCACTGTCGGCGGTGGCGGCCGCCGCCGCCTCGGTCGGCTTCGCCGCGAGCCTGGTGCTGCAGGAACGCCTGATGTCCCTCACCCCCGACGACCTCACCGGCCAGGCCCTCGGCCTGCACGCCACCGGTATGGCCGCCCTGCAGGGCGTCGGCGCCGCCCTCGCGGGCATGCTGGCCCAGCTGACCTCCCCGGCCGCGGCGATGACGCTGATGGCGGCCGGATCGGTCACCGTGACCCTGGTCCTCGCGGCGCTGGGCAGGCAGGAGGAACGGCGGCCGGCCGTCCCCGGTGCGGGCCCCGGCGCCCGGACGGAGCCCGTCGCCATGGACTAGTGCCGCGTCGGCCGGGGCTCGCCGCCCCGTCGCGATGCCCGGCGGGCACTCGCCGCACCGGCCGAAGCCCGGGTACGCCCGGTACGAGGGCTTCCGGCCGGCACGCCGAAGCACCCGCCGGACACCGCTCCTCGACGGGCAAACCCTGGCTGACGCGGCACCAGGAACGGCCCCGGGTGCGGTGCCCGGCGGGCCGGGCGGCGGCCTTCAGGGCCGGTGGCCCGTCATACGGGCCGCCGAGGCGATCGTCGCGCGGGCCTCGCGTTCGGTCAGGCCGGTGTCGACGGCCGCTTCGACCAGGGGGGCCAGCAGGGCGGGACCGATGCCGTTCTCGTAGGCGCGGCAGGCGGCCCAGAACAGGCGGGTGTTGCGCTGGCCCTCGTGTGCGGTGAGCACGAAGTGGATCAGGCCCCGCCCGTGGTCGCCCGCCGGAGGCGGTGACGGGTGCGCGGCGCGTGGCGGTGGCAGGAGCAGGCGCAGCAGGGCCGGCGGGCAGGCGGCGGGGCCCAGGTGGGCGGTCCCCGGGGCGGTCGTGTACACGCCGTGGTCCGTGCGGGAACCCGGGCCGACGAGGTAGCCGCCGGCTCCCCGGACGTCGATGCCGGGGGCGAGCCGTCCGGCGGAGTTCGGGACGACGACGTCGGTCGGCCCGGTCAGCCACAGGTGGCGGCCGCCGCTCGGAGTGAGGACCACGACCGTCTCGGGGATGGTGAACAGGTGCCGCAGGGCCAGTTCGCGCAGCGCGGCCGAGGAGTCGGTGCCCGTCTTGGTGTCGAGGTCGACGCCGATGAGGTGGTGCGGGGGCAGCCCGCAGGCGATGCCGTAGCCGCCGGCCCGGGGCGCGGCCGCGAACAGCTCGCGGATGCGGGCGGGGTCGGTGGAGGCGTCGTACACGCCGTGCCCGAACCGGCCGCACTCGCCGTGGCAGGAGGTGGGGCCGCCGCCGCGGTGGGGGGAGCGCAGGGCGGGGAGCTTGCCCCGGGACAGCGGGATGACGGCCAGACCGCGTTCGGCGGCTGACAGGGCGTGTGCGAGGGCCAGCGTCGTGGCCTGCCGGTCGGTGGTGGCCATGGCTCCATGTTCGTACACATGTTCGAAGAAAGGAAGAGGGGCCGCGTCGGCCCGGTCCCCGCGGGGCGGGCCCGCAGGGGAGAACCCGGGGACGACGTGGTCCCGCGGTCCACCTTCAGGAGGTGCAGGCGGCCCCACCCCTACAACCTGAGGGGGACGCGGCATCGGGACCTGGGGCCGATCCGCGGGTGGCCGGTCCGCTCCTAGCGTGGAGCCATGACCACACCCGTCTGCACCAGCGCCTCGGCCGCCGCCGCACCGGCGCGGCAGACCCACTCGTTCCCGTCGTTCGCGTCGTACGTCCGGGCCCGCCAGCCGGTGCTGCTGCGCACCGCGCGGTCGCTGACCGCCAACCCGAGCGACGCCGAGGACCTGCTGCAGACCGCGCTGACCAAGACCTATGTGGCGTGGGACCGGATCGAGGACCACCGGGCGCTGGACGGCTACGTGCGCCGGGCGCTGCTGAACACCCGCACCTCGCAGTGGCGCAAGCGCAGGGTGGACGAGTTCGTCTGCGACGAGCTGCCCGAACCCGAGCCCGTTCCCGGCGCGGGGGACCCGGCCGAGCTGCAGGCGCTGCGCGACGCCATGTGGCGGGCGGTCACCAGGCTGCCCGCCCGGCAGCGGGCGATGGTCGTCCTCAGGTACTACGAGGACCTCAGCGAGGCCCGGACCGCCGAGGTGCTCGGCGTCTCGGTGGGTACGGTCAAGTCGGCGGTCTCCCGGGCCCTGGGCAAGCTCCGCGAGGACCCCGAGCTGGGCCTGGTCCGCTGAGGGCCGTCCCGCGATCCCCGGCAGGCGCACGGCGACGGCCGCGGCACCGCGCCGTGTCGCCGGAGCGCCGGGGGGCGCCCGGGACGAGGACGACCCACCGCCGCGCGATGCGCCGCCGCCGACGCCGTGCGCCGATCCAGCGGGGGGCTACGGGCCGGTCCTCGGGGTCCTTCGCCAAACTGTTTCTCTTCTCCTAGTGACATACCGCGCGGTATGTGAGCAGAATCAGCGCAACCCCGACCACCGCGTAGGCAAAGTCGCCCGGGAGGACGCCGTGCTGAGCACCATGCAGGACGTACCGCTGCTGATCTCGAGGATCCTGACCCACGGGTCATCGGTCCACGGGTCGTCGCGCGTGATCACCTGGACCGGCGAGGCCGAACCGCACCGGCGCACGTTCGCCGAGATCGGGGCCCGCTCGGCACAGCTCGCCCACGCGCTGCGCGACGGACTCGGGGTGCGCGACGACGACCGTGTCGCGACGCTGATGTGGAACAACGCCGAGCACGTCGAGGCGTACTACGCCATCCCCTCCATGGGTGCGGTGCTGCACACGCTGAACCTGCGGCTGCCCGCCGAGCAGTTGGTGTGGATCGTCAACCACGCCGCCGACCGCGTGATCGTCGTCAACGGCTCGCTGATCCCGCTGCTCGCGCCGCTGCTGCCCAAGCTCCCGACGGTGGAGCACGTCGTCGTCTCCGGTCCCGGTGACCGCTCCCCGCTCGAGGGCGCCACCGCCCGCGTGCACGAGTACGAGGAGCTGATCGCCGGCCGGCCCACCGCCTACGACTGGCCGGAGCTGGACGAGCGCCAGGCCGCGGCGATGTGCTACACCTCCGGCACCACCGGTGACCCCAAGGGCGTGGTGTACAGCCACCGTTCGATCTACCTGCACTCCATGCAGGTCAACATGACCGAGTCGATGGGCCTGACCGACCAGGACACCTCGCTGGTCGTGGTCCCCCAGTTCCACGTCAACGCCTGGGGCCTGCCGCACGCCACGTTCATGACCGGCGTGAACATGCTGATGCCGGACCGCTTCCTGCAGCCCGCCCCGCTCGCCGAGATGATCGAGCGGGTACGGCCCACGCACGCGGCGGCCGTTCCCACCATCTGGCAGGGACTGCTCGCCGAGCTGACCGCCCGCCCCCGCGACGTCTCCGCCCTCACCCAGGTCACCATCGGCGGCTCGGCCTGCCCGCCCTCCCTCATGGAGGCCTTCGACGGGCTCGGCATGCGGGTCTGCCACGCCTGGGGCATGACGGAGACCTCCCCGCTGGGCACGGTGGCCCGCCCGCCGGCCCACTCGGTCGGCACCGACGAGGAGTTCGGCTACCGCCTGACCCAGGGCCGCTTCGCGGCCGGCGTGGAGGCCCGGCTCACCGGACCCGGCGGCGAGCGCATCCCCTGGGACGGCGAGTCGGCGGGCGAACTGGAGGTGCGCGGCCCCTGGATCGCGGGCGCCTACTACAACGGCCCCGACGGCGAACCGCTGCGCCCCGCCGACAAGTTCAGCGAGGACGGCTGGCTGAAGACCGGCGACGTCGGCACCATCTCCCCCGACGGCTTCCTCACCCTCACCGACCGCGCCAAGGACGTCATCAAGTCCGGCGGCGAGTGGATCTCCTCGGTCGAGCTGGAGAACGCGCTGATGTCCCACCCGGACGTCGCGGAGGCCGCCGTGGTCGCCGTACCGGACGACAAGTGGGGCGAGCGCCCGCTGGCCACGGTGGTGCTCCGGGAGGGCGCCGGCGCCGACTTCGAGACGCTGCGCGCGTTCCTCGCGGACGAAGGCAAGATCGCCAGGTGGCAGCTCCCCGAGCGCTGGACGGTCATCGCGGCGGTCCCGAAGACCAGCGTCGGGAAGTTCGACAAGAAGGTGCTCCGCAGGCAGTACGCGGAGGGCGGCCTGGAGGTGACCAGGCTCGGCTGACGCCCGGCACACGGACGGAGGGCCCCCGGCGCACGCCGGGGGCCCTCCGTCCGTGCCGGTCGCAGCACTAGTTCGTGCCGATGCCGGCCAGCAGGTCGACGATCCGGCCCTGCACCTCGGGGCTGGTGGACCGCTCGGCGAGGAACAGCACGGTCTCACCGGAGGCCAGCCGGGGCAGGTCGGCCGGATCCACCGCTGCGGTGTAGACGACGAGCGGGGTCCGGTTGAGCTGCCCGTTCGCGCGCAGCCAGTCGATGATCCCGCTGAACCCGGCCTGCCGGCGGTGTACCTGCATCAGGTCCATCACCACGAGGTTCGGCCGGAACTGCCCCGCCAGCGTCACCGCGTCGCCGTCGCTCGCGGCCCGCGCCACCTGCATCCCGCGCCGCTCCAGCGTCGAGGTCAGCGCCAGCGCGATCTCCGCGTGCTCCTCGATCAGCAGCACGCGCGGCGGATGCTGCTCACTGTCCCGTGGCGCCAGCGCCTTCAGCAGGACGGCGGGGTCGGCGCCGTAGGCCGCCTCGCGCGTCGCCTGCCCGAGCCCGGCCGTGACCAGCACCGGCACCTCGGCGGCCACCGCGGCCTGGCGCAGCGACTGCAGCGCGGTACGGGTGATCGGCCCGGTCAGCGGGTCCACGAACAGCGCGGCGGGGAAGGCCGCGATCTGCGCGTCGACCTCCTCACGGGAGTGCACGACGACCGGCCGGTAGCCGCGGTCGCTCAGCGCCTGCTGGGTCGTCACGTCCGGCGCGGGCCACACCAGCAGCCGGCGCGGGTTGTCCAGCGGCTCCGGGGGCAGCTCGTCGTCCAGCGGCTGCGGACGCGGGGTGTCGGCGACCTCCACGGCCCCGCCGGGACCGTCCAGCGGCTCCGGCCCCTCGGCCGCGTTCGCGTCCGGGGCGCCTATGGCGTACGACCGTCCGCCGCCCTCGGTGGTGGGGGCGAGCCGGGACTGTCCCGCGAGCGAGGGGTGTGCGGGCGGCTGTTCGGCCGGCGGGTGCGGCCGGGCGCCCTGCTCCGGCTGGGCCTCCTGGCGTGCGGCCGGATCGGGCGGCGTCCCCAGCTTCCGCCGGCGGCCGGAACCACCGGGCGCGTGCGGGGGCGGGGTGGGCGTCGGCTGCTGCACCTGCAGGGCCTGCCGCGCGAACGGCACGCCCTGCCCGAGCGTACGGACGCTGATCGCCCGGCCCTGCGTGGAGTTCGGGTCGGCGTCGCTCCCCGGTGACTCGGCCGGCAGGGGCTGCGCGGCAGGCGGGGGCGGGGCCGCGGTGTGCTCCGGCGGCAGCGGGGTGCCGGTGGCCGGGGTGGTGGCCGGACCCGCCGGGGGCACGGGC
>NZ_JALLIN010000049.1 GCF_023630175.1 Streptomyces cellostaticus | reverse complement strand
GGCGGAGGATCCGCCGACGGCCGGTGGTCACGAGCTGTCCGGCCGCGGTGAACAGGCGGTGCCGCAGGCGTCGGGCCCCCAGAGTCTGGCTTTCCCGGTCAGCGCGAGCATCAGCATCCAGGCCAGCCGGTTCAGCGCGATATGCACGATCTCCAGCCAGATGCGGTTTTGGGCGGTGTGCTGCGGGGGGGGTGCCCCTATGGGTTTCGTCAACCCGTGGCGGCGGGTTGGGGGTCGTAGAAGGTGCCGTCTCGGAGCATCGCGAAGAACACGTCGGCTCGTCGTCTCGCGAGGCAGAGGAGGGCTTGGGTGTGGTGCTTGCCCTGAGCAATCTTCTTGTCGTAGTAGGCCCGCGAGACAGGGTCGGCCAGGGCCGCGAACGCGGACAGGAAGAAGGCCCGTTTGAGCTGCTTGTTTCCCCGGCGGGAGGGCTGTTCGCCGCGGATCGACGAGCCCGAACTGCGGGTCGCCGGAGCGAGTCCGGCATAAGCGGCGAGGTGGGCGGCGGACGGGAAGCTGCTGTCGTCGCCGACATCGATGAGCATCCTGGCTCCGGTCCTGACGCCGATGCCGGGCATGGACGTCAGGACCTTGGAAAGAGGGTGGGCCTCCAGCAGTTGCTCGATTCTCGTGGCGAGGAGTTTGCGCTGGTCGAGGACGGCTTGGAGCGAGCTGGCGAGGCTGGGGACGATCAGGGCGGCGGCGTCCGTGCCGGGGACGACGACGGTCTGTTCGTCGAGCGCGGTAAAGATGTCCTGGCCCAGCCGCTCGGCCATCCTCGGAGCCTTCGGGCGTATCAGGCTGATCAGTCGGCGCCGTCCGGCCTTGCGGATCAGGGCCGGCGAGCCGAACTGGTCCAGCAGTTGGAGCACGGGGATGCGCGGGCCCAGGACACGTTCGAGGTGCGTGCGGATCTGGGTGAGCAGGCCGCGCAGCCGGTTGCTGATGCGGGTGGCCTCGTCGGCCAGGTCGTCGTCGAAGCCGACGATCATCTCCAGTTCGGCGATGGTCTCGTCGTCCAGCTCGATGGAGCGGAGCGTGTGCGGCATCGACCGGGCGGCGTCGGCGATGACGAAGGCGTCACGGGCGTCGGTCTTGGCCTCGCCGGGGTAGAGGTCCGCGATCCGCCGCATCGTCAGACCGGGCAGATAGGCGACCTGGCAGCCCATGTCGCGGGCGACCGCGATGGGCAGGGCGCCGATGGAGGCCGGCTGGTCGACGACCACGAGCACGGTGCCGTGCTTGGCCTGCAACTTCGCAAAGAGCCCGCGGAGTTTGGGCTCGCTGTTGGGCAGCCGCTTGTCGAAGGCTTTCTTCCCGGTCGGGGTGACGGCGGTGGCGTGGTGTTCGCCCTTGCCGACGTCCAGGTCGAGGTAGACGCCGATGCCGCTGGTGTCGATCACGTGCAGTCTCCGGTCGTTCTCGCCCGGCCGTCCAGCGGCACCGATCGCCACATCCACATTACAAAGAGCCTCCTTGCCTCCGGAGAAGCCGGTGGTCATGCCCCTAATCAGCGGTCTGTCGATGCCACCGGAGCTGGCGCCCCCCGGGCCATGCATTCGACAGGGGCGAGAAGTCATGCCAGCTCCAGAGGCCGGGGCCCCATTGCGGGGCCACGAAGAAGGTAATGGGGGGAGGTTCCTCAGCCCGGTGGCCCGGGCGGCAGGACTCGGTCCTCGGCCCGAGCCCGCAACCGGTGACGGAACTCGAGCTCGGCGACCGGCCGGCCAGAGATGTTGGTGGCGAAGCACGTCAGTGGCATGCCGTCCGCGCCGGTCAGCCTCGACTGAGTCCTGGGGTGCTGCGGCCATTCCTTCCGAAGGATCAGCCGCATACCTTTGGGCCAGCCATCGTGGACGTCGCCGGTGAGTTCGGAGACCGAGGCGCCGTCGCGGATCTCGCTGTCCGCTTCGACTGCCGGTGTCCAGGCGGACGCCGGAACCTTCAGCACGTGCTCGTGGATCGCATCTGTGATCATCATGCTGACCGAGTAGGACAGCCACCGTCCCCGCCGGTCCAGCCAGGCGACGAAGTCATGGGTGCCACCCGCGGAGTCGGTGTGGATCAAGGTCTGAAACCCGCGCCGGTATCGATTCGGCAGCTGGGCCAGGCCGGCGGCTGTGGTGTGGTCGACGGCCGTGTTCAAGCCCGCGTTCCCGGCCGCAGCAGGACGGCGACAGGTTCGCCGGTGCCGCCCAGACCGTGGTCGACGAACCCCATCAACGGGTGACGGCCGTAGGACTTCTTCCAGGTGGGGGCAGCGTCCTGCTTGTCCGAGTGATCGATCACGCCGGTGGCACAGCGCCTTGACGCCGGTGTCGTTCAGCGGCATGGCGTCGGCATAGAGCCGGTGCGGCAGCATCCAGGACAGCACGCACCGACTGAGCCTCGTGACCGGCATACCGTCGATGTCGACGTGCAGCGTGTCGGTCAGCCGGACCTCTTCTGCGGGCCTCACACGGGTACCAATATCGTCAGAGAGATGCTTGAGCGTGTAATGGAGGCCGACCGACAACTTGAGGCTGGCCCGGCCGTCCGAGAACAGAACAGCGGCGGAAAGATCTGCATGACCCGACTGCTCTGAGCGACCAGTTCCGGTATCGGGGCCATCGTGCCAGAGGAGCACGCTGGCCGAGCGAGCAGACCGGCCGCTCCGTCACCTCGACCACGTGCGCGGGCATGCAGTACGCCTTCCCACTCTGTGCCCGAAGGTCCGGGACATAGCCCAAATCCCACACCTGCGCCACGGCTCGGTCGAGATCGCGGCGACGAGCATTCCGGGTGATCGCATTGTCTTCGTCCTCGTCCGCTGCATCCGGAAAGGGCCGTAGCGCCGTTCTGATGAGGTCGATGCGATCGCGGGGACTGGAAGTGGGACTGCTCAGCGTTCCCCTTTAGCAGTCCGCACGCAAACACGTCCCCATCCGGTGTCGTCGCCATTTTCACCGTTTTCGATTCTGGAAACATGGATATGCACAGTCCGTTCCCCCTTCGGTTTGTGCCGTCAACCGGACCTCACGGAAAGCCTCTCGGGCATTTGGCGCGGTCCGACGATAGAAGGTCGTTCACAACTTGTACAGCGCCAGGAACGTCATCAAACTGCATGGCAGCAAGCGGGCAATCGGACGGGCAAACAACAATAAAAAGGACATCCCTCTCTCCGGGAGAATAGACAGTCGAAGAATGCGGCTCCTAGACTTCCGGCACCAGACCGGAATCCACGAGAGCGAGGGAACATGGACCGAGCCGACGTCCACGATCTGCTCATCCGCGTCTCCCGCGGTGAGGAGTCGGTCGAGGTGGCCCTTTCGCACCTGACCACGGGTCCGCTCACTCCCGGCTTGGCCACGGACCCGGACCGGGCGGACGGCTTCGTTGACCTCGGGTTCGCCCGGGTCGACACCCACCGCGGGATGCGCACCGGCGATCCCGAGGTGGTGTACGGCGCCGGCAAAGGCCCTCGGGAACTGGTCCCGATCGTCGAAGCACTGCGCGCCGCCTCCAGCACCCGGCCCGTGCTCGTCACGCGCCTGTCCCACGACGGTGAGGTCGAACTGCGCGCGGCGATCCCAGGAATCACCGTTGACGAGCCGTCCCGCTGCGCGCTCGTGGGCGAACCGCCCAAGCCGATGGGCCGTGTTGCAGTGCTCAGCGCGGGAACGTCCGACGGACCCGTGGCGGCGGAAGCCGCGTTCGTGGCCCGGGCGATGGGCGCGGTGGCCGTCCGCTACAATGACGTGGGCGTCGCCGGGATCCACCGGCTGCTCGCCGTCGCTCCCGAACTCGACGCATATGACTGCCTGGTGGTTGTGGCCGGCATGGAGGGGGCTCTGCCCAGCGTCGTCGGTGGCCTCGCCGGGGTCCCACTAGTAGCGGTGCCCACCAGTGTGGGCTACGGCAGCTCTTTCGCCGGGCTGACCGCGCTCTTGGCGATGCTCAACTCCTGCGCGCCCGGCGTTGTCGTGTCCAACATCGACAACGGCTTCGGCGCGGGCGCGTTCGCGGCGCGCGTGGCGCGGCGTTCGGCGTCGCAGGCCCCGGCCGCGGGAGCCGTACGATGACCACTGCCTGGTTCCACTGCGCCGCGGGGGTGAGCGGCGACATGCTGCTCGGGGCGCTGATCGATGCTGGCGCGGATGTGGAGGCGGTGCAGCACGCCATCGACGCGGTCGTGCCGAGCAGGGTGCGGCTACGTACCGAGCGGGTCTCGCGGCGCAGCATCTCCGCACTGAGAGCACACGTGGAGGTCGCAGACGAGGCGCACCACCGCACCTGGTCGACAGTCGAGGCGCTGATCACCGGCGCAGACCTGCCCGCACAGGTGCGCACCCATGCGCTGGGGGCCTTCGCCCGGCTGGCCCGGGCAGAGGGACGGGTTCACGGCGTTCCGGCCGAGGACGTGCACTTCCACGAAGTGGGCGCCCTGGATGCCATCGCCGACATCGTCGGCAGCGCGATGGCGTTGCACTGCCTCGGCGTGGAGCGGGTGGTGAGCTCGCCCCCGACCTTGGGTGCCGGACAGGTCGGCACGGCCCATGGGCTGCTCCCCGTGCCTGTGCCGGCGGTCGTCCAACTGCTCGCGGAGGAGGGTGCCCCCGCCCACTCCGGAGGCGAAGAGCACGAGATGTGTACGCCCACCGGTACCGCTTTCCTCCTGACGGTCGTCTCGGCCTGGGGAGGCATGCCGACCCTGCAGGTCCTCGGCACCGGAACTGGAGCAGGCGGCCGGGACCTGCCGCGCGTCCCCAACATCCTGCGCGTGGTACTGGGCACGCCGGTCGCTCCGTGGGACGCTCCCGAACACCGTGCGGAAATGAGCGACCTGCAGGTGCGTCCGGCTCTCGTCGTCGAGTGCAACGTGGACGACATGGACCCGCGCATCTGGCCCCATGTGCTGTCCCGGCTGCTGGAGGCCGGCGCCGCCGACGCCTGGCTCACTCCGATCCTCATGAAGAAGGGACGGCCCGCGCACACCCTGGCGGTGCTCTGCCCGCCCGACCGGGTGGACGCCGTCAAGGAGACGATCCTCGTGGAGACGGCGACGATCGGCATGCGCGTCCACTGGGTCGAGAAGTGGGAGGCGGCACGGGAGTTCGTCACGGTGGTCGTGGAGCGTGTGCCCATCCAGGTGAAGGTCGCGCGACTGCGCGGACGCGTGGTGAACGTGCAGCCTGAGCACGGCGAGGTGGCGGCGGCCGCCCAAACCCTAGGAATCCCGGTGAAAGCCGCCCATGCCCGGGCTCTGGCAGCAGCGCAGGCCCTGTGGGACGAGCGCGGCGAACCGGTGCCGTCGGTTTCCTGAATCAAGCCGCATCGTGAACCCAGCCGGTGCGCAAGCCCAGCCCCCTCATAAGCCAAACCGTCATCGGTCCTGCCGCGCCAGGATGGAGCCGGCCCGGTCGATGTCACCCGCGTCGCCCTCGTCACCGCCCACGTCTGGGCTGAACACAGGGCCGAGCCCTGTGGACCGGGGCAAGCCGGGTTCACTGGCCCCGGTGAAGGGCCTGTTGCGCAGGGCTCCCCCGCCGCTGGTCCTGGACGAGCCGACCTCGGCGCTGGACCCGCAGGCCGAGCACGATCACTTCGACCGGTTCCCGGCCCGGACTCGCGACGTCTCCGCACACCTCGGCCCGATCACCGTGCTGATGTCCCACCGGTTCTCCACGGTGCACATGGTCGACCACGTCGTCGTCCCGGAGGAAGGCCGCATCACCGGACAGGGCAGCCATACGGAACCACTGGCCGTGAACAGCCTGCGCTCACGGCTCTTCACCGCGCAGGGGGCGGCATACGGCGCACCCGGACCCCGCTGAGAAACCCTTGACCGTGCCCGCCACTCGGGCACGGTCAAGGGCCACTGCTCATCCGGCCGTCACGATCACTCGCCTCGAGGCGCCGTGTCGCCGGCCTCCACCAGCGCCCCGGGCAGCATCGCATCGCACAGCGCATGCGCCACCACCTCGGGGGTCCCTGTACCGTCGACGCGCATCACCAGGTCACGAGTCGCGTAGTGGGCGAGCAGCTCCCGCACACTCTCGCGGTGGTGCCGCAACCTCTCCCGGAAGACCTCGGGCGCGTCGTCCCGGCGCAGCACCACGGGGCCCCCGCACCGCGGGCAGACAGCGTCCGGCACGGGGATCCCGTTCTCCACGAACGTCTCACACCGCTGACAGACTCGGCGCTGCCCCACGCGCGCCGTCGCGACCTCGTCCGGCACGTCCATGTATACGAAACGGGCCAGTTCAAGGCCGAATCCGGCAAGCACACGGTCGAGGACCCGCGCCTGGTCCGCGTTGCGGGGAAATCCCTCGAGCACGACGCCCTCGGCGTCGGGAAGTTCCGCCTCGAGGAATGCGGTCAGCCCCTCACCCACGAACTCGTCGGGCAGCCAACGGGCCTGCGCAGCATACTCCTTCGCGCGCAGTCCCAGGAGAGTTCCCGCTGCGGCCTGCCGTCCGAAGAAGACCCGGACGGCAAAGTGCACAAGCCCCGGTCGCGCCGCGAAGACCGCACGCATCGCCGTGCTCTTTCCGGCGGCTGGCGGACCGACCAGCGCGATGACAGGTACGGCCGGACGGGCGGCACCATTCGACTCGACGTTCGTCAAGGCGTTCCCCTCAGGTGGAAGTCGTCAGGACAGTTTCGCGTTCGCTTCCCGTTCGGCCTTTTCCCCTGTGATGCACGGGGTGGCGCAGCGTCACACGCAGTGAGCGGCCGGTGCGACGAAGATGTGGCCCGGGCCGCTGGAGCGCAGAAGTAAGTCCGCTCGGCGCGCAGTCTACCCATTGCCGTCGGAGCCAACTCCCCATCAGTGACAGAAAATCGACGCGTGCATCGACTCCTGCCTCTACACTGGGCGAAGCGAGAAGCGTGGATGGGGACGAGTAGCGGCGTACGCAGCCCAGAGCGACCCGGGGACGGTGTGAGCCCGGGGGCACGCGCGACGTGAAGATCACCCCGGAGCCGCCGGAAGAAAGCCGCAGGCAACCCACCGCGGCCAGTAGAACCGGCATCGCGACCCCAATGAGGGGGCTCACCGAGGCACCATGCGTCGGCGGGCCAAGGAGGGTGGTACCGCGGGAGCGCGCCGAAAGCGGCGTAAGGAAAGACATGGCTCTCGTCCCTCCGACGGAATGCAGCAAGTCCGTTGGAGGATGCTCGCAGATGACAGCGCCGACGTACCGCCAGGTGCCCGCCCAGGTCGACCTGCCCGCGCTTGAGCACGCCGTGCTCGACTTCTGGCGCGAGCAGAAGATCTTCGCCAAGAGCCTGGAACAGTCCGAGGGACGCCCCGAGTGGGTGTTCTACGAGGGCCCGCCCACCGCGAACGGCATGCCCGGCGCCCACCACATCGAAGCGCGCGTCTTCAAGGACGTCTTCCCGCGCTTCCGCACCATGCGCGGCTACCACGTGGCCCGCAAGGCCGGCTGGGACTGCCACGGACTCCCGGTGGAGCTGGCCGTCGAGAAGGAGCTCGGCTTCTCCGGCAAGCAGGACATCGAGGCGTACGGCATCGCCGAGTTCAACGCCAAGTGCCGCGAGTCGGTGACCCGCCACACGGACGCCTTCGAAGAGCTCACCACCCGCATGGGCTACTGGGCCGACCTCCAGGACCCGTACCGGACGATGGACCCCGAGTACATCGAGTCCGTCTGGTGGTCGCTGAAGGAGATCTTCGGCAAGGGCCTGCTGGTCCAGGACCACCGGGTCGCCCCCTGGTGCCCGCGCTGCGGCACCGGCCTGTCCGACCACGAGCTGGCGCAGGGCTACGAGACGGTCGTGGACCCGTCCGTGTACGTCCGCTTCCCGCTCACCTCCGGCCCGCTGGCCGGCGAGGCCGCCCTCCTGGTGTGGACGACGACCCCCTGGACCCTGGTGTCCAACACCGCGGTCGCCGCGCACCCCGAGGTCACCTACGTCGTCGCCACCGACGGCCAGGAGAAGATCGTCGTCGCCGAGCCGCTCGTCGCCAAGGCGCTCGGCGAGGGCTGGGAGACCACCGGCCAGACCTTCACCGGCGCCGAGATGGAGCGCTGGACGTACCGCCGCCCCTTCGAACTCGTCGAGTTCCCGGAGCCGGCGCACTACGTGGTGAACGCCGAGTACGTGACCACCGAGGACGGTACGGGCCTGGTCCACCAGTCCCCCGCGTTCGGTGAGGACGACCTCAAGGTCTGCCGCTCCTACGGCCTGCCCGTGGTCAACCCGGTCCGCCCGGACGGCACCTTCGAGGAGGACGTCCCGCTCGTCGGCGGCGTCTTCTTCAAGAAGGCCGACGAAAAGCTCACGGAAGACCTCCAGCAGCGCGGCCGGCTCTTCAAGAACATCCCCTACGAACACAGCTACCCGCACTGCTGGCGCTGCCACACCGCGCTCCTCTACTACGCACAGCCGTCCTGGTACATCCGCACCACGGCGATCAAGGAGCGCCTGATCCAGGAGAACGAGAAGACCAACTGGTACCCGGACACGGTCAAGCACGGCCGCTACGGCGACTGGCTGAACAACAACATCGACTGGGCCCTTTCCCGCAACCGCTACTGGGGCACCCCGCTGCCGATCTGGCGCTGCGAGGACGACCACCTCACCTGCGTCGGCTCCCGCACCGAGCTGACCGAGCTCACCGGCACCGACCAGTCCGGCCTCGACCCGCACCGCCCGTACATCGACGACGTCACCTTCGACTGCCCGCGGTGCGCGAAGAAGGCCACGCGCGTACCGGAGGTCATCGACGCCTGGTACGACGCCGGTTCGATGCCGTTCGCACAGTGGGGCTACCCACACCGCAATAAGACTCACTTCGAGTCGCACTATCCGGCGCAGTTCATCAGCGAGGCCATCGACCAGACCCGCGGCTGGTTCTACACGCTGATGGCGGTCGGCACGCTGGTCTTCGACAAGTCGTCGTACGAGAACGTGGTGTGCCTCGGCCACATCCTCGCCGAGGACGGCCAGAAGATGTCCAAGCACCTGGGCAACATCCTGCAGCCGATCCCGCTCATGGACCAGCACGGCGCGGACGCGGTGCGCTGGTTCATGGCGGCCGGCGGCTCCCCCTGGGCGGCCCGTCGCGTCGGCCACGGCACCATCCAGGAGGTCGTCCGCAAGGTGCTCCTCACGTACTGGAACACGGTGGCCTTCCAGGCGCTGTACGCCCGTACGTCGAACTGGGCGCCGTCCGAGGCCGATCCGGCCCCGGCCGAGCGCCCGCTGCTGGACCGCTGGCTGCTGTCCGAGCTGCACGCGCTCACCGACCAGGTGACGCAGGCGCTGGAGGCGTACGACACCCAGCGCGCCGGCAAGCTGCTGTCCGCGTTCGTCGACGACCTGTCCAACTGGTACGTCCGCCGCTCCCGGCGCCGCTTCTGGCAGGGCGACAAGGCGGCGCTGCGCACGCTGCACGAGGTCCTGGAGACGGTCACGAAGCTGATGGCCCCGATCACCCCGTTCATCACCGAGCGAGTGTGGCAGGACCTGGTCGTGCCGGTGACCCCGGGCGCCCCGAAGTCGGTGCACCTGGCCTCCTGGCCGCAGGCGGACCTCGGCGCGATCGACCCGGAGCTGTCGAAGCAGATGGTGCTGGTGCGCCGCCTGGTGGAGCTGGGCCGTGCCACGCGCGCGGAGTCGGGTGTCAAGACCCGCCAGCCGCTGAAGCGCGCGCTGATCGCGGCGACAGGCTTCGAGTCCCTTGAGCGCGAACTGCACACGCAGATCACGGAGGAGCTGAACGTCGAGTCGCTCGCGTCGCTGAGCGAGGTCGGCGGCAGCCTGGTCGGCACGACCGCGAAAGCCAACTTCCGCGCCCTGGGCAAGCGCTTCGGCAAGCGTGTCCAGGACGTGGCGAAGGCCATCGCGAACGCGGACGCGGCGGCGCTGTCCCTGGCCCTGCGCGAGGGCACGGCGTCGGTCGAGGTCGACGGGGAGACGGTCGCCCTCGCCCCGGACGAGGTGATCATCACGGAGACCCCGCGCGAGGGCTGGTCGGTGGCGTCCGACTCGGGCGTGACGGTCGCCCTGGACCTGGAGATCACCGAGGCGCTGCGGCAGGCGGGCCTGGCCCGTGACGCGATCCGGCTGATCCAGGAGGCCCGCAAGAACAGCGGCCTCAACGTCGCCGACCGGATCACCCTGCGCTGGACCTCCACGGACACGGCGGTCGTCACGGCCCTGACCGAACACGCGGAGCTGATCGCCGACGAGGTCCTCGCCCCGGAATTCGCCCAGGGCGAGGCGGACGACAGCTACGGCGACCCGTTCACGGACGAGTCCCTGACCCTGACGTTCCGCCTGCGCAAGGCGTAGCCCTCCCGCCCTCGCCCACGCCCCGTCCACGGTGCCAGTCGATCGGGGGTGTCTGTCACTGCGCAGTGACAGACACCCCCGATCGACGTCTTTCCTCTTCCTGCCATGCATTTTCCTGAATACCCGCGACTCTGGACTCCGGTCACCTTGCGTTGCGACGCTGATCACACGGCCTTTGATCGAAAAACCGTGTGTGCCGTCTCGTCAAGGAGACCTCGTGACCGTTTCCCCGGAAATATCCCTGGCAGACCGACCCACCCTCGAGGACCCGACCCGGTGCGTGGTCCGGAGGATCGGGCCCGAAATGGAGGAATACAACGGCCGCCGGTACCAGAACTGTAATGTTCTGCATTTCGACGGTACGGAATACCTGTTCAGCCATCGCGCCATATTGACGCTGGTGACCACGGCGTCTTGCAACGCCGCCTGCAAGTTCTGCTCGAACGAGATCACCTTCACTCCCAACGGACCCTTCCTGGAGATGAACCCGGATCTGGGGCGAGTCATCGACTTTGCCGAGCTTGCCGGTGTACGGAAAGTCGCCTTCACCGGTGGCGAACCGACGGCCAACCCCGCCAAATTGGCGCGACTGGTCAGCGCCGTGGCACCGCGCTTTCATCGTGCCAGGCTCCACACGAACGGGTTCGGCCTCGCCAAGACCGTTGAGACGCCGCACGGGCACCGCGAGCTGCTCCCTGTGTTGATTGCGTCCGGCCTGACCGGAGCGAGCCTCAGCATCGCGCACCACGAGACCACGACGAACCGGCACATCATGCGGATCAAAGGCCGCTGGGGCGGGATGAGCGAGGACGACGTGCGCTGGGTGGCGAGCCATGCCTCGGACCGGTTCACGCCGCGGCTCAGCTGTGTTCTCAGTTCGGAGGGCGTACACAAGCTGAAGGATATCCTCGAGTACATCGAATGGGGTGTCTCGCTCGGCATCAAGAAGTTCATCTTCAGATCCTGCTCACAGATCCCGGAGCCTTTCCAGAAGGGGACAGCGTATTCGGACTACAACGAGGCAGAGTACATTCCGATCGAGCCGCTGGTCAGGGAATTCGGGATGCTAGACGGCGTCCAGGAAACATACACTCAGCACAAATCAGACTCCCACGTGCATGTTTTTCAGCTCGGCGACGACGTCACCGTGGACATCGACGAGTCAAGCGAGGAAGAGGATCCGGATTCCAAGATCCGCCGCATAAACGTCATGCCCGACGGTGTGGCTTACACGAGTTGGATCGACCCCCGGTCCCATCTGTTCGCCGATGACGCGACCCGGGTGAGCGACACCATCCGCCGCGAGCTTCCCCTGCTCTCAGCCCTGTGACTCAACCACCCTCGAGGCAGGAGGAGACTGTGCTGACGCCCATCGCTGAGGAGCGGTCCGTGGCGCCTGTCGACCTGCATACCCACACATCGGTCAGCGACGGCCGACTCGGTCCGGAGCAACTGATCGCGGCCGCGGCCGAAAGCGGCGTACGGGTCCTGGTCATCACCGACCACTCAGCAGTCACCTGGTCGAAGGCACTTGTGCGTCGTGCCGCGGCTCTCGGCGTGTCACTGCCCTTCCCCGGCATGGAACTGAGCACGGTGCACGAAGGCGAGCGCTACCACGTGCTCGTCTACGGCTCGGGCTGCCTGGATCCCGGCTTCGCCGTATACGCGAGCCGACCGAACCAAGTCAAGAACGAGCGCATCGGACGGGCCCTCGACGTGCTGCGAACAGAGCACCGAGGAATACCCGACCTGCCCGCCGTCCTGCGGGGCCGGCTGCCCGACGGCTCGCAGCTCCACCCGCACAAGCGGCTTCTCTCCCGCACCGACACCTGCAACGTCCTCGCCTCGTTCCTGGACCGCGGTGTGGAGGACACGCGGGTACTGCTCAGCGCCGCCCTGAGGGAAGTGGACCGGCGCGACCCCATCTTGGGAAGCCACGAGAACACGTACTTGCCTACTGCGGAGACGATCGAACGGGCCGTCGAGGCCGGTTGCCTGCCAGTCCTCGCGCATCCCCTGTGGCGTCTGCCCGATGAGGACAGCGACCGTTCACGGCTCGAACGGGATCTGCGGCTGTTCCGGCGGCTGGGCCTGCGCGGCGCCGAAGTCGCCTCCTACCATCACCCGCGTCCGGGTGCCGATCCCCGGCTAGTGGCTCTGCTCCCGGATCTCGGTCTTGAGCGCTCAGGCGGCTCGGACTTCCACGGCAACGGAAAGAGCTGGTTGGGACGGTACGGACTGACGTCTGCCGAGTTCGACCGGCTGGCCCGCCTCATGCCGAGGAACGGCAGTGAGACGAAACAGAGTGGGACCCTGGTATGACAGTGCTGTCACCGGTTCGCAAGCCGTCTCCCGGTACGTGCTCCGTGGCACTTCCGTTTGGGGCCGGCGCACAGACTGTGCTTCTGCCGGCCTCGACCGAGGTGGTCGGTCCCAGTGACTCATTGGGCCGCTGCACCGAAGGGCACACGGCGGCGGACTCCTCCAAGGAGGTACAGCGCGCCGTCGAGCCGGGGTTGACGGCACTGGACAGCGACGGACGTCTGCGCAGGGCCCGGCGCATCGCCGTATGCGTGACCGACGGAACACGCCCGACGCCCGTGGAGCTGATGCTGCCCGTGCTTCTGCGTGCTCTGCTGCGAGCATGTCCTGAGCTGGTGGAGCTGACGTGCGTGATGGCCACCGGTCTGCACCAGCCAGTCGGTCTGGAACGGCTGGTGGCCGGAGTGGCAAGGGCCGGTCTGACCGGCCGGGTCGGCGTCCTCGCGCACGACGCTCACGCCGACGACCTGGTGGAAGTGGGCACAACGAGCAGTGGGACACCCGTCCTGATCAACGCCACCGTGGCCCGGGCTGACGTCGTGCTATGCGTAGGGGTGATCACCGCCCACGCCGAGGCCGGCTATTCGGGCGGTGCGAAGTGCGTGGTCCCTGGAGTGGCCGGCGCCAAGACCATCGCGGCCTTGCACGACCATGCCCGGCAGCCCCTGGAACTTCGGGGCGAGTTGCGGTGCAACCCTTTCCGCGCCTTCTTGGAGGAGGCTGCCGGTCTCCTCGGCTCTGTCCACGTCCTCAACGCCGTGCTGCACGCGTGCGGGCAGGTGGCCCGAGCGGAACTGGGCCCGCCGGTGTCCGCCCACCGGCAGGCATGCGCATGGTTCGCCACTCGTTATGGTGTCGCCCTGCCGCAGAATGCCGACGTCTTGATCCTCGGCGCCGGCGGCGCCCCGACCGACTCCTCGCTCTACCTGGCCGAGGGCAAGGCATGGCGCACCGGTCTCGACCTGATCGGAGCCGGCACAGCGGTCGTTCTGGTCGCGGCTTGCGAACAGGGCGTGGGCGGCGCCGACTTCGCCGCCGCGCTGACCGGTGCCGACTGCTCGGAGCACGCCGAGCGCAAAGCACGTTTTCTGCGCTCCCTCATCACCGGAGCACGCGCGTCATATCTGGTCCACTCGGGCCTTCCGTGCGACGTCGTGGCCACGCTGGGGGTGACGGGGGCCACCAGTAGCGCACAAGAGGCAGTGGACCGTGCCCTCGCGGCTGCTCCTGCGAGCCATGTCGTCGCAGTCCCCAATCCGAACTTCGTCGTCTGGACGGCTCAGCCCGACCAGACGTCCTGACCCAGCCGGCAACCGTCGGCACAGAGGAGTTTTCAGCCATGCTGAGCGTTGTCGTTCCAGAATCGGGCCGAGGCTGGACGCTGCAAGAGCGTGACATGCCGGCTCCTGGCCCCGGGGACGCCCTGGTCCGCGTCCTGGCCAGCGGCGTTTGCACCATGGATGTACGGCAGGCCCGTGGCGAGATGGGCTACCCCCGGCTCGTGCCGGGACATGAGTTCGTCGGTGAGGTGGTGTCCCTCGGGCCCGGCGTCAACGGGCTCGGGCCGGGAGACCGAGTGGGCGTGACGTGGCACCAGCGGTGGTGCCGAACGTGCGACCACTGCGTTCGCGGGCGGCTTGAACTGTGCAAGGACGCCGACGAGACCGGCATCCACATCGATGGCGGACACGCCGAGTACGCGCTGGTGGATGCGGCCAGCACGGTCCCGATTCCCCGGGGCTTGGCCCCCGAGGCGGCCGCCGTTCTGCTCTGCAGCGGTTACGCCGCGTACTCGGCGCTCATGGACGTCGCGGCAGGACCGGGAACGTCCCTGGCGGTGATAGGCATAGGCGGCATCGGCCACCTGGCCGTCCAGTACGCCCGTGCCATGGGCGTCGACCGGATCGTCGCCGTCACGGAGTCGGCGGAGAAGGAACGTCTGGCGAAGGAACTGGGCGCGGACGAGGTGATCGTGAGCGGAGGCGGGGACTTCTCCCCCGCGCTCAAGTCGTCGGGGCTGGTCGACGCCGCCGTGCTGACCAGTGAGGCGGACGGGGCGCTCGCCGCCGCCGTGGAGGGACTCGCGCCCTACGGCCGGCTCTCGGTGTTGCCGGCGACCGTGGCACCGGTCCCGCTGGTCCTCCAGCGCCTGCTGCACTTCAAGCTCACGATCCGCGGATCCTCGCAGGGGCCGCGCCATCGGCTCGCGGAGATGCTGCGCCTGCACGAACGCCATGACCTCACCGCCCTGGTGGAGAGCTACCCGTTGGACAAGGCGACTGACGTGCTCGAGCGTGTGGCCCGGCGTGAAGCTCACCTGCGCACCGTGCTGGTCCCGTGAAGATCGCTGCATACGGGGAGCTGTCCTTGCACGTAAGCGTGGCGCCGTCCGACGAGTCGGATACCGCGCCGCCCGGATTCCGGCTGCGGGACGTGCACATGGAGGTCGGGGGCAGCCCGCACTACGTCGCTGCCCAAGCCGCGGCAGAAGGCGACACGGCCCTGCTGGTGGGAACGGTCGGCCCCGATCCGGCCGGCCATTGGGTGCGCGGGGCCCTCGCTCGGTGGAAGCCGCCCGCAACGTCCCTCCATGTTTTCGATACCGGCACATGCAGTGCCCGCCTCGTCATGGAGCCGAGCATCGGTGGGGACGACGTCGACATCACGGCCGACCCCGCTGACGGAAGCATCGACGTGCTGGCAGGCCGGACGGCCGTGTCCGACGGCGCAGACTACGTTCACCTGTCCTGCTTTCCGGGCACCGACCGGCTGCGCGAGGCTCTGGTGAACACCGGGATTCCTTTGATCGCGGATTTCGGGTTCCTGCCCTGGCGGCGGGACATAGAGGCCCTGGCGCAAGCCGTCCGGCCGCGGCTGGCGGGGGTGTCGGTGGCCGTGTTCAACGGGCTGGGCGCGGAGGAGGAGACCGTACCCGTGGCCCGGGACGCGGTTGCCGCAGGAGTGCGGGTCGCCGTAGTCACGTTCGGCAGGGGCGGAGCCATGGTGTGCGACGAGCACACCACACGTCGCCGGCCGGCTCCGGACGTGCGCGTCGTCAACCCGGTGGGCGCCGGTGACACGCTCACCACCGCGTTCGTCCATGCCTGGCACCACGGGGCGTCCCCCGGCCAGGCGCTGGAATACGGGCAGGCAGCCGCGGCCAGACATGTGAGTCGGCGTCCTGCCGAGGCGGGGGCAGGTACACGCACGAGGAGTGTGGGATGAGAACGGAACAGCTCATGAAGGATCCCGTACGGTCCCTTCTCCACCTGGAGCGATGGTGCAACGACGGCTCCCCGAGCGGTCTGTCCTTCGGGGAGCACCAGGTTTCGCCCGCGTATCGTCCACGGGGGGACGCCGCGTCCTTCCCGGCGGGCAGTCGTGTGCTGCCGTGGAGTGACGTCGAGGTCCTCCTGGCCGCTCCGTCCCCTGCCCTGGCCAACGAGATCGTGAGGCCCGACGGGGTCGTCTTCGTCATGCACCCGGACAACCCCGATTCCCGCACGGGGACTTCGTGCGAGTCGCGGCTGGTCGCCCCCACCGCCTCCGCACGCACGGTCCTCGTGCTGGACTCCGGGCCGGTGCACTACGCGAAGCTGCACTATCCCGGGCTGCTCGGCCGGGTACCGCGCGAGATGGACACCAAGCGGGTACGGGCCAGTGTGCGCATGTCGGCCGCGCTCGACCAGGAGGCCGGGCTGCTGTCGGACGGCTGTGCATACCTGCCGGAGTCCATCGGCGTCACCACGCGGCTGACCGGCACGGAACAGGGCGTCGTCTACCGGGAGTTCATACCGCGCTCCCGTTCCACCGACAGTGCCGACGGTGTCGTGCGCCCGCAGATACCGCTGTTCTCCCTTTTCTCCACCGACCTGCACTCCCCCGAGGACCCGCCGCTTCTGGTGGACCTCCTGTGCGGGGCCGGGGGTGGAGGGCGGCCTGCCGAGGCGTTCGTCTCACTCGTCGATCTGCTGATCGAGTCGTACTGCGCACTCGTCTTCGGTGTGGGGCTGGTACCGGAGGACCACGCGCAGAACCTGCTGATCGAGCTCGACTGGTCCGGGGCGCCGCGCCGCGTCGTGCGCCGCGACCTCCTCGACTGGTATGCCGACCTGGAGATCCGCAGGCTACGCAAGCTCCCGACGGACTTCACGCGTGTTCTGGACACCGAGCACGACGCCGAGAGGGCGTACGGCGGCCGCAGCTACGCCTTCGACTTCCGGCTCGGCGAGTACGTGCTGGATCCGCTCATCGACTGCGCCGCCCGGCACCTGCGGGTGAAGGCGGAGGAGACCCGCGCATGGGTTCGGGAGCGGGTGCACGCTCTGGCAGCGGATCACGACATCGACCTGCACGACTACTTCCGGCCGTTCGAGCACACCAGCCGGTACGCGCGCGGCCTGCGCATCTGGCGCGACGGCCGCCCTCTGTTCCAGGCGGGCCCGGCGCCCACGTACCGATAGGAAGGCCGGAGATGCGGTTCCTCAGACACCGCCGGACAGGATGGCTGCGACCGTGAGAATCGCCGTGTGGACGATGCGGCACGGAGGACAGGAACGAACGGCGATCGCCCGCACCGTGGCCGGTTGGGGCGCGGATCTCACGGTCGTACCCGAGTACCGCAGAGGAGACGGAGGCGGTGATCTCGAAGCCGAGCTGCTGCGGCACGGGCTGGCATCCGCCGTGGACTCCGCTCCGCGACCGGGTCGCAACGGCGTTCTGGTGAGCGCCGGCCGCGGCGGTCTGACCGTGTCGCAGAAGGATGGGTGCCCACTGCCCGACCTGCGCAGTCGGGTGATCCGTGTCAGCTGGCGCGGCCTGTCGCTGCTGGCGTTCAGCGCTCCCTCGCCCAAGGGCGGTCCCGACAGGCAGGAGCGTTTCGCTGAAGCGCTCTGGCACATGGTGAGGCTGCGGCCCGACGCGTGGCTGGCCGGAGATCTGAAAAGCGACGGGCCGGACGACGGGACACCGACAGGGGCCCTGATCGCACGCCTGATCCGCGCGGGGTACCGGCGCCTCGGGCCCACGGGCGCCAGGTCCCCGCACCTCTTGGTACCACCCGACGCCGCGCGGGTCCGATCGGCCTGCTTGCTGCGGCCGGCCGGTGATCTCTCCGACAGACCCGCGTTGCTGGTCGATCTCGCGTCACTCGCGGTCCCGGCGGGGCACGAGGACCACGTTGCAGCCCCGGCCGGGAACGATCGTGATGGACTGCCGGCGCGGGGGCTCGGACGCGGCACGGGCGGGTCGCACGTGGTACTCCCGCAACACGGCGGACAACGCGGTACGGGCCATGGACACGGCCAGCCTGTCGCCGAGACAGCTCCGCGTCCCGCCGCCGAAGGGCAGCCAGGCGGCGGCGTCCTTGGGCAGAGAGAAGCCATCGATCGCGTCGAAGCGCTCCGGCCGGAAGGCACGTGGTCGCAGATACACGGCGGGGTCATGATGAACCAGCCACGCCGCCAGGCCGAGTTCGGTGCCCGGGGGGAGTTCATGGCCGGCCACCGCGTACGGGGCGCCGAGCGTTCGGCTGAACACGGGTATGACCGGGCGCTGCCGCAGCGCTTCCAGGACAACGAGGTGGAGGTAACGCTCCAGCCCGGCGCGGTCCCGGGCACGGATCCGGCGGTCGATCTCGCTCAGAACGCCCGGTGTGTGGGCCACTCGCTCCACGGACCAGGCCAGGGCGGTCGCGGCAGTCTCGTGTCCCGTGATCATCACTGTGGCGAGCGTGTCGCGGAGGCTCCCCGTGACGGTGCTTGCCAGCCCCTCGATGCCGTAACCGGGCCTGGCGTTCGCCACCGCCTCCCGCAGGGCACTGTCGAACCGCGCCGCGTGGTCGGCGAGGTGCGGCCACGGTGCCGGCGCAGGTCCCGGCCTGGCCCACCGACGGGCGCTCCGACTGCGGGTGAGGTCATGCAGCAGCAGCTCCCGCAGGGAGGCGGCAACCGGTGTCCGAGCGGTGCCGAGCAGTGCGTGCAGCAACAGATCGAGCATCAGCCCCTGGCAGTGGCGGAGCAGTGCCACGGACCGGCCTGCGGGCCAGTGCCGTACGGTCCGTTCCGCCAGCTCGCCCAGCTCCGCCCCGAAGTCGGTTCCCCACCGGCCGAGCGGAGCGCGCAGTTCCCGCCGGCGAGTGCGGTGTTCCGCACCCCTGGCGACCAGGACGGACGACCGGCCGACGAGGGAACCGAGGACGTCGTTGGCGTCGGCGCCGCCCCCCTCGTGTCCGGTGCGGCGAAAGGCGTCCATGACGTCGGTCGAACGGCCTGCGACCACGAGCGGGGACCGTCCGGTGCAGTCGATCCGGAAGGCGGGGCCGATCAGGCGTCGGCCCATGTCCAGCAGAGCGGTGGGCCGATGCGCCCACAGATGTAACTGCACTCTCGCAGGCAACGGATAACCAGGGACTTTTCCGGTTTTCACCATCTCGACTCCCTCAGCTCCACAGGGAACAGAAATAAAGAGCGGAATTCGCTCACGAGAAGCCAGTAGACACGAACATCCCGAAACACGCAAGCGTCCCGCAGGAGAATCATGAAGCAGCGAAAGCTCGGCTCGACCGGACTGCTCGTATCCGAATTGGCACTGGGCTGCATGACATTCGGGAACGAAGTCGAAGAATCCGAGGCGCACGCAATCATAGACGCCTTCGTCGAGGCCGGAGGAACTCTCTTCGACACGGCTGACTGCTATCACGGAGGAAAGTCCGAAAGAATCCTCGGAAAAGCGTTGGGGAGTCGACGCGACGACTTCGTGATCGCCACCAAGTCCGGTCTTCGCGTAGGTGACGGGCCGAACGACGTCGGCGCCTCCGCCAAGCACCTCATACGCAGCGCGGAACGCAGCCTCCGCCATCTGGGCACCGATTACATCGACCTGTATCAGATACACTGCTGGGATCCCGAGACTCCCGTCGAGGAAACGCTCGCCGCCCTTGACACTCTGTGGCGGCAGGGCAAGGTCCGGTACTTCGGAGTGTCCAATCAGGCCGGCTGGCAGATCTCGAAGACCTATTTCACCGCACTGCTGCGGAACACACCGCAGATCGTTTCCGTCCAGACGCAGTACTCCCTCGTGGAACGCGAAGTGGAGCGTGAAGTAATTCCCGCCTGCCTGAATCTCGGACTCGGTGTCCTGCCGTGGGGGCCGCTGGGCGGCGGGTTCCTCTCCGGCAAGTACCACGCTGCGGAGCAACCGCCCGCCGGCAGCCGGCTCGCCCGGTCGGTCGCATGGATGGAGGAGCACTGGGAGCGCCGGGCCACGCCGCGGGGTTGGGCCGTACTCGATGCGGTCCGCGAGGTCGCCGCCGCGACGGGTGCCACCTCGGCGCAGGTGGCACTCGCCTGGCTGGCCCGGCAACCCGCCGTCACCAGCCCGATCATTGGTGCCTCCTGCCTGGCGCACGCGAAGGACAACCTGGGCGCTGCCGCGCTGGACCTCTCGGACGAACACCTCGCTCTGCTGGACCGGGCCGGTGCCGTCGAGCCGCAGTACCCGCAGCGGTTCGTGGACGTGGCCATGCACAGCCGAACGGATTTCGTGCCGGACCGGGACGCCTGGATCGGACTGCGCTGAGCTCCGCCCATTCCTCCATGATCACATCTGAACGGAGTGCACATGCCCGGGTACGGCTTCGCGCTGATGGGGGAGGAACATCCCCCGGAGCTCTTGGTCGAGATGGCCGTGCAGGCCGAAGCGGCCGGATTCGACTTCGCCATGCTTTCCGATCACTTCCAGCCCTGGACCTCGGCACAGGGCCACGGCAGCAATGTGTGGCCCGTGCTCGGGTCCATCGCCCACGCCACCGAGCGCATCGCGGTCGGCACCGCGGTGGTCTGTCCCACCATGCGGCAGCACCCCGCGGTGGTCGCGCATGCCGCGGCGACCACCGCACGTCTTCTGCCCGGCCGCTTCCTGCTGGGGCTGGGAAGCGGGGGCATGCTCAACGAGCACATCACCGGCGCACCCTGGCCATCGGCGCGGTTGCGCCTGGAGATGCTGGAGGAAGCCGTCATCCTCATGCGCCGGCTCTGGAGCGGGGAACTGGTGACGCACCAGGGCCGACATTTCACGGCCGTCGACGCCCAGCTGTGGGGCCTGCCGGAGGCCCCGCCTCCGGTCCTGCTCGCGGCCAGCGGGGTGCGGGCCGCCCGGCTGGCGGGTGCCCAGGGCGACGGCCTGATCGCCACGGTGCCCGACAGCCGCCTGATCCAGGCCTTCCGGACAGCGGGAAGGAAGGAAGCCCCTGCCTACGGATGGATCAGCGTCTGCTGGGGGCTCCACCCCGACGAGGCCCTCAGGACGGCACACCGCCACTGGCCCATCGCCGGACTCTCCGGAGACCTCTTCCAGGAACTCCGGCTGCCCCGGCACGTCGAGGCGGCCACTCGGCACGTACGTCCCCAGGACATGTCCGAAGCCGTGGTGACCGGCCCGGATGTCCGTCGGTACACCAAGCGCATCCGGGAGTTCCTGGATGCCGGATTCACGCATGTATGGCTTCACCAGATCGGCCCGGACCAGGAAGGCTTTCTGAAGTTCTGGCAGGAGGAGGTCCGCCCGTGCCTGCCATGAGACACGGCGGGCGGACGGAAAGCGCGGCCCACGGCAACGGTTCCGCCGGCTCCGCCGCACGCCTGCCGCCGGCGGTGGGAGAGCTCGTGGACGAGTTGCGACACCACGGCCTCGACCGCCTTCCCGCTGGGGAACCCCTCACGGGCGGATTCCTGCACGATGTCCGGCGCATCACCCTGTCCGACGGCAGCCGCGTGGTCGTCAAGAGAATCGGCCGGCGTTCGGCCACCACGAGCAGCGACCGGTTCCGGCTGGGCGAGAGCGTTGCCCGTGCGGCCGTCCGGCACTCCATACCCGCCGTTCCGGCCTATCTCCTCGACGACGGCCATCCCATCCTCCGCGTGGGGGCCACGGGCCTGCTCTTCTACCCCAACGTTCACGGCATCGTCCTGTCCACCGCGCACCAGGCCCTCGATCCCGCGCTGTGCCGGCGGGCTGGGGAGCTGCTCGCCCGCATTCATCGCATGCGGCTGCCCCAACACCCCTTCCGGACTGCGGGAGAGTCAGCGCTCTGGGACACGACGGAGGGCGTTCCCTGGGACCGGCTGGTGGCCGCCCTGCGTCATCGCACCGACAGCCGTTTGTCCGGAGAAGACGCCAGGCTACTGACGTACTGGTCACAAGCGTACGCCGTCGTTCTGCCGCAGCTGTCCGGGCGGGTCTCCGTCGGTCACGGTGACCTCGCGCCCCGAAACGTGATGGCGCACGACCACGGGTACTCCGTCATCGACTGGGAGCACGCCGGTCTGACGGAGCCCTGGACCGAACTGGCGGTGGTGGCCCTGGACTGGAGCAGCGGCCCGGGGGGCGAGGTCTGCGGCCCGGCGTTCAGGGCGGTCGTCCGCGGCTATCTGGAAACCACCGCCGACGGGCTCCCGGATGTCAACGCTCTCATCGGGCGGGCCGGTCGTCTGCTCGCGTGGTTCCTCTACAACGCTCGCCTGGCCCTGCAGGACCGGAAGGGGCCATATGTGGAACGGATCGAGAACACCGTGCACCTACTGCACGTGCAAGCCGAAACCATGACGGAGTTGAGGGAGTGGTTCTGCCAAGTGCCCCGAGCGAGAGGGCAACGGTGACGATGGATGCCCGACCCGCCGTCCAGCCTGCGCCCCGCGCGTCGGGCGAGCGGCACCCCGCCGGCCGGGAGCGCGACATCGTGTTCCTGTGTGATGAGCCCGACGCGCAGGACCTGCGCATGTTACGAGACGAGATCAGCAACCTGGGAGCCTCATCGAAGCAGTTCCACCCGAACGCGATGACCATCAGCTCGGCCTCCGGAAAGGCCCAGGTGTGGTGCCAGGGCCAGCCGCACACGGCCAGCGTGCTCATCGGCTGGGTGCGGGGCCAGGCCCGGTCTGCGGCGATGGCCAAGTTCTGGGCGCTGGAGCGGCTCGGACTCGACGTCGTCAATGGCTGGGGCAGCATGTTCCTGGCTTCGAACCCTTTCTACCGGAGCGTCCTGCTGCACGCCTCGGGGCTGCCTCACCCTCCCTTGTTCTCCGGTCACGAGCCACGGGCGGCTCTGTCACTGGCGGCGCGCATCGGTTACCCGGTGACGGCCCATCCGCTGGCCCTCCCTCCCTCCCAGGGCCACGCCCCTCACGACGCGCTCCACTTTGAGGACGAGGAGTCACTGCGCTGGTTCTTCGCGCATCAAGTGGCCACCGAGCACTTCTACGTCCACGCGTACAGAGGCGGAAGAACGCTGCGCGTGATCTGTGTGGGCGACACCCCCTTGCTCAGCTGCTACGACGACCAACCGTGGGGTGAATACGGGCTGCCGGCTCCGGGCCCCGCTGCCCTGGATGCCCTGCCCGAAGTGCCGGCGACGCTGGCGGTGCGCGCAGCGGCAGCGGTCGGGCGCCAGTTCGCTCTGGTCCGGCTCGCCGAGGACGACCTCGCGCCCGGCGGCTACTGGGTTCTCGACGCCGTCCCGTATCCGGCGCTGGATCCCACCGGGTGGCCGGGGGGCGGGGTCGCCCCGGTCCTCGGCCACCTGGCGAAGGCGCTGTTCCAGCGAGCAAAAGACGGAACACAAAGGAGTTCGGCATGAAAGGGACGATGGAATCCGGGCCTACGACCGGTCAGGCGGGCCTGTTCGCACACGACTTGCCGGCCGGGATCCGCGCACGCTCGGAACGTGCGCTGGCAGCCCTGTTCGAGGCGGGTCCGACTGTCGTCGCCTTCTCCGGTGGAGCCGACTCCGCCCTCGTACTCGCCATGGCCGTGCGGGCGCTGGGCGCTGATCAGGTGATCGCCGCGACCAGCGTGGCGCCCAGCGTGGCCCGGTCCGAACTGGCGTCCGCCGAAGCGTTCGCAGCGGAACTGGGTGTGCGGCACGAGTGGCCGCGCACTCAGGAACTCCGGCGCGCCGACTACCGGGCCAATCGGCGTGACCGCTGCTATTTCTGCAAGTCGGAGCTGGCGGACACACTGCTGCGGCTGGCGGAGGGGCTGGGGTGCCGGACGGTGGCCACGGGAACCAACGCGGACGACGCGGTGGATCCCTTCCGGCCCGGCATCCGCGCCGCCGACGAGCGGGGGGTCATCGCGCCGCTGCGCGACGCGGGGCTCACCAAGCGGGAGGTACGCGAAATTAGCAGAAGCTGGGGGCTGCGGACCTGGAACAAGCCTGCGAGTCCTTGCCTGGCCAGCCGCATCGCCTACGGCGTCCCCATCGACGCCGCACGGCTCGAGCGCGTCGAGGCCGCCGAGGCATCCGTCCGAGAGGCTCTGGGATCGCTGGGCGTGGAGAGCCGGAACCTGCGCGTGCGCGACCTCGGCGAGCGCGTTCGGATCGAGCTCGACGCTCCGTACGACCAGCTCCTGGAGGAGGCGGGGGAACTGCGCTCCGCGATCGACCGCGCCGGCTTCACCGGCGTACCCCTGGACGTCAGTGCCTTCCGCTCCGGCGCGCTGAACCTACTGGACACCTGAAGACCTGAAAGGCGGTGCCTGTCCTTGCGTGCCGTGATCTTCGACATCGACGACACCCTGCTGCGGACCCACCCGGTCGCCTACCGCAAAAGCGTACTGACCGCTCACGCGTTGGGTGTTCGGCCGCCCTCCGTCCGCAGCTTCCGCCGGATGTTCGGCCGGCTGTCGTTCGAGGAGTGCCTTCGGAATTGGCACCCGCAAGTGTCACCTGAGGACTACTCCCACGTCTATGACTCCATGAGCGAATCCGTTCCCTATCTCCCTGTCGACGGGGCTCGCAGCACGCTTGACGAGCTGAGGGAGCAAGGGACGACCATAGCCGTCCTGACGAACGGCCCCGGCGTCAAGACCGTGCGAAAGCTGGCTGCCCTGGGCATCGGAACACACCAATTCGCCTTCGTACGCCATGCCGACAACGCCCGTCATCTCAAGCCCCATCGAGAGGCGTTCGTGGATCTCGTCTCTGATTACGGTGTGGATCCTTGCGGATCGGTCTACGTGAGCGACCTCCCAGCCGACGGAATAGGCGCGCGAGCGGCGGGCTTCGGCTTCATCGGGGTACTGACCGGACTGTGGTCCGCCGCTGATTTCCACTCCGCTGGGATACCGGAGACGGACGTCCTGGAGAGCGTCCGCCACATCGGCCAGGTGCTTTCCGCCCGGTGAGTGAGCGGGCGGGCGCCGTCAGGGGCTGTGCCGGCTCTGCTCCAGCAGGGCCGGCACAGCCTTGAGTTCGAAGGCCCGGAGACCGGGGAATCCTGATGCGGTTGCCGACCCGTGGCCCGGTGTACCGCTCGGGCTCACCCAGACGGCCCACGCCCCCGCGGCCAAGGCCCCGCTCACGTCATGGACGAGATCGTCACCGACGTGCACAAGCACCGAGAGGGGCACACCGAGAGCATGCGCCACGGCGCGGAAAGCCCCGGCGTCCGGCTTGTGCACCCCCAGATCCCCCGACACCACGACCTGGTCCACCAGTCCGGCCAGCCCGCAAGCACGCAGTTTGCGCAGCTGCGTCTCCCTCTCACCGTTCGTCAGCACGCCCACGGGCAGGCCTGTGCGGCGAACCGCCATCAGTGCCCGGCGGGCGCCGGGAAACACGATCGCCGTGTCGTTCAGTGTCCGGGTGAAGACCTCGGTCACCTGATCCAGCTCATCGGCGGAACAGACCACGCCGGCCTCCCGCAGGGTTTCCGCCCACTGGTCGCGTACTGGCCACCAAGGCTTTCCCGCTTCGTCGGACGATCGCTTCATCCGCGATCCCACGGAGGCGAAGCACCGCCTCACGTCGGCGGCGGGGACGTCGGCCAGCAGCGACTCCATGGCGCAGAGCGTGGCGTCGAAGGAGCGCTGTACCGCCGCCTTGTGGTCGCACAGGGTACCGTCCAGATCGAATGACACGGCGCCGATCGTTCTCATGCGAGTGACCGCCACTCCGCGGGTATCCGGTTCATGAGCCGCGCGGCGACCTCCGCACAGAGCAATGGCAGCCTGAGCACAGCGGCGCAGTGCCGTGCTCCCTCGGGCACGGCGGGAACAGCGCCGCGGCCGCCGCGTGTGGGGCCCGGACATGGCTCCTCCTGGGCGGTCACCTTCCGGTAGAAGGGCTCGTCGTCCCAGGTTCCGTCCCAGCGTCCATCACGCACGAGCCGGTCCTCCGCCGCGACGATGTCGTCCAGGGTGACGTCGACTTGTGCCTCCAGAAGGTCGCTCGGGGGCACGATGCCGGACTCGGAGGCCTTCGAGTACGGGCTCGTCATCCCGTAATGGTCGCGAAGTCGGCAGAGATAGCGACGATCTCCGCTCCTCCACCACTGCGCGTCCATCGAGATCCCCAGAATCGAAGGAAGCCTGTCGGGGCGGGACTCGTACCATTGCCCATAACTGGCCGGCGGCTCCTCACCCCACAGTCGCAGGGTCGACATCGACACCCCGAAGAAGACGGCCATGAGCAAAGTACGGTGGAGTTCCGCGTCGCCTGCCCCAGGAGCTCCCCCGAAGCGGAATACAGCGCTGTCGGGTCTGACCAGACCATGCGTTCGGACGTCTGCCAGCCACGAGGACCGCAGGGAATGGATTCCCAGATTCCTCCTGACGTGCCCTGAACACGTGTCAGGATTCTTCATGCTGAGCGTCCTCACGTCACCCGCTCGATCGCCGGACGGACGGTGTCCGGTCGTCACACGCTCTCCAGATACCTGTCCACCTCCCAAGGGGTCACCAACTGGTGCCATGCGTGCCAGTCCGCGCGCCCCCGCGCAGTCCAGGAGCGGGCAGCGAGTTCCCCCACGGCGGCCAGCACGGTGGCGTCCTCCTCCAGAGCCCTGAGCGCGGCGGGAAGGTCTGCGGGCAAACGGCCGACGGGGCACGTGGTTCCTCCGGGCTCGCTCGGCGAGGCGTCGAGTTCCTCGTACGCCCCGGGTAATTTCAGGCCCCGGTCCTGACCGTCCCAGAACGCGGCAAGAATCGCGGTGAACAGCAGATGGGGATTGGTGGCGGAATCAGGACTGCGCAGCTCCAGTCGCATCGACTCGGGTACGGCCTCGTCACCTGCGACCTTGAACGCGGTGGACCCGTTGCAACGGCCCCAGGCCCGGTACACGGGTGCGCCGGGTGCCGGTGCGAGGCGTTTGTAAGAGTTGACCGTCGGGTTCCCCAGGGCCGTGAGCGCGTCAGCGTGCTCCAGGACGCCCGCGAGCGACTGCTGGAAGAGCGTGGACATGTTCCCGGGGGCGTCGGGGTCGTGGAAGAGCGGCCGCGCCTCGGTGTCTGTTCCACTCAGCGACACATGGACGCGGAGCGCATTGCCGTGACGGTGAGCCAAAGGCTTCGGCATGAAGACGGCCCTCATGCCACGGCGGCGCGCCATCGTCCGCGCCGTGTGCTTCAGCAGCAGCAGACGATCAGCAGTGGCAAGCGCGTCTCCGTGGCGGAAGACGATCACGCGCTGGCCGGGACCGGCCTCGTGACGGTGACCGGAGACGGTGCAGCCCATCAACTCCAGGGCATCGCTCGTGTCTCGACAGACCTCATCCGCCTGTTCCTGGTCGACAAGGTCCCAGCAGCACCCGTTGTCGGTCGGCGCCATCGCGGGCTGAGTGTCACGAAGCAGGTAGAAGTCGGCCTCGGCACCGAACACGGGAAGTTGTCCGCGCGCCTGGGACCTCACGACCGCCTGGCGCAGCCGAGTGCGGGCATCGGCCGCAAAGGGCTCTCCGTCCGCGTCGAGCACATGGCAGAAGACCAGGCCCACGCTCCGCCCCGACGGCGTGTGCCACGGCCGGACGAGGAAGGCGTCAGGGTCGGGTACCAACCGCAGATTCCCATGACTCCGGTCGCCCTCTCCCAGCATGACGGAGCCGTCCACACTCCAGCCTCTGTCACGGGTGGCCCTCCACCGGGAGGACGGCACCTCCAGACTTTTCAGGCGTCCGGCCACATCGGTGAAGAGCAACTGGATGTAGTCCATGTCGGCCGGCGAGATGCCGGCCGACATGGCAATTCGAGCGTTCACAATGCTCCTGAGCGGCACATAACAGGGTCGGAGGGAACGGGGACACAGTCGCGTGTCCTCGCCTCGGCAGCACCACCGCCGCGGGCGGGCCCGGGGACGCCCCGTAGGCCACCACTTACGGGGCCGGCTGCCCACAGTCCCTCGGGCTGGGGTCAGGCACCCACCTGCGCGCAGCGATCGAGGTGAGGACCGTGGCGGGCACGCGCTCCGCCGGCTCACCCCCAACCGGTGTCGTCGCCGTCGCTGTTGAGAGCAACGACGCGGGAGGTACCGACGGGCTCCTGAGTCGCGGCGGACACCGAAGCAAGGGGCACAAGGACCAGAAAGAGTGTGAAAAAGCAGGACATTGCCTTGCTCATACCTAGATCCCCCATTCACAGAATCTCGTTCGCGTTTTCCTGGTTCGATGCTGCTGAATCCTCCCTCCGCTCGCCATGCCGTCGAGGGATCATGGATAGGCAGTGCCGGAACAGGAAGGCTGAGCAAATGGCAAAAAAACGGGGGAAAGATGACAGCATCAGACAAGAATCGGTGACCCTGGCCATGCAGCGGCTGTACGTGGAGGCGTTACGGCAAGGTGCGCGCACGCGCGAGGAATTGACCGGTGCCGTCGACTTGCCGCCTTCGGTGACAGCCCAGGCCTTCGAACGGCTCCTGGCTCTTGGCGTACTGGAACCCCGGAACGATCGCTCCGATGTCTACGACCAGCGCCTGCTGAATGTGGCCGAGGCACGCGCCGTCGCACCACTGCGCAAAGCCCTCCATGATGTCGAGAGACGCATGGACACCGTGACAGAGGAGTTCGGGGCACTGCGCGAAGCGCATGAGGCCGCCGGGGAGGAGCACCGGCCGGACCGCATGTTCGAGGTGGATGCGCGTGACATCAACCCCATGCTGGAGGAGACGGCGAAGGAGTGCCGCACAGAGGTGCTGACGGCTCAGCCCGGCGGCCCCCGTCCCGTCGACGTCCTCAGCCAGGCCCAGGACCGCGACATCGCGATGCTGGAACGGGGCGTGGCCATGCGCACGATCTACCAGCACAGCGCTCGCTTCAGCCCTGCCACAGAGGCGTACGCCGCGCGTCTGGGGGAGGCCGGCGCGGAGGTCCGCACGCTGGACATCCTGTTCCCCAGGCTCATCGTCTTCGACCGACGTGTCGCCTTCATCCCCGCGAGCGGGGCGGGAGCTCTGTGCATCCGTCACGCAGGAGTGGTGTCGTTCTTGGTCAGTGTCTTCGAAATGGCCTGGCAAGCCGCCTCGCCTTTCGCATCCGCGTACGAGTCTCGCCGTGAGGGCTTCGTTGTCTCGGATGTGCAGCAAGCCATCTCACGTTTGCTGCTCGTCGAGGAGAAGGACGCCGCGATAGCTCGCCGCCTGGGTATCAGTGAACGGTCCTGCCGCCAGCACGTTTCCAAGCTCATGGCTCAGTTAGGTGCGCGCAACCGAACCCATCTCGGATTCCTCCTGGCCCGCGAATCGAACGGGGAGAATCCTGACCTCCTGACGTGATGTGCCTGAGCCCAGGCGCTCGTCCTGCCCGGGGACGACGAGTCTTCGGTGCTCCGGCCCCGCACCGCCGACCGTCTACAGCCGCTCGTTCAACGCGGCCCCTATCTGTCCCAGAGCACCGTCGCGCAGCATGGCGCCATGCGTGCAGGGAAGCCGGTGAACCTCGATCCGACCGCTGATGTACCTCTGCCAGGACTCGGGGGCGGGCGTCGCGTGCCGCTCGTGCTGCGTCGCAGCGAACAGAAGCAGGTCCCCCTCGTGGACACCGCCGGACAGAGCTCCCGTGAGAGCCATGTGCGCAGCGAACACGCGAACTATGGTGAGAAGGTCCTCGTCGGCCACCCCCTGAAGGGGACTGTCCTCCTTTCTGGCCCGGGCGAGGAAGGCAGCCGGCGTCATCGATTCCGCGGCTTCAGGAGGCTCCGGTGTGATCCCCAAGGACATCAGCACAGAACGGAGCAGGTCCGGGCTGTCGATGGACGGACTGGTTCTCGTCAAGGTGTCCACAGGCTCTGCCGGATACCCGTCGAGCACGGCGAGAAGGCTGACCTCCTCTCCTGCCGCCTGGAGTCGCACCGAGATCTCATGGGCCACGCCTGCGCCGAACGACCAACCGAGAAGACGGTACGGGCCGTGCTCCTGGACCGATCTGATGTACTCGACGTACTCCTTCGCGAGGCTCTCCATACTCTCGACGGGCGAGTCCGCGTCGCAGAGCGCAGGGGACTGGAGGGCGTACAGCGGAACGTCTTCCACGTGAGCGAGCAGGCCCGCGTAGCTCCAGCCGATGCCTGCCGCCGGGTGGATGCAGAACAGCGGGGGCTTGCTGCCCGCCGTCCGGAGCGGAAGCAGGACGTCCAGGGCACGGGAGGGGTCGGCGGTACGAGAGCCGGCTCCTCCCGGCCGTCTCTCGCCCTCGAGTGACTCGGCCAAACCGGACACGGTCGGTGTCCGGTACAAAGCACCGACGCCGAGCTCCTTTCCGAGCGCGACGCGGATGCGGTCGACGAGGCCGACGGCCAGAAGGGAGTGGCCGCCCAGCTCGAAGAAGCTCTCGTCCACGCCCACCTCGGAGCATCCGAGCGCATCAGCGAACAACCGCGCGAGAGCCTTTTCTGTGTCGGAGCGCGGCAGGCGCCGCCCGGTGTCCGGCGTCGCCTGAACCGGTGCGGGAAGCACGCGACGGTCCAGCTTGCCGCTGGGGGTGAGAGGCAGTTCAGGGATGATCACGAACGTGGACGGAACAAGCGCGCCGGGAAGCAGTTCGGCCATCCGTCTCCGCAGCCCCGAAGGCTCCGGCCTTGCGCCCTCGGCGGGCACCACGTAAGCGACGAGCCGCTGGTCTCCCCGGCGGTCCTCGCGAACGACCACGGCGGCCCGGCCGACCTCGGGTTCCTCGGCCAGAACGGACTCGATCTCGCCGGGTTCGATCCTGACCCCACGGATCTTGACCTGGCCGTCGGCCCGGCCGACGTACTCGATCACGCCGTCCGCCGTCGAGCGCACGAGATCACCCGTGCGGTACATCCGCGTGCCGGGTGCCCCGAAGGGGTCGGCCACAAAGCGCTCGGCGGTGAGCCCGGCGCGGTTGAGGTAACCCTGCGCCAACTGCACTCCTGCGAGGTACAGCTCACCCACCGTTCCGGGCAGCGTCGGATGCAGCCTCTCGTCCAGCACGTACACCCGGGTGTTGGTGATCGGGGTACCGATCGGCACGGTGTCACCGTCGTGCTCAGGACGGCATCGCCAGTGCGTCACGTCCACGGATGCCTCGGTGGGCCCGTACAGGTTGTGGAGCTCGGCGTCGAACAGCTGGAAGAAGCGCCGCGCCAGGGCGGCGGACAGCGCCTCTCCACTGCATATGACCCGGCGCAGCGTGCCGCAGCGTGATGCCTCCGCCGACCGGAGGAAGACGTCGAGCATGGAGGGGACGAAGTGCGCGGTGGTCACCCGTTCCCGCTCGATGAGCGACGTCAGGTAAGCCGGGTCCTTGTGCCCCTCCGGCCGTGCGACCACAAGTGTCGCTCCCGCCATCAGCGGCCAGAAGAACTCCCATACCGACACGTCGAAGCTGGACGGAGTCTTCTGCAGAACCCGGTCAGTCCCGTCGAGAGCGAACCGCCGCTGCATCCACAGCAGACGATTCAGGATTCCCGCGTGGGTGATCTTCACCCCCTTGGGGCGGCCGGTCGACCCGGACGTATAGAGGACGTAGGCCAGGTCGTCCGGCGACGGCCCCGAAAAGCCCGGCACATCGGCATCGGCCACCGGCTCGTCCATCAGCGAGGCGTAGGACTCCGGCGTCAGCACGAACCCCGGATCCGCATCCGACAGGACCACTTCGGTGCGAGCGGGCGGGTCGCTCGGGTCGAGGGGCAAGTAGGCCGCACCCGCCAGCTGGACCGCGTGCACGGCGATCACCAGTTTGCAGCAGCGGGGCAGCGCGACAGCAACCAGCCGGCCCGGACCGATCCCTCGTCCTCTCAGCGCTCGTGCCAGACGCCGGACCTCGGTCCGGAACTGCGCGTAGGACATACGGGTGTCGCCGCAGACAACCGCCGTGCGTTCAGGGGTGAGCGTTGCCTGGGCCTCGAAGGCATCGGGCAAGGTCATGGCCGGCAGCGGCTGCTTCTCGCCGTTCCACATGTCCAGCAGCCGCTGCTGCCGGTCCTCCGGCAACACCCGCAGATCGCCGATGGTCCGGTCGGGATCCTCGGCCACGGACTCCAGGACACACACCAGGGCCTCGACGAGGCGTTCCACCGTGGAACGGTTGAACAGATCGGCCGCGTATTCGACGGATCCCGCCAGACCGGCCGGCCGGAGGTCCACCGTTCCCTCCTCCGTGAAGTACACGGAGAGGTCGAACTTCGCGGTGCGCGAAGGCACCGGCTCCGGCGCCACCGCCACTCCGTCAAGGTTCAGCTCGCCCTGCGCGTTGTTCTGCAGGAGCAGAAACACCTGGAACAGGGGGTGCCTGGCAGTCTCCCGGGTCGGCCTCAGGTGCTCGACCAGGCTCTGAAAGGGAACGCTCTGGTGCCCGAACGCCGCCAGGTCGAGCTCTCGGACACGGGCCAGCAACGCGCGGAAGGACGGATTGTCGGACGTGTCGGTGCGGAGCACGATCGTGTTGACGAAGAACCCTACAAGGTCGTCGAGTTCAGGCGCCTCGCGCCCGGCCACGGCGGTGCCAATGGGGAGATCCGTCCCGGCACCGATTCTCGTGAGCAGCGCCGCCAAACCGGCATGCAGCACCATGAAGAGCGTCGTGTCATTGTCGCGCGCGACCTGGATCAAGCGGGCGTGCAGGTCTGCTCCGATGGAGAACGGCACCACGGAGCCCGCGTAAGTGGGCTCCGTCGGGCGCTTCCGGTCGGTGGGCAGCGGCAGTTCCTCGGGAGCACCCTTCAGCGTCCCGCGCCAGAAGGCAAGTTGTCCGGCGAGCAGGGTTCGCGGGGCGGAGGCTTGGCCGAGCAGCTCGCGCTGCCACACCGAGTAATCCACGTACCGCACGGAAAGGGGATCCCACTCCGGGCGACGGCCCGCCCTGCGCACGGCGTAGGCGGTGCCGAGGTCGGCTTTCAGGGGAAGCATCGACCAGCCGTCACAAGCTATGTGATGCACCGTCAGCACGAAGACGTAGGCGTCCGCAGCGACGCGAAGGAGCACTCCGCGCACCGGGAGTTCGGCGCTCAGCCGGAACACGCCGCCGACGGCCTCGGCCAGCCGCCGGGGCACTTCCTCCGCTTCGCAGGTGACGACTTTCAGCTCGGGTGTCGCCCGTTCGGCAGGGATGACGCGTTGGACGGCCTCGCCGTCACGCGACTCGTACACCGTCCGGAGCGTGTCATGGCGGGCCACCACGTCGCCCAGGGCCGCTCGAAGCGCCTGGACGTCCAGCTCGCCGTTGAGCCGGAACGCTTCCGTGACGTTGTACGTGGCGCTCGGCCCCTCCAGTTGATCGAGCAGCCATATGCGCTGCTGGGCGAAGGACAGGGGTGCGACATCGCCGTGAACAACCGGTCCGATCCGGGGCGGGGTGGGTCCCATGTCGTCGCGAGAAGCGATCCGGTCCAGCAGCCCGGCGACCGTAGGCGAGCGGAACAGGTCGCGCAGGGCCAGATCCGCCCCGAACTCCGCTCGGACATGGCTGATCAACTTGGCCGCCAGCAGGGACTGGCCGCCGAGTTCGAAGAAGTCGTCGTCCGTCCCCACCTCGGCCAGGCCGAGCAGGTCGGCGAAGATGCGGAGGAGCCTCTCCTCCTGCGCGTTCCTGGAGAGTTTCCCGGACGATCCGCGGGGCGGAGCCTTTGGACGCTCACTCTGCCGGTCGTCCGGGGCGGCCACGGCAGCCGGTACCGCCGCCGGTGGGGCGGTACGGCGTGGCCCGGCTCGTCCCGTCTCAACGTATCGGAGACACGCATCCCTGGTGTCGTCGACATGGACGGAGCGCCAGCCCGCCGGAATCATGAGTTCCGTCGGCCACAGGGAGTGGTCACCCTGCTTGTTCACGAGGACCGAGTAGCGCCCGGACTCCTTCTCAAATGGGCTGGGCACTGCCTTTTCCCATCAGTATGCGCTGGAACGTCTCCAGGAATTCCCTCGTCTCCTGGACGAATCGGGTTTCGTCCTTGCCGCTCACCCCTGCCGCCTCCTTGCGCAAGCTCAGCTGACACCACAGCAGGTCCGGGGAGGTGCCGGCTTGGAAATACAGCGGGTAGCCGATGTCTCGCCCCTCGGAAGAAACCTCGATCTCGCTCTCGGGGCTTGCGGACCCGCCGACGGCCGAGCCCACCGGAGTCTGCGAGAAGTTGAAGATGTAATCGAAGCCGTCTCCGTTGCCGTGACGCCCGTACTTCTGCGCGAGCGGCTCCACGTCGTCGACGTCGAATGAACCGTGTCGGTAGGCCAGCAGCGTCTTCCAGTGGATCCGGCGAGCGAACGAGTCGGCATCGCTCTTCCCGTCCACCTCGGCCAGGAAGGGGACCAACTGGTTCTGCGAGGCCACCAGGGACCGGGACTCGGAGTCGTTCCGGTTGCCCGCCATCAGTCCGATCAGCATGCGCTTTTCGCCCGTCCGCGCGGCAATCGTCTCGCACAGTACGGCGAGGACGGCACTGTGCAGGGAAATGCCGAGCCCGTCAGCAAAGGTCACGGCGGCGTCGAGTGCCGGCGCGGAGCGGAGAACGCCGGAGAACATCAGCGCGTGCGGCCCGGCAGGAGGAACCGGCGGCGGCGCCGCCTGCAGCGTCTTGCACCAGTGGTCGACAGCGGCGGCTCTGCGCACGGCCCATGCCTCGGACTGCTGCGTCTCCGCCACGGCACGCGGCGTGGCAGCAGGCGCTTCGAACGACCCGCCCGAGAGCAGCGTGCACAGGTCGTCGTGCAGCAGCCCCAGTGACACGCGGTCGGCGGCCATGTGATGGACGCTCAAGCAGAGGTAGCGTGGCTGCCCGCCCCGGCAGAGAGCCACAGCACGCCAAAGGAACTCACTGCCCAGGTCGAAGGGCTGCGCGGCGAGGCGACGCGCCGCCTCCGCCGCTTTCTGCTCCGCGTCCTCATCCGCCTCCAGCACCTCCAGGCGGACGGGATCAGCGGCCCAGACCTCCTGCTCGATCCCGCGCGGTCCCGATCTGCGGAACTTCGTCCGGAGCGCCTCATGACGCTCCACCAGGTGGGACAGCGCTGATTCCAGGCCGGTCAGTGAGCAGTCTCCGGGCAGCGCCCAGACCCGATGGAGGTTGGCCACGCTGAGATTGTCGGCGCTCAAGTCCTGAATGGACCTCCACAATGACAACTGCCCGAAGGTCAAAGGCGCGACTGCGATGATCGACATGACGGGGCACACTCACATCTCGTCGAGAACAGCATGGCGACGGCTGTTCTGCTCCAGAACCCGCAGCACCACGAGCGCGATGCCCAGGTAGACCAACGCTTTGAGGAACTCGAGGAGCATCAGTCCCCCGGCACCCGTGGTCCCCGCGAGTACCTCTCGGGCGGCTTGGATCCCGTGCGTCATCGGCATGAGCCGACCCACCACCTGCAGCCAGTCCGGCAGGCTCTCCAGAGGCACATTGACGCCGCAGACCAGCAGCATGAGGTAGGAGGTCAGGTTCGCGATCAGGATCGCTTCCCGGGTGCGCAGGCCGATGGCGCCGATCAGCAGCCCGAAGGCACAGCACGAGGCCGTCGTCACGAGGACAGCGCCGACGAGTTGCGGAAGCCGGGCCCAGGGCAGCTCCACATCGGCCACGACCACGCCCAGGGCGAGCATGACGACGGAGGTGAGGAAGCCGATCAGAACGGCGGGAACGACCCGGCCGAGGAACATGACGCTTCTTCGGGCAGGGGTGGCGAGCACCGCGGTCAGGGTCCCGCTGAACCGCTCTCCCTGGATGGACATGGCCGGGGCGAACAGGCCCGCGATGGCGCAGGCGTGCAGGGCGTTGCCCACGGCGTAGTAGGCGACCGGATGTGTGCCGACGTAGTGGCCGAGATAGACGAACCAGATCAGTTGCACGGTGGGCACACCGATCACGGTGGGAAAGAACGCCGACGGCCGCATCCATCGGAACAGCGCCATGTGGGAACGCCAGCCGGCCGCGAAGAACAGTCGAAGCGTCACTGAAGCGCCAACGTTCCGCTGGAGCGTGCCAACCATTCGAACCTCCTCAGCAGTATGAGTGTGATCAGGGCGTAGAGAACGGAGAGAAGCGAACAGGCCAGCACCGCCGGAAGCGTGCCGCCCTCACCCGTGGCGGAGCGCATGATCGCCTTCACGCCCCAGGACGGGGCAAGCACATCGGCGAGGTACCGCACCGGTTCGGGCAGTGAGCTCACGGGCACCAGCACACCGCTCAGCATCCAGATCGGGTACTCGAAGAAGTTCGCCAGGGACTGCGCCGTGGGGTACAGGATGAACGCAGAGGCCAGCAGCAGCCCGAGCAGCGCCAGCGAGACCACGGTGACCAGCAGGGCGACCGCGAAGAGCAGGGGGCTCGCCAACTCCACTGGCATTCCGAAGAAGAGCGTGCTCCAGACCAGGGTGGCCCCGAGCGAGTAGATCCCCATCGAGGCCGTGGCGAGCGCGAAGGGGACGGAGAACAGAAAAGTGGACGTGGGACAGGCGACCAGGGGCTCGAGCACCTGCATGAAGCGGAGCCGGTTGATGGCGCTGCCGGATCCCATCAGCGTGGTGGACCACATGCCCATCAGGCCTGCGCTCAACGCGATGACGAGCGGCCCCTCCGTCCGGTGCGAACCGGCGAACATGTAGTGCGCGAGCGAGGCGAACACCAGGGGAAGGATCACGGCTGTCACCAGGTACAGCCGGGACCGCATCAGCTGGCGGAGCTCCAGCAGCCACCCGCGCGAGATGACCAGCGTCGAGCTGGCGACACGTCGGGTCAGGACGTTCATGCGTCATCACCACCCGAAACCAGGGAAATGTAGGCGTCCTCAAGCGTCGGCTCACGCTTCGACACACGCAGCACATTGAGATGACGCAGCTCTGCCATGACCGCCGCCGTGACATCGGTCTGCTGATCGCAGTGCAGGTCGAGACGCTGGCTGCCGTCTACTTCGGCCACACTCAGGGAACCTACGCCGGGCAGCAACCGAAGCCGGTCGAGATCCGGCTCACCGACGCCGATGATGTCCAGAGACAGGACGACCTGTCCGTCCGTCTGCTTCTTCAGCGACTCCGGCGTGCCCTCGGCGATCTTCCTCCCGCCACGCATCACGGCGACCCGGTCGCACAGCTCGTCGGCCTCGAACATGTAGTGCGTGGTCATCAGGACGGTCCGCCCATCCCGGACGGTTCCCCGTACCAGTTCCCGCAGCTCGCGCGCGCCCACCGGGTCGATTCCGTTACTGGGTTCGTCCAGGATGACGACCTCGGGATCGTGTAGCAGGCCGCGGGCGATGTGCAGCCGCTGCTTCATCCCGCGGGAGAACGCCTCGACACGGGTCCGCTCGCTCTTGAGCAGACCCACCATGTCGAGCAGTTCGCCGATGCGCCGCTTCTGCTCACGGTAGGGAATGCCGTACAAGTCGGCGAAGAGCAGAAGGTTGTCCCGCGCGGACAGACGCGCGTACAGGCCCGCGTCACCGCCCAGGATCACGCCGGTCCGGCGACGGACCCGCTCGACCTGGGCCACGACGTCGTCACCCAGGATGCGCGCGTGCCCCGAGGTCGGCAGAAGCACGGTCATGAGGATCTTGACCGTGCTGGTCTTGCCGGCACCGTTGGGGCCCAGCAGGCCGAACATCTCTCCGCGCTCGATACGCAGTGACAGCTGGTCAACGGCGCGTTTTGTCTTGCCTTGACCGGCCCGGAAGACGCGCGACAGGTTGTCGAGTTCGATCGCGTAATCACTCATGTAAAGCACCTTGGTGTGTGAGGTTCGCCAGTCGGACCCGGTCCACCTTGCCCGCGCTGGTACGCGGCAGCGAAGGATGGAGGGATATCTTCGTCGGGCACTGCGCGACAGGCAGCCGGTCACGCACCCAACGCCGGATGTCGGCCTTGTCGGCAGCGGGCCCCGCGGCGACGAAAGCCTCGAGATGACTGCGCTCCGGGCGCTCGGCATCGCGCAGGAGAACGACCGCGGCAGAGACGTGGGGGTGCTCTTCCAGCACCGCCTCGACCTCACCCAACTCGATGCGGTGGCCGCGGAGTTTCACCTGGTCGTCGTTGCGCCCGAGAAACGTCAGGGAGCCGTCAGGACTCCGGCGCGCCCGGTCACCGGTGCGGTACACCAGCCGTCGTCCCTGATCGGTCTCGTGAAGACGGAACCGTTCGCGCGTCAGGTCGGGTCGGCCGAGGTACCCCAGCGCGAGCCCGGGCCCGTACAGCAGGATCTCTCCTTCCTGGGAGCCGTCTTCCGCACGAGGACCGTCCAGACAGAGCCCCGAGTCCGGGAGGGGGGACCCGATCGTCACCGGGTCGAAAGAATCGATCCGCGCGGCCGATGCCCAGATGGTCGCCTCGGTCGGGCCGTAGAGATTCCACAACTCCAGTGAGCGACTCCCCAGCCGGCGCGCCAGCCCCGGCGTCAGGGCCTCTCCCCCGCACCAGATACGGCTCTTCGGCGCGCCAGCCCAGCCTCCAGCCAGGACCATGCGCCAGAAGCTAGGAGTGGCCTGGATGAGGTCGGGCTCCCTCTCCTCCACCACCGCGGCGAAGACGTCAGGGTCCCAGCGAGCCTCCGGCGGAGCGTCGATCAGGTACCCGCCGGTCACGAACGGAAGCAGGATCTCCGCGAGCGAGATGTCGAACGACAGCGCCGTCATCGCGAGGATGCTCTCGCCCGGCTTCATCCCCGGTGTCCTCGCGAGTCCCGAGAGGCGGGTGAGTAGCGCTGTGTGGGGCACCATCACGCCCTTGGGCCGGCCCGTGGAACCGGAGGTGTAGATGACGTACGCGACACGGGCGAGGTCCGTTTCCCCCGCAGCCCTGCCGGTGCCCAGGCCGGTCTCCTCGACGGCGAAGTCGCCTCTGTCCGCAGCCACGACCTGCAGTGCTGGACGGGCGTCGGTGAGGATCCGCTCCCGATGCGCCTGTGGGCTCTGCCCGTTGAGGGGGAGGACAGCGCACGCGCACCGGGCCGCGGCCAGGAAGCCGACCGCCGCGTTCACCGCACTGTCGGCCTCCAGCGCCAGGAGGGAGCCCGGCGGCGCGCTCCGTTCGATGCGTGCCGCCAGTAACTGAGCCTGCTCATGAACGTCCTGGTAGGTGTACCTGAGGTCACCGACGGCTGCGAGCGCGGACGGCTCACGCGAACGCCGTTCGTCGAACAGGTGCCATATCGTACGCATCGGTCACCGTCTCCCTGCGCGCAGCCCGTCGACACGGCGTGCGTACTCCGAGAGGACCGGGTGCCCGAAGATCTCCTGCAGGCCGACGTCGATTCCAAAGGCCTCACGGACCCGACTCGTGACCCGCGCGGCCGCCAGGGAATGCCCACCGATCTCGAAGAAGTTGTCACCGGGCACCGGCACCTGGCCGAGAAGGGCACCCCAGATGTCGGCCACCGCGTCGAGCGTGCCCGCAGACTCTCCGAGCGGCTCGTCATCCGCCTCGGTCGCGGGACCGGCGTCCATCGCGGTACGGGCCAGGGCCGTTCTGTCGATCTTGCCGCTGCTGTTGAGCGGCAGCTCCTCCAGGCGGTGGAATGTCCCCGGCACCATGTATGTGGGCAACGCGCGGCTGAGCTCAGCCCGGAGCTGCCCCGTACTCGGCGCCCCGCACACGAACGCGACGAGGGATCCGCCGAACTGGTCATCGCGGACTACGACCGCGGCCTGCTCCACTTCGGCGACCGCCAGTAACGCCTGTTCGATCTCGGCCAGTTCTATGCGGTGTCCGCGAAGATTCACCTGGGTGTCCTGGCGCTCGACGTACTCGAGCTGACCGTGCTGGTTCCAGCGGCAGATGTCTCCCGAGCGGTACCAGAGCGAACCGTCCTCGGTGCACCGGAACCGTTCACGGGTGAGGTCTTCGTCCCGCCGGTAACCGAGCGCCAGCCCCGCGCCGCCGATCCATAGTTCACCGGCCTCGCCGATCCCGGTGACCTCCGCACCGGACGCGTCGACCAGGCGGACCACCGCCCCTGAGATCGGCCGGCCGATGTCCGGAAGAGAGCCGCGGTCGCCCTTCCTCAGATCGTCGCTGGCCGTGGTGACGACGGTCGCTTCCGTCGGCCCGTAGTGGTTGTGCACCGCCGCGGGGAAGTCGACGGGTGGGTGGACCCGCAGGCGGTCTCCGCCTGTGGTGAGAATCCGCAGGGTGGCAGGCGATTCAGGCAGTGTCACCAGTTGCTCCGCCAAAGGCGTGCTGAGGAAGCAGTGGTCGACGCGGCGGCTGGTCAGGAAGTCCCGGATGGCGAGCGCGTCGACGGTGATGCTGTCGTCGGGAAGGACGAGGGCCGCCCCGCTCGACAGGGTCGACCACACCTCCCAGACGGTGGCGTCGAAGGCCAGTCCGGCGAACGCCGCGACCCGGGTGCCGGGCTTGGTGTCGTACGTCCGCCGGTGCCAGCCGACCAGATTGGCAAGACTCGAGTGGCCGACCTCCACGCCCTTGGGGGTGCCGGTGGATCCCGAAGTGTAGATCACGTACGCGCAGGTGGTGGGTGCGGTGCCGGAGCCCTCGGGCACGGCGCGGCTGCTGTCGGGATGGCGCACGGGCACGGACGTGGCCACGGCCGTTCCCTCGCCCTCAGGCGCCAGGACGCCGAAGGGGCGAGCATCCGCCAGGATCACTTCCAGACGACCGCGGGGAAGCTTCGGGTCGAGGGGCAGATACGCGCAGCCCGCCCGCCAGGTGCCCAGCTGGACGGTGATGCCCTCCGCGCCACGCGGATAGAGCACGCCGAGGAGCCCACCGGGCCGGAACTCCGGCAGGTTCCGGAGCCAGGCGGCGACCGATCCCGACCTCTCCCAGAGCTGGGCGTAGGTCACTTCCTCGGTCGTGGTCTCGATGGCCACGGCCGTGGGCGCGTCGAGCGCCAGCCGCTCCAGCGCGCAGAGAATGGACGTGAACGAATCAGCAGCAGAGGTCATCGGTGGTCCTTCTCGGTCAGCAGGGCCTGATACACGTCAGCGACTCGCCGCGCCCCGTCGCGCCGCACCAGCGATGCCCGAAAGGTCACGTCCACCCGCAGCCCGCCGTCGGAGCGCGGCCACGCCTCGCAGACCAGCTCGGCCGGCGGTGCGACAGGTGGCTGCGGCAGGAGACCGACGGTGCACCCGTCGAGCCACAGCTCCTCGGCGGCGTTGTCCTGGTAGGCGAACACGGTCTGATACAGCGGGTTACGGCCCGTACGCGGAGGAGCCAGAGCGGCCACCACCTCGTCGAACGCGATGTCCTGGCAAGCCATGGCCGCCTCGACCACCTGATACGCCCCACGCATGCGCTCCCTCAGCGAACCGGGCGCATCCGCAGGCGGCAGGCGAACACACAACATGTCCACCAGACACGCCACGGCGCGGACCGCGTGCACGCCGCCCCGACGCGCGACCGGAACGCCGATGCAGAAGTCGTCCTGCCGGAGCACCTCGCGCAGGGCGGCGTCGTATGCGGCGAGAAGGGCCAGGAACAGCGTGCCCCCGCACTGCCGCGCATCCCGTGTCAGGCGCTCGACGGCGCGGGCATTGACCCCGAAGCGGAAGACGCCCACCGACTCGTCGTCCGTCGAGCGCGGTCTCGGTAGATCCAGGTCCGGCACGCCGCGCAAAGCCGCCGCCCAGTGGTTCAGCTGCCGTTCGTGGTCCGGGTGGCGGCGGACCGCGGCCTCTTCCTGGGCGAGTTCGACCAGGGTGGGGGCGGGTCCGTCGAAGGTCTCGCGGGCCCCGGCGACCCGGCTCCGGTACGCGGTCCCCAGCTCCGAGACGAGCAGCGCTTCGGACCAGCCGTCGAATGCGACGTGGTGCACGGCCAGGCCGAGCAGGGTGCTGCCGCTCCCCGCTCTGACCACCACGCAGCGCCAGACCTCACCCGCGTGGATCGACAGCGGACGCAGCAGGGCCTCCTGCAGGGCGGATTCCGCCGCCCCGTCGTCGTTCCGCTGCCCCAGGTCGGCCAGCACGGCATGGTCCGCTCCGGGAGCCAGGTGCGCGACCGGCCCGTCCTCCAGGACGTAGGAGGCGCGCAGCGCCTCGTGCCGGTCGTGCAGGTCGCCCAGGGCCTGCTCGAGCGCCGCCAGGTCGACCGGACCGTCGATCCGCCACGCCCTCCGGCACAGCGCAGAGGTGTCCTGAGGACTCATCTCGTGCGCCATGCAGAAGTGCGCTGCCATTCCTACGAGCGGGACCGCCTTCGCGTCGGACGGCGCGGAAACCTCGCGGACGGGCAGGGCCACGGCCTTTTCCACCAGGCGTCGCAGCCCGTTGAGGCTCGGATCCCGCATGAAGTCGGACACGGTCACGCGAACGCCTAGCTGCGCCTGGATCCGGGCGCACAGGCGCATGGCGTCCAGCGAGGTGCCCCCGAGAGCGGCCCAGGTCGTGTCGGGCGTCAAGAGGCCGAGCGGCCTGTCACCGGGCCGGAGGATCTCGCGAAAGAGGTCCTCGAGGTCCGTGCCGGGTCCGACCTCGGGCGGCCCCAGCCTGGCCAGGAGCGCACGATGATCGGTCTTGCCTTGTCCCGTCAGCGGGAACACTGCCACTTCCTCGATCAGGTCTGGTACGCAGTAGGCGGGAAGTACCTTGCGAAGACGTGCGGTCAGCGACGGCGGACCGGCCTGACGCCCCGCTGCCGAGGCGGTGTAGAACAGCGCGAGGCGCCTGACCGACCGGTTCGTTCCCTCGACGGGGACGACGACGGCGCGGTCCACCTCCGGCAGTGCCTCGCAGGCACTCTCCACCTCGGCCGGTTCGACCCGGTGGCCCCGGATCTTGACCTGCCGGTCCGCACGGCCCAGGTAGTGGAGGACCCCGTCGTCGTCGAGTAAGCCGAGGTCTCCCGTGCGGTACAGACGGGTCTCGCCGTCAGCCGTCGGGACGGTCACGAACCGTTTCCTGGTCTCCTCCGGGTCGGCGAGGTACTCGAAGGCCAAGCCGTCACCGCTGATCCAGATCTCGCCCGGCCTGCCGGGCGGCGCCGGCACCTTGTCCCGCATCACGACGACCTGTGTGCGCGGCACCGGCCGCCCCAGCGGAACACCGCCGCTCCGCCCTGTGTCGGCGAGCGTCACCCGGTGCGTCGTCGCGAAGACACAGCTCTCCACGGGACCGTAGCCGTTGAGCAGGGTCACGGTGGGATGCGAGGTGAGGAACCGACGGACGTGCGCGGGCGAGAGCCGCTCCCCGCCGATGATCAGTTGTGACAGCCCCCGGAAGCAGTCGAGCTGCTCGTCCACGAACAGGTTGAAGAGCGAGACGGTGAGCCAGGCCGTGTTCACGCCGCGGTCGCGGATCATCGTGGACAGCGCGTCCGGGAGGAAGTACTCGCCGCCCGCGAGGACAGCCGTACCCCCGCTGACCAGCGGGCCCCACAGTTCCAGCGAGAACGCGTCCCACGCCGTCGCGGCAGCCACGGAGGTGACGCAGCCCGGCCCGAAGTCGGCGAAACTCCCGGCGGTGAACAGCCTGGTGGTGGCACGGTGCGGAGACACCACGCCCTTCGGCGTGCCGGTCGTGCCGGAGGTGAAGAAGACCGTCGCAGGCGCTTCGCCTCCGGTCACAGCGTCTTCCACCCTCCGGCCGCTGAGCATGGCCACGGACACAGGCCGGGTGTGCGACACCACGACCGGCGATCCGAGCCGGCGGACCACCTCGCTCCGGCGCTCCTCCGGCCACCTGAGGTCCACGACGGAATAGGCGGCCCCCAGCTTCAGCAGGGCGAGCAGCGTCGCCACCAGCTCCGGTGAGCGTGGCAGGAGGACGGGCACGAGGTCGCCCGGACGAACCCCGAGCGCCGCCAGCTCGGCTGCGTAATCGTCCGCTGCCCGGGCCAGCTCGGCATAGGTCAGAACCGTCTCGCCCTGGATCAGCGCCACCCCGGCCGGCCTGCGTCGCACCTGTTCGGCGAACGCCCCGTGGATGGTCTCGTCCCGCGTCAGCACGGCTCGCCCCGGATCTTGAGACTTTCCAGCACGGTCACTCCGTTGTGCGGGCGGGTGGCCGGTGGGGCCGCGAGGCGGGCAGAGGGCCAGCGTGCCGCCAGCGCCGCGAGGACGACCTCCGTCTCCAGACGGGCCAGCCCGGCACCGAGGCAGTAGTGCGGGCCCTGCCCGAAGGCCAGATGCCTGCGGATGCCTCGCTCGGTGGACAGGTCGTCGGGCTCGGGAAAGACCGACGCGTCCCTGTTGGCGGCGCCGAGCATCAACAGAACCAGTTCGCCGGCCTCGATGCAGTGTCCTCCCACCGCGACCGGTTCCGTGGCGACCCGGGCGACCTGCTGGACGGAGGTGTCGAATCTGAGCAGTTCCTCCACCACCGAAGAGGGACTCCGGGTGGTCAGGGAATGCCACGTTCCGGAGTGGAACAACGCTCGCACCGCCTTCCCGATGAAGGTGGAGGTGGTCTCGTACCCCGCGTAGACCAGCAGACTGGCTGTGGCCGGCACATCGGCCTGGTCGATCAGCCCGTCGCGGACAGCGCGCCGCAACACGCCGAGACTACTGGTCTCCCGGGCTTCGCCGCCGTCGAGCACCTGCGCGATCACGTCCTCGATCTCCCGCAGCGCCGTGTCTCCCCGCACGACGACCTGAGGCAGGTAGTCGGCGATGAGCAGGGCGGCGATGTCCTGCGCCCATCCGTGCAGTCGCGGGGCCACCGTCTCCGGGAGGCCCAGGATGTGGCAGATGACCCGGCTGGATAGCGGAACGGCGAGGCCGGTCATCACGTCCAGCACGTCGTCCGTACTGCGGGCGGCCAGCAGTTCGTCAACGACAGCCTCGACGTAGGGGCGCAGCCGTGAGATGCGCTCCGGCGTGAACAGGGGGGCCATCAGCCTCCGGAGAGTCGCGTGGCCCGTGCCGTTCCTGAACATGAACCACCGGCGCACGGTGTCCGACGTGCGCGCCCTGCCCTCCCGGTCCGGGCCGGACAGGTGGAGTTCCGTCGCGCCCTGCGCCGGCCAGGCCGACGACAGTGCGGGGCTCATCAGCAGGCGTGACACTTCCGCGAAACCCGTCACCACCCATACGCCGAGCAGCTCGTCCCTGCGCACCGGAGCATCGGTCCGCCAGGGAAGGTAGTCGGCACAGGGATCGGGGCGAACGGTGGGATCCTGCGCGTACGGGCAGCGCACCGGCGTGGTCTTCGTCACCTGCATGTCACCCCGATGCCCAGGATCTCGGACAGCTCGGCCGCCACAGCCGGGGACCGGAAGAGGTCGGTGGGCGAACCTCCGACGTGGTGGACCTCGGGGCCGCGGCCTACCTGCCACGATCCCGAGTCGCTGAGGAAGACGTGGTCCGTGCGGGAGGCACCAGCCGGTGTGAAGGCGGTGGACAGGACGAAGCTCAGCCAGGCGCGCTGCCCCGTCGTCAGTTCCTCGGCGATGGCGCGGTCGAGGTCAGGTGCGATGCGCTCGATGAGCCCGGCAAGGAACGCCCCGGCCTGCCGCAGTGACTCTCCGGCAGGGAGATCCGTGAGGTCGGGGATCCGCTCGGTCGCTCCGGTGTCGCCGATGGAGCGAACGAGGTCCTGGAACAGGCTCTGTGGTGCCTGGCTGTCCGGGTACTCCGGGTCGAACAGGATCAGAGTCGCGTTCGAGCCGCCCAGGGCGGCGACGATCCTCTCGGCCAGTGCGGCGGCCGAGCAGTAGGCGAGCACTGCCGACGGACTCCCCGCCGTGCGGTTGATGCGAGCGGCCCAGTACTCCGCCTGCTCGGCGATCGCCACGACCCTGCGGTCCAGGCCGGGGAAGGCGAGCGGGTCGACGACCAGCCGGTTCTCCGAGAGCCTCGCCGGTATCAGTTCCTCAAAGTTCCTGGGGGGCACCTCGTTGCTGAACTCCAGTGTGACTAGGGAACGCCCGGATGTCCCGGTGCCGCGTGCGGGCATCATCGGGGAACTCCGAGCCACCGGCACACCTTCTCCACCACGGCCGCTTCCGAGGTCTGCGCGAAGAAGTGCCCACCAGCCACCGGCTCGATGGCGAACGGCCCTGTGGAGTAGCCACGCCACTGCTCCATGCCCGCCCGGTCGGCCTCCGCGTCGTCCTCTCCGTACAAGGCGAGGACGGGGCACTCCAATGGACCGTCGTCACTGACGCGGTAGTGGTCGTAGATCGAATAGTCAGCGCGCAGAGTAGGCACGTACAACTCCATGAGCTCGTCGTTCTCAAGCAGCTCGGCCGGCGTGCCGCCCTGTTGGCGCAGGCGCTCCTTCAGCTCGCCGAACGGAAGGTCGTGTGTCCGTTCCTCAGGAGTGGCGAGGTGGGGTGCCCGGCAGGCGGAGACGACGAGGTGCCGCGGTTGGGACAGGCTCCGTGAGCGCCGGAACCTGATCAGCTCGTTGGCGATCAGAGCCCCGAAGCAGTGCCCGAAGACCGCGAACTCGCCGTCCCGGTCCCCCAGTGCGCTGGAAAGGTCCTGCAGGAGAAGGGGAAGGCTGTCTATCGCCGGCTCCGCGCTGCGGGAACCGCGCCCGGGCAGCTCAAGCGGCATCAGACGGACCGACTCCGGGAGCCAACCGCGCCAGCTGTCGAATACGCGCGCCGAACAGCCCGCGTACGGAAGGCAATACAGGTCGAGACGCCCGGGCACCCTCTCTTCGGGAGACGCTCCCAGCTCCGAGATGCTCTTCAGCAGCCCCTCCACGGTGGGGGCCCGGCGAATGTCCTTCAGCGGGACCCTGACGCCGCCGAGCGACTCGGTGAGCTCGCTCTGGAGCTGAACCAGCAGGACGGAATTCCCACCGGCTTCGAAGAAATTCTCCCGGTCGTCGGCCGGGTACTCCTCAAGCGTCCGGTACCACGCCTGAACGACGAGGGTCCTGGTCTCCTTCGTAACAGCCTCATAGGTCATCTGCTCGCCTCCGTGGCCCCGGACGACTGCACCGAGCGGCTGACTGCGTCCGGCCAGCCGGCCGGATCGAGACCGTGCTGGCACACAAAGGCGTACGCGAAGCGCTCGAGACCGAAGGCGACGCAGCCAGTGTGGGCGATCTCGCGGTCCGGCGTCCTGATGGAGAACGCCTCGCCCAGGGAACTGCCGTGGGTGTTGAAGGACACGGCCGCCACAGAACGGCCTCCGGGGACCGGAAGGAGCAACTCGTACTTCAGCTGCATGAGGCGCTGGGTCCAGATCTTCTCGGCCGTCTTGGCATCGCAGAAGAAGGGATCGCTGGCAGTCTCCACATGACCTGCGAGACCGAGCTCCTCCACGATGGCGAAGACGTCCTGCATGAACGAATTTCTGGCCTCCGCGACGCGGTTCTCGCTCCCGATGAACACCACCTCGCGCATGGTGAACTCCCACAGGCGCTCCAGCGACCGGTGGTACCGGGATTCGTGCCGGAAGCACGTACCACGCGCCGTGACCGACACCAGATCGGCGTCGAGACTCTTGCCCGCGTGCTGCTCGTAGACGTGATAGCAGACGGCCGGGGACAGCGTGTATCCCGAGTGTGTGCTGTGGTCGGCCAGGGCTCGTGAGACGGCCGCATCCGTGTCCTCGGCCGAGTCGCGGTCGCTCACCTGCTTGACGAAACCCTTGTAGGAGTCCAGTTCGCCGTGGAGTCGTCCGGCGAACATCAGAAACTGCGGAAAGGACGTGAGATAGCCGCTACGGGCGAGTACCCCGGTCGGAATGAGACTGGGATACCTGTGTTCCAGCGCGCCGAATGAGCGCTGCGCGGCCGCCCGGAAGACCTCGTCCAGGTGGGCGACCAGACCTGTGAAGGGATCACCGAATCCCAACTGGCCTTCACCGGAAGGGATGGCGATTCCCTGGTCGAGCATTCGGTCGAACGTGTCGTCATGTGTCGTCACAGGATGACTGGACTGCCAGATCCGATGCTCCATCACGGAACGTTGCGGAAGGATGTCGTCGGAGACGAGCTGATTGAGCATGCTCCGCATCTGCACCGTGTCCGACGGAGCGCGCGTGGTGACGCGCACCGCGCAGACGACGGCGGTCTCGCCCTCCTTCTCCTCGACCAGTTCGAAGCTCTCGATGTCCTCGGACACGAAGAACACGCGCTTCGACAGCTCTCCGGCAAGTCGCAGAGGCACCTTCTGGCTCAGCGGGACCGTGTACTGGTGCATGCTCGTCTCCTCCCGCATCAGAGCAGCGTGACCTTGGGGTCCAGCAACACGAGGGCACCCGTGGCCGGCCACATGCGGTCGTTGGAATGGTTGAGCCGGGCAGAGCGCAGATCCCGGAAATAACGCTCGAACTTGATGGGCGCGAGCCGGCTGTAGCCACCGTTCATCCCGGCGAGCTGGACCAGGCTGTCCGCAACCTTGAACGTCAGCTCGGACGCGGCGAGTTTGAGCGTGTTCACGCGGAGGCGAGTGCGGGTGTCGGACCATGGCCGCCCAGCCGATCGCGCGGCCGTGAGCTCGTCGCACAAGCGCGTGAGGTAGGCGCTCACAAGATCGAGGTCCACCCTTATACGCGCCAGTCGCTCCCGTACCAGATCTGAATGGATGTCAGGACCGCCGCGTCGCGCGGGAGCCCGAAGCCACCGCAGCAGCTCGGAGAAGGCCCCGCGGGCAGCTCCCAGCCAGCAAGCCGACCAGCCAAGATGGGCAAGGGGGATCATGCTCTCACTGGCCATGTCCTCGAACCGTCCCGGTTGGCCCACCACCTGGTCGGGTGGCACCGAGCCCGAGATCGTCAGACCTACGCTCTCGGTTCCCCGCATTCCCAGCGGATCCCAGTTCCCGTGCTCGCTGATCCGCAGTTGGCCGCGCTCTGCGTACACGAGGCTCACCTCGTGCGACTGCGCCTCTGGTGCGGCACGAAGCGTGATCAGAAAAGCCTCGGCATGCCGTCCTCCGGTGACCACCGGAGCGACCCGCTCGAAGCAAGCCTCCTCGCCGCGCAGCGTGAGTGGCGCATCGGCCCTGAGAATGTCGGCGCCCTTGCCCGCCTCCGTCGTGACCGAGGCGAGATAGATCTTCCCATCGGCGATGGCCGGCAGAACCGTCTCCCGCAGTCGTTCTCCCGCGAAGCGGGACAACCCGTCCACCTGGAAGGCATGCATCGTCCAGATCGCCGCGGTCGATGTGCAGGCTGCCGCCAGCTGACTCGCTATGTGCACATACAGATGAAGATCGCTGCCGAGCCCTCCGTATTCCCTGGGCACGAACATTCCCATCAGTCCGGAAGCGCGGAGAGCGGCCATTGCCTCGACCGGGAACCTGGCTTCTCGGTCGGTGCGTTCCGCGTTGTTGCGCGCGACAGCGACAATGTCCGTCAACACGGTTTCGTACTCGTTGACGTCCGTCATTTTGCAGCGTCCAGATTGACTCGCCGCGCGACGAAGTCCCACATGGTCCGCGGCGTGGAAAAGTGTCGATGGTCCAGGTCGTCGTCGAACAGCGTGGTGCCGTAGGCGGTTTCCAGTCGGAGGAGAAGCTCCACCATCTTTACGGAGTTCAATCCCAGCGCCCTGAGCTCCCGATCCCAGATCTCGGGCGTCACAGCGGGCAACTCGGGCAGGATCTGCCTCAGGACGGAGTCAAACTTTTCGTCCCAGCATGGTTGTTCGACATTGTCGACTGACATGCCAGATCCCCTCCTGGCTTCTCGACCAGCACCTCAATTTGCTGCGCTGCTGTAGGACTTCCCAGCATCCTCACGTTGCTCAGAAGGAGTGTCCAGCGGAACCGGTGGCAAGATCCTGCAGCGTCACGTTGAGGTCATCCGCCTTCTCCTGGCTGCTCTCCCCGCAGTTGATGTGGTTAGAATCATGCAGGCCGGAAGTTGATCCCCGTGCGATGAGGGCGTGGTGGAAAGCATGGATCGGCGGTTCCGCGTGTTCGTGTCCGTCTAAGGCGTCGTTTCTTTTGGCGTGATGGTTCGTTGAACCGTGCATGACGGATCTGGTTGAGCGGTTGGTGCCGGAGGAGTTGTGGGTGCTGTTCCGGCGTGTGGTGCCGCCGACTGAGGTGAAGCGTCCGCAGGGTGGGGGTCGGCGGCGGGCAGGTGACCGTGAGGCTCTGGCCGCGATCATCTTCGTGGCGACGTCGGGCTGCACCTGGCGCCAGCTCCCGCCGGTGTTCGGCCCGGCCTGGCCCACGGTTTACCGGCGCTTCGCCCAGTGGAGCCGGGACCGGGTCTGGGCCCGGTTGTATCGGGTCGTGCTCGACGAACTCGGTGCTCGGGGTGAGCTGGACTGGTCGCGGTGTGCGATCGACTCGGTCAGTGTCCGGGCGGCAAAAGGGGGCCTTTGACGGGACCGAATCCGACCGATCGCGGCAAGCTGGGATCGAAGATCCACCTGATCACCGACCGCAACGGACTGCCGCTGTCCCTAGGCATTTCCGGGGCGAACATGCATGACAGTCTGGGCCTTGAGCCGCTTGTGCGCGGGATCCCGCCCATCCGCTCCCGTCGCGGCCCGCGCCGCCGACGCCCGGCGAAGCTGCACGCCGACAAGGGCTATGACTACGACCATCTGCGTCGGTGGCTTCGCAGCCGTGGCATCCGCCACCGCATCGCTCGCAAGGGCGTCGAGTCCTCACAGCGGCTCGGCCGTCACCGATGGGTGGTCGAGCGGACCGTGTCCTGGCTGGCCGGCTGTCGGCGGCTCCACCGGCGCTACGAGCGCAAGGCCGAGCACTTCCTTGCCTTCGTCGGCATAGCGGCACTGCGCATCTGCTTCCGTCGGCTGACTACCTGAATCCGGCGACCTGGGCGGGGTGGCGAGCCGGCCAAGTCAGAGACCCGACGGGTGGCTGGAAAGCCAGTCGGCATGCCGATCGCGTGTCTGATCCCGTTCCCCGGGTGTGGCGAGGAAGACATCGGCGCCGCCGTCGTAGGGGTGATAGATGCGCCGCATCTGGGTGTCGGTGATGAGGACTCCCGCCACCTTGTCTTCAGCGATGTCACGGAGCAGCTCGTCGAAGCAGCCATATCGCCAGGGCTGGCGGGCGGCGAAGAGATGGCAGTAGGTACGGAACTCCGGGTCTGGATCGTCCTCCACCAGCAGGGTCTGCCAGTAGCCACTGTCTGGCTGGGCTGGCGGAACCTCGGCTTCGATCGCCCAAACCGGGTTGATCACGTAGACATCCCCACCGGCGAACAACTCATCGAGGACGGTGTTGTACCGCTCCAGGACGACGTCGTATTCGCTCTCGTCCTCTGCGTATCGCTTCGACTCCGGCAGGCTGTGGAAGCGCACCCAGCGATCCCGGTACGGGTCGCGGAGCTTGTACCCGACCGGAGGACAGTCTGGCCAGTGCTGCTGCCACAGCTCGGTCAAAGCCGTTTGTACGCCTCCAGACACTTGCCGCACCCGTCCTCTCGCCATTGGCTCCCGTCGACGACCATGATGCCCGGCACCCATCCACCAACAGAAACGACGTCTAAGGCCGGACGTAGCCAGGCTCGTCGCCTGCCGCGCGCTGCAGACTGGAGTGAAGCCATCCCAGTTCAGCTGCCGGTGGCCAGCCAGCCGATCCGGCCTCCCGCACTCACTGACCCGGTCGCACGGGGAGGGGCCGCACCCCTCCTACGGACGGATGAGCGGGTGCGATCGCAAATCAGACACCCGAAAGAGTCACAGGCATGCGGATCGTACGAGTCACCGACCGCATCGCGCGCAGCCAGCGCGTTCGATCTCGACCCAGGAGCGGCACCGGAGTGCTCCGGTGCGGCTTCGCCGTCTCACGGATCCGCGCGGAGAACCCGCCACGACGGGCCTCGCCGTATCACTCTCGTGTCACACCGCAATCACCAACTGGTCAGACCGTCCCGGACCAAAACGCCCTGACCTGTAATTTCCTGCCCACGCTGGACTGCCGTAGACGCCCCTGGACGGTCTCTACAACCTGTGCCATGTGGTACCCAGTGAGGGACCCAGGATCAGGACCGGAGCGTCTTCTGGCCCGTCGAAGCGGTATTGCAGGGTGTTCGGTGGTGTCTCACTCACGCCCCAGACCCTCTCACGTCTCACGACGGCCCCTGTAGCGAGGGTTGCGAGTGCACAGGTCTGACCCGGTGGTAGACCTCCCGGGCCGTCCGGCACCTTGAAGCGCAGGAAGCGGCATGGCGCCACGCCACCCGACTGACCGAGTACGTGAGCGCGGTACGCACACGAGTCGAGGCCATGCCACCCGGGCAGACCAGAACCGAAGCCGAAGCATGGATCAGCCGGCAACATCCACCGTTGAGAGCCTCGACCCATTGAACACACCGCCCCGGCTGCCCGACATCCCCAACCCACGGGCCGACGACCTGAAACCCTTCCTCGGGCACTGGAGCCCCTACGGTCCCACCTACTGAACGCCCGCACCGCACATTGTTCGCCCACAACCGCAGTTCAGGAGCTCTTCGCGACCGGTTCAATCGCGGCACACCGACCTGGTGGGCCATCGGAAAGATGTCGACCTGAGCGATCTTCGGAAAACCCGAGGTCAGACACCATTTCCTGGCCCATCGCCATGCATGTGGGTGCCCAGGGAGTCAAACGGGCGTCACGGCCGACAGTCCGCCCTTTCAACCCGGTCGCTCCAGCCTTCGCCAACACCCTGCTCCACGCGACCGGCGTCCTCCTCGGCCAACTCCCGCTCAGTCGCGACCGGGTGTGGCTGGTCGGCCAGACGCGGGCCTGACGGATCGGCAGGTGGGCGACTCGTGGTGGAACGCTCCCTGTCAGCCGACCTGCTGCACCTTGATCGCGTCGCTCACCGAACCGTCCCGGCTGCAAGGACGTCCAGGTAGACACCGAGCACGATGCCGGGATCCTCCGGGAGTTCGTGGACGGTCGAAGTACGCGTCAACTGGCCCGAAGACCGACCGCCAGCGTCAGTTCAAGGACCCGGTGTGGCGATGCGAGATCCGGAAACAGCTCCCGCAGCTGTGACATCCGGTACCGGACGGTCTGGGGATGGACGAACAACGCCGCCGCCACCTCGTCCCGCCTGCCCTGGTGCAGCAGCCACGCCCGCAACGTCTCCTCCAGCCGCTGTGCGGTCGCGACAGGCAAGGTGCGCAACGGTGCGAGGGCTCGGGCACGCAGGTCTGCGAACGCGTCCACGTCGGCGCTCAGCACCAGCTCGGGCAGGTGGTCCTCGGTGTCGCGGATATCAGAGGAGAGGGAGCGCGCGCGTACGGCTCGTGCGTAGGAGGCGGAGGCACGAGTCCATGGCCGGGCCGGGCCGACCACGGCGGTGCGGTCGGTCAGCTGCCGCAAGAGATGTGATCGGTCGGAATCGGGGACGAGCAGCACACCGGTGGCGTCCGGCAGATCTTCGAGGACGAGGGTGCTCGGGTCGAGCGCGCGGTAGGCAGGCCGGGCCTGGGCGGCGGGCAGCAGGACCGCCGTCAGCGTAACCGGAGGCTGCCATCCGGCCCGTTGAGCAGAGGCCAGCAGCACGTCCGGGCTCGCGCCGGCGAGGAGGTCGCGGGCCAGGTGTTCCAGGTGGCGTTCGTGGGCCCTGCCCCGGGCGGCCAGTTCGTCGGCGTGGCCCGCGGCGCTCGCGGCGGAGAGCTCGTCGATGTAGGCGAAGGTCAGCTCGGCGAACTTGGCGACCTCGGCGGCGGGCAGACCTGCGGACACGGCGCCCGCTGCCAGGCATCGCCAGGCCACGCGGGCGCCGACGCGGTAGGCGCTGAGCAGGGCGTCCATCGAACGGCCGTCGCGCACCTCGCCGCGGCCCAGCTCGTAGGCCGCGTCACCGCCGTCGCCGCCCGTGGCGTTCCCGCTCGCGAGGTCCAGGTAGTGCCCGAGGGCGGTGCGAACAGCTCGACGGATGGTGCCGCCCATGCGGCCCGAAAGGGCGTTCGCGTAGGGAGGGACCTCATCGATGATCGCCTGGACGACCTCGTCGGCGGTGGTCCTCAGCGCGGCCCGAAGTGCGGTGACCGTCGTCTCATCCAGGGCCAGTTCGCTGGCCCTCTGGGTTACACGATTCACGTTTTTATTCCCTGCGAACAATTCCACCCACCAGATTCACGTCCTACGGTCAGGACTTTACGCCCTGAGACGCAGCAAGCTGGAGTCATGACGAGTGCAGCCCTTCGCAGCAGGGCATGGAAACTGCTGGAGATGGTCACGACGCCGCTGCTGCCGTCGGACTACCTCGACCTGGTCAGCCCACTGCGTGCGGGCGCTGACCTGCGGGGGCGCATCGAGGCCGTGCACCCCGAGACGGATGACGCCGCGACCATCGTGATCAGACCGGGACGGGGCTGGCGCGGCCACACAGCCGGTCAGTACGTCCGGATCGGGGTCGACGTCGAGGGAGTGCGCCTGTGGCGTGCCTACTCCCTCACCTCGCCGACGAACCGTCCGGACGGCCGCGTCACGATCACCGTGAAGGCGATCCCGGACGGCAAGGTCAGCAACCACCTGGTCCGCAGGGCGAAACCGGGCACGCTGATCCAACTCGACCAGGCAACCGGTGACTTCGTGCTGCCGCAGGCCAAGCCCGCCAAGGTGCTCTACCTGACGGCCGGCAGCGGCATCACACCCGTGATGGGCATGCTGCGCGACACCGAGTTCGACGACGTCGTCATGGTCCACTGCGCGCCACGGCCGCAAGACGTGATCTTCCGCAACGAACTGCACGACCTGCTCGCGGACAAGAAGCTGCGGCTCACCGAGGTGCACACCGACACAGACGGCATGCTCGACATCGCCCGTCTCGACGAACTCGTGCCCGACTGGGCCGAGCGCGAGACCTGGGCTTGCGGGCCCGCGGGTCTGCTCGACGCCGCCGAAAAGCACTGGAGCGAACACGGCGTCCAAGAGCGCCTGCACACCGAACGCTTCCGCCCCAGCATCGTCGTCGCCGGCGACGGCGGCAAGGTCACGTTCAGCGCCACCGGCAAGACCGTCGACGCGGACGGCGCCACACCGTTGCTGGGCATCGGCGAGGAGGCCGGCGTGCTCATGCCCTCCGGGTGCCGCATGGGCATCTGCTTCGGCTGCATCACCCCGCTCAAGGCGGGCGCCGTCCGCGACCTGCGCACCGGCGAGATCACCGAGGCCGAGCCGGGCGTCCTCATCCAGACCTGTGTGTCCGCCGCGGCGGGCCCTTGCGACATCGAACGGTAGGAGCACCTTGACCGCCATCGACCCCACCGCCCACCTGACGGCGGCCCAGATCGAGGAGCTCGGCCACGAGCTGGACGCGATCCGCGACGAAGTGATCGCCGGACGCGGCGAGAAAGACGCCGCCTACATCCGTAGGGTCATCTCGGCGCAGCGCAAGCTCGAGCTGGTCAGCAGGGGTGTGCTGCTTTTCTCGATCTTCCCGCCCGCGTGGCTGCTCGGGACCGCCGGTCTGTCCGTGGCGAAGATCATGGACAACATGGAGATCGGCCACAACATCCTGCACGGCCAGTGGGACTGGATGCGGGACCCGAAGATCCACTCCACCACCTGGGAGTGGGATCACGTCTCGCCGGCCGACCAGTGGAAGCACTCGCACAACGAGCTGCACCACACGTACACCAACGTGCTCGGCAAGGACAACGACCTCGGCTACGGCATCATGCGCGTCGACGAGGACCAGAAGTGGCACCCGTTCCACCTCGGCCAGCCGCTGTGGAACTTCATCAACGCCTGCTTCTTCGAGTACGGCATCGCCGCCTACGACCTGGAGCTCGGCAAGAACCTGAACAAGCACCGCCGCAAGAACCCGGAGTTCCGCGCGCGGGCCAAGGCCGTGGGCCGCAAGATCCGCAAGCAGGTACTCAAGGACTACGTGATCCACCCGCTGCTGTCGGGCCCGTCGTTCCTCACCACGCTCGCCGCCACGTTCACCGCGAACCTGGTCCGCAACATCTGGTCCCACTCCGTGATCATGTGCGGGCACTTCCCCGAGGGCGTGCAGGTCTTCGAGCGCCGGTCGATCAAGGGCGAGACGCGCGGCCAGTGGTACCTGCGCCAGATGATGGGCTCGGCGAACATCAGCGGCAGCAGGGCCATGCACTTCATGACCGGCAACCTGTCGCACCAGATCGAGCACCACCTGTTCCCGGACCTGCCGAGCAACCGGTACGCCGAGGTCGCGGTGAAGGTGCGCGCGCTGTTCGAGAAGTACGAGCTGGAGTACGTCACCGGACCGCTGCCCAAACAGGTGTTCTCCGCGTGGCGCAAGGTCTTCCGGCTCTCGCTGCCGAACAAGAAGCCCAACGTCAAGACGCCGGACCGCGAGCAGGAGCTCGTCGCCGCCTGATTGTCACAAACGCCTGGCTCACAAACCCGAGGGCAGGCGCCCTTGTCCGCAGGCTCCAGAATCGCCACGCACTCCACGTGATGCGTCATCGGGAAGACATGAGACCGAGAAGGAACTGACGTATTCCCAGGTCAGAAGCCATTTACAGCCCAGCCATAGGACCTGCAGACGCTCGGAGCGTCAAACGAGCGTCACGGCCGAGGCATAAGCTGTCGCCCAACGATGCCCAGCCAGCGGTAGGCGCTCGCTCCGCCTCACCGGTGCCGCCCCACATCTCATTGACTACGGACCCACGGAAGGCCGTGGAGTGAGGAGCCTACCGCTGCTCATGCCCTGCGGTAGGCATCACCCCTCGACAGCTGAGAACAGGCCGGCAACTGCCACGACAAGCAGGCGACGGCCACAGAGGGATGCGGGGCGACATGCACGAGCCAGGCAATATTCCGTTGGAGATGGAGCGGCTGCAAGGACACGCTGAACGCGCCTTCGTCGAGGTACAGCGGGCGGATACGAAAGCAACGGCTTTGTGCGGAATAGCCGGCGGCTTGCTGGCTGCAGGGGTTGCCGTGCTGTCGAGTGCGCACGACATGGCCCCTATCGCGTTGTTCTCCTTGGTTCTGATGTGTCTTTTGCTGATGGCCGCGATAGGGGCTGCGCTGCTCGCTCTGCGACCCGTGGTCCCAAGGGCGGGGCTGCATACCGAATTGATGAGCGAAGCGCTCGTACACAACCGGGTCGGTGTGAGTACGGCTGCGCATGGGGAGCTTGAACGGCATGTCGAGGGCCGCCGACTACACGTGCTGGCCCGGCTGGCGGACAGGAAGCTGCGAGCGGCCCGCCTGGCCGTCGACTTTGCCCTGCACTCCTGATGGCTGGAATGTGGCTATTGAGCAACATTCTGGTTAGTTGAGACGATCACCTAAGTGTGTCGGGGCCGCATAGCAGGGGGACGCATGTATCAGCCACATGCCACGGTGATCGGCGACAAGTTATGGGCACGCCTGAAGGCGCTCGCACCGCAGCGCGGAAGGCCCGCTCGGACTGTACTGCTCCGCCAGGGAGATCCAGCAACTCACTTGGTCGTGCTGGAATGCGGGTCAACGTTGATCACCCTGGACGGGGCCTGTGGAGAAAGGGCGCTTCTTGCCGTGCGCGGCGCCGGTGAGTTACTCGGTGAGCTGGCCGTGTTGGACTCCCAGCCGCGCACCGCCACGGTCATCGCCGCCGAGACCTGCCAGATCCGCATCATCCC
>NZ_JALLIN010000048.1 GCF_023630175.1 Streptomyces cellostaticus | reverse complement strand
CTATCAGATCCTTTCGGCGTCTGATCCCCGGTCAGCGGGGTTTGTCTTCGCAGCTGTTGGGCCGTTCCGACGTCTCAAACCTTAGCGGATCCGCTCGGCGATTCCCAATCGGGGCGCCGAGCCCCTATTCGAATTGAATTCCGGCATGCCGAAATCAATCCCGTAGGGAGATCGTGCTGATGGTGTGAGGTGCCGCTCGAGGCGGCGGAGGTGTCGTCAGGGAGTCGTTACGGCTCCGTGGCAACTCGGAGAACTTTACGGATCGCCCAGGGGGGTGTCAAGCAGCCCTGTCAAGATCTTTTTAGGGAGTCAGTCCAGGTCGGTGAGTCGGCCGCCGGCGTCCGGCTGGGCGTGCTCCACCCGGCGCAGAAGCCTGGTCAGCACCTCCCCGAGCACCGAGCGCTCTCCGGGACTGAGGTCCTGGAGCAGCTCCTCCTCGAAGACGGTGGCGAGCCGCATGGCCTCCAGCCACTTCTCACGGCCCTCCGGAGTCAGCTCGACGATCACCCGGACGCGATTGGTCTCGTCGCGCTCACGGGTGACCAGCCCCTCCGTGACCATGCGGTCGATCCGGTGGGTCATCGCGGCCGGCGTCAGGCCGAGCCGCTTGGCCAGGTCGCTGGGCCCGAGGCGGTACGGAGCACCGGACAGGACCAGCTCCTTGAGCACCTCCCACTCGGCGTTGCTGATGCCGAGGTCGGCGGTCTGACGGCCGTACGCCACGTTCATCCGGCGGTTCAACCTGGACAGCGCCGACACGATCTTCTCGACCTGGGGGTCGAGGTCCTGGAACTCGCGCTGGTAGGCGGCGATCTGTTCTTCGAGGGTCGGCTCCGTGACGCCGGGCGTGTCGGCCATGGTCGCAGTATGGCACGAGGTCCCTTTGCCTTGAAGTCCTTCACTGTGTACTCTTTAGCTTCGAACTTTAGCTTTGAAGTCTTCACTCCTAACTAGTGAGAGAGGTGAACGTGACCAGGGCGATGGGCGCAGCGATGCGCCGGATCCACGTGGGCAACGCACTCAGCGCATTCGGGCTCGGCTTCACGGTCCCCTACCTGTACGTCTACGTGGCGCAGGTGCGGGGCCTCGGGGCCATGACCGCGGGTCTCGTGCTCGCCGTCTTCGCCGTGGCCGCGCTGGTCGTGCTGCCGTTCGCCGGCCGGGCGATCGTGCGCCGCGGCCCGCTGCCGGTTCTGCTCACCGCTCTGGTCACCGCCGCGCTGGGGGCGCTGAGCCTGGGGCTCGCGGCCGGCTCGGGCGCCGTCCTGCTGTCGGCCGCCGCGCTCGGCGCCGGGCAGGCCGTGATGCAGCCGGCCCTCGCGACGATGATCGTGGACTGCTCCACCGCGGAGACCCGGTCGCGGGCGTTCGCGATGCAGTTCTTCCTGCAGAACCTGGGGCTGGGGGTCGGTGGCCTGATAGGCGGCCATCTCGTCGACGCCACCCGGGTGTCCTCCTTCACCCTGCTGTTCGCGATCGAGGCGGCGATCTTCCTGCTGCTGGTCGCGGTGATGGCGACGGTGCGGATGCCGCGCTCGCCGCGCGTCGCCGACGCTCCGTCCGGTGGGGTGAGGGGAAGCTGGAAGCGGTTGCTCGGGAACCGGGCGATGGTGCAGCTCTGCGTACTGGGCTTCGTGCTGTTCTTCGCCTGCTACGGCCAGTTCGAGTCGGGGCTGAGCGCCTACGGCGTGGAGGCCGCGGGGATATCGACCTCGGCGCTCGGTACGGCCCTGGCCGCGAACACGCTGATGATCGTCGTCGCCCAGTTCGCCGTGCTGAGGTTCGTCGAGCAGCGCCGGCGGTCGCGAGTGATCGCCGGGGTGGGTCTGGTCTGGGCCGTGGCGTGGCTCGCGGCGGGGTACGCGGGGCTCGGGCACGGCAGCCAGGAGATGGCCACGGCCGCGTTCGTCTCGACGTACGCGCTGTTCGGTCTGGGTGAGGCGATGCTGTCGCCGACGGTGGCCCCGCTGGTGGCGGATCTGGCGCCGGAGGGAATGGCCGGGCAGTACAACTCGGCGTTCGCCCTGGTCAAGCAGCTTGCGCTGGCTGTCGGGCCGGCGGTGGGCGGCCCCCTCGGCGCCTCGCTGCACGTGCCGTACATCGTGACGTTCCTGCTGTTCTCGCTGGGGATCACGGTGCTGGCGTTGCGGTTGGGCAGGAGGCTGACTCCTGCGCAGGATCAGCCGTGGGCCTCCGCGAGGAGCCGTGTGGTGGCTCGGGGTGCGGCCGCGGAACCGGTTGCCGCACAGGCGTAGGCATCCGGCGCCGGCGGGCCGGGCGCGTCGCCTGGCCCGCAACGGCGGGGCCCCTTCCCCCCTCCACCAAGCTGTCCGAACGGCACACCTGGCTCCCGGACCCGTCCGGACGGGTCACCTAACTCTTCGGCAGCAGGAACTCGCACCAGACCGCCTTGCCGCCGCCCGGGGTTCTTCTTGAGCCCCAGGTGGAGGCGATGGTGGCCACGATGGCGATGCCCCGACCCGATTCGTCGGCCGGTTCCGCCTGGCGGCGGCGGGGGAGGTGGTCGTCGCCGTCGGTCACCTCGATGATCAGGCGGCGGTCGGTACGGCGCAGCCGCAGGCGCATCGGCGGCGTGCCGTGCTGGAGGCTGTTGGCGACCAGCTCGCTGGTGGCGAGGACGCCCAGGTCGTGCAGTTCGACGGGGAACCGCCAACTGGTCAGGACGCCGGAGGCGAAGGCCCTGGCCCGGGGAGCCGCTTCCACACCGCCGAGGAGTTCCAGGGCCGCGTTGCGGAAGAGATCGCCCTCGGGGCCCTTGCGGGCGGGGTGCTGGAGGACGAGGACGGCCACGTCGTCGTCGTGGTCGGCGGTGACGCCGGCCGAGCGGACCAGGCGGTCGCAGACGACCTGCGGGCTGCCGCTCGCCCCGGACAGGGCGCGCTCCAGGGACGCGATGCCCTCGTCCAGGTCCTCGTCCCTGCGCTCGACCAGGCCGTCGGTGTAGAGGACCGCCGTGGAGCCGGGGCCCAGCGCGATCGATCCGGAGGCGTGCATCCAGCCGCCGGTGCCGAGCGGCGGGCCGGTGGGCTCGTCGGCGCGCAGCACGGTGCCGCTCTCGTCGCGGACCAGGATCGGCAGATGGCCGGCGGATGCGTACACCAGACGGCCCTCGTTGGGGTCGTGCACCGCGTAGACGCAGGTGGCGATCTGGTTGGCGTCGATCTCGGTGGCGAGGCCGTCGAGGAGCTGCAGTACCTCGTGCGGCGGGAGGTCGAGGCGGGCGTAGGCCCGTACGGCCGTGCGGAGCTGGCCCATGACGGCGGCCGCCCGCACGCCTCTGCCCATGACGTCGCCGATCACCAGGGCCGTTCGGCCGCCGCCGAGGGTGATCACGTCGTACCAGTCGCCGCCCACGGCGGCCTCGGTGCCGCCGGGCTGGTAGGTCGCGGCGATGCGAAGGTCGTCGGGCTGTTCGAGTTCCTGCGGGAGCAGGGAGCGCTGCAGGGTGACGGCGGTCTCCCGCTGGCGCCGCTCGCTGGCGCGCAGGCGTTCGGCGGCCTCGGCGTGGTCGGTGACGTCGGTGGCGAACACGAGCACGCCGGCGTCGCGGTCGCCGTCCCCGGCCACCGGGGTGCAGGTGAACGTGTAGGAGCGGCCGTCGACGGCCTTGCGGGACTTCAGCGTGCGGGGTCTGCCGCTGCGCAGTACCTGGTCGAGGAGGGGGAGCAGGCCGAGTTCGGCGAGTTCCGGGAGCGCTTCGCGGGCGGGGGCGCCCGGGGGCCGCAGTCCGAAGGCCGAGGCGTAGGCGTCGTTGACGTAGGCGATGCGGTGGTCGGGGCCGTGGACGAGGGCGACGAGGGCCGGGACGCGGTCGAGGACGTCGCGCGCGGGTAGTTCGTCGACCGCGGGCACCGGCACGGCCCCGCCGGCCGGCTGTCCGGCGCGGGCCATGGGCACGGAGCCCTCCTCCCGGCGGTCCGGGGTGACCGCGGTGTCGGTGCGTGCGGCGGCGCGGCGCTGCGTTCCGGGGAGCCGGGCGCTCCAACGCGTGAAGTTCACAGTGAGGAAAGCCTCGTGGGTGCAGAGGGCGGGCAGGTGCCCGTCCGAGGACGTGGGGCAGTCTGGCAGGTGGCCGTCCGCGGCGATATCCGTCAGACGCCGGGGCGGCCCGTGGAGTTCCCGGGTCCGGTCAGGACGACCCCTTCGGGTCGTCGGAGGGGCTGTGAGGAGGCTTTCCACCGGCGGCGAGTTCGAACTCCGCTCGGGGGTGTTCGAGTGAACCCAGCGAGACGATCTCCCGTTTGAAGAGCCCGGCGAGCGTCCACTCGGCCAGGACCCGGGCCTTGCGGTTGAAGGTGGGCACCCTGCTGAGGTGGTAGAGGCGGTGCATGAACCAGGCAGGGTAGCCCTTCAGCTTGCGCCCGTAGATCTGCGCGACGCCCTTGTGCAGGCCGAGGGAGGCCACCGAGCCGACGTACTTGTGCGCGTACGTCTCCAGGGGTTCGCCGCGCAGCGCGTGGGCGATGTTGTCGCCCAGGACCCTGGCCTGGCGGACGGCGTGCTGGGCGTTGGGCGCGATCCGGGCGCCGGGTTCGGCGGCGGTGACGTCGGGAACGGCCGCGGCGTCGCCCGCTGCCCAGGCGTGCGGGGCGCCGTCGACGGCCAGCTCGGCGGTGCACTTCAGGCGGCCGCGGGCGTCGAGGGGCAGGTCGGTGGCGGCGAGCAGCGGGTGCGGTTTGACGCCGGCCGTCCACACGAGCGTGCGGGTCGGGAAGCGCTGGCCGTCACTGAGGACGGCGACGCGGTCGGCGCAGGAGTCCAGGCGGGTGTCCAGCAGGACCTGGATGTTGCGGCGGCGGAGCTGGGTGACGGTGTAGCGGCCCATCTCCTCGCCGACCTCGGGCAGGATGCGGTCGGAGGCCTCGACGAGGATCCACCTCATGTCCTCGGGGCGGACGTTGTGGTAGTAGCGCGCGGTGTAGCGGGCCATGTCCTGGAGCTCGCCGAGCGCCTCGACCCCGGCGTAGCCGCCGCCGACGACGACGAAGGTGAGGGCGGCGTCCCGGACCGCGGGGTCGCGGGTGGAGGAGGCGATGTCCATCTGCTCGATGACGTGGTTGCGCAGTCCGATGGCCTCCTCGACGGTGCGGAAGCCGATGCCGTACTCGGCGAGGCCGGGGATGGGCAGGGTGCGGGCGACCGAGCCGGGGGCGAGGACGAGTTCGTCGTAGCCGACGAGTTCGGCGGTCCCGCCCTCCTCGGCGGTGGCGAGGGTGGTGACGGCGGCGGTGCGCACCGCGTGCTCGACGGAGGTGACCTCGCCGACGACGATGTGGCACTGGTCCAGGACGCGGCGCAGCGGTACGACGACATGGCGGGGGGAGATGGAACCCGCGGCCGCCTCGGGGAGGAACGGCTGATACGTCATGTAGGGGTCGGGAGTGACGACGGTGATGTCGACCTCACCCCGCCTGATCTCCTGCTTCAGCCTCCGCTGCAGGCGCAGGGCCGTGTACATCCCGACGTAGCCGCCGCCGACAACCAGAATGCGCGCACGTTCCTTCACCATCCCATGACGCACCCGGCGCTCTTGTTTGTCCACAGCCCCGGCAATTTGTGTGACCGGCGAGCGGGTGTGCGCGCGTCGGTGCGCGCCGCCGGAGCCGGGAGAAAGCGGGCAGGTCAGCAGGGGCGGGAGAGAGGGGGCGAAGGTGCGTTACCGGGGCGTAACCGGCCCGTACTCCGATCGAGGGGCGCACTGTGCGGAACCTGCCCCTTCTGAATTGACTGCCTCTCAACTATGTTCGTGTGTCGACGGGGTGTAGGGGATGTGGCCGAACGGGTTCCGCGAAGGACGGGTCCCGCTCGGGACCGATGCCAGGTCCACGCACTCCGGACTCAGTGGCGGGGAGAGTCTCCGGGGGGAGACGTCATGTACCGGGGGAAACACATGCATGTTCAAGACACTCATTGGTCGTCGGCAGCGGCTCTCGCCTCGGGCGGCACTGCGGTGAGCGCGGCGGCGGGAAACGGGCGCGCGGACTCGGCGCGTACGACACCGCTGCGGGTGGACGCACAGCGCAATCTGGAGCACGTGCTGCGTGCGGCGCGTGAGGTGTTCGGCGAGCTGGGTTACGGCGCGCCGATGGAGGACGTGGCACGGCGGGCGCGGGTCGGGGTCGGCACGGTGTACCGGCGCTTCCCGAGCAAGGACGTGCTGGTCCGGCGGATAGCCGAGGAGGAGACCGCGCGGCTGACCGAGCAGGCGCGGGCCGCGCTCGGGCAGGAGGACGAACCGTGGTCGGCGCTGTCCCGCTTCCTGCGGACGTCGGTGGCGTCGGGCGCGGGGCGGTTGCTGCCGCCTCAGGTGCTGCGGGTCGGCTCCGCCGGTCCCGGCGAGCCGGGCGGTCCGGTCGGCCTGGTGAGCGCGGTCGGCACGGGTGGCCCGGTGGGTTCGGGCGGCACGGGCGACGAGCCCCGGGTGCCGCAGCAGCGGGTCCAGCCGGGCGCCGGCGAGCTGCGGCTGGTGGCGGAGGACGCCTCCTCGGCCGTGGTGGACGACGCCGGGGTCGGCGCGCTGCTCGAGGTCGTCGGCCGGCTGGTGGAGCGGGCCCGGGAAGCGGGTGAGCTGCGGACGGACGTGTCCGTGGCGGACGTGCTGCTCGTGATCGCCACGGCGGCGCCCTCGCTGCCGGACGCGGCGCAGCAGGCCGCGGCCTCGGCTCGGCTGCTGGACATCCTGCTGGACGGGCTCAGGTCCCGGCCGGCGTAGTGGCCGCGGGCCGGTCCGCCGGCCCGGATCCGCTGCGGCGGGCCACCCGTGCCCCCGGTGCGCCATGGCGGCCGGGCGGTCGGGGGCCCGCGCCGTGTGCGCGGTCACGGCCGCTCCGGCGCCAACTGGGCGCGCAGCAACCGAATTTCTCGTTCGGGTGACGCCTGGTACTGCGGGGATTGCTGCTGTGGCACCCTGAGCCGGTGACGGGTTGGGCTGTGCCGGTTTCGGGGGCTTTGCGCGATGGGCGTTGACGGGTGGGACGAATCGCGTGGTGACGGCGGCTCCGACGCCGGTGGGCTGACCTCGCCGCAGGTGCCGAAGCAGGGCGGCCCGGCCGGGGTGCCCGCCGAGCCGGGCGTGCCCGCCCAGCGGGACGGCAGGGTGCCCTCGCCGGGCCCGACGCCGCCCGCCGACGGCGAGTTGGTCCACCGGATGCGCACGGGCGACGACTCCGCGTACGCGGAGCTGTACCGGCGGCACGCGGACGCCGTGCGGCGCTACGCCCGTACCTGCTGCCGTGACGCGCACACCGCGGACGACCTGACCGCCGAGGTCTTCGCCGGGATGCTGCAGGCGGTACGGGGCGGCGCGGGGCCCGAGTACGCCGTGCGCGCCTATCTGCTGACCTCGGTGCGACGCGTGGCCGCGCACTGGGCCAGGTCCGCACGGCGCGAGCAACTCGTCGAGGACTTCGCCGTGTTCGCCCAGCAGGCCGCGCGGCCCGCCGAGGGGGCCGGTGGCGACGCGGTGGACGTGGGTGCCGATGTGCGTGCCCTGCACGAGGCCGAGCAGTCCATGGCTCTGCGGGCGTTCCGCTCGCTGCCCGAGCGCTGGCAGGCGGTGCTGTGGCACACCGAGGTGGAGGACGAGTCGCCCAGTGAGGTGGCCGTTCTGTTCGGGCTCGACGCCAACGGCACCCGGGTGCTGGCGAGCCGGGCCCGGGAGGGACTGAAGCAGGCCTATCTGCAGGCCCATGTCAGCGCGGCGCTGACCGGTGACGGGGCGTGCGCCCGATACGCCGACCAGCTCGGTACCTACGCCCGGCGCAAGCTGCGGCTGCGCGCCGAGCGGGGGCTGCGCAAGCACCTGGAGGAGTGCGCCGGGTGCCGGCTGGCGGCCGCGCAGATCGAGGAGGTCGCGGGCGGTATCCCGGCGGTGGTGCCGATCGCGGTCATCGGCTGGTTCGGGGCGGCGGGGTACGGGAAGGTCCTCGGGATCATCGCCGGGGGCGCGGGAGCGGGCGCCGCGGCGGCCGCCGCGGCGGGCGGTTCCTCCGCGGGTTCGGGGGTGGGCGGGGCGGCCGCCGCCGAGGGGATCGGGGCGCCGGTGAAGGCCGGCATCGCGGCGAGTGTGGTCGCGGTGGCCGCGGCCGCGGTGGCGCTGGCCCTGGTGAACGACGGACGCCCGGCGCGGGAGGCGGCCGGGCCGTCGCCGTCCGCTCCCGTCGTACGGGCACCGCGGCCGTCGGCCTCACCGTCGGCTCCCGCCTCGCCGCCCGCCTCGCCGCCCGCCTCATCGCCCGCCACGAGAAGGCCGCCGGTGGCACCGCCGGTGGTGGCGGCCTCCCGGACGAGCCCGGTCCCGGCCTCGTCGGCTGCCGCGCCCGCGCCGAAGCCGACGGCTGTTCCGCAGCCCACCTCGAAGCCGGGTCCCGATCCGAGTCCGACGGCCACTCCCAGCCCGGCTCCCACTCCCCCGCCGGCCCCCGTCGTCCCCGTCGTCCACGAGTGGAGCGACCTGCGCTACGACGTCGACGGGGACGGGTCCGCGCCCGAGATGCGGCTGTGGGAGAGCACCTGGGTGTGGCAGCGGCACGGGATGTCCGTCGGCGGGAAGCGGTACGCGCGCGGTGTCAGCGTGCACCGGGGGTCGTCCGTGCTCGTCGACCTCAATCGGCGGTGCACCGCGTACGACGCGCGCGTCGGCGTCGACGACATGACGCTCGGGCTCGGCAGGGTCGTCTTCTCCGTGTACGCCGACGGGGTTCCGGTGTGGCGTTCCGGGGTGGTCGCGGGGCGGGACGCGGCCGTTCCCGTGCACGTCGACCTCACCGGGCGCAAGACCGTGCGGCTGGCGGTGTCGCCGGGAGGCGGGGGGTTCGGACCGGTGGCGCTCGCCGACTGGGCGGAGGCGCGGTTCAGCTGCTGACCGCGTGGGCGGGGCTGTCATCGGTGAGGTGTCTTCGGCGAGGTGTCCTCGCCGGAGTGATCCTCGTCGGGGGCTCGCCGGGTCGGTCGGCTTCCGCCGGGTGTGGGCACCGCACCCCAGCGGTCCGCGACCTCGCGACAGCGCGGGCCGGGCTCGTGACGGCGCACGCGCCGAAGCCGCCGGCCGGGGGACGCCCCGGGCAGGGGTCAGGCGCCGGAGGCGAGGGCGTTCTTGCGGGGTTGGATGCCGGAGGGCACCGCTCGGGCCCGGGCCGGGGTACCGGTCCAGCAGGTGCCGCGGCGGGCCAGCAGGCGGCGGAGCCAGAGTTCGAGGGCGGTCAGGTCGGCCAGACCGTCCAGCGGAAGGGATTCGCCCATCGCCGCGGCCCGGACGGCCTTGCGGACCACCCGGGCCTCCACCAGGCCCGCGTCGGCCAGCAGGGGTGTGGCGAAGAGGTCCATCAGGTCGTCGGCGGCGAGGCGCAGGCCCGCTCGGGCGGCCGCCGCCGAGGAGGCGTGGGACGGGGCGCCCCAGCCGGAAGGGAGGTCGGTGACCCCGGCGCCCTCCAGAACCCTGCGCAGGACGGCGGCGCGGGCACCGGGCTGGACGCGCAGGGCCTCGGGGAGGGCGCGGCAGGCGCGGACCACCTGGTTGTCGAGGAAGGGCGCGTGCAGCCGCTGGGAGCGGACCTCGGCGGCCTGCTCCAGGACGCGCAGGTCGGCGGAGTGGCGGGCGAGGGCGGCACGCGCGCGGTAGTCGCCGGGGCGCTGGCCGGAGCCGAGGGCCGACCGGTCCGCCTCCCCCTGCAGCAGAACCGATACTTCAGCCAGTGCCTCCCCGGTCAGCCAGCGGGCCGCCGGGCCGGGTCTCGCCCAGGTGAGCCCGGCCAGGGAGGCGCCGACCGCGCCCCTGGGATCGTCGAAGCGGTGGCGCATCAGAAGCTCGGCGAGCAGTTCCAGGCCCGTCCGGTACGGGGTGCGGGCCAGCCGCCGGGCAGCGCCGTACACGCGCGCGGGGACCATCACCGAGCCGTCGGCCCGGGCGAGCGCGGCGACCGGCCGGACCAGGTGACGCCGCTTGCGGTCCAGGAGGAGGTCCGCGAGGCGGGCGGGGTGGGCGTCCAGGACCTGACGGGCGCCGTGTCCGGTGAAGTGGTCGGCGCTGCCCGCGGCGAGGCGGGCGCGGTGCCGGGCGGCCGTCACCAGTGAGGGGCCCGGCTCGTCGGTGAGGGGCCCGTCGAGATCGGCGTACGGCAGGCTCTCCTCCCCGCCGGTGACCACGACGTGGTGCAGGCGCGGGTTGGCCGCGAGGGCGCCGGCACGCTCGACCTCGGACGCTCGGTCGCGGACGGCCAGGTCGTTGAAGGTGACGGCGAGCAGCCGCTCGCCTGCGCCGGTGCCGTGTCCGAGTAGCGTGCCGGGTCTGCCGGGCAGGCCGGCCGCCAGCAGGGCGAGGGTGCCGGAGGCCGGTCCGCCGGACAGGTCGGCGCCGATGCCGGGCACGGGCATCCCCCGCGCGGCCCGCCGCTCGGCCGGTCCCATACCGGGCACCGGCCCGGGGTCGAGGCCGGGCACGTGCCGGGGGGCCGACAGCCGCGTGCGCACCGCTTCGACGAGTGCGTCCCGTACGGCGTCCACGGCGACGTCCGGGTCGGCGGGGGGCGCGGCGACGGCGAGGGAGGCGACCGGCTCGTAGCCGGTGATCTCACGTGCCCCGGCGCGCAGGACGAGCGCGTGCCCCGGCGGAACACGCCGCACGCCCTCGTACGGGGTGGTGTCGCGCAGCGCGGCCGGTACGTCGGGGGCGGCAAGCAGGGCCGCCAGGTGGCCGAAGTCGAGGTTGGCCTCGATGAGATCGGCGAGCGGCAGCGCGGCGGTGGCGTAGGCCGTGCCACCGTCCCAGGGGGTGTGGAAGACCGGGCGGGCACCGGCGAGGTCGCCGCAGACGGTGATGCGCCGGCCCACCTGGACGACGGCCGTGTAGCTGCCCGGCCAGGTGGTCAGATGGCGCAGCGCGCCCCCGCGCGCGGTGAACAGGCCGCGCCGCAGTTCCTCGTCGGTGGCGCCGCAGGTGCCGAGGACGGCGATGCGGCTCTGCGCGTCGGCGTGCACCACGCGGACCTCGTCGGGGCGCCAGTCGCCGACGGCCCACAGCGGGTCGGGGTCGCCCCACAGGAGGTGGGAGCCGACCGGGTGCAGCGTCTCCCCGTCGTGTCCGGTGGCGCCCGCGGAGCCGATTCCGGCGACGCCAGCGGCGGTGCTGCTCCAACCCACCAACCACCGCATCGACGCCTCCACAGAGCGTGGACAACCAGTGCACCGTACGAACCGGGACCCATGCTGCCATGAAGAACGCGCCACGGAGGCGCGGTGACGCCGCCTTCGATCGAGGGAAAACGGTGACGGAGACCGCAGGGGTCGGCAGAGTACCGGGGGCGGGCCGGTGAGTGAACACCCGGTCGGCCGGGGGCGGGTGACGGAAACGGGCACGAAACGCGCGACGCGAATGCGCCCCCATGTGCGCCCCGAAGACGCCCTTCGCGCCCTCAAGTTCCGTGGTGGGAGCGGCAATCGCTCATCCCGGGCGGCGAATGTTTTCAGCCAAATCGGTGACAGCGGCACAGGTTTGAGCACGCTCCGTACAGGCCTGCGCACGACCCTCCGGGGCGGGCACGCGCACGGTCCGGGAGGCGGTCTCCGCCTCCCGGACCGGTCCGCCACCCGCGGGGATGAAGGCGGCGGTGTCCCCCAGCCCACTGGATCCAGTACAGCGGGCCGACCCACGCGACTGCCATGGAACCGTTCCCCGGATGGCCGGAGAAGAGCGCACGGACGGGCGCACGGCCACACGTGCGGGGGCACGCCGCGACGGCGCGTGCACGGTGCGTACAGGGTCGTACTCCCGCACGGACCACAATCCCGCCATCCGGAACAATGCCCCTTAACGCTTGGGATGCGGCGAACTACGCTGGGTTTACGAATGCCGCACGGTTATGCCAGCGCGGCAGCCGTCTGTGTCGAGGGGTGACGCATGTCCAGGGAGCAACGCGGGCCGAACGACAAACTCGGCGCCGTTCTCGCCCTCGCGGGAATCAGCAACGCGGGACTCGCGCGGCGCGTCAACGACCTTGGCGCCCAACGCGGGTTGACGCTTCGCTACGACAAGACCTCGGTGGCGCGCTGGGTGTCGAAGGGGATGGTGCCGCAGGGCGCGGCGCCGCACCTCATAGCCGCCGCCATCGGCCAGAAGCTCGGCCGCCCGGTGCCGCTGCACGAGATAGGCCTCGCGGACGCGGATCCCGCTCCCGAGGTGGGCCTCGCCTTCCCCCGGGACGTGGGGCAGGCGGTGAGATCGGCCACCGAGCTCTACCGCCTCGACCTGGCCGGGAGACGGGCCGGCTCCGGCGGCATCTGGCAGTCCCTCGCGGGGTCGTTCGCGGTGACCGCGTACGCGACACCCGCGTCACGGTGGCTGATAACCCCCGCCGACAGCTCGGTCGCGCGGGAGGCGAACGCCGCCGAGGGCTCCGGCGCACCGCTCAAAGTCGGCCACAGCGATGTGCAGAAGCTGCGGGAGGCCGCCGAGGACGCCAGACGCTGGGACTCCAAGTACGGGGGCGGCGACTGGCGTTCGTCCATGGTGCCGGAGTGCCTGCGGGTGGAGGCCGCGCCGCTGCTGCTCGGCTCCTACTCCGACGAGGTGGGTCGCGCCCTGTTCGGGGCCTCCGCCGAACTGACCCGGCTGGCCGGCTGGATGGCCTTCGACACCGGGCAGCAGGAGGCGGCCCAGCGGTACTACATCCAGGCGCTGCGGCTCGCCCGCGCGGCGGCGGACGTCCCGCTCGGGGGGTACGTGCTGGCCTCCATGTCCCTGCAGGCGACGTACCGGGGCTTCGGTGACGAGGGTGTCGACCTGGCGCAGGCGGCCCTGGAGCGCAACCGGGGACTGGCGACCGCCCGCACCATGAGTTTCTTCCGGCTGGTGGAGGCCCGGGCACACGCGCGTGCGGGGGACGCGCCGGCCGCCGGCACGGCGCTGAAGGCGGCGGAGAGCTGGCTCGAGCGGTCCAGGGGCGGTGACAACGACCCCTCGTGGCTCGGCTTCTACGGTTATGACCGGTTCGCGGCCGATGCGGCGGAGTGCTACCGCGATCTGAAGGCGCCGCGCCAGGTGCGGCGCTTCACCGAGCAGGCGCTGTCGAAGCCGACCGAGGAGTTCGTGCGGTCGCACGGGCTGCGCCTCGTGGTGTCCGCCGTCGCCGAGCTGGAGTCGGGGAATCTGGACGCCGCCTGCGAGCAGGGGGTCCGGGCCGTCGAGGTGGCGGGGCGCATCTCCTCCGCGCGCACCACCGAGTACGTGAAGGACCTGCTGCACCGGCTGGAGCCGTACCGGGACGAGCCGAGGGTGGTGGAGCTGCGCGAACGGGCCCGGCCCCTGCTGGTGGCTCCGGCATAGGACCCCCGATCCGGGTTTGAAGGCATTGTCAGTGGCGCAGTGCACTATCGGAACCGGGAGGTGGTGCGGGTGCGTGAGGGTGCGTACGACTGCGACGTGCTGGTGATCGGAGGCGGCATCGTCGGCCTGTCGACGGCCTACGCGATCACGCGTGCGGCGCCGGGTACGCGGGTGACCGTGCTGGAGAAGGAGCCGGGGCCGGCCCGGCACCAGACGGGGCGCAACAGCGGGGTCATCCACAGCGGCGTCTACTACCGGCCGGGCTCGCTCAAGGCGCGGTTCGCCGTGCGCGGCGCGGCCGAGATGGTGAAGTTCTGCGCCGAGTACGGCATCGCGCACGCCGTCACCGGGAAGCTGATCGTCGCCACCGAGCGGGACGAGCTCCCGCGGCTGCACGCCCTCGTGCAGCGCGGCCGGGAGAACGGGATACAGGTGCGCGAGCTGGGCGCCGCCCAGATCGGCGAGTACGAGCCGGAGGTGCGCGGGCTGGCCGCCATCCACGTCGGCACGACGGGGGTGTGCGACTTCGTGGCCGTGGCCCGGCAGCTCGCACGGGCCTCGGGGGCGGAGATCCGGTACGGCGCGCACGTCGTCCGGGTCGACCGGCGCCCGGACCGGGGCGTGGCCGTCCTGACCGCGGCCGGGGAGGTCGTACGCGGCAGGGTGCTGGTGAACTGCGCCGGGCTGCACTGCGACGAGGTGGCGCGGCTGACCGGCGACGAGCCCGGGGTGCGCATCGTGCCGTTCCGGGGCGAGTACTACGAGCTGGCGCGGCCGGAGCTGGTGCGCGGGCTGGTGTATCCGGTACCGGACCCGGCGTTCCCGTTCCTCGGGGTGCACCTGACCCGGGGGATCGACGGCGGCGTGCACATCGGGCCGAACGCGGTCCCGGCCCTGGCCCGGGAGGGGTACGGATGGGGGGTCGTACGGCCCGGGGAGCTGGCCGGGACGATGGCGTGGCCCGGCTCGTGGGTGATGGCCCGGCGGCACTGGCGGTACGGAGCCGGGGAGCTGCGCCGGTCGGTGTCCAAGGGGGCGTTCCTGACGGCGGTGCGCAGGCTGCTGCCCGCCGTCGAGGAGGCGGACCTGGTACGCGCCCCGGCCGGGGTGCGGGCGCAGGCGGTGCTGCGGGACGGAACGCTGGTGGACGACTTCCTGATCCGGGAGGGGAGCCGGGCGGTGCACGTCCTCAACGCCCCGTCCCCCGCGGCGACCGCCTCGCTGCCGATCGGCCGGGAGATCGGACGCCGGGTGCTGGACATGCTCGGTGCGCTGTGACACCCGTACGCCGGGAGGGCGCCCTCCGCGGCGGGCGCCCTCCCCGGGCACCGGGCCGCCGCCGTAAAATCGGTGTCACTGTGTCTGACTCGCTGAACCTCCCCGATGCCCCCCGGCCCGCTGCCGCCGCCGCGCCGCGGCCCTCGCACGTCCCCGGTGTGTCCGTGCGGCACAGCCGGGCCAAGGGGGAGCCGCGCTTCCCCGACGGGCCCCGGGCCGACCCGGCCGGATCGCACTTCGAGCGGCGGATCCGCAGCTTCCAGCCCCGGCGGAGCCGGGTCACGGCGGGGCAGGCCGACGCGCTGCAGCGGCTGTGGCCCACGTGGGGTCTGGACATCGACGGGCAGCGCGTCATCGACCTCGGCGAGCTGTTCGGCGACGACGGTCCCGTCGTACTGGAGATCGGGTTCGGGATGGGTGAGGCCACCGCGCGGATGGCGGCCGGGGACCCGGGCACGAACATCCTCGCGGTCGACGTGCACACCCCGGGCCAGGGCAACCTGCTCAACCTCGCCGACCAGGCCGGGCTGTCGAACGTCCGGGTGGCCAACGGCGACGCCATCATCCTGCTCCGGGAGATGCTCGCGCCGGACTCGCTCGACGGGCTGCGCGTGTACTTCCCCGACCCCTGGCCCAAGAAGCGGCACCACAAGCGGCGGCTGATCCAGCCCGAGTTCCTGACGCTGGCCGCGAGCCGGCTGCGGCCCGGGGCGGTCCTGCACTGCGCGACCGACTGGGAGCCGTACGCCGAGCAGATGCTCGAGGTGCTCACCGCGCACCCCGACTTCGAGAACACCCGGGCCGACGGGGGTTTCGCACCGCGCCCGCGGTTCCGGCCGCTGACCCGTTTCGAGGGACAGGGGCTGGAAAAGGGACACGTGGTGAACGATCTGCTCTTCCGCCGCGTACCGCACCGGGATCGCTAGTGCTGTGACCGGAAAGGTCTGCCGGAAAGCTCGCGGCGTCCGGTGCGGTGCATCGCAAGGCGGAGCATCGCCCGCGTACCGGACGTACTCGGGTGATGCGACAACGCGGCGAGGTGCCGTGCCGGACGCCGCGAGCCGGTGAACCTTTCCGGTCACAGCACTAGGGTCTTTCGTTTCCATCGGGCCGGATCAGGGCGCGGGGTCCGGTGCCGTACGTCGCAGGGTGCAGGAGGTGCCATGACGGAGCCATGGCGACCGACGGCCGCACGGCGGGGCACGGCGCCGGGGCCGGCGGGCCCGGCATGATCCGGACAACAGGCCCCAGATCCTGTCCCACCGACCAGCCCCCGCCCGTTCCCCCGGTCACCGTTAGGGTCGATGCCGTGGCCATCAGTCCTCCCCACCCGAGCTACTCACCCGGCCCCGGAAGCGGAACGCACCCGCACTGGTGGCAGCGCCGGTGGGTGCGCTACGGAGCTCTGATCACGCTGCTGGCGCTGTCCGGCCTGGTCATCCTGGCGCTGGTGCGCCGGCAGACCGGCACCACGGGCTTCCTGGTCGGCCTCGGGCTCGCCGTGCTGCCCGTGCCCTGGCTCCTGGCCGCCTTCCGCTGGCTGGACCGGGTCGAGCCCGGCCCGTGGCGGAACCTGGTCTTCGCGTTCGCCTGGGGTGCCTGCGCGGCGGCGCTGATCGCCATCGTCGCCAACAGTTTCGCGACGAAGTGGATAGCCACCTCGACCGCCGATCCCGCCGGGGCCGACACCCTGGGCGCCACCGTGATAGCGCCCGTCGTGGAGGAGTCCGCGAAGGCCGCGGCCGTGCTGCTGGTCTTCCTCTTCCGCAGACGGGACTTCACCGGGATCGTCGACGGCGTGGTGATCGCCGGGGTCACCGCCACCGGCTTCGCGTTCACCGAGAACATCCTCTACCTGGGCACGGCGTTCGGAACCGACCAGCTCAGCGGCGGTCACGGCATCGCCTCCGTCACCGCCGCCACCTTCTTCGTGCGCGTCGTGATGTCCCCGTTCGCGCACCCCCTGTTCACCGTGCTCACCGGCATCGGCTTCGGGATCGCCGCGCTCTCCGCCGAGCGGCGGCCCGCCCGGCGCGTGCTGGTCCCGCTCGGCGGGCTGCTGCTGGCGATGGGCATGCACGCCCTGTGGAACGGCTCGGCGACCTTCGGCCAGTTCGGGTTCCTCGCCGTCTACGCCGCCTTCATGGTGCCCGCGTTCGGGCTGCTGACCTGGCTGGCGGTCTGGACCCGGCAGCGGGAGCTGCGCACCGTGCGGGAAGAGCTGCCCGCGTATGTGTACGCGGGGTGGCTCGGTCCTGCCGAGCCGTTCGCCCTCGGGTCGATGCGGGCGCGCCGCGCCGCCCGGGACCACGCCCGCCGCCACTTCGGCGGACGTCCCGCGGCGCGGGCGGTCGCCCAGTACGAGGCGTACGCCACCTCGCTGGCCTTCCTGCGGCACCGGGGACGGCGGGGACGGGCCGGCGCCGACTGCGCCGCGCGGGAGCAGGAACTGCTCGCCGAGCTGTGGCGGCGCCGGGAGGTGGCCCGGCCCGCGCTGGAGCACGCGGCCCGGGTGGTGGCCCCCGTGCCGGCGGCCTCGGCGTACTGGGCGCGGTACGGATACCCGACGGCTTACACCGGCCGCCCGGCGGCGTACGGGAACCCGGCGGCGTACGGTCAGCCCGCGGCCTACGCGAACCCGGCGGCGTACGGTCGGCCCGCGGCGTACGGGAACCCGGAGGTGCCGTACGGGTATCCGGCGGTGCCGTACGGCGACCGGGCGGCGGGGTACGGGAACCCGCAGGCGCAGCCGGCCCGGTACCCCGGGTACGACCCGTACCGGCCCTGAGGGCCGTCCCGTAATCCCCGGTGGGTCGGCGCACGGCACCGGATGCGGTGCGCCGCACGGCGGAGGGTCGTCCTCCTACGGGGCGTACTCGGGCGATCCGACAACGCGGCGAGGTGCCGTGGCCGTCGTCGTGCGCCCGCCGGGGATCGCGGGACGGCCCTTGGGGGTGCTGTCCGGACAGCACCCCCAGGGGCCGTGGGTCAGGCGGAGGCCTGGTCGAGGCGGTCCAGTTCGTCCTGGGTGAGCCGCAGCTCCGCCACGCCCAGCAGCGCCGGAAGCTGTTCCAGCGTGCGGGCCGAGGCGATGGGGGCCGTCACCGTCGGCCGGGCGGCCAGCCAGGCGAGGGCGACCGTGGCGGCGGGGGCGTCGTGGGCGGCGGCGATCTCGTCCAGGGCGGTGAGCACCCGCTGACCGCGCTCGGACTCCAGGTGCTTGGCGGCCGAGCCCGCGCGGGCGCTGTCGACCGTGGCACCGGGGCGGTACTTGCCGGTGAGGAAGCCGGAGGCGAGGGCGAAGTACGGGACGGCCGCGAGGCCCTCACGGGCCGCGAGGTCCTGCAGCGGACCCTCGTAGGTGTCGCGGGAGACCAGGTTGTAGTGCGGCTGGAGGGCCACATAACGGGCCAGGCCCTCGCGGTCGGAGAAGTCGAGGGAGGCCCGCAGCCGCTCGGGGCTGATGTTGGAGGCGGCGACATGCCGGACCTTGCCCGCCCTCACCAGTTCGTCCAGGGCTCCGATGATCTCCTCCACCGGCACCTCGGGCTTGTCGAAGTGCGTGTAGTAGAGGTCGATGTAGTCGGTGTCCAGACGGCGCAGGGAGGCGTCGGCGGCGGCCTTGATGTTGGCCGCGGTGAGCCCCTGGTACTCCGGATGCTGGCTGACCTTGGTCGCGACGACGACGTCGGAGCGGTTGCCGCGGGCCTTGAGCCACTTGCCGATGACGGTCTCCGACTCGCCGCCCCTGTTGCCCTCGACCCACGCCGAGTAGGAGTCCGCGGTGTCGACGAAGTTGCCGCCGGCCGCCGTGTAGGCGTCGAGGACGGCGAAGGAGGTCTTCTCGTCGGCGGTCCAGCCGAAGACGTTGCCGCCCAGGGCGAGCGGGAAGACCTCGAGGTCGGAGGAGCCGAGTTTGCGCGGGGAAGCAGTCATACCCGGTTACAACGACCGCCCCGGTACCGCCCATTCCGGGAACGCGCGAGCGGGTGTGCCGACACGACCGGCGGCCCGGACGCCGGGGAGGGCGTCCGGGCCGCCGGGGATGCGGTCCGGGGTGCCGGGCGGGTTCAGCGGGCCCGGGCCGGGCTCAGGGAGTGAGGCCCTTGCCCTGCAGCCACGCCATGGGGTCGACACCGGTGGCCGCTCCGCCGGGGTGCACCTCCAGGTGCAGGTGCGGGCCGGTGACGTTGCCGGTGGCGCCGACGCGGCCGATGACGTCGCCGGTGCCGACCTTCTGGCCGACGGAGACGCTGATCGAGGACTGGTGGCAGAACCAGAGCTCGGTGCCGTCGTCGAGGGTGAGGATGGTCCGGTAGCCGTAGGAGCCGGCCCAGCCCGCCTCGGTGATGGTGCCGCTGTGGATGGCCTTGATCAGCGTGCCGGTGGGCGCGGCGAAGTCGAGGCCGGTGTGGTAGCCGGAAGACCACATCGAGCCGGCCTGGCCGAAGGTCGAGGTGATCGTGTACGAGGACGTCGGCAGCGTGTACTGCTTGGCCAGCTCGGCCAGCCGCTCCTCCTCGGCCTTCTTCGCGGCGGCGGCCTCGGCCTCCTTCTTGGCCTCGGCGGCCTTGGCCGCGGCCTCCTCCTTCGCCTTGGCGGCCGCCTCGGCGGCCTCCTTCTCGGCGGCGGCGGCCGCTGTCGCGGCGGCCTTGGAGGCGGCCTGGGAGTCGGCCTTGCTCCGCTGCTGCTCGGCCTGGGCCATGATCCGGTTGCGCAGGGTCTCGCCCGCGTCGGAGCCGTCCTCCTCGGTGCCGGCGGCGGTGGTGCCGACCGTGCTGAGCGAGGCCGTGGTGGCCTTGGCCGCCTCGGCCTGGCCGTCGTCGAACAGGGAACCGACGGAGGGCAGGTCGGGCATGGAGATGGACACCGGCGGCTTGCCGGTCTGGGCGCTGGCCATACCGCCCGCGCCGACGGCCGCGATCACGCCGACGCCGAGGACGGTGGAGCTGCGGGCGAGCCCGCCGCCACGCTGCTTGGCGACGCGGTGCCGGCCGCGTACGGGGCGGATGGACTCCTCGGTGGGGTTCCACTCCTCCCAGGGACCCTCTTCGGCGCTGTAGCCGCCGTAGCCGAATGTTTCGGCGTCACGCTGGCTGGGCACGTATGGGGCTTCGGGGGCAGGCCGGTTGGACGCCACGCGGGCGCACTCCTTTCCTTCCTCCGCCTACCGGGTTAGCTGACGGGTTCGGAGCAGGAAGGTCTCCTACGCGCGTATACGTACCGAGAACCGGATCGGTTCACGGTGGCATCCGCGCGATTCACCCCAAAGTGGTGGTTCCCCGGTTCCCTTGCGGGATTCGGCGCGTGCGCACGGAGCCGCCTCTGGTGACGGCTGGGACGACCGCGCTGCGTTATCGAACGTTAATAGACCCACCTGTGAGATTCCAAGCCGTTCGGCTTGATCATTAAGGTTCCCCGGGGTGGACGTACACGGCACCGCCATGGAAAACGGGCGAGTTGACCGGTATTCAGGAGTCACGGAGTTTTTGATGGTGACTCAGCAACGAAGCGGAGGGCTGCGGTCCGATCACTGCCGGTGACGGCGGCCGGTCGGCGCACGGCCAGCAGCGCCATGTCGTCCGCCATGCCGCCCCCGGAGTGCCGCCTGACCTCCGCGGCGAGCCGGGTGAGCAGGGTGCGCGGATCGGGGAAGCGGCGACCGGCCAGCCTGCGCACCGGGTCGTAGAACCTGCCGTGGGCGTCACGGGCCTCGGTGAGCCCGTCGGTGTGGAGCAACAGGGTGGCGCCGTCCGGGAAGGGGACCTCGGCCGCGCGGTCCGGCCGCCTGCCGAGGTCGCCCATGCCGAGCGGCAGCGCGGGCTCCGCCGCGGCCAGGGCGCGCAGGGTGCCGTCGGCGTGCAGCAGCAGGGGCGGCGGATGACCGCGGTTCACGATCCGCACCACCCCCTCGCCGTGCGGCAGTTCGGCGAGGACGGCGGTGGTGAAACCCTCCAGCGCGTCGGCCCCGTCGCGCCGGGCGCCCTCACGGGCCAGCGCGCGCTCCAGCCGCCCGGCCACCGCCTCCAGCGTGGCCTCCTGCTCCGCGGCCTCCCGGAACGCCCCGATCAGCACGGCGACCGCGGCGACCGCGCCCATCCCCTTGCCGCGCACGTCCCCGACCACCAGCCGTACGCCGTGCGGGCCGTCCTGCACCGCGTACAGGTCGCCGCCGATGAACGCGCCCTCCTGCGCCGCCTCGTACCGGGCCGCGATGTCGAGGCCGGCGATGCGCGGGGCGGGCTCGGGCAGCACGGCCCGCTGGGCGGCCTCGGCGATCTCCCGGACGGAGGCGAGCCGCCGGTCGCCGAGGCGCACGACCCGGTTGATGGCGACGGCCAGCAGCGCGACCGTGGCCACGGTGACGACCTGGGTGACGGTGTTGACGTCCAGGCCCGGACCGAAGTGGGCGTGCACCGCGTAGGTGGCGGCCAGGGCGGCCAGCCCGGTCAGGAGCGTGGTGCGCAGCGAGGTCAGGGGCGCGGCGACCAGCGGGGCGGCGGTGAAGAAGGGCACGGCGGTGAATGCGCTCGGGGTGAGCAGGTCGTACAGGAGCCCGCCGGCGACGAGCAGGACGGGGAGGGCGCGGGGCAGGGCGTGCGCCGCGGGACGACGGCGCCGCTCCGGCCGTGGGGGCGCGGGGCCGAGGGCAGGGCCCGGAGTCGCGTCCGGGGCCGAAGTCGCGTCCGGGGCAGGGACGGACGCGTCGGGAGGCCTGCCGCCCGCCCTGGCACAGGGGCTCTGCTCCACCTCACCAGGGCGCACTGCTGGTCTCCCGTGTTCTCGACGTACGACCAGCGTGGCGGGGGTACGAAAAGCGGGCGACCGCTGTGGCCCGAGCGGATGACCCGCTGTGACATACGCCACTGGGCAAGGGGGCGGCCGTGCCGATGTCCGAGGGGAAGCCGTGCGGAAAACACTCGGGGCCGGAATCCGTGAACTGGATTCCGGCCCCGAGCCTTCAGTAGCGGGGACAGGATTTGAACCTGCGACCTCTGGGTTATGAGCCCAGCGAGCTACCGAGCTGCTCCACCCCGCGTCGTTGTGTGACCAGCATACGCCATCCGCGGGGTGCTCTGCACACACGTTTCCGCACGGTGCCGCTCAGGGCCGCAGATGGGCGTTGGGCGCCTTGGCCGGTCCCGCGCACTCGGGGAGCAGGACGACGTCGACGCCGGCGGCCGCCAGCACCCCCGTGCCGTCGGCGCCGGGGACGAAGGTGTCCGGCTCACGCCAGGCCGTGACCACCCGGCGCACGCCCGCGCGCAGGATCAGCTCGGCGCAGGGGGCGGGGCGGGAGGCGCGGCGGGAGCAGGGCTCCAGGCTGCTGTAGACGGTGGCGCCGGGCAGCCGGGGGTCGGCCGGGTTGAGCTTCGCCAGGGCCGCCTCCTCGGCGTGCACCACGGGGTCGCCGCCCTCGCGCGAGTGGCCTCGGGCCAGCTCGGTGCCGTCGGCGGCCACCACCACCGCGCCGACGCTGAACGCCGTGCGGGAGGGCGGGCACAGGGCGGCCAGCTCGCAGGCGGTGGCCAGCCAGCGGCGGTCGGCGGCGGCCGGTGCGGGGCCGGTGCCCGGGGCGGTGGGTTCGTAGCGCATCAGGACGACGTCCTCGATGCGGCGGGACTCGGTGAGCCGGAGCCGGCCGCCCTGGTACTCCCCCGGGCCGAACAGGCGCGGGGCGGCCGGTTCACCGACGAACAGCGGGGCGAGGACGAGCTGGAGTTCGTCGGCGAGGCCCTGCTGGAGGAGCTGGGTGTGGACGGTCCCGCCGCCCTCGACCATCAGCCGCCGCACTCCGCGCACCTCGTACAGGTGTTCCAGCAGGGCGCGCCAGTCGAGTCCGGGGCCGAGCGGGACCACGTCGGCGGTCCCGCCGAGGGCGCCCGCGGCCCGTTCGGCGCCCCGGTCCGTGGTGTACACGAGCTTCTCGCCGCCGGTGTGCCAGAAGTGCGCCGCCGGATCGAGGTCGCCGGAGGCGGTGACGGCGACCTTCAGGGGGTACGCGGTCCTGCCCTCGGCCACCCGGGCGGCGCGGCGCGCGGGCGAGTTGACGAGGAGCCGGGGGTTGTCGGCACGGATGGTGCCGGCGCCGATCAGGATGGCGTCGGCCGAGGCCCGCACCTCGTCGACGCGGTCGAAGTCGGCCGGGCTGGAGAGCAGCAGCCGGTCGGGGCCGGTGTCGTCGAGGTAGCCGTCGAGGGAGACGGCGGCGGACAGCAGGACGTACGGGTACGGCATCGGCGCGCTCCCTCGCGAAGACCCCGGCGGAGTCTTGGTTCAAGTTTGAAACAAACTTACACTGGCGGCATGACGACCCGCTGGCTCACTCCCGAGGAGCAGCGCGCCTGGCGCGCCTACATCGCCGCCTCCCGGTTGCTGGAGGACGCCATCGACCGGCAGCTCCAGCAGGAGGCCGGCATGCCCCACCTGTTCTACTCCGTGCTGGCCAACCTCTCCGAGGCGCCCGACCGGCGGCTGCGCATGACCGACCTCGCCGAGACGCTGAAGATCACCCGCAGCAGGCTGACGTACGCGGTGACCAGACTGGAGCGGGACGGGCTGGTACGCCGGGAGGACTGCCCCCAGGACCGCCGCAGCAGCCTCGCCGCGCTGACCCGGGAGGGGATGGCCGTGCTGGAGCGTACGGCACCCGGGCACGTCGAGGCGGTCCGCACGACCCTGTTCGACCGGCTCACGCCCGAGCAGGTGGGGCAACTGGAGCAGATCTGCGCCGGAGTGGCCCGGGAACTCGAGGGCGAGGAGGCGAGGGCCGCGGCGGAGGACGTGCCGTGGCGGCGGCGGTCCTCACCCTGTTCGGGCCGGCCGCCCGAGCCGCCCCGGCCCTGAGCGCGGCGGTGGCGCGGAGCGCGCGGACACCCCCGTGGAACACATTGCTTTAACTTTTAAGCATGGGGTAGGGTCCGGGACCGAGCTACTGCTTCAAATCTGAAGCAGGTGCCATGGGACCGAACCCGGAGGCCCGCATGTCCGACACCCCCGCCGCCACCCCGCGCGCCCGCGTCCGGGTACCGCTGCACTTCCACGACGGCTACCGCGTCGACGCCGAACTCGTCACCTTCCACGGCCTGGGCGACGGCCAGGAGCACGTCGCCGTCGTCCTGGGCGAGCCCGGACGGGTGCCGCTGGTGCGGCTGCACTCCGAGTGCCTGACCGGGGACGTGTTCGGCTCCGCCCGCTGCGACTGCGGTCCCCAGCTCCGCGAGGCGGTGGAACGCATCGCCGAGCGCGGGGGCGTGCTGCTCTACCTCCGCCAGGAGGGGCGCGGCATCGGCCTGTACAACAAGCTCGACGCCTACGCCCTCCAGGACCAGGGACTCGACACCTACGAGGCCAACGCCGCGCTCGGCCTCCCGGAGGACGCCCGCGACTACACGGCCGCCGCCCAGATGCTGGGCGCACTCGGCGTCGGAGAGCTGGACCTGCTCTCCAACAACCCGGACAAGGCGGAGCAGTTGCGCTCCCTCGGTGTCCGCGTGCGGGACCGGGTGCCGACCGGTGTCTTCACCACCGCCCACAACGTCCGCTATCTGCGCGCGAAGGTCCTGCAGACCCAGCACACCCTGCCGCTGGGCGAGTTGGACGCCCTGCCGGAACTGAGCGCGGGCTGAGCCGGACCGTACGGGGCCGGATGGGTCCGGGGGCCGCGGCACTAGTGCACGGAGAGGCCGCCGTCGACGAAGACCGACTGGCCGGTGACGTAGGCGGAGGCGCGGCTCGCCAGGAACACCGCGGCGCCCGCGAAGTCGCCGGCCAGGCCGTTGCGCCCCACCATCGTGCGGGCGGCGAGGGCCGCCACCCGCTCCGGGTCGGACGACAGACGCGCGTTGAGCGGCGTCATGACGAACCCCGGCACCAGGGTGTTGCACGTGACGCCGTACGGCGACCACGCCTCGGCCTGCGAGCGGGCCAGCGACTCCAGCGCGCCCTTGGAGACGCCGTAGGCGCCGCTCTGCACGAACGCCCGGTGCGCCTGCTGGGAGGTGACGTGGACGATCCGCCCGAAGCCGCGTTCGGCCATGCCGGGCCCGAACCGCTGCCCCAGCAGATAGGGCGCCTCCAGGTTCACCGCCATGGTGGCGTCCCAGACGTCCTCGCCCAGCTCGCCCATCGGGGGCCGCAGGTTGATCCCGGCGCAGTTGACGAGGATGTCGGGCTCCCCGAACACCCCGGCCGCCTCCTCGGCCGCCGCGCGCACCCCGTCGCGGGTGCCCAGATCGGCGCTCACCCGGGCGGCCCGGCAGCCGTGGGCCGCCAGTTCCGCCACCGTGGCGGCGAGTTGCGCCTCCCCGCGCGCCACCACCACCACGCTCGCCCCGGCCCGTGCCAGGGCACCGGCGATGGCCCGCCCGATACCGGAACTGCCCCCGGTCACCACGGCGGCCAGACCGTCCAGCGAGAACAGCTCCGACAGATAGGCCCGCGAACCCATTCCCGCACCCTAAGGGCCGTCCCCACGCACACGCCCCGGGGACGCCCCACCCGGCGAGCGGTATCCGGGGGCGCCGCCGAGGCGTCCGGAGCGCGCGTGGCGGGTGCGGTGGCCGCGGTCTCCCGAACAGTTCGTCCAGAGGGGTCCGGCGGCGTCCAGCGGGCCTCGGCGTGCTCGGCCGTCTCCCGGTTCCGGGCTCGCCGCTCCACTCGGGAAACGGCTCGCCCCCGGCTCGGTGTGCCGTTGAGCCGGGGGCGTCACTGCGTAGGCCCTGTGGGACTCGAACCCACAACCAATGGATTAAAAGTCCACTGCTCTGCCAATTGAGCTAAGGGCCCAGGCGATGTTGCCTGTCCGAGCATAGCCGGACGCGGCCGGGTCTCCGATCGGGTATTGGTGACCCGGCCGCGTCGCGAGGGGAACGGGGCTAGTTCTCGACCGGTTCGGCCGGCTCGGGGGCGTGGCCGCGGGCCGGCCGCAGGAACCAGTGGCGGGCCGAGGCGAGCCACCAGGTCGCGGCGAAGCCCAGGACGACGAGGACGGCGACCGGGGCGTAGTTGAAGGTCCGCCAGGTGACCGGGGAGACCTGGGGGAGCATGAACAGCACCGTGATGACGGCCACCCAGGTGACGGAGACCAGGCCGATCGGGATCGACCAGCGGCCCAGGTGCCACGGGCCCCGGTCGAAGGAGTCGCCCTTGCGGATGCGGAGGAGGGTCGGGACGACGTAGGCGATGTAGAGGCCGATCACCGCGATCGAGGTCACCGCCGCGTAGGCCGTGGAGTTGATGAGGTAGGGCAGACCGAGGGCCAGGGCGCCGAGCGCGGCCAGCCAGACCGCCGCCACGGGGGTGCGGGTGCGGGGGCTGACCGTGTGCCAGAGCCGCGAGAGGGGCAGCGCGCCGTCGCGGGAGAAGGCGTAGATCATCCGGCTGTTGGCGGTCACCGAGGCCATCCCGCAGAAGAGCTGGGCGCCGATCACGACCAGGAGCAGGAGTTTGCCCGCGGTGGCGCCCAGGGCGTCCAGGAGGATCTGGGCCGGGGGCGCGCCGGTCGGGGACGCCAGCTCCCTGTCGTAGGACTGGATGGCGAAGGTGAAGCCGAGGAGCAGGACGAAGCCGGCGATCCAGGAGGTCCAGATGGACCGGACGATGCCCTTCGGGCCGGCCGTGGCGGCGTCGTGGGTCTCCTCCGTCATGTGGGCGGAGGCGTCGTAGCCCGTGAAGGTGTACTGGGCCATGAGCAGGCCGAGCAGGACGACGTAGAGGCCGCTGCCCCAGCCCGTCTCGTTGACGAATTTCGTGAACACGAAGGACGCCGACCGGTGGTGGTCCGGGACGAGGGCCAGCGCGCCGACGATCAGCGCCACGCCCAGGACGTGCCACCACACGCTGACACTGTTCAGGAAGGCGACGATCCGGACGCCGAAGGTGTTCAGCAGGCCGTGCAGGAGCAGGATCGCGGCGAACAGCAGCACGGTGCGGCCGGGGGTCACCTCGAAACCGAACTGGAGGTTCAGCCAGGCGCCGAGGAACGACGCCGCGCCGAAGTCGATGCCGGCCGTCACCGCCACCTGGCCCAGCACGTTGAACCAGCCGGTGAACCACGCCCAAGCGGCCGCCGAACGGGGCGGTGCCAGGCGGTGGGCCCAGAAGTACAGGCCCGCCGACGTCGGGTAGGCCGAACAGATCTCGGCCATCGACAGTCCCACGAACAGGGTCATCAGACCGACCGCCACCCAGCCCCAGGTGATCACCGCGGGACCACCGGTGACCATGCCGAACAGGTACAGGGTCAGGCAGCCGGACAGGACCGAGATGATCGTGAAGGACACGGCGTAGTTCGAGAACGCCGACATCCGGCGGGCGAGGACCTGTGTGTAGCCGAGCTGGGCAAGCCGTTCCTCGTCCGACGGCCCGTCCGTGCCACTCGTCGTCATCGCGTCATCTGTCATGCCCCCAGCAATTCCCCCAGCCGTCCCGTGACATGCGTCACGTCGCGGCGGGTCCGGGATCGCGAACCGCAGACGGCCGCGGGCCCCGGAGCATGCTCCGGGGCCCGCGGCCGTCTGCGGTGGGGACCGGGGTTCAGCCGGTCATCCGGTGTCAGCCGTTGCGCTTCCAGCGCGGCTTGTCGTCGCGGCGGCCGAAGGAACCGGTGCCACGGTGGTCGTCACGGCGGCCCTGGGGGCGGTCGTGACCGGCCGAACGGAAGCCCGGACGGTCGTCGCGGCGCTCGCGGTTGAACGGACGGTCGCTGCCCCGGTGACCACCGCGGTCGTCGCGGCGGAAGCCGCCCCGCTCGTCACGGCGCTCGAAGGAACGGCCGCCGCGGCCACCGCGCTCACCGCGGTCGTCACGACGCTCGAAACCACGACCGCCACGGTCACCACGGTCGTCACGACGCTCGAAACCACGGCCACCACGGTCACCACGGTCGTCACGACGCTCGAAACCACGACCGCCACGGTCACCACGGTCGTCACGACGCTCGAAACCACGGCCACCACGGTCACCACGGTCGTCACGACGCTCGAAACCACGGCCACCACGGTCACCACGGTCGTCACGACGCTCGAAACCACGGCCACCACGGTCACCACGGTCGTCACGACGCTCGAAACCACGACCGCCACGGTCACCACGGTCGTAGGGCGCGGACGCCGCCGGACGGTCCGCACGCTCGGTCGCGTGCTCCGCCGGCTGCTGCGCCGCGGCCTCGACCACGGCCTCCGCCGCGGCCGCCTGGGCCTCGGCCACCGCGGTCTCCGGGTCCTCGCCCCGCTCCCGGGCGACCCGGGCGACCAGCCGGTCGGCCTCCTCGCGCAGCTCGGTGGCCCGGCGCTGGGCACGCTCGAGCTGCTTGGTGAGCTGGGCCAGATCGCGCTCGGCCTGCTGGGCGGCGTTGTTCGCGGACTCGGCCTGGACCTCGGTCATCGACCGGGCGCCGGTGATCTCGGCGACCTCCGGGTCGAAGGCGCCGGCGCCCTGGATGATGTGGCGCGCGGCGTCGACGCCCGCGTCCTCCATCAGCCGGAAGATCTGGCGCCGCTGGTGCGGCAGCGACAGGGAGACGACCGTGCCGGTACGGCCCGCGCGGGCCGTACGGCCGGCCCGGTGCAGGTAGTCCTTGTGGTCGCCGGCCGGGTCCACGTTCAGCACCAGGTCGATGCCGTCCACGTGGATGCCGCGCGCCGCGACGTCCGTCGCGACCAGGACGTTGACGTAGCCGTCCTTGAAGTCGGCCAGCGTCCGGGTCCGGGCGCCCTGGGTCATGCCGCCGTGCAGCGCGTCGGCCTTCGCGCCGGCCTCGCGGAGCTGCTCGGCGACCCGGTCGGCGCCGAGCTGGGTGCGGACGAAGATGATCGTGCGGCCCTTGCGGGAGGCGATCGCGGCCGTGACCGGCGCCTTGTCCTTGGGCTTCACGATGAGGATGTGGTGGGACATGGTCGTCACCGCGCCCTGGGCCGCGTCCACCTCGTGGCTGACCGGGTTGTCCAGGTAGCGGTCGACGAGCGTCTTGATCTCGTTCTCCATGGTCGCGGAGAACAGCATCCGCTGGCCGCCCGCCGGAACCTGGTCGAGCAGCTCGGTGACCTCGGGCAGGAAGCCCAGGTCGGACATCTGGTCGGCCTCGTCGAGGACGGCGATCCGGGTGTCCTCGAGGGAGCAGGCGCCGCGGTTGATGATGTCCCGCAGCCGGCCCGGGGTGGCGACGAGGATGTCGACGCCGCGCTCCAGGGCGTAGATCTGGTTGCCCATCGACGTACCGCCGCAGACGACCTTCATCTTCAGGCCGAGGACGTCGCCGTACGGCTGGAGGGCGTCGGCCACCTGCATGGCCAGCTCGCGCGTCGGGGTCAGGATGACGGCGCGCGGCTTGTGCTTCTGGGTGCGGCCGCCGGCCAGCGTGGCGAGCGTCGGCAGGCCGAAGGAAAGGGTCTTGCCGGAGCCGGTGCGGCCACGGCCGAGGATGTCCTTGCCGGCCAGGGCGTCCGGGATGGTCGCGGCCTGGATCGGGAAGGGCGTGGTCACGCCGTTCTGCGCGAGCTTGCGCACGACGCCCTCAGGGAGACCGAGGTCGGCGAAGGTGATCTGGGGGGACTGGGGGGTGTCAGCGGTCTCGGTGACCTCGGTGATCTCGGTCGTCCCGGCCACGAGTTCGTTGTCGACGTTCTCGTTCTCGGGCATGACGATCTGATCAGTACTGGACACGGACATGCGAATGCGAAACCTTCCGGAGTCTCTTCGGCACGCGCCCGTCAACTCCGTGATTCGCATACGACCGCCTCAATGCGGTCCGCCACGGTAAGGGAGAGTACGCGCCACACGGCGCGCTCTGTGGTGGCGCCGGGCAAATGGGATCAAACGATCTACCACCATACGCACCCACCACCCCCGAAGGCAAACCGGACCCGTAGTCACAGGTCAGCGGCCTTCCCCGCCCGCTCGCCTCACGCCGGCGCCCCCGCCGCGGGCGCCGGTTCCCGCTGCGCGAGCTGTGCCTTCGTCTCCTCGTGGGCCGACGAGGACGGCTCGGCGGACGGCGGCTCCGTCGTCGGCTGCGGCGACGTCGACACCGGGGGCTCGGGCGGGGCGGAGGTCACCGGAGGCGACGGCTCGGCCTTGGTCGGCGCCGGCTCCCCCGGCTGCGGGCTCTTCCCCGGCTGCGCGGACGCCGACGGCTCACCGTCCTCCTCGGACGGCGACGCCGAGGCCGAGGCCGACTTGCCCGGCTTCGGCTTCCTCCCGCGCTCGTGCTTTCCGTCACTCCCCGAACCGCCGTACCCGAGACCGCCCCCACCACCCCCCGGAGCACCGTCCGGCGCGTCACCGGCACGCCGCCCCGCCGAGTGCGCGGGCCGGGCCCGGCCGTCGTCGTCCCCGACGCTCACACAGCCCGCGGCCACGGACACCGCCAGCACCGTGACGGCCAGACGGACGGGTACGTACAAGCGGCGCACGGCGGCCACCTCCGGAGGTGGGAAAGGAGTCAACCTCCCCAACTCCCGCCGCCCGCAAGAGGACACGCACCGCACCCGAACCGGCCCGACGGCTCACCCGTACCCGAGCGCGTGCAGCCGGGCGTCGTCGATGCCGAAGTGGTGCGCGATCTCGTGCACCACCGTGACCTCCGTCTCGGCGACGACGTCCGCCCGGGACCCGCACATCCGCAGCGTCGGGCCCCGGTACACCGTGATCCGGTCCGGCAGCACCCCCGCGTACCACTCGCCGCGCTCCGTCAGCGGCGTCCCCTCGTACAGCCCGAGCAGCTCGGGATCGTCGGCCGGCGGTTCGTCCTCGACGAACACCGCGACGTTGTCCATCAGCCGCGTCAGCTCTGGGGGGATCCGGTCGAGCGCCTCGGCGACCAGTTCCTCGAACTCCTCGCGCGTCATCTCCAGCACACGGTCATTGTCCGGTACGAATCCGCCGGGGGGAGAGAGCCGGAGCGCCGCATATCCGTGCCGGAGCGCGGGCATACGGGCCCAATGGTCCGCGTCCCCCTCGCAGCCCTGAACCGCAGGCTCCACCGCAAACCCGACCGCACCCGAACCCCCCGGCCCCTCCCCGACCTCGAACTGGCCGCCCGCCCCCGCCCCTGGCTGACGGGCCTCGGCCTCGCCGCCGTGGCCCTCGCCGGCGCCTGGCTCGGCCTGCTCGTGGTCGGCAACGTCCGCGCGCCGGTCGGCCCGATGGACACCACCATGGCGCTGCGCCCCTCGCTCACCGGCGGCACGAAGATCAACGTCTCCCCGCTCGGCGCCCTGACCCTGGACAGCCACGTCGCCCCCGTCCGCCTGGACGTCAACGTCGATCAGCTCGACCCGCCCCGCGCCCAGGCCCTCGTCGACCACCCCGAACGCATCTCGGGCCTCCAGGACGAGGTCGCCCGGGACGTCGAGCACGGCACCCTCGACCTGGCCCTGCGCTCCGGCGTCGCCGTCGTCACCGGCGCCACCGCCCTCGGCCTCGCCGTCTACCGCCGCCCCCGCCGCGCCGCCGCGGCCGGCGGCATCGCCCTCGCCCTGCTCGTGGCCTCCGGCGGCTGCGCGTACGCCACCTGGAACCCCAAGTCCGTCCTCGAACCGCGGTTCTCCGGCCTGCTGTCCTCGGCCCCGTCCGTGGTCGGCAACGCGCGCAGCATCGTCACGGACTTCGACGTCTACCAGCAGGAGCTGGCCCGCCTGGTCACCAACGTGACCAAGCTCTACGACGTCACGTCCACCCTCCCCGCCTACCAGCCGGACCCGGCCACCCTCCGGGTGCTGCACGTGTCCGACATCCACCTCAACCCCGCGAGCTGGAAGATCATCGCCTCGCTGGTGAAGCAGTACAAGGTCGATGTGATCGTCGACTCCGGCGACACCATGGACCACGGCACGGCCGCGGAGAACGGCTTCCTCGACCCGATCTCCGACCTGGGCGCCCCCTACGTCTGGGTGCGCGGCAACCACGACTCGCGCGCCACCCAGCGCTACCTGGAGCGCATGAAGAACGTCCACGTCCTGGACGACGGCCACGCGCGGACCGTCGCCGGCCTGCGCTTCGCCGGGATCGGCGACCCCCAGTACACCCCCGACCGCTCGGTGGCCCCCGGCGGCGACGCGGCCGAGCGGCTCGCCGGCGACCGCCTGGCCTCGGCCCTGCGCGACCAGCGGGCGGCCGGCACCCCGGTCGACGTGGCCGTCGCCCACGAACCCGTGGCGGCCCGGGAGACGGACGGCCAGGTGCCCCTGGTGCTCTGCGGCCACCTGCACCACGAGGGCACCGAACTGCTGAAGTACGGCACCCGGCTGCGCATGGAGGGCTCGACCGGAGGCAGCGGCCTGCGCGCGGTGGAGGGCAAGTACCCCGCCCCGATCGAGGCCTCGATCCTCTACGTCGACCGCGACAGCCACCACCTGCAGGCCTGGGACGAGATCAGGCTCGGCGGCCTGGGCCTGACCACGGCGGAGGTCAGCCGCCACCTCCCGGCGGACGTCTTCGACCAGCGCCGGTCCGGCTCCACCCCCAGCCCGGGCACCGCCTCCCCCGCCGCCCCGTAAACCGTTTTGGCGAACCCCGCCGCCATCCCATATGCTTCTCACGTCCCCGACGCGCTGAGAAGCGCGCAGGCGGGCCGATAGCCCTCATCGTCTAGCGGCCTAGGACGCCGCCCTTTCAAGGCGGTAGCACGGGTTCGAATCCCGTTGGGGGCACGCAATACCGTGTGCGACACTGTTGCACGCAAGCTTGGTCCTGTGGAGCAGTTTGGAGTGCTCGCCACCCTGTCAAGGTGGAGGCCGCGGGTTCAAATCCCGTCAGGACCGCTGAGGCTTCCCCGGAAGCCTCGTGGCTGGGTAGCTCAGTTGGTACGAGCGATCGCCTGAAAAGCGATAGGTCGCCGGTTCGACCCCGGCCCCAGCCACAGCGAAGGCCCCGATCTCCGGATCGGGGCCTTTCCCGTTCCTGGAACCGCCCGCCCCGGGCGCCCCGAGCCGGTGGCGGCCGGCAGCCCGTCCGCTTCCCGGCGGCCCTCCCGGTCGCGGGCCCCGCGGGGCCCCGGCGGGGCCCGCGGGCAAATCGTTCGCCAGGGATTTCGGTGAGGTGAGATCCTGGACCGCGTATGTCTACGCATCCCGCTCCCGCCCTCGGCGCCCTCGCCCCCCGTCTGACCGGGCTCTCGCTGCGCGACGCGCACCGGCTCGGCCGGCGGCTGGAAGGCGCGCGCAAGATCCGTAAGCCGGAGGCCCGCGCCGCCGTCCTCGCCGAGATCGAGGGCGAGGTCGCCAGGGCCGAGGCCCGGATGGACGAGCGGCGCGCCCGTGTGCCCGCCGTCGGCTATCCGGAGCAACTGCCGGTCAGCCAGAAGAAGGACGAGATCGCGGCCGCCATCCGCGACCACCAGGTCGTGATCGTGGCCGGTGAGACGGGTTCGGGCAAGACGACCCAGATCCCGAAGATCTGCATGGAGCTGGGCCGCGGCGTGCGCGGCATGATCGGGCACACGCAGCCGCGCCGGATCGCCGCGCGCACGGTCGCCGAGCGGGTCGCGGAGGAGCTGCGGACACCGCTCGGGGAGGCCGTCGGCTGGAAGGTCCGCTTCACCGACCAGGTGAACCCGGACGCCACGTTCGTCAAGCTGATGACGGACGGCATCCTGCTCGCGGAGATCCAGACCGACCGGGAGCTGCGCGCCTACGACACGATCATCATCGACGAGGCCCACGAGCGGTCCCTGAACATCGACTTCCTGCTGGGTTACCTCGCGCAGCTGCTGCCGCGCAGGCCCGACCTGAAGGTCGTCATCACCTCCGCCACCATCGACCCCGAGCGCTTCTCGCGGCATTTCGGCGACGCGCCGATCGTGGAGGTCAGCGGGCGGACGTATCCGGTGGAGGTGCGCTACCGGCCGCTGCTGGAGGAGGACTCCGACGACGCCGACCGGGACCAGATCACCGCGATCACCGACGCCGTCGAGGAGCTGATGGCGGAGGGGAAGGGGGACATCCTCGTCTTCCTGTCCGGCGAGCGTGAGATCCGGGACACCGCCGACGCCCTCACCAGGAAGAACTACCGGTTCACGGAGGTCCTCCCGCTGTACGCGCGGCTCTCGCACGCCGAACAGCACCGGGTCTTCCAGCCGCACACCGGCCGCCGGATCGTGCTGGCGACGAACGTGGCGGAGACGTCCCTGACGGTGCCGGGGATCAAGTACGTCATCGACCCCGGTTTCGCCCGGATCTCGCGGTACAGCCACCGTACGAAGGTGCAGCGGCTGCCCATCGAACCGGTCTCGCAGGCGAGCGCCAACCAGCGCAAGGGCCGCTGCGGCCGCACCTCGGACGGCATCTGCATCCGGTTGTACGCGGAGGACGACTTCCTCGCGCGGCCGGAGTTCACGGACGCGGAGATCCTGCGGACGAACCTGGCGAGCGTCATCCTGCAGATGACCGCGGCCGGCCTCGGTGACATCGAGAGGTTCCCGTTCATCGATCCGCCGGACCACCGCAACATCCGCGACGGTGTGCAGCTCCTGCAGGAGCTGGGCGCGCTGGATCCGGCCCAGAAGGACCCCCGCAAGCGGCTCACGGACACCGGCCGCAAGCTCGCCCAGTTGCCGGTCGACCCGCGGCTGGCCCGGATGGTGCTGGAGGCCGACAGGAACGGCTGTGTCCGCGAGGTGATGGTCATCGCGGCCGCGCTGTCCATCCAGGACCCGCGGGAGCGGCCGGCGGAGAAGCAGGCCCAGGCGGACCAGCAGCACGCCCGGTTCAAGGACGAGACCAGCGACTTCCTCGCGTATCTGAACCTGTGGCGGTACGTCCGTGAGCAGCAGAGGGAGCGGGGTTCCAGCTCGTTCCGGCGGATGTGCAAGCAGGAGTACCTGAACTTCCTGCGGATCCGCGAGTGGCAGGACATCTACACCCAGCTCCGCACGGTCGCCAAGCAGATGGGCATCCACCTCGCCGAGGAGGAGGCGCCGGCCGACCGCGTCCATGTCTCCCTGCTCGCCGGCCTTCTCTCCCACATCGGGATGAAGGACGTGAAGGACGGCAACAAGAACGAGTACCTGGGCGCCCGCAACGCCAAGTTCGCGGTCTTCCCGGGTTCGGCGCTGTTCCGCAGGCAGCCGAGGTTCGTGATGTCGGCCGAGCTGGTGGAGACCAGCCGGCTCTGGGCCCGGGTCAACGCGAAGATCGAGCCGGAGTGGGTGGAGCCGCTCGCCGGTCACCTGCTGAAGCGGACGTACAGCGAGCCGCACTGGGAGAAGGACCAGGCGGCGGTGATGGCGTACGAGAAGGTGACGCTGTACGGCGTCCCGATCGTCGCCCAGCGGAAGGTGAACTACGGCCGGATCGACCCGGAGGCCTCGCGCGAGCTTTTCATCCGCAACGCACTGGTCGAGGGTGACTGGCGCACGCACCACAAGTTCTTCGCCGACAACCGCAGGCTGCTCAGCGAGGTCGAGGAGCTGGAGCACCGGGCGCGGCGCCGGGACATCGTCGTGGACGACGAGACGCTGTTCGACTTCTACGACCAGCGGGTGCCCGAACACGTGGTGTCCGGCGCGCACTTCGACTCGTGGTGGAAGCGGAAGCGGCACGAGCAGCCGGAGTTCCTGGACTTCGAGCGGGCGATGCTCATCCGGGAGTCCGCCGAGGCGGTCACCAAGGCCGACTATCCGGACACCTGGCGCCAGGGGCCGCTGAAGTTCCGGGTGACGTACCAGTTCGAGCCCGGCGCGGACGCGGACGGCGTCACCGTGCACATCCCGCTGCAGGTGCTCAACCAGGTCACCGACGAGGGCTTCGACTGGCAGATCCCGGGCCTGCGGGAGGAGGTGGTGACGGAGCTGATCCGTTCCCTCCCGAAGCCCGTCCGCCGCAACTACGTGCCCGCGCCGAACTACGCCAGGGCGTTCCTGGAGCGGGCGGTCCCGCTGCAGGAGCCGCTGACGGTGACGATGGCGCGTGAGCTCAGGCGCATGGTCGGTGTGCCCTTCGACGCGGAGGACTTCGACTGGTCGAAGGTCCCGGACCATCTGCGGGTCACCTTCCGCATCGTCGACGAGCGGCGCCGCAGGCTCGCCGAGGACAAGGACCTGGAGACGCTGCGGCTGCGGCTGAAGCCGAAGGCCCGTGAGGCGCTCTCGCAGGCCGCGGCCGCCACCACCTCCCGGCGGGGCGGGGAGTCCCTGGAGCGGACGGGTCTCACCGACTGGTCGATCGGCACGCTCACCCGGGTCTTCGAGACGCGCCGGGCGGGCCAGCCGGTCAAGGCCTACCCGGCGCTGGTCGACGACGGCGACACGGTCTCGGTGCGGCTGTTCGACACGGAGGCGGAGCAGGCCGAAGCGATGTGGAAGGGCACGCGCCGGCTGATCCTGCGCAACATCCCGGTGAGTCCGGCGAAGTTCGCGAGCGATCGCCTCACGAACGCCCAGAAGCTCGCCCTGTCGGCCAACCCGCACGGCTCCGTGCAGGCGCTCTTCGACGACTGCGCGACGGCGGCGGCGGACAGGCTGATCGCGGACTTCGGCGGGCCGGTGTGGGACGAGGAGTCGTACCGGAAGCTGTACGACAAGGTGCGCGCGGAGATCGTCGACACGACGGTCCGTACGGTCGGGCAGGTGCAGCAGGTGCTGGCGGCCTGGCAGGCCTGTGAGCGCCGTCTGAAGGCCGTGCGCAGCCCCGCGCTGCTGGCCAACCTGACGGACGTCCGCAAGCAGCTGGACGCCCTCGTGAAGCCCGGTTTCGTGACCTCGGCGGGGATACGGCGGCTGCCGGACCTGATGCGCTACCTGGTGGCCGCGGACCGGCGCCTGCAGCAGATGCCGACGGGCGTCCAGCGGGACACCACCCGCATGGAGAAGGTCCACGAGATGCAGGACGAGTACGCCTGGCTGCTGGAGCAGCTTCCGCAGGGGCGGCCGGTGCCGCGGCAGGTGCTGGACATCCGCTGGATGATCGAGGAGCTGCGGGTGAGCTACTTCGCCCACGCGCTGGGCACGGCGTACCCGGTGTCGGACAAGCGGATCGTGAAGGCGATCGACGCGGCCGCTCCGTAGCCGACCGGGTACGGTGGGTGAGTTCGACCAGGGGGCTCACCCTCCTGTACAGTCCTTCTCGCAGCACAGCGCAACACCAAGTGCCGCGAAACCTGGTCCTGTGGAGCAGTTTGGAGTGCTCGCCACCCTGTCAAGGTGGAGGCCGCGGGTTCAAATCCCGTCAGGACCGCAACAAGAGGGCCGCCCCCGGCGACGGGGGCGGCCCTCAGTCGTGTGCGACGCGGCGAGTCCCGCCGGGACCGCCGCCGGGGAAGAGGCTCCGCGCGGCACCCTTCCTTCCGCGTCGCCGACCCCCGTTTCCGCCCGCCCCGGGTCCACGCCGGGCCCGGCACGGCCCGCCCGGGCCCTTGACGGCGCCACCTTCGGTCGGTACCCAGAAGGCAGGGCGTGTCCTCCCCTCGGGCGGCCTTCGGAGGTGGCGTATGACGGCATCGGCCAGGCACGAGACACGGGCGCTGCTGAGGGCGCATCTCTCGGCCGCCTCGTCCTACGGGCACCTCACCCGCCACTGCCCCGTCTGCCACCGCCTGCTGCGGCTGGTGATGGACTCCGGCCCGTGCCCCCAGGACGCGGACGAGGAGCCCGCGGAGGACGAGGCGCCGCGCAGCGCCTGATCGCCGCCGGGCGGGCCCAACACCCCTGCGTGCGGGGGACACTGGGGCACGCGATGCCTAATAGCGCACGCGAGCCGCGAACAACAAGCACTCTTGCGTGTGACGGGAGTCACCGCATGAGTTTTGAAAACCGCGGAACTTACCCCCCTCATACAACTGGTCAATTTAATATGTGCAATTGCACTCCCCGCATGAGGCACGCACAGCCGATCCGACAGCCCTCCCCAGAGTCCGACAAGGACGCTCACAACCGCCGCACCGACCCCCGGCGGACGCACAAAAAAGATCGCGCTGGACCCGGCGGAGTCCAGCGCGATCTACGACGCACCCTGTGGCGCTGCCTACGACGTTCTCTTCGGCTTGGGCGTGGGCCCTGTTGGGGCAGGTCCCGCGTCGCTTGGAGCTAGGGTTCGGGCGTCTCGGCCAGTTGGGGGATCGACCGTTTCGCCCGGTTTTCAGTTGTTCAGGCCTCGCTGCGCTGCTGCGGGATGCCCGCGAGCAGTGCGCGGACCTCGGCTTCGCGGTAGCGGCGGTGCCCGCCGAGCGTACGGATCGACGTGAGCTTGCCGGCCTTCGCCCACCGCGTGACCGTCTTGGGGTCGACACGGAACATGGTGGCGACCTCAGCCGGGGTCAGCAGCGGCTCGGCATCAGGGGTGCGAGCGGTCATGAGCGGCCTCCTCGGGAGAACCGAACCTTCTCGGTTCTTTCCTCTAAATTCTGCACCTTGACCCGCGTTGCCCGAAATGGTGGACGCGGGTCGAGTCGGTTATAGGACGAACGGCTTGTCCTCGGCACTACAACTACACCATCTGTCCAGCCGCGTCGGCCAAACCGATGGAATTGCCCTCCCAGGTGTTCATCAGCGACGGAAGCCGATGGACCATGCCATAGCGGACAGTCACGCCACTGTGACGATCAGTCACGGGGGCGATCAGGAGTCACCAGACCCCCTATAGCGTGCAATGCGGAGAATCCGCTCATGATGGAGCATAGTTGAGCGGAGGAGCCCTCCCCGGACTCCTTGTCCTATTTTGGCATGAGGGGTGGCAACCAGGGCAAGGCACTTGTACGTGCTGTCCATCACCCTTGGGACATAAGCCCGGATCCGGTACCAACATCCCGTCAGGCGGTCTAAGTGCCCTAGACCGTACGCTGTTCGGGGCGATTCGGACCGTGACGTACGTCACTCAGTTCGCGGAACGCCGGTCCCGCACCGCCCGCCACCGCTCCACCAGCCGCCCGTACGCCTCACCGGCGGCCGCCCCGTCGCCGCGGCGCAGCGCCTCGATGCCGTCGGCCACGTCCGCGGCCGAGTGGTCGTCCGCCAGGTCGCCGGCCGGCACGGCGTGCACCAGGCCGCCGTAGTCCAGCTCGACCACCGAGCGCGGGTGGAACTCCTCCAGCCAGCGGCCGACGTCGACCAGACCGTCGATCAGCGGCCCTTCCTCGACGGTGTCCCGCAGCGTGCGCAGCGCCCGGGCCACCCGCCGCCGGGCCTGCACCATCGGGGTGCGGTAGCGCAGCATCGCCGGCACCTCGCCGGACGCCTCGTCGTACCGCCGCTCCCCGTCGGCGACCAGCACGAACCAGTTCAGCGGGATCTGCCAGGTCGCGGTGCGGATCCAGGGCCGGGCGTCGGGGTTGCGGGCCAGCCAGCGCTCGTAGTCCTGGGCGGCCTGGCGGCGCACCACCGGCGGCAGCACCGCGTCCAGCACCGGCGGGGGCAGTTCCTCGCCGAGGCCCGCCAGGGCCAGCCAGCCGCGCAGCCGGGTCCGCCAGGGGCATACGCAGAGCACCCCGCCACTCTCCAGCACGAAGGCGTCGCCGCTCTCGTGCACCGGCACCGGGACCGGTGGGGTGGGCAGCAAGTCGGCGAGCGAACGGCGCAGTTCGTCCTGGTAGGTGGGACGGTCCGGGCGCCGGGCGTAGCGGGCCCAGTGGGTGCGCTCGGGTTCCGGGAAGGCGGTCAGCGGTTCGTACACACGCAGGTACGCGGCATACGGGACGACCACGGAGGACACCTTGGGCACGCCTGCTCCCTCCCCATCGGGCCGGGCTCGAAACCACACCAAATCGTTTCACGGTGATACGTGCGTAGACGGCCCCGGAGAGTGATCCTGAACACTGCGCGGATGGTGAGGGACCCGAGGCTCTACGCTCATGCCACGACCCCGCCACCCGTACGGGGCCGCACCCCACTCGCCGCTACTTACACAGGAGTCACCACAGTGACCGACGTAACCGGCGCGCCTGCTGATGTCCTGCACACCCTGTTCCAGTCGGACCAGGGCGGCCATGAGCAGGTCGTGCTCTGCCAGGACCGCGCCAGCGGTCTCAAGGCCGTGATCGCCCTCCACTCCACCGCCCTGGGCCCGGCCCTCGGCGGTACGCGCTTCTACCCCTACGCCACCGAGGCCGAGGCCGTGGCCGACGCCCTGAACCTCGCGCGCGGGATGTCGTACAAGAACGCCATGGCCGGTCTGGACCACGGCGGCGGCAAGGCCGTGATCATCGGTGACCCGGAGCGCGACAAGACCGAGGAGCTGCTGCTCGCCTACGGCCGCATGGTCGCCTCGCTCGGCGGTCGCTACGTCACCGCGTGCGACGTCGGCACGTATGTCGCCGACATGGACGTCGTGGCCCGCGAGTGCCGCTGGACCACCGGCCGCTCCCCCGAGAACGGCGGCGCCGGCGACTCCTCCGTGCTCACCGCCTTCGGCGTCTACCAGGGCATGCGCGCCTCCGCCCAGCACCTGTGGGGCGACCCCTCGCTGCGCGGCCGCAAGGTCGGCATCGCCGGCGTCGGCAAGGTCGGCCACCACCTGGTCCGGCACCTGCTGGACGAGGGCGCGGAGGTCGTGATCACGGACGTGCGCGCGGAGGCCGTCCAGCGCGTCCTCGGCGAGCACCCCGGGGTGACGGCGGTCGCCGACACCGAGGCGCTGATCCGTCTCGACGGGCTCGACATCTACGCGCCCTGCGCGCTCGGCGGCGCGCTGAACGACCACTCCGTGCCGGTGCTCACCGCCAGGGTGGTCTGCGGCGCGGCCAACAACCAGCTCGCCCATCCGGGTGTGGAGAAGGACCTCGCCGACCGCGGGATCCTCTACGCGCCGGACTACGTGGTGAACGCCGGCGGGGTCATCCAGGTGGCGGACGAGCTGCACGGGTTCGACTTCGACCGGTGCAGGGCCAAGGCGGCGAAGATCTTCGACACCACCTTGGCGATCTTCGCACGTGCGAAGGAGGACGGGATCCCGCCGGCCGCGGCGGCCGACCGGATCGCCCAGCAGCGGATGGCCGAGGCCCGCGCGGCCCGCTGACCCGCGCCGCCACCGTGCCCCGGAAGCCCCGATCGGACGTCCGATCGCACAGGTGGGCGGTACCCGCCGACGGGAACTTGGAGAGAACTCTCACTTCCGTCGGCGGGTCGTACCCCGATAAGTGGTTAAAATCGCCATTGACCAGCAAGGACGGGGCACCTCACGGCCCCTGTGCACACGCGCGTGCTGCGGGCGACGTACCGTATGGGCGCGGGCTCAGGTACCGTGGAAGCCCTACGGACCGGCCTCTCCACGGAGGGTCCGTTCCGATCATGAACGCGTGTCAGACTCTGGGGCCGTCGAGCCCCGTCACCGAGGGGGTCGAGCCATGGGGCGCGGCCGGGCCAAGGCCAAGCAGACAAAGGTCGCCCGCCAGCTGAAGTACAACAGCGGTGGGACTGACCTGTCACGTCTGGCCAATGAACTGGGCGCATCAACTTCGAGCCAGCCGCCGAACAGCGAGCCGTTCGAGGACGATGAGGACGAAGACGACGACCTGTACTCGCGCTACGCCGACCTCTATGAGGACGACGAGGACGAGGACGACGGTCCCTCACAACATCGTCGCGGCGCTTGACCTTGCACTGAGCACGTATCCGGTCGGTGGCACAGCCACCGACCGGCTTCTGTGCTGTCCGCAGGGTCAGACCGCGTAGTCCCCGACCAGCTCGGCGCCGGTCTGCCTGTCACCGCGGTCGGTGATCTCACCGGCCACCCATGCGTCGACCCCGCGGTCGGCCAGGGTGGCCAGGGCCACGTCCGTGGACTCCTCCGGAACGATCGCGATCATGCCGACGCCCATGTTGAGCGTCTTCTCCAGCTCCAGGCGCTCGACGTCACCGGTCCTGCCGACCAGGTCGAACACCGCGCCCGGGGTCCAGGTGGAACGGTCGACCACGGCGTGCAGCCCGTCCGGCACGACCCGGGCCAGGTTGGCCGCGAGCCCGCCGCCGGTGACGTGGCTGTACGCGTGGACCTCGGCGGTACGGGTCAGCGCCAGGCAGTCCAGCGAGTAGATCCTGGTGGGCTCCAGCAGTTCCTCGCCGAGGGTGCGGCCCAGTTCGGCCACCTCGGACTCGAGCGTCAGGCCCGCGCGGTCCAGCAGCACATGGCGGACCAGGGAGTACCCGTTGGAGTGAAGCCCGGAGGACGCCATGGCGATCACGGTGTCACCCTTGCGGATACGATCCGGGCCCAGCAGCCGGTCGGCCTCCACCACACCGGTGCCGGCGCCGGCGACGTCGAAGTCGTCCGCGCCGAGCAGGCCCGGGTGCTCCGCCGTCTCGCCGCCCACCAGGGCGCAGCCGGCCAGTACGCAGCCCTCCGCGATGCCCTTGACGATGGCGGCGACGCGCTCGGGGTGGACCTTGCCCACGCAGATGTAGTCCGTCATGAACAGCGGCTCGGCACCGCACACCACGATGTCGTCCATGACCATGGCTACCAGGTCGTGGCCGATGGTGTCGTAGACGCCCAGCCGGCGCGCGATGTCGACCTTCGTACCGACACCGTCGGTGGCGGAGGCGAGCAGCGGGCGCTCGTAGCGCTTGAGCGCGGAGGCGTCGAAGAGTCCGGCGAAGCCGCCGATGCCGCCCAGCACCTCGGGGCGCCGGGTCTTCTTCACCCACTCCTTCATGAGTTCCACGGCGCGGTCGCCCGCCTCGATGTCGACGCCCGCCGCTGCGTAGCTGGCACCAGTTGTCTCAGACATGACTGTGAGAGCTTTCGTGTCGTACTGCAGGGGTGTTACGGGCGCCGGATCGCGTCGGAGGCGGCCGTGGCGGCCGGACCGGCCGCGAGCTCGGTCTCCAGAAGCTGCTTGCCGAGCAGCTCGGGGTCCGGCAGGTCCATCGGGTACTCGCCGTCGAAGCAGGCACGGCACAGGTCCGGCTTGGCGATGGTGGTCGCCTCGATCATTCCGTCGATGGAGATGTACGCCAGCGAGTCGGCGCCGAGCGAGGTGCCGATCTCGTCGATGGTCATCCCGTTGGCGATCAGCTCCGCGCGAGTGGCGAAGTCGATGCCGAAGAAGCAGGGCCACTTCACCGGCGGGGAGGAGATCCGGATGTGGACCTCGGCCGCGCCCGCCTCGCGCAGCATGCGGACCAGGGCCCGCTGGGTGTTGCCGCGCACGATCGAGTCGTCGACCACGACCAGCCGCTTGCCCTTGATGACTTCCTTCAGGGGGTTCAGCTTCAGGCGGATGCCGAGCTGGCGGATGGTCTGCGACGGCTGGATGAAGGTCCGGCCGACGTAGGCGTTCTTCACCAGGCCGGCCCCGAACGGGATGCCGGAGGCCTCCGCGTAGCCGATGGCGGCCGGGGTACCCGACTCCGGTGTCGCTATGACCAGGTCGGCCTCGACCGGGGCCTCCTTGGCGAGGCGGCGGCCCATCTCGACGCGGGAGAGGTACACGTTCCGGCCGGCGATGTCGGTGTCCGGGCGGGCCAGGTACACGTACTCGAAGACACAGCCCTTGGGCTTCGCTTCCGCGAATCGGGAGGTGCGCAGACCGTTCTCGTCGATGGCGACGAACTCGCCCGGCTCGATCTCCCGCACGAAGCTGGCGCCGCAGATGTCGAGGGCGGCGGACTCCGAGGCGACCACCCAGCCGCGCTCCAGCCGGCCGAGGACCAGCGGGCGGATGCCCTGCGGGTCGCGGGCGGCGTAGAGGGTGTGCTCGTCCATGAAGACGAGGCTGAAGGCGCCCTTGACCCGCGGGAGGACGGCGTGGGCGGCCTCCTCGATGGTCAGCGGCTTGCCGTCCTCGTCGGCCTGGGCGGCCAGCAGGGCCGTCAGCAGGTCGGTGTCGTTGGTGGCCGCGACCCGGGTGGAGCGGCCGTTGTTGTCCTTGGGCAGGTCGGCGACCATCTCGGCGAGCTGCGCCGTGTTGACCAGGTTGCCGTTGTGGCCGAGCGCGATCGAGCCGTGCGCGGTGGCGCGGAACGTCGGCTGGGCGTTCTCCCACACGGAGGCGCCGGTGGTCGAGTAGCGGGCGTGTCCGACCGCGATATGACCCTGGAGCGAGCCGAGCGAGGTCTCGTCGAAGACCTGGGAGACCAGGCCCATGTCCTTGAAGACGAGGATCTGGGAGCCGTTGCTGACCGCGATTCCCGCGGATTCCTGACCCCGGTGCTGGAGGGCGTAGAGCCCGAAGTACGTGAGCTTTGCGACCTCTTCACCCGGAGCCCAGACACCGAAGACGCCGCAAGCGTCCTGGGGGCCCTTCTCGCCGGGAAGCAGATCGTGATTGAGTCGACCGTCACCACGTGGCACGGCACCGAGTGTAGGCGAGGTCGACCACTGGTCCGAATTGGGGATGGGCACCGGCCTCGGAGCGGCAGGTGTCGATCACCTTGGCGGTTTCCTGGCTTTCGCAGGTCAGAGCGGTGACACGGGGCTGGCTCGAGGGTCGGCCCGCTTTCGCGGGCACGGGATCGGCGTGGACCGCGGGACACGTGAGTGAGGTGTCGCACATCATTCGGGTGCGTCGCGGCTGAGGCGCAGCCGGTCCCCGTCGCCGTCGGTGAGCGTCAGCTTCCCGTCGGCGGTCCTGGCGGTGATCGTGCCGGTGGTGAGGAAGCGGGCGAAGGCGCGCTCGAAGGTCATGCGGTCCTCGCCGCAGGCCATCTTGGTGGACCGGAGGTCGCCGAAGGTGATGCGGTCGCCGCGCACGGTGACCCGGGCACCGAAGCCGTTGCAGCCGAGATTGCCACCCGCCCGGCCGTCGGCGTCGATCCGCAGGCGCGCGGTGGCGGGCGCCCGCAGGGTGGTGCCGCCGGCGCTGAGGTCGTCGACCCGCCAGTCGACGCCGGTCACGGGCTGCCGCGCGCCCGCCGAGCCGCTGTTCGCCTGCCCGGAGGGGGTGCTGCCACAGGCCACCGTGAGCGGGACGAGCACGGCGACCGCCATCAGGGACATGCGCTGCTTGTACCGTTTCATGCGGATTCGACGTGGCGGCCCCGCCACCGGTTCCCTCACCTCATGAGCGGCAGCAGTTCCCCGATGTCGGCCCGCTCCCCGCTGGCGCCGACCATCGCCCCGGCGACGGCGGCCGCGAAGTCCAGTCGGCCGGTGGCCAGCCGGATCCAGGTCAGCGGATCGGTCTCCACGACGCTGGGAGGGGTGCCCCTGGTGTGCCGGGGCCCCTCGACGCACTGCACCACGGCGTACGGCGGAACCCGTACCTCGGTGGAGGCGCCGGGCGCCTTCACGGCCAGGGCGTCGGCGAGGAGCCGGGTGGCGGCGGCCAGCGCCTGGCGGTCCTGGGGCACCTCCAGGCCGGGCACGGCGGAGTTGAGGTCGTCGGTGTGCACGACGAGTTCGACGGCGCGGGTGACGAGGTAGTCGTCCAGCGGGAGGGCACCCGCGTCGGTCCGCAGGAGCCTGCCTCCGGGATGGGCGTCGAGCAGGGCGCGCAGGCCGGCGTCGGCCTCGGCGAGGTAGGCGTCGAGGCCGGGCCGCCCGCTCGCCGGGCCGGGGGCGAGCTCGTCGACGGCGGCGGAGTCGGCCGCGGTGGCCAACGGCCACTCGGCCACCCGGACGTCCTGCTTCGGCGGTGCGGGCAGCTCCAGGGCGCGGTGGACCGCGGTGACGGTCGTGCCGACGTGCGCGACCAGGTCCCGCACGGTCCACGAGCCGAGCCCGGTGGGCCGGGCGAGCTGCTCGGGGCCCAGGCCCCGGACTGCCTCCCGTACGTTGCCGAGCTGGGCGAGGACCGCGGCACGGGTCCTGGCGGGGTCGTATGCGCGGGCGCGCCTCTTGGCCGGAGACATGCCAGTGACCCTATGCCGCACGGCGGGCCGGGATCAGCCGGTTCCCACCCGCGCGGCCCGGGCGCCGTCGGCGACCCGGCCGGGGCCGCGGTGCCGCCGCGGCGCACGGTGGCGGGCGCACACGGGGGGGCGGCCCACGCCTCCGCGGCGGAGCCGGCGTTCCGCCGCGGGCCCGCGCGTCGCTGCCCCGCCCACGGCCGGCCCGTGGGCCGCACAGCCGAACGGCAGTGCGCGGCAGAGCGGTCGGCCGGCGCCCCGGCGGGCCCCTCGGTCGCGCCGCGGGCCGGGGCGCGGGACGCGCGGACGCCGTCCCGCGGCAGGTGCGGGCCCCGTCCCGCAGGACGTGCAGGCCCCGTCCGGTGCGCCGGACGGGGCCTGGGGTGCGCGGTGCGCGGTGCGCGGTGCGCGGGTTACGCCAGCAGCGCCGGGATCGTCGCCTCGTGGGCCTCGCTCAGCTCCGTGAGGGGGAGCGCGAACGCGCCCTGGACCTCGACCGAGTCGCCGTCCACGACACCGATGCGGGTGGCCGGCAGGCCGCGTGCGCCGCACATGTCGTTGAAGCGGACCTCCTCCGAGCGCGGCACGGCGACGACGGCGCGGCCGGCCGACTCGGAGAACAGGAAGGTGAAGGCGTCCAGACCGTCCGGGACGACCAGCCGGGCGCCCTTGCGGCCGAGCAGCGCCGACTCCACGACCGCCTGGACCAGACCGCCGTCCGACAGGTCGTGCGCGGAGTCGATCATGCCGTCGCGGGAGGCGGAGATCAGGATCTCGGCCAGCAGCCGCTCACGCTCCAGGTCGACCTTCGGGGGCAGACCGCCGAGGTGGTCGTGGACCACCTGGGACCAGGCCGAGCCGCCGAACTCCTCCCGCGTGTCGCCGAGGAGGTACAGGAGCTGGCCCTCCTCCTGGAAGGCGACCGGGGTGCGGCGGGCCACGTCGTCGATGACGCCGAGGACGGCGACCACCGGCGTCGGGTGGATGGCCGCCTCACCGGTCTGGTTGTAGAGCGAGACGTTGCCGCCGGTCACCGGCGTGCCGAGCTGCAGGCAGCCGTCCGCCAGCCCGCGGACGGCCTCCGCGAACTGCCACATCACCGCCGGGTCCTCGGGCGAGCCGAAGTTCAGGCAGTCGGAGATGGCGAGGGGCCGGGCGCCGGTCGTCGCCACGTTCCGGTAGGCCTCGGCGAGGGCGAGCTGGGCGCCCGTGTACGGGTCCAGCTTGGCGTACCTGCCGTTGCCGTCCGTCGCGATGGCGACGCCGAGGCCGGTCTCCTCGTCGATGCGGATCATGCCGGAGTCCTCGGGCTGGGCGAGGACGGTGTTGCCCTGCACGAAGTGGTCGTACTGCGAGGTGATCCACTTCTTGGAGGCCTGGTTGGGGGAGGAGACCAGCTTCAGGACCTGGTCCCGCAGCTCCTCGCCCGTCGCCGGCCGCGGCAGCTTGTTCGCGTCGTCCGCCTGGAGCCCGTCCTGCCAGGACGGGCGGGCGTACGGGCGCTCGTAGGTCGGGCCCTCGTGGGCGACCGTGCGCGGGTCGACGTCGACGATCTTGCCGCCGTGCCAGAAGATCTCCAGCCGGTCGCCGTCGGTGACCTCGCCGATGACCGTGGCGATGACGTCCCACTTGTCGCAGATCTCGAGGAACCTGTCGACCTTCTCGGGCTCGACCACCGCGCACATGCGTTCCTGCGACTCGCTCATGAGGATCTCCTCGGGCGAGAGCGTGGAGTCGCGCAGCGGTACGTCGTCCAGGGTGACGCGCATGCCGCCGGAGCCGTTGGAGGCCAGTTCGGAGGTGGCGCAGGACAGACCGGCCGCGCCGAGGTCCTGGATGCCGACGACCAGCTTCTCCTTGAACGCCTCCAGGGTGCACTCGATGAGCAGCTTCTCCTGGAAGGGGTCGCCGACCTGGACGGCCGGGCGCTTGCTCGGCTTGGCGTCGTCGAAGGTCTCGGAGGCCAGGATGGACGCGCCGCCGATGCCGTCGCCGCCGGTCCGGGCCCCGTACAGGATGACCTTGTTGCCGGCGCCGGAGGCCTTGGCGAGGTGGATGTCCTCGTGCCGCATCACACCGATGGCTCCGGCGTTGACCAGCGGGTTGCCCTGGTAGCAGGCGTCGAAGACGACCTCGCCGCCGATGTTGGGCAGGCCCAGGCAGTTGCCGTAGCCGCCGATGCCGGCGACGACGCCGGGCAGCACACGCTTGGTGTCGGGATGGTCGGCCGCGCCGAAGCGCAGCGGGTCGACCACGGCCACCGGGCGCGCGCCCATCGCGATGATGTCGCGCACGATGCCGCCGACACCGGTGGCGGCGCCCTGGTAGGGCTCGACGTACGACGGGTGGTTGTGCGACTCGACCTTGAAGGTGACCGCGTAGCCCTGGCCGACGTCCACGACGCCGGCGTTCTCGCCGATGCCGACGAGCAGCGCGTCCGACCGGGGCGCCTTCTCGCCGAACTGGCGCAGGTGGACCTTGGAGGACTTGTACGAGCAGTGCTCGGACCACATGACCGAGTACATGGCGAGTTCGGCGCCGGTCGGGCGGCGGCCGAGGATCTCCACCACCCGCTCGTACTCGTCCTTCTTCAGGCCGAGTTCGGCCCAGGGCAGCTCGACGTCGGGGGTCGCGGCCGCGTGCTCGACCGTGTCCAGAGGCGTCCGGCTCATGCGTTGACCAGCTTCTTGAGGATCGAGGTGAAGAAGGGGAGGCCGTCGGTACGGCCCGAACCGATCAGCGGCTCGACGGCGTGCTCGGGGTGCGGCATGAGGCCGACGACGTTCCCGGCCTCGTTGGTGATGCCGGCGATGTCGTTGAGCGAGCCGTTGGGGTTGCCGTATCCGTCGGCTGCGGCGCCGTCGACGAGGTACCGGAAGGCGACCAGGCCCTCCGCCTCCAGCCGGTCCAGCGTGTACTGGTCGGCGACGTACCGGCCGTCCATGTTCTTCAGCGGGATGTTGATCTCCTGGCCCCGGCGGTAGTCGCCGGTCCAGGCCGTCTCCGCGTTCTCCACCCGCAGCTTCTGGTCGCGGCAGACGAAGTGGAGGTGGTCGTTGCCCAGCATGCCGCCCGGCAGGAGGTGGGCCTCGGTGAGGACCTGGAAGCCGTTGCAGATACCGAGGACCGGAAGTCCGGACCTCGCCTGCTCGATGACCGTCTCCATCACCGGCGAGAAGCGGGAGATGGCGCCGGCCCGCAGATAGTCGCCGTAGGAGAAACCGCCGGGCAGCACCACGGCGTCGACCTGCTTGAGGTCCTTGTCCTTGTGCCAGAGTGCGACCGGTTCGGCGCCCGCGAGGCGGATCGCGCGCCGGGTGTCCCGGTCATCGAGACTTCCCGGGAAAGTGACGACGCCAATACGAGCGGTCACTTGGCCGCCTCCGCGACTTCCGCGCCCTCTTCCACCTTGACGATGAAGTCCTCGATCACCGTGTTGGCGAGGAAGGATTCCGCAAGATCGTGGATGCGGGCGAGCACGGCCTCGTCGACCGGCCCGTCAACTTCCAGTTCGAAACGCTTTCCCTGGCGGACGTCCGAGATCCCCTCGAAACCCAGGCGCGGCAGCGCACGCTGGACCGCCTGGCCCTGGGGGTCGAGGATCTCCGGCTTGAGCATGACGTCGACTACGACGCGTGCCACTGGCACTCCCGGTGTGTGGTGCTGAGCAGGTTCCTTCAGACTACCCGCACAAAATTTCTACGCGAGTAGAGTTGGAGGAAACTACGTGAGCCGCATCACGATCGGGTGACGGGTGCGCTCCCTCGCGAAAAGTTCTGGGAAAGTTCCACGGACCCGGCCCACGACATCTATTGCGCGGAGACACGCGGGCGGATTTAGTCGGGCTTCACTTTGCATTGCCGGGCACTGTACAAATGAATTGGCAATAGCCGATACTCGGCACGTCATCGCCGGATGAGCTGTATCGACGTGCCGCACGAAGGGACCGATATTCGTGGCGCAAAAGGTCGTGGTCACTCTCTTTGACGACATCGACGGCTCGGAAGCGGCGGAGACGATCGCCTTCGGACTCGACGGCAAGTCGTACGAGATCGACCTGAACGAAACAAACGCCGGAGAGCTGCGCAAGGCGCTCGCGCCCTACGTGGAGGCGGGCCGCAAGCGCTCGCGGTCCGGCAAGGCGTACAAGCAGACCGAGGTCGCCCCCGACCCGGCGGCCGTACGGGCCTGGGCCCAGGCGAACAAGATGGACGTGCCGGCACGCGGACGCATCCCGAAGAAGGTCTACGAGGCGTTCAGCGCCGCGCAGTGAGGGCCCGCGAAGGGGCGAGCCCCCAGGGTCCGTCAGCGGGCCCTGGGGGCCGTGCACTTGGCCGTCCCGGGAGGCGACTTGCGCTACCCCCCTGCTGATCAGCTAATGTCTGGGACACGCCGAGGGGCGAGGCCGAGAGGCCGGATCCCGCGGACCGTGCGGGTGTAGTTCAGTAGTAGAACATCCCCCTTCCAGGGGGAAGGCGCAGTGTGCAATTCCTGTCACCCGCTCTGGCACCGGTCGTTCTGACCACTCCTGTGGATCAGGTAGGCTGGTGCTCGCACCGATCGGTGGGAGCCGGTCGGGGGCAGTGCGGACGTAGCTCAGTTGGTAGAGCGCAACCTTGCCAAGGTTGAGGTCGCGAGTTCGAGCCTCGTCGTCCGCTCGGAAAAGGAGCCCCGGTCCTGTGGACCGGGGCTCTTTCGTGCGCCCGCATCCTCCCGAACGCCGATCGCGGGCACCGCACATGTGAGGGTCGCCACACCGAACGGGCCCGCACCGGCGGAGCCCCGGCGCCCGACGCCCCACCCGCACCATGCGCACCACGCTCTGCGGAAACCGCCGCGCGGACACGGAGTTGACCCCCCGCCGGAACCCGCCTCCCGCCCGGGACCGGCCCGGCGCCGGTCCCGGCCGGGTCCGGCGCCGGGCCCGGCGTGCGGCGGTGCGTCCCGCGCACCCGCGAGGTTGGGTATAGTTGCTCTCGCGCCACGGCGCAGTGCGGACGTAGCTCAGTTGGTAGAGCGCAACCTTGCCAAGGTTGAGGTCGCGAGTTCGAGCCTCGTCGTCCGCTCCATGGTGAAGCCCCCGGTTCCGGCCGGGGGCTTTTCGCATGTCCCGGAACCTCTCCGGGGACCGGGGTTCCGTCGTCTCAGGACCAGGCCGTGCCGGTGAGCCGCTCGTACGCGTCCACGTACTTCTGCCGGGTCGCCTCGACCACCTGCCGCGGCAGCGCCGGCGGGGGCTGCTCGCTCCGGCGGTCCCAGCCGGACTCCGCGGAGGTCAGCCAGTCCCGGACGTACTGCTTGTCGTACGACGGCTGAGCGCGGCCGGGCTGCCACCGGTCGGCCGGCCAGAAGCGGGAGGAGTCCGGGGTGAGCACCTCGTCGGCGAGGACCAGGGTGTCACCGTCGAAGCCGAACTCGAACTTGGTGTCGGCCAGGATGATTCCGCGGTCGCGGGCGATGTCCCGGGCGCGGGAGTACACGGCGAGCGTGGACTGCCGGAGCTGGGCGGCGGTGTCCGCGCCGACCTGGCGGGCGACCTCCTCGTAGGAGACGTTCTCGTCGTGCTCGCCGACCTCGGCCTTGGTCGCCGGGGTGAAGATCGGGGCGGGCAGCTCCGATCCGTCCACGAGGCCCTCGGGCAGGGCCAGTCCGCAGACGGTGCGGGACTCGTCGTACTCGGCGAGGCCCGAGCCGGTGAGGTAGCCGCGGGCCACGCACTCGACCGGGACCATCCGCAGGGACTTGCAGACCAGCGTGCGACCGGCCCAGTCGGCGGGGGCGTGCTCGGGGAGCTCGGTACTGATCACGTGGTTCGGGGCCAGGTCGCGCAGTTGGTCGAACCACCACAGGGAGAGCCGGGTGAGGACGCGGCCCTTGTCGGGGATCTCCGTGGGCAGCACCCAGTCGTAGGCGGACAAGCGGTCGCTGGCGACCATCACGAGGTCGCCCGCCTCGTTCCGGTACAGCTCGCGCACCTTGCCGGTGTGCAGGTGCACCAGGCCCGGAACCTGGATCGGCTCGGGCTTTTCTACGAATCCGGACACGGTTCCTCCCCGTGGTTCTGTCCAATGGCTCGATTGTCCCGTATCGGACATGCGCCGACGACAGCGGGTCAGTCCCGTTTGCAGATGCGGTCCAGCAGGTTCGCCGTGGCCCGCTGGATACGCGGATCCACGTGGCCGGGACGGTCCAGGGACGGCGACCAGGCGAAGGTGCCGGAGGCGAACACCCAGGCACCGGAGGGGGCCCGGTAGAGGGACGTCTCCTGGTGCCGGCGGACGCCTTCGTTGTCGGTGTAGGGGGAGTGCGCGAGCAGCACGCGCTCGTCGTGCTCGGGCAGCGGGGTGCGCGGGAAGTAGCGGTCCGCCTCTCCGGCCACCAGGCCCTCGATCCCGTCGCCCTCGCGCGCCCCGGTCGCGTCCCACAGCCAGTGGCCCGCGTTGCGGACGATCAGCGGATGCGGCTCGGGGACACGGCCCGCGTACTGGATGCCGACGAGCTGCTGCTCGGGCCGGCCGGTCTCGCGCCACAGCACCGCCTTTCCCGGGCCTCTGCGCTTGCGGCAGGTCAGCAGCCGGTCGGGCACGCCGGACGCGGACGGGCCCAGCTCCACCTGCCAGTACATGGTGTTCGCGGAGAGGAAGACCAGGGAGGTGCCGTGGTCCCGGGCGTTCTCCACGGCCCGGCGCATCGGCACCGACCAGTACTCGTCGTGGCCGGGGAAGACCAGCCCCCGGTACCGGGTGGGGTCGACGCGGCCGGCGTGCAGGTCGCGGGCGTCGGCGTAGGCGATGTCGTAGCCGTAGCGCTCGGCCCAGCGGATGAAGTCGTAGGCGTGGCCGACGTGCAGGGGCAGCCCGGCGCCCGCGTACGGGCGGTCGAAGGAGACCGTGGTGGCCGCGTCCGCCTCGCCGAGCAGACAGCCCTTCTCGTCCCAGGCGTGGTACAGGCTGGCGCCGGTGCGGCCGTCCTCCGGGTAGAGGTTGTACGCCTGCCAGGTGATGTCGGGCAGCAGCAGGAGCAGGTCGGCCGGGTGGTCGTCGCGGACCGTGAAGGGCACGTGGGAGCGGTAGCCGTCGGCGGTGGTGAGCACGGCCACATAGGCGCCGACGGTCCAGTGCGAAGGCACCTGGAGGCGCCAGGAGAGCCACCAGTGGTGGCAGGACACCGTGCGGTCGGCGGCCAGCGGCGGGAGTTGGACGATGCCGGAGAGCCGGGGGCTGGTGGTGATCTTCGAGGCGCCGTCTCCGCCGTAGTGCCCGATCCGGTAGATGTCGACGCCGAACTGCTGCGGCGGGTCGACGGTGATGTGGAAGTCGATAGCCTCGCCGGGCGCGACCGCCCCGGTGGAGGTGAAGCCCTTGATCTGGCGGTGCACGTCGTCGGCCGAACGGGGCCCCTGCCCGGCCGTGCGCGGCGCGGGGATGCGCGGGCGCTCGCCGGCGGGCTGCTGCGGGCTCGGGTCGACGTACCAGGGCACGACGTGCCCGGTGTCGTCGAAGTACGTCTCACTGCCGCGCAGCCAGGGCACCGGTCCCTGGCCGAAGGGGTCCGTGACGGCGTGCGCGAGCGCTCCGGACTCCCAGCGGCGGATGTGGTCCGAGGCCATGGACGCTCCCCTCCCTCATGCCCCCGTTGCCAGCGTGGTGCGTGCTGCTCGGTCGTGCTGTCGTATGTCGCGTGCCTTTGCCATGTGCGCGGTCGGTTGCCATGTGCGCGGTCGGTCCCAGCACATCACATAACGCACGGATCTGGTCACTGTTCGTTGCGAATTGACCTGAACTGGAAGTCCGGGCTCCGTTAGGCACCGGATCCGGCAGGGCCCCCGGCACGATGCCCGGCGAGCCGGGAGCGGGGCGTCAGACGAGCCGCACCGGCTTCTCCGGGCGTATCCCGGACGCGCTCAGCCAGTCGCGCAGCGGGCCGGGGTCGCCCTCCTCGATCAGGTGCAGCACCTTGGGTCCGAGGTCGGCGGCCCGCTCGCCGTCCAGCAGCAGCGAGGGGCCGTCCAGCCAGTCGAGGGCGGGGGCCGCGCCGGCCGTGTCCACGGCGGCGCAGCAGACCATCGCCGTGACGTGGTCGGCGAGCAGGTCCCGGCCGGTGCGCGGGGGCTGGAGCGGGAACAGCGGCAGGGCTCCGTCGTCCCAGAGCGAGCTGTCCGGAAACAGCCCGGCGGCGGTCGCGCCCTTCGGTGCCGCGGCCTCCTCCCGGGCCAGCTCCGCGCTCAGTCCGGCGGCCAGGATCGCGCTGCGCTCGGTACCGGGGTCGGCGTCGTCGTCATCGGCGCCGGTGCCGTCGTCCTCGGTGGTCTCGTCGTCCTCGATGGTGTCGTCGTACTGGTTGGTGCCCACGGTGGCGGTCGGCCCGGCGGCCGGGCCGGGCCGACCGGTCGCGGCGACGTCCGCGTCCCCGGTGGCGGTGTCCGCGGCGGCGGCCCGCTCATCGGGCGGGTTCGGGTGGTCGGCCGAAGCGACGGACCCGTCACCGGTGATCACGTCCGGGGCCGCCGGACGCGTGCCGTCCGGGCTCCCGGCCGGGTCGGGCGTGCCCCCGGTGGCCGGGTGGCCGGGTTCCGCGAGGTGGTCCAGGACCCGGGCCAGCGTGGGGCCGCCCTGGCCGGGAGCGACGAGGACGGGCCGGACGCCGAGGGAGTCCAGGACGCGGTGCAGCCGTGCCGCGTGGGCACGCCAGGTGCGATCGACGACCTCCTCCGGGTACGCCTGCCAGTCCACCGGCGCCCAGTCCGGGCCGGTCTCGGCCGGCCCGCCGTGGAACAGGCGGGCGGCGAGCAGGGAGGCGGCCTCGTCCACCGCGCCGGGCTCCTCCAGGAGGTCGCAGGCGGGACGCTCTCCGAGGCGGGAGGCGAAGCCCTCGGCCAGGCGGTCGCGCCGGGACAGCTCGGTCAGGGCGGACACCACACCCGCGTCCAGCCGGGAGGGCCAGCGGCCCATGCGCCAGGCGGGCAGCGCCACCTTGGTCAGCAGCCGGTCCCAGCCCGCGTAGGCGAGGCCGACCTGCTCCTGGGCGACGATCCGCAGTCCGTAGTCCACGCTCTGCGCGCGCTCGGCGGCGGCCGCGGCGACCCCGCGCTCCATCAGGGCCGCGTGTTCGCGGCAGGCGCGCAGCATCAGCCGGGCGAGCCAGCCGAGACCGGCGCACACCACCCGGATCAGCGGGCAGCGGCCGGGCGTCGAGGCGACCGCCACCGTGGCGTCGAGTCCGCGCACGAAGCGGCGGGCCGCGGCTATGTCCGGGTGCGCGGAGGGTCCCGTACCGGCGACGACCGGGGCGAGGACCGCCCGCAGCTCACCGACGCGCATCCACCACAGGAACGGGGAGCCGATCACGAGGACGGGCGCGGTGGCGGCCCGCCGTCGGCCGTCGAGGCCCGGTCCGGGACCGGGGCCCGCCGTTGCGTCCTCGTCACGCGTCGGCCGCGGGGGCGGGCCGTGGGCCGGGTGGGCCCGGTCCTCCAGCCAGCTGTCGCAGTCCGGGGTGAGCGCTATGGCCGAGGGCGCCGGGACGTCGAGCCGGTCGGCGAGGTCCCGCACCAGCCGGTAGAGGTCCGGCGCCGATTCCTCGGCGACCGGGACCGTGGGACTCACGGCCGGGCGGGCACGGGCCACCACCAGCGCGACGCCGGCCGCGGCCAGCAGCACGAGCGCGGCCGGCACGCCCACGGCCCAGCGGGCGGTGTCCCAGCCCGGACCGGTGAGCCGGCCGGTGGCGCCGCCCGTCAGCAGGACCACCTCGACGGCCGCGGGCAGCAGGGCCACGCCCAGGGCCCTGCCGCGGACACGCAGCACGGCCAGGGCCCGCGAACGCGCGGCCTGCGCGCCCGCCTCGACTCCGGTTCCGGTCATGATCGGACCTCACCCCCTCCCTGCCGGTCCCACGCTGTCCTGGCGTTGCTCACTCCCCCACTGTGGCACCCGTCACTGACATCGCAATGCCGGTGGGCCAAGTGCCGGAACGCTTGCGCCGCACCATAGTTGGGGCCCCGGTCCCCGTCAGCCGTATGGGGGATTGGTCACTCGATGGAATGGCCTTGGTCAGAGGTGACCGACGGACAGCAAGGGTCAGGCCCCGGATCGCGGGTCCGGGGCCTGGGGTGTCGCGTTCGGATCAGCGTCCGGCGGGGCGCCCGCAGCGGGCCGTCCGGAAGCCCTCGTACTGGATGTACCTCGGGCTCTCGGCCGGTGCGCGAGAGTGCCCGCCGGGCGTCGCGGCGGGCGGACACCGGCCGACGCGGCGCCGGGAGCGAGACGGGTGAGAGGAGCGGGAGGGGCGGGAGGGGCGGGGCGGGCCGGTCAGGCGCCCGCCGCGCGTGCGGCGATGTCCGTGCGGTGCTGGGAGCCGTCGAGACGGATGCGGTCCACCGCCCGGTACGCCCGCTCGCGGGCCGCGGACAGGTCCTCGCCGGTGGCCGTGACCGAGAGCACCCGCCCGCCCGCGCTCACAACCGCGTCACCGTCGCGCCTCGTCCCGGCGTGCAGGACGTAGGCGTGCGGGGCGTCCTCGGCGGCCACCTCGTCGAGACCGGTGATGGGGTCGCCGGTGCGCGGGGTGCCGGGGTAGTTGTGCGAGGCGACGACCACGGTGACGGCCGCGTCCTCGCTCCAGCGCAGCGGCTCGAGGTCGGCCAGGGTGCCGTTCGCGGCGGCGAGCAGGACGCCGGCCAGCGGGGTCCGCAGGCGGGCCAGCACGACCTGGGTCTCGGGGTCGCCGAAGCGGGCGTTGAACTCGATGACGCGCACGCCGCGCGAGGTGATCGCGAGGCCGGCGTACAGCAGCCCGGAGAACGGGGTGCCCCGGCGCCGCATCTCGTCCACGGTCGGCCGCAGCACCGTCCGGAGCACCTCGTCGACCAGCTTCGGGTCCGCCCACGGCAGCGGCGAGTAGGCACCCATGCCACCGGTGTTGGGGCCCTCGTCGCCGTCCAGGGCGCGCTTGAAGTCCTGGGCGGGCTGGAGCGGGACGACGGTCCGGCCGTCGGTGACGGCGAACAGTGACACCTCGGGACCGTCGAGGAACTCCTCGACGACCACCCTGCCCCGCTGCCCGGAAGGCGGGTGAGCCACCCCCACGCAGGCCGCGGCGTGCGCCTTCGCGGCGTCCGGGTCGGAGGTGACCACGACGCCCTTGCCCGCGGCGAGACCGTCGTCCTTGACGACGTAGGGCGCCCCGAAGGCGTCCAGGGCCTCGGCGACCTCGGCCTCCGTGGTGCAGACGTACGACCGCGCGGTCGGCACCCCGGCCGCCGCCATCACCTCCTTGGCGAAGGCCTTGGAACCCTCGAGCTGCGCGGCCTCCCGGGAGGGGCCGAACACCGGGATGCCCGCCTCGCGCACCGCGTCCGCCACACCGGCGACCAGCGGGGCCTCCGGACCGACGACGACGAGGTCGGCCCCGAGGTCGCCGGCCAGCGCGGCCACGGCCTTGCCGTCCAGCGCGTCGACCTGGTGCAGCTCGGCCACCTCGGCGATGCCGGCGTTGCCGGGTGCGCAGTGCAGGGCGGTGATGTCGGGGTCGAGGGACAGGGAGCGGCACAGGGCGTGTTCGCGGGCACCGCTGCCGATGACGAGGACCTTCACGGGGGTCAGCCTACTGGCAAGGTCGCCGAAGTCCGCCGGGTGGGCTTCCTGTGCGTTCCTACGAACGAGGGGCCGGCCGGCAGGCCGGCGGCCCCGCTACTCGTGGGTGAACTCCTCGACCACCGTCGCCCCCAGCTCCCGCACGATCAGTGCCTGGCCGGACAGGGCGGACTCGTCCAGGTCGGGGTCGTCGTCCTCGGGGATGTCGTCCTCGGGCGCTACGGGCACCGGCTCGGGGGGCCGGGCGGGCTGCGGAGCGGGGGCGGCCGGAGCCGGCGCGGCCGGTGCACCGCCCTGGGAAGGAGCGGGCGCGGACGGACCCGGCTGGGGTCCCGCGGGCCGGGGGGCGGACGGGGCGCCGTAGCCGCCGGCGGAAGCGCCGCCGTAGCCCGCGCCACCGGCTGCGCCGCCTCCGCCGAAGCCCGGTGCGCCGCCGGACGGCGGGGGCGCGGAGCCGCCCGAGGGGTCGACGACCGCCTCGATCTTCCACTGCACGCCGAACTGCTCGGTCAGCGCCTGCCGCAGCACGTCCTCGCTGCCACTGCCGGCGAAGTTGTCCCGGGCACCGGCGCTGACGAAGCCGAGCTGGAGGGTGGTGCCGTCGAAGCCGGCCACCTGGGCGTTCTGGCTGAGCAGGATCCAGGTGAAGCGCCGGCGGTTCTTGACCGCCTCGAGGATGTTGGGCCACAGCACGCGGGGGTCGAGCCCGCCGGCCTGGGGAGCGGCCGGGGCCGGGGCGCTCGCCGCGGGAGCCGCCGCAGCGGCCGGCTCCGGGCGCTGCGGCTGGGAGCGGGCCGGAGCGGCGGCGCCCTGCTGGGGGCCTGTCGCGGCCGCCGTGGGCCACCCGCCGGGCCGCCGTCCGCCACCGGCCGGGGCGGCGGTGGGCCAGGCACCGGGGGCCGGTCCGGAGGCGGGGGCCGAAGGCTC
>NZ_JALLIN010000047.1 GCF_023630175.1 Streptomyces cellostaticus | reverse complement strand
GCGGGCCGCGGCGGGACCGCCGCCGGGCGGCACCGGCGCACCGCCGGGTGCCGTACCCGCGTGGGCGTCGGGACCGGGGACGTACCCCATGGCGGGCGCACCGCCGCCGGCGGGGACGCCGACGCCGCGCTCCAGCCGGTCGAGGCGGGCAAGGAGGGACCGCTCGTCGCCGTAGGCGGCGGGGAGCAGCACCCGGGCACAGATCAGTTCGAGCTGGAGGCGCGGGGAACTGGCGCCGCGCATCTCGTTGAGGCCGTCGTTGACGAGGTCGGCGGCGCGGCTCAGCTCGGCGGCGCCGAAGGTGGAGGCCTGCGCCTGCATGCGCTCCAGCACATCGGCGGGGGCGTCGATGAGCCCCTTCTCCACGGCGTCCGGAACCGCGGCCAGGATCACCAGGTCCCGCAACCGCTCCAGCAGGTCGGCGACGAACCGGCGCGGGTCGTTGCCGCCCTCGATGATCCGGTCGACGACCTCGAAGGCGGCGGCCCCGTCGCCGGTGGCGAAGGCCTCGACGACGGAGTCGAGCAGCGACCCGTCGGTGTACCCGAGCAGGGAGGTGGCCATGGCATACGTCACACCCTCCTCCGCGGCGCCCGCGAGGAGCTGGTCCATGACGGACATCGAGTCCCGCACGGATCCGGCACCGGCCCGGACGACGAGCGGCAGCACGCCCTCCTCGACCGGGATGTCCTCCCGTCCGCACACCTCGCCCAGGTAGTCCCGCAGGGTGCCCGGCGGGACGAGCCGGAAGGGGTAGTGGTGGGTCCGCGACCGGATGGTCCCGATGACCTTCTCGGGCTCGGTCGTGGCGAAGATGAACTTGAGGTGCTCCGGGGGCTCCTCGACGACCTTCAGCAGCGCGTTGAAGCCCGCCGACGTGACCATGTGGGCCTCGTCGATGATGTAGATCTTGTACCGGCTGCTCGCGGGCCCGAAGAAGGCCTTCTCCCGCAGCTCGCGGGCGTCGTCCACGCCACCGTGCGAGGCCGCGTCGATCTCGATGACGTCGATCGACCCCGGCCCGTTCCTGGCCAGGTCCTGGCACGACCGGCACTCACCGCAGGGCGTCGGGGTGGGGCCCTGCTCGCAGTTCAGGCAGCGGGCCAGGATGCGCGCACTGGTCGTCTTCCCGCAGCCACGCGGCCCGCTGAACAGGTACGCGTGATTGACCCGGTTGTTCCGCAGCGCCTGCTGCAGCGGGTCGGTGACATGCTCCTGCCCGATGACCTCGCCAAAGGTCTCCGGGCGATAGCGGCGGTACAGCGCGAGAGACGACACGCATACGAGGTTATAGGCGCCCGGTGACAACCCACCTCGCCCGAGGCTCCCGGCCCGGGCCCGGCACGCCCCCGCGAACGCAAGCGCCCCCCACGCACCCGCCAGAGCCGACCTACCCTTGCTGCCTTCCGGCCCTGGGGGAGTTCAGTCAGATAGCGCCGCGTGAGGGGCTGCGCCAACAGTACCCGATGGCGGCCTGCGAGAACGAGTTCGCGAGCACTCCCCTCGGTCATGTAATGTTTCCGGCGGAGGATTCGCCTAGAGGCCTAGGGCGCACGCTTGGAAAGCGTGTTGGGGGCAACCCCTCACGAGTTCGAATCTCGTATCCTCCGCCAGTGCCTCACCGGGCACGATGTCGAAGGGCCCCACCACGAGGTGGGGCCCTTCGACGTTGTCCTCAAACCTCGTTGTCCTGGTTTTTGTCCACAGAGGGTGTCTCGGGGAGTCCCCAGATGGCTTCGGCGATCTTCCGGGCCACGTCCTTGAGCATGGCGTCCGGCACATGGAGGTACCGCGCTCGCATGCGCGCGGACGTTCCCGGCTCCCAGCCCATGATCTGATCGATGACCCGGTCTGGGACTCCGAGCAGCATGAGCACGGTGGCGGCGGTGTGCCGAGCGTCATGAAGACGGGCGTCTCGCACGCCCGCGTCTTCGAGCAGTCGCTTCCAGTCGTGGTAGTCCGTATTGGGGCTCAGCGGACCCCCGAGCGGCTTGGTGAACACGTAGTCCGACTCGCCCCACAGAACGCCGGCGGCCTTGCGCTCGCGCTCTTGCGCATCGGCGTGCTGCCGGAGCATGGCGACCAGCGGCCCCGGGAGCGGCACCGCCCGGCGGCCCGCCCGGGACTTCGTGTTCTTGGTCTCACGCCGCACCTGCACACGGTCCGGGCAATACCCGGCCGCTACCCGACCGCAGGGCGAGGACTCCGGGCATCCGTGCTGGTACTTCGGACGCAGACGGTTCCGGCGCAGCTTGAGGTACTCGTTGTCCAGGTCGACATCAGACCAGCGGAGCCCGAGCGTCTCGCCCTGCCGCAGCCCGAGCGCGAGCGCGAGCATCCAGCGGGCACTGTTCCGGCGTTTGTTGACCTCGATCAGCAGGCGCTGAACTTCTTCGAGGGAGTAGGGCTCAACCTCTGCTTCCTCTTCTTCGATCCGGGGTGGCTTGGCCAGCGCAGCGGCGTTCTTGGCAGCGTGGCCGCGTCGTACCGCCTCTCCGAGGGCGGTACGGATGGTGCGGTGAGCCTGGTGAGCTGTGCCGGGCTTACTCCCGTTCTTCTGCATACGGCGGTACAGGCTTTCCAGGTGCTCGGGCTCCAAGCGGTCGATACGGTGCTTGCCAACGCCGGGGACCAGGTGGACGCGCACCGCCACCTCGTAGCCGTCGTATGTGTTCTCGCTCACGACAGGCTTGGCGATGTTCTCGACCCAGTGCAACAGCCACTTCTCGACCGTCCACGGCTTGCCGGGCTGTCGCGCCGAACCCTCGTCGCGCTGCTTCTCCAGCCGCCTGACTTCCTCGACCAGGTCCTTTCGCGTGGGGCGTGTGAGGTGCCGGCGGTACGGCGTCCCGTCGTCCTTGTAGCCCATCGGCACGCGCGCGTGCCAGCGGCCGTCCTTCCCTAGGTAGATCGCCGACTCGCCGTTGGCGCGACGGGTGCGCTTCTTCTTTTCTGCCACAGGCAGGCTCCTGTCTCTTGCTGTCGGGATGGAGCCGGGGCGACGGGCTGTCCTGTCCGGGAGTGCCACCGCCCCGGGTGTGGTCAAGCGGCTCGCTGCGCTGCGCGTCGGCGAGCGACGTACGCGGCCGGCGCGTCGGCGGGGACGCGGCGGAGGCGGCCGACAGGGATGGACTCCAGCTCTCCGGAGCGGATGAGCTGGTAACACGTGGTCCGCCCGATGCGGAGGCGGCGGGCGGCTTCTTCGACCGTGAGGAGAACCAGCGTCGGGTCGTCATCGGTGGGCGCCGCGAGGGTGCCGTACTCGCTCAAGGCTCACTCCTTCTTGTGCTGCGTTCGTGGGGGGATGCCGCCGCACAAACCGCGTTATCCGCAGAAAGCCCAGTGACTGCGGCTGAGCTGCGGTGATGCGGCGTGTGGGCGGCCAGGGGGCAGGGCTCGCAGAAACCCACGAAACTCCGCGAAAAAGTAGTGGGGCCGGTGGTCATCAGCCACCGGCCCCACCGGGTACGGCTACTCGCCCCGCTGCTCCTGTTCGGCTCGGGCCTTCGCCGTGCGACGCGCGCAGTCGTCGCAGCGCTTGGGCCATCCCTCCGCCGACACGACAACCGCGTGCGCGCCGGGGTGGTGGCACGCTCCGCACTCCACCATGAAAATCACCTCTTTTCCGTCACCTCTTAGCTCGCTCTGGCGGTGGAAAGGACAAGACCGGTCGGGCGGGAACCTCTAAGGACGCGGTCGTGTCGTGTTGGGCGTGATCCATGTAGACAGCGAAGTACTCGACAAGGTGGTCACGGCCGCCGGTGCCGTCGCCTTGGTGTTTATCGGCGGCTGGGAGAACGGCCGTCGCACCCGGAAGGCGGAGGAGCGCAAGGACGCCGCAGCCGACCGCGCCGCCCTCGAGGCACAGGCCAATGAGCTGGTGAAGGCAGTGCTCGAGCTCAAGGTCGCAGGGAACATGCACGATCAGCTCTTCGCGGGCCAGGGCGCCAAGGCCCGCCTCTTCGTGAGTGCGCTGAGCAGGGGAGCGTCAGCCGCCCTCGGCGGGCGTGGCGGGGCGACTTCGGGCCTTCCCGCCCTTTTCAGGGAAATGTGGCGGGCCGTGGACCGTTGGGAGCAGGACACCGCGGCATCAGCGGCACGACTGGAAACCCCCCTGAGCCGGCTCGGGACAGCTGCCGCACCCCTCATGAGGCACAGGGAGCCGGGGCTTGCCGCAGGGGCCGACGCGGTGTTCAAAGCAGCCACAGAGGAGCCCGGAAACGATGACCGGATGGCCCAGGCCCTGGAGAGCTTTCACGCGGCTCTGAGCCCTGTTCTGAACCCCCCCGCCCCCTCAGTCCCCCGGTGGGTCCTGTGGCGTCGTAGGCGAGCGGAGTAGCGTCTCGGTAGTCAGGCGTGAGGGGCCCGCCGCCCCGGGCGCGGGTTTGTGCGGAATAACGCGGGATAGTGCGACGGGGCCTCGTCGGACTGCACCGTGAGGTCCCGCCGCTGGTCAGCAGCTCTAGTGGGGCTTATTGCGATTTCGCGGTTTGTGCGAGCGGGACGCAGACGGGGACCGGCTCACCGGCCGCCGTGCCGCAGGGTTGGGTGTACCTGCAGCCGCGGCGCTGGCGGCCTGCCGCGCTTGCCCGTGCGGTCCGGCTGATAGGTCCGCAGGTATCCGTGGTCTTCCAGCAGGGCGAGGGCCGGTTCGAGGTCCGCGATGGTGGGGACCTCGGCGCGCGAGAGGACCGTGAACAGGTCGCGTCGGCTCACGTCGTCCCATCCGTTGTCCCTGAGCGCTTCCAGGACGCTACGGGCACGGGACAGGACGGGATCAGCGCCCATGACATCGAACACGGCGAGGGCATGGGCGGTGTAGTACTCCCCCAGCTCGATAGCCGCGCGCATGGTGGCCTCAGAGACCGGGTGGGCGTAGCCGTTGCCCAGATGCTCCGCGAGGTGCAGGAGCGCGGCCATGCGGGCGGTCGCTCCGGCGAGCTTTCCGGCCCAGTTCGAGATGTGACCAAGCTTGCCGCCCCGCGCTTTGAGCTGAGGCTCGACGTGCTCTTGGTATGCGATGAGTGCCGCGTCCGCCTCGGGGCTGAGCTGGATGACGGCCGGGTCGGTCCACTCCGCGAACGCCAGGGTAAGGCTGAGGACATTCGCGGTGTAGGTAGCGGCCGTCTGCTCCGGGACCGGGTCGGTGATGACCTTCCGCTCACCGACCGTGGAGGCGGGCAGGGAGTACAGGAAGCGGGCCAGCAGTCCGCGCCCGTCGAATCCCTTCACCTTGCCGATGTCCCGCAACACGTCCGGCTGGACGGCGAGGCCGATAGTCAGGGCCGGAGTGTCGATGTACTCGCGGCGGGTCTGTCGGTTGACCCTCAGCCGGTCTCCGGCGTGCCCCTTGAGGAACACATCCATGTTCGGGGCGCCGGAGTAGCGGCCGGCGATGATGTCGAAGATGCCTCCCTCGGCGCTCATCACCGACAGTCGGCCGCCCTGTTCCGCCATGAGTGAGGTGACCGTCTCCGGCGTGGAGTCGTCCGCCAACAGGACCGGTTCGGCCGGGACGGTGAGCGTGTCGGCGGTCTGCGCGAGACCGACGGCGGTGGCCACCATCTCGTCACGTTTGGACCCGTCGGCGGACGCGGCCTTGGCGGCGGCTTTGTCGGCCGCTTCCTTCGCGAGACGAGCGGTCAGCTCAGCCTCGACGATGACCGGCTTCATCGCGGCCTTGAGCTGCTTTTCCGCTTCGTACAGCGGGTCCGTCAGCAGGGCGAAGACAGCGGACTTGCGATTGGCCGGCGGGAGCGCCACCACGGTGTACAGGTTGGTGGGCTCACGCCAGTTGCCGCGCACATGGACGACGGACCGGCCGCCCGCGGCCGTGGCGAGCACGGCGAGGGCGATTGATCCGGCGAGGTCCACCGGGGTCTGCGTTTCCTCGGCGACGGCCGCCACGAAGTCATGCAGCCAAGCGGGAAGGACGCGGACGGGGAACGGCGGACGCTCGCGCCGACCGGTGAGGGGGATGGGGTCTTCCCACACGTCCGGCACCGTCTCACCCCCGACGGGCGGGGCTTCTAGGGTCGGCAGCCCAGCCCACAGATCGGGGCTGTCCACAGGCTGTGTGGTCATCCGACTGCCCTCCCTTCGACTGCTGATCGCTCCAAGGCGACGTCAAGGCCATTGGCGACCGCGCGGCGCGCGTACGCCTCGGGGACTCCGACGGAGACGGCGGCGGCCACGATCTCTTCCCCGAGGGCTTCCAGTCCGCACGGCCCGGGGCAGTTCACGTGCTGAGCCGCGGCGAACCGGGCAACCCCGAACGCCTGTGATCCGGCGCCCGATTCGAGTCGGGAGCGCACCTTGCCGAGGCCGCGATCCAGGCCGGTGCGGACGTAGCGCTCGGTGTGGCGGCATCCGGTGGCAACCGTCCGGTCCCAGGTGGCGCGCGCGGAGAGGGAAGAGACCACTTCCCCGGGGGCGGGGGTGGTCTCTTCCTTCGTGAACAGGGCGACGACGGACGTCGACATCCGGGCCATGATTCCCGTCCCCGGCCCCAGCCAACGGGCGTAGGCCATGCGCGACTTGATGTCTACGCCGGGCCGAACGGCGTTGTGCGAGTCCATGACGCCCCGGTAGATCCGGTGTTCGCCCCGGGTCGTCGGCACTGTCCGGGTGGCAGGCAGCGTCTCACGCGCCCAGTTCACGGCCGCCGCGTTGTCGAGGTCCACCACGGTCACCCCTGCGCCGCCGGGGTGGTAGCCGACGCAGACGGCCACACGCCATGCCGACGCCCATGCGGGGGAGCTGATCACCTTCGCGTCGGTCGTGGCGGCGGCCCAGGCGTGGCAGGGCGCTGGACACTGGCACGGACCGGCACTCTTCATGTTCGGCCGTCCGCCACAGGTGCCGCCCGCACATGCATGGCAGTTCCCGAACGGCACCTTGCCCTCGCGCAGGGGCAGCACGGGCACGCCTGCCGCTGCGAGGTCTAGCGCAGTTCGTAGGGCGTTCCCGTAGTCCAGGTGATTCCCGCCGCCGGGACGCCGGGTCTTACTTGCAGGTGTCATGCTGTAGGTCTCCTGTTCTGCTTCGTCGGGATTGGGAGACCGGGGGCGGCGGGCTGTCCTTGTCCGGGAGTGCCGCCGCCCTCGGGCGTAGCTAGCGGTTGTTGACCCAGCGGGCGTACTGCTGACGGACGTAGGCGCGCGGGTTACAGCCCTCGTCAGTCCCGTCCAGTGCCATCAGGTGGCAGGCCAGGTCGAACGCGTCGCCGGTGCTGGCCGTCCGGCCGGGGACGAGCCCGGCGGCCATGCGGTCGGCGAGGGCGGCCCGGCGCAGCCACCACTCACGCCCTCGCTCCTCGGCGGCGTCCAGCCAGTCCAGCTCGCGGCCCGCGTGGGGCGCGGTGGCGTACGCCTGGCTGGCGTTGGGCCAGTCCATGACGCTCCGCTCGGGAGTGCGCTTGTGCTCGGCGCGCAGGTACAGGCGCGTCCTGCTGCCGTCTCGGGCGGGGTAAACGTTCACGGGCCCGGCGTTGAACGCGCCGCTCAGGGCGGTGACGATGTGGTCGGTGTCGGCGGGGTCGCAGATGACCCGGATGTCGAACACTTAGGGCTCCTGTCAGCCGTGGAAGTGGTTGCGCTTGATGACGGCCTTGCGGATGTTCACCGTGATCCCGTCCCTCCGGCCGCTGCCGGTGAAGACCTGGACCGCGACGAGCCCGCCGAAGATGACGGCGGCGAGGATGACGAGCTGGGTGACCAGCGCGGTCAGCGCCGTGATGAACGTGGTGAGCAGCAGCAGCCCACCGGATACGGCGAGGAACCCGACACCCCCGAGGGCGACGTTGACCGCCGCGCGGGAGACGGGCGGCTTGGCCGCGACCGGCGCCGGATGGAGGGGGTTCACGGCGTAGCCGGTGACGACACGACCGTCTGGAAGGACGACGCTCGCCATGGACGGGACGCCACCGGACTGTACGGGCGCGAGCGGCGCCGTGTGCGAGGGCGTGAGCGGGACGGGGCGGTGCACTTCCAGGGTCGTCGTGTCGTACGCGGCCGGGTAGCGGGTGGGCTCGTTCACGTCGTCGTCTCCCGTCAGTTGCCGAGTGCGGACAGGGCCTCGGCGCCTGCCTGCACGAGGTTGTGGATGGGCTCGTAGGCGCCGGTCCCGGCGGTGAAGAAGCCGAATAGGAACAGCACGACGGCGGCGCCGCCGCCAGCCGAGCGGGTCCTGACGGCGAGGGCAGACGCAGCGCCGAAGAGCAGCACGGCGGAGATGTTGAGGATCACGGCAGAGAACTCGCTTTCGGGCGGGATGGGAGATGGATACGCTCAGCGGGCCCCTGGTGCTGGCAAAGCTTGGGGCGCATCGACCGGCGACCGCGCCCACCTAGCTCCTGCACGGAGCGGGGTCCGTCTCATGACGGGCGGTCGCCGGTCGCTTGTCTCGTCAGGCGCCGGCGCGGTAGGTGCGCGCCCAGCGGTTGTAGAGCCATCGGCCGACGCGGATGCGCTTGCCGGTCGCGCGGCAGCGGCGGCAATCCTTGCCGCGCTTCATGCGGCCCTTGCGGTCGGTCTTCATCTCGAAGCCCCAGCCATGGCACTTGCGGCAGTTACCGAACGGCGAGGCAGCGCACACCGCGACGTAACACAGAGTGGCATTGAACAGCAGGGCGATAGCGAGCAGGATGGGGGTCATGAGGGGCCCTCCGGGGCGGTTTCCAGGGGTATCCGCAGGTGGGCCGCTATCCGCTAGCGGCCTGATCAGGTGAGGTTTGGGGCGCTAGCGGGGCCGCTAACGTTAGCGGGGCTTGCCGCTATCGTTAGCGGCCCCAGAGCCTCAGCCCGCATCCCGGTTTCCGTCACGCTCCGCGATCGCAGTCGTGATGTGGGCGCGGGTGATGCCGCGCCGGTTGACGACCTTGCCGTCCACCCGACGGCCCACCTGCACCGTGCTGATCCCGTGCGGCTTCAGCGCGGCGGCCACCGCGTCGGGGTCCCATCCGCCGTAGACCTCGGGGCGCAGCTCGGCGAGCCGGGCGACGACGGTTTCCGACCACACCTTGGCCTCGGCGGACGGCACCACTGCGAGGATGTCGGCCAGCAGGTCATACGACGGGCCGGTGACGTCCTCCGGGGCCTCACCGAGCGCGTAGCCGGACAGGAGTCCGGCCTTCTCGCGGGCCTTGCGGGCGCGCGCAGCGATCGCCTCGGCGCCGGGGGCGTCGACGTAGACGGAGGAGACGATCCGGGCGTCGGCGCCCTCGCCGACGAAGTAGTGAATGCCCTTGTCACCCCAGGCGAACATGGTGGCGCGCACCCCGCGCTTGTACTGCGAGGTGCCCAGCACCATGTCGTTCTCGGTCTGGCCCATGACCTTGAGGCACCACCGGGCGGAAGCGTTCGCGCTGATGCCGGTGGGCAGCGACTTGGCGTCCGGGCGCTGGGTGGCCAGCAGGACCACGATGCCGGTCGCCGGTCCGCGCTTGACCAGGTCGGTGGCGATCTCCTCGAACTCCTTGCCGTGGTCGGGGTGCTCGAACAGCACCTGGCACTCGTCGACCCCGACCACGATCGGGTGCAGCCCCAGCGACCGCTTGTCCGCGAGGGCGCTGGTCACCTTGGACTCGGGGCAGATGTCCCGGGGCAGGGAGCGGATCACCTTCGTGCGGCGGCGCAGTTCCTCGCGCAGGGCGCGGAAGTCGGCGAGCGCGTAGGCGATCGACTCGTCGTCGTCGCCGGCGGCGTGCCGGTGGGAGACGGCGTTGCCGACCGGGTCCAGGTCGCCGGTGCCCTTCATGTCGTAGGTGTGCAGCTCCGCGCGCGGGTCGAGTGCGGCGATGAGCAGCAGCAGACGCAGGAGGAACGTCTTGCCCATGCGCGGGATGGCGCCGATGACGCCCGCGATGTACATGAGCGTGACCTCGACCCAGCGTCCGCGCTGGTCGGTGCCGTAGGCGACGGGCTTGAACAGGTCCACCGTCCCGGACTTGGCCAGCGGCCACACGGGCTTCTTGGCCTTGTTCATGTCCTGATCGCCCACCCACAGCACCAGGTGCCCGGTGTGCTCGTCTGGCACCGCTTCGGGCCACACGCAGCCCAGCGGGCGGCGCAGACCCGAGGCGAGCCGTTCGCGGCGCTCGATGATGTCCGTCACCGTCACGCCGTACGGCAGGTTGCCCTCGGCCCGCCAGCCGGGGCCGTCCCGGGTGATCGGGGCGGTGAACTCGAAGCCGTCCCGTCCCTTGGCCTGCGCCTGGCTGATGGCGGAGATACCGAGCGCACCGAGCGCGCGCAGGACGATGTCCGAGGTGAGCTTGGTCGCCTTGGGCAGTTCCACCGCCCGGTGGATGACCGGGGCGTCGGCCTTGCGGCCGGCGGCCCCGAGGGCGAGCACGACCGCGCTCACCGAGACCGCCTGCAGCCAGGCGGGGGCGAGCACGTAGATGGCGAGCGCCGTGGCGAGGCCGACGAACAGCGCGAGCACGGTCACGAGGGTGCGCAGCCGTACCCGGCCGTCACGCTGCCGGGAGAGCTTGAGGTATTCGGCAGCGTCTTCGCGACGCACGGCGGCGAGGCGGACCGGTTCGCCCTCGCGGTCGGCCACCCACCGCATCGTGCCCCCGACGAACCGGGCCGCGCCGGTCGGGGCCTGCAAGGTGAGCCGGGCGGCATACACCGGGGCGCGCAGGGCGTGGTAGCCGATCGTGTGGGCGTAGTGGCGGGCCACCCACGCCGACGCGGTCCGCAGCTCAGCCACAGACCGCAGCCAGATCGGGACGACCGGGCGGCGCCGGGCGGCGGCGAGCCGACCCAGGTAGCCGGGACCGGTCGCGGTCGGGGTCGGCTGGTCCACCATGACGGGGGCGGTCGGGTCGTCCACCTCCGGGCCGGTCGGGGTCGACTCACGGGCGGCGCGGGCCTTGTCCAGGTCGACCACATCGGCGCCGCCCTCGGCGGCCATCTCGGCTTCCAGCCTGTTGAACAGTTCGTCGTCGTCGGGATGCTTCACTGAGGGTCCCTTCCAGTGGGAGGAAAGGCGGGGTCCGGCCGACGCTGTGGAAGGTGAGCGGTCGGGCCTCGCCGGGTTCAACGGGGAGCGCGCCGGGAGAGCGGCGAGGCTCAAGCGGCGCGCTGTTCGAGGTAGGCGCAGGTCACGCACATGCCGAGCGAGGTGGGGACGACGTAACCGGCGTCCTGGCCGCACTCGGGACAGCGGCGGCGGGCGCGCATCATCGCTGCGTGCGCACGCCACCTGCCCGGCGTCATCGGTCGCACGGGAAGCGCCCGGTCGATCCGGTAGAGGTAGGCGGTCAGCGGCTCGCGCCGGCGACGCGGCCGGAGGATCTGTGCCGCCACGTCCTCACCGCCCGGCCGTAGCCCCTGACGGCGCAGTTGGCGGCGGGTGGCCAAGCCCTCGGGAGCGCAGCGCCACTGATAGGTGGGGATGCCGAACCGCTCGCCGTCCGGGTCGAAGCAGTCGGCGAGGGTCAGCCGCGTCACGCGGCCACCGCTCCGGCGCCACCGTCGGCACGCTCGGCAAGGAGCGTGTCCCGCAGCATCCGGGCGTTCGCCGGCGAGGTGCGCACCGTTCGGCGGATGCCCTCGGCAGTGATCTGCGCGTCCGGCCAATCCGCGGTTGCGGCGCGCGCCTCATCGAGCAACTGCGCCGCCGTGCGCTTCGGTCGGGGCGACCGGGCCACCTCGGGAACCCGGCCGGTCGCCCGACGGGGGCGAGGGGAGTCGGCCGACACCGCCCGAGGCGTGCTCGACCCGACCGGCGCCCGATCGACCTTCACCGGGTCGGCCGGAGCGGCGATGGCCGGGGCGGGCTTGAGCGGGAGAGTCGACTTGGCGAAGTCGACCGGCACCGGATCGGGGATCGGCAGTCGAGTCAGCACTACCGAGGGTGCCGGGGTCGATTCCGGCAGGTCAGCCGTAGACCGATTCCTCATGGTCTCGGTGGATTCCTCCGCATTCGCGATCCCGCCGAACATGGCGGACAGGGCGGCGTTCGCGCCGTCCGTGACCCGATCGCGCTGCACGTCCAGCAGCCTCGATCCAAGCGCCACGTCACCGACGCCGACCCTCCGCGCGAGCCGCCACGACTTGCGGTCCGACCGCTTCCGTACCCGCGTGTCGGGGTGGTTGGCGGCGCGGGCGCGGTGGTAGGCGAGGGCCTGGACGACGGCGGCGGCCTTGCGTTCGGCCTCGGCGTCGCGGCCATCGGTGTGGACGACGATGCGCCGCGCAAGGAACGCCATGCCCTCGGCGGACACGCACATGCCCATGGGGGTCACGGCGTAGATGACGGTACGGCCGGCGTCGGGGCCCGCCATCGCGGCCATGACCGAGGCGGCGGCCGGCAGTGCCCACAGCCCGACCCGGATCGGCCACGGGGAGGATTGCCCGAGCATCGTCAGTCCCAGCAGGACCAGACCGAGCACGGCGGTCGCGCCCTCACCGGCCGCCACCGCGCCCAGCGCGGTGCCCTTGCCGTAGGCGTGGCCGATGTTGCTGAACGTGCCGACACCGCCAGCCACACCGGTCAGCAGCATGGGCACGAACGCGGCCGTCAGTACCGTTTTCTGCGTCTTGGTCAACGGCTTGCGTCCGGTCATCACGCGGCCTCCCTTCCAGCCGTTCCGGGGCGCCCGGTGCGGCGGCCCGCCGTGGTGGTGTGGGTCAGCGCGGGGCCGTCGGCGATGCGCCATCCGCCGCCGCTGCGCTTGGCCTCGTACATGGCCTCATCCGCTCGCCGCAGCGCCAGCGACAGCGAGGGCGCCGGCAGGTCAGTGGTCATGCACGCGCCGATCGAGGCACCGACGGCGAGCGTCATCCCCTGGTAGGCGAACGGGGCAGTCACCTCGCCGTGCAGACCACCCAGCAGCCACGGCAGCGGCGCGGGGTCCGGAAGCGGCACGACGGCGGTGAACTCATCCCCGCCAAGCCGAGCGGCCACGCTGCCGCGCCGGTCGCTGAGCGCGTCGGTCAGGCTCGCGGCCGTGGCGCGGATGGCCGCATCTCCAGCCGCGTGCCCGAACACGTCGTTGAGGTGCTTGAACCCGTCCAGGTCCATCACGATCACGACGTGCGGGCCACGGGCCAGCGCGCGTTCCGCCCGCCGCTCGAACGCGGCCCGCGTCGGCAGACCCGACAGCGGGTCCCTGCGTGCGGCGGCCAGCCGGCGCCGCATCGCCACACCGTGCCAGGCCCACCCCGAGGCGAGCGGCGCCGCTGCGGCGAGCGCGGTCATGAAGTCGTTCATGCCGCTTCCCCCGTTCCCGGCCGGTGGCCGCTGGCGGCGCGCAGGAACGGCACCGTGTGGGTCAGCGCGTCGGCGTACAGGGCGTCCCAAGCGGCGATCTCGTCACCGGCCTCGCCCTGCTCCCGCAGGTCGGCGAGCACGTCACGGGCCGCGTCCTCACGGGCGGCGCGCTCGGAGTCCGTCTCCGGCTCCAGCGGCCCGCGGAACAGGTCGACGTCGAGGCCGAGCGCCAATTCCGCGAACTCGGTTTCGCTCACGGCCTCTTGGCCAGCGACAAAGGTGCGCATGCGCATGGTGGATCTCTCCTCTTCTGGAGCGTCGGGAAGGGCGCGGGGCGGTCGGCTGTCCTTGTCCGGGAGTGCGACCGCCCCGCGATGAACGGAGAGGAAGACCGGAAGCGGCGGGCTGTCCTTGTCCGGGAGTGCCGCAGCACCGGTGTTGGTGGCCGCCGCGAGTAGCGGCAAGCCAAGTGCCCCGGGCCGGATTCGATCCGGCGCCCTCGCGGCGTGATGCCGGGGCGAGGTGCCTCCTTCGGGAGCGTGCTCCCGTTTCAGGCGTATGGAGACGTGACCTTTCGGTCTAAGCCCTCCCGAGTGCAAAGGGTCGGGTGCGCCCTCGGCCCGCTCTGTCCCGGGCCCCTTGAGACCGCGTCCGGTGGGCGCGGCCCCCATTGGTCGTGCTTCGGCGCCACACACCTACTGCGTGGTGTGTATTACCTACCACTCACATTGGCAGAAGGATTCCGCGCCGTCAACCCGTCGCTTTCGGCTCGGAACCGCCGACCTGTCCCGTGCGGTGGTGATTCAACTGTCGCCATCCGGCGCCCGGTTCGGGAGCGAGTACTTGGGGGTGCACTCGTGCACTCCTAGGTGCGAACCCTCTGCACCCCGGGCCTGACCTGCGTAGAGTGACGATGAGTCAAGCTGGTACTACGGCCGCACTCTGGGGGTCCCATGGCAGATCGGAACGCCAGACTGGCCGCGCTCATGCAGGAAGGCGACTTCTCGCACAAGTCCCTTGCTCGCGTGGTGGTCGCCGCTGCCGCTCGGTCAGGCGAAGACATCACCTGCGATCACACGTACGTCTCGCGGTGGCTCAAGGGGGCGATCCCGCGCGGCAACATGCCGCAGTTCATCGCGGATGCCATCGGGCAGAAGGTGGGGCGCCGGCTCACCCTGGACGACATCGGCATGGGTGATGCGGCCGTGTCCTCCGTACAGCCTGACCTCGGGCTTGAGTTCGCGGACAGGCCCGAGGTGACGGCCAATACCGTCGCGGACCTCTGGCGTGCCGACCTTGCTGAGGCTGAGGTACTGGTCAGGGCGCAGCCGGATTCAGCCGCCTGGAACACGGCTTCACTGCGCTGGATCGTCGCCCCGCCGGACGGGGAGCTGACGCGCGCGGGCAACCGTGCGATCGGCACGGTGGACGTGGAGATGATTCGTTCCACCGCTGACGCGTTCAGCATGCTCGATGGCAAGTTCGGCGGTGGCCACGCCCGACGCGCGCTAATCCAGTACCTGCACACGGACGTCCGGCCGATGCTGGACGGGAAGTACTCCGACGCCGTGGGCAAACAGCTCTACTCGGCCGTGGCGGAAGCGCTCTTGCTCGCCGGGTGGATGTCGTACGACAGCGGCCTTCACGGCATCGCTCAGCGGTACTTCATCCAGGCACTGCGCATGACGCAAGCGGCAGGGGACCGGCTTCTTGGCGGCAGCATCCTTTCCGCGATGAGCCACCAGGCCACGTTCCTCGGGCGCTATCAGGACGCGGCCACCCTTGCTCGGGCGGCCTACACAGGACCGGCCGGCGTGCTGGGTCCCACGATGTCTGCACAGTTCCGCGCCATGGAGGCGCGGGCCTTGGCCCGTCTCGGTGACGAACGAGGATGCGACCTCGCCTTGGTAGAGGCAGAGCGCAAGCTCAGTCAGCGGACCCCGGACAGCGATCCGCCGTACATCGCGTATTTCGATGAAGTGGAACTTGCAGCCGAGATCGGCCATTGCTTCCGCGATTTGGGCCGGTCCGCAGAAGCGGCAGAACGGGGCGCGGGTTCAATCTTCGGCGACGGCCTGAACAACCGAAGTGACTTCTTTGCCACGATGGTGCAGGCTGAAGCCTATATCAACCAAGGTGAGATCGGGCGCGGCTGCGAAATCGCCAAGACTGCGCTACAACTCGGCGAGGGGTTGAAGTCGGCGCGCTGCGTTCAGTACGTTCGGGAATTCCGCGAACGCGTTTCACTCACGATGCGAGGTGCTGTGGAATTCCGTACCTTCGTGGAAGAAGCACGCACCTTCCGCCTGTGGCAGCAATGTGGGTTGACGCCCTAGAAGGGCGCCCAGTCTCGGCGTGATCCTCCTGACCGGAGAGTCGCCACCCGCTTCTCAACCTCGTCAGCGGCCCGAGGGTTCGCGCCCGCGTTCTGCGAGAGCCATGTGACCATCAGAAGCTCTCGCACACTCCGCAGTACGGCGTATCCGGCCCACTCACGCACGTCGAAACCGTAGCCGGCCACGAAATCCGCATACTCCGCTTCCGTATGCCAACCAAAGCTGTCGTAGTACATAGCTGTTTGCGTCAGGTCCCACTCGCGGGGGCCCGTGGCGAATCCATCCAGGTCAATCACATGCGGATAACCTGCCGCGTCACGCAGGACGTTACCCACGTTGAAGTCACCGTGCAGATGCCCCGACGGAAGCGAGAATTTGAGGCGTCCATACTCTGCCTCCAAATCCCTTGCCATCGAACGGAGGAATGCGCGGGTACTCTCCGGAATCGCGGCACGCTCCAAGCGACTTGCGACCTTTTCGAACGGCTGGAGTCGCGGCAGCGAAAAAGGCGGCGACTCCAGTTCGTGGAGTCGCCGCAGTAGCACGCCCATTTCCGCCGTACTCGCGTACGTGTCGCCGTCGGCGAGCCCTTCCCAGAAGGTGACGGGGTGATCTTCGATCACGATCGGCTGTTCGGCGTCCGTGACGAGACGAGCGGCCGGATACTCCTTGTCCGCGAGCCACCGGGCCACGGCCACTTCTCGCCGCACCGAGGCAAGGCGGTCGGCACCCCGCCCCACCCGTGAGATGACCCGGCCGCCATCGATACGGAACACGGCATGGTCCCCCAGCCGCAGGGTCTCGATGCCGTCCGGGTCGACGCCGGCGGCCGCGCACGCCCGTCGCAGGATGGCTTCTGCCGCGTCCGCGTCGAACTCGGTGCATTCCGTCGTCGTCATGCCCTCTGCGTCTCCCGTCCGACCGGCAGGGTGAGGACTTCCCGGCCTCGCCCTGCCCCCTTGCCAATCAGCCCTTGCCCTTCCATCTGCGCAATGGCGGAACGCACGGCGGTCCGAGACGCGCCGAACCGCTCGCACAGCTCTTTCTCGGTGGGGAAGCGGTCGCCGACCTTCACGCCCTCGCCGCGCAACAGATCGGTCACCCGCTCGACCAACGGCCGGCGGTCACCGGTCCCCGCCACGAACCACCCGGCACCCTGCACCGATTCGATCACGCCCTCAGCCTTGAGTGCGGCGAGCGCCCGCTCGATGGTGCTGCGGCTGACGCCGTACGCGCGCATCAGCGCCGCCTGCGAGGGCAGACCCTCTGCAATCTCACGTGCCTCAATCTTCTGGCGCAGTGCTTCAGCGACCTGCAAGTACGTACCTCGCGGACTGGCCTGCGGCACGTCCGTCCTCCCCTTCAATCGCTGACTTTCCTTACACCAGCTTCCCATGCTCAGGGATGTGAGGGACATAGCTCGGCGATCAACCCCCCATGTCACTATCCGGGCTATTCACGTTTCGCAGCGTTTGCATCATGTGTTCGACTTCCCGTGCTGCTGCCCAAGTCGGCCTATTCTCCTGTTCCGATCGCCCACCACTGAAAACCGACAGGTGCTCCCAGTCGATTCCGTATACGGCCTCCTCCGCCGTCTCGAAACCGTCAAAATGAGGAGCATCCGGGATGGCGCGGTAGTAGTCGATAATTTCTTTCATTTCCGCCGCAGAAGAAACCGGCCCCTCGTGCGGCTGCGACCAGTCATCAATGGCATCTTTGGCGTATTCATAGCGCACTGACTCAAGTGTCCCTAGGGCCTCTTCGACTTCCACCCCGGGAGCATAGTGCTCCACATTACGCAACACACGCTCAGCCTCATTGATCAGCGCCCAATCGCTGACGTCCGCCAAAGCCCACTCAATAGCAGAGGTAACGGCTTCAGCGAAGGCATGTCGACCTTCCGGCGTTTCATCCTCGGCGAGAATCTGCAGCAACGCGTTGTAATCCACTTCCCCGTTCGCTGCGTTCATTCTCTCCTTATTCTCGGCAACCGCTTCAAGTCCCATGCCGCGGATTACGGCAGAGCCAACATCTTGCCCCATCTCCAGATACACCCAAGCTCGTCGGGCAAAGTCGATTACTGGCGCACCTCGACGGCTACGAGCATCAAACGGTATGGCACGAAAGGCAGTAGTCGCAGCCGCCTCCAACTCGCGCTTGAGCTCTTTATACGTCAACAGCATGGGGCCATTACCGCGGGCTGGAAATTGCAACCACAGAGTCTCGAATTGCTCGTAATATCTGACGAGACCCATTAGTGAGATCAACTCTGCTATGTCGGATTGAATGAGGTTGACGAAGTAGTCGCGCACAGACGGATTATGGAAACCCACATAGATTTCCCCACGCTGCTGCGATGTTTTCAACATGGTGCCGTCTAGAATACTCAGCGTCTTCTTAAGGTCCCGCAGAGACTCCCCGTACATCCTCCAGATATCCTGCAAGTCCGTGAGTCGAATATTGGATAGGAATGAAAATATAACCTTCAACAATTTTACGTCGGTGTCGCTGAGCTGGTGCGTGACAATATGGTCCCAGAGTCGGTGGGGATCTTCCAGATTCGCAAGGATATCGCTGGGCGCTAGGTCGGGCTGGTCAGAAAGCAGCTCCGCCTCCGCAAGTGTTGCCGCCACGATTCGAGGATTGAAGTTGCGATGCTCGATGATGGGTCGGTAAACGTCCGGAGATGCAAACGAGGCCTTGACGCTCGCGGGCAACGGGGAATTGTAGACGTGATTGTAGAGAATGGATGCACGGCACTGAAAAGTGTAGTCCTCTAGATCAAGAATACACATTTGCGTGTCAAACGAATGCCTGTCAAGCCTCTCGTATCGCTGTTTTGCCTGAGCCAGAATGTATTCACGCGTGGTCAGAATGAACCTCTTGCTAGGATCGCGCGCCACCCTCTTCATGAGTGACAGCAGGCGGCCGTCCTCATTCTTTCCGAGCTTTTCATCAAGCGTTGTCTGACCCAGAAAATCATCATAGTAATAGACTTGCTTCACCTCATCGTCCCAAATCTGATTCGCTTCCTCTGCGTCTTCCGATATCTCAACCAGCTCATAGCCATCACTGAGGTACTGTGCGCACAAGATGTGGGCGAGGGTTGTCTTGCCGATCCCTGGTATGCCCGCAATCACGCAGACGCGCTTTGCCTCCAGAATCTCTAGCGCCCGCACGTAGCTTGGATTAACGGCGTAGGTGAGGAGCGTCTGTTCTAGCTCTCGAACCAGCGCTTGAGACCGAGTAACGATATTTTTGACGAGCAGCGAGTTCAGCACGGATGCACTCGTTAGCCATAGACGCAGATGCCTACGCACAACAAGTTCATGCTTGCGCAGCAAAGCATCTATCTCGTCCTTTCCGTAAATGTCGTCGGGAGATTTCACATAGGGCTGCAGGGCAGTGAAAAGTTTATCTTTGGCGCCCCTCGTGAGCGTTAGAGAGGTGGCCAACACGTACCTCGCAGGGTTAAGGCGCGCAACCTTGGCGGACTCAACCTTGGTGACATGCTCCACGAGTTTGGCGCGGGTAGACCTGTGCCAATGTTTGCACTGAACTATTAGCGATGAGCCGTCGGGGTAGGTATGACGTAGATCTACGCCACCGTCGGCACCCGAGGTGAAGATTTCGAGCCGGACCCCAAATTCTTCCTCGAACACGTCTTTGCAGACCGCTTCGAAGTCGAAGTCTGTCAGGCGGCTCAACTCGAACGTTTCCAACGGGTCCCCCTTCACAACGAGAGGTCCCAGTATCAGCCCGAAACCATCCGCACGTCTCCCGTTCAGCGCATCACGGCTGGTGACCACGCTGCCTGCCCAAGCAACTGGTGGCGTTGATCCGACGTTAGGGCGGTGACATGCAGCGCTGCCGGCCGTGGCGGCTGCTGCTGGAGGACTGGGGGTTGTTGGTGGCGACATACCCTGGATAGCCGTCACCTACCGGAGGGGGAACGTTGAAGGGGCTAACGGCCAGTGAGGCACGCGAGGGACGCCTATGACCGGCGGTGGGCAGCACACGAAGGACTTCCACTTCCCCGCCCTCGTCAACGGCCTCGACTTCCTGGTGAGCGCGGTGGACTCCCTGTCCGGTGACAACGGGCAGCCGGGGCCTCGAGACGTGAAGTACGCGGTGCTGCACCTTCAGGCTGCGGTCGAGACGTTGTTGAAGGCCCGGCTGGAGATGCACAGTCCCGAGCTCGTGTGGACAAAGGTAGGGGCGTTCGACCAGCGCAAGCACGAGGCCGGCGATTTCAGCAGTTGCAGCGTCAAGAAGGCCCTCGAACGCCTCCACGACACCGTCCAGATCGAGAGCACGATTGACCCGGAGGAGGACAGCCTCAAGCAGCTCGGCAACTTGCGCAACCGCATCATGCACTTCGGGTGGAAGGACACCGTCGTCGCCGTACAGGCGCGGACCATCCCCGTGCTCGATCTGTTGGTCAGCTTTGTTAACACCGACGTCCTGCCCCACGTCGATCAGCCCGCCGAGGCCTGGTCGGCTGAGCAGCAGATGGAACAGGTCCGGGCCGGCTTCAAGCACCTCACGGACTTCATCGCGCTCCGCATGCAGGGTGTGCGCGGCCAACTGGAGGGCTATGAGCATGCGACTGCGGCATGCCGGTCTTGCGGTCAGTTCGCCGTCGTGCTCGATGGCGGCGCTCACGACCTCGCCTGTCTCCTGTGCGGAAAGCAGTACGGGACAGGCGAAGAGGCGGCTTGGGAGTTCATCGGTGCCAGCAAGCACGTCAGCATCAAGGACGGAGGCGGTGACCTTGACGGCTGCGGCACTTGCGGCGCCTACGCCGTAATCAGAACGCCCTTGGCCTACTCCCCAGAAGAGGACACCTGGCTCTGCTTCGGCTGCGGATCGTCATTCGAGGGCGTCTGCGCCTTCTGCGGCCAGGCCACCGACCTCGCCCCTAGGATGGAGGACATGTGCAGCGACTGCTATGAGATCCGTCTCGACAATTTCTGAGGACCCGTGCCGAGCACACGCCATACGGGACTACCTCTAGCGTTGGTGAGGGCGCGAATCAGCACTGCGAACGGTAGCGTCCGCGACAGCCAGCAGTGCCGGATCGCGCACCGAGGGTCTCGGACAGCAGTGCCGCTCTTTGTCCTAGTCTTTGTCCAGTGCACCGATGGCCACCGTAGTTCACCGTCGTACGTGCACCCCGTCCAACCTGCCCCGTGAACCCCCACGGACGCCCCCGTACAGCCACGCGGACAGTTGGAAAGCGTGTTGGGGGCAACCCCTCACGAGTTCGAATCTCGTATCCTCCGCCAGTGCCTCACCGGGCACGATGTCGAAGGGCCCCGCTGTTCGCAGCGGGGCCCTTCGACATCGCCCGACCCGGTGCTGTCCGGTGCCGCGGTCGGGCGCTCGCTATCCACGGGCGGCCAGGCAGGCGAGCAGGCCCGCTCCGGTTCCCAGGACGACCAGTTGCACGACGCCCGGGACGCGCCATCCCAGAACAAGGAGACCAGCGCCCGTGACGCCCGCGCCGCCGACCAGGAACCACATGCCCCGCAACGCCTCCCGCGGCGCATCGGGCGGATTGGCGCTGTCGTAGGCGTCGGCCCAGCCGGTCATCCCGTAGCGGATCAACACCAGGTAGGCGATGACCAGAAGGTCGACGACGAGAAGCGCCAGGGCGACCCCCACCTGCCGGCCGACCGACGGTCCGTCCCCGGGCCCCGTGGCACCACCGGCCCGCCTGCCGGTGACATCTCCTGCTCGCATGCCGCCCAGCATGCCGACGGGCGAGGTGGAACGCATGAGTAAAGCTACTCAGTCGCACCGCTGACGGCTTCTGCGACGCCGACGAGCCGGTGCGGGGCCTCGGCGCCGGCCTTCGAGCTGTCTCCCGGACGTTCCTCGGCCTCCCAAGCTGAGCCGCTCACATCGTCGCGAGCACGTGCTCCTCCGGAAGGCGCCTTCGACAGTTGCGCGTGAACCGCAGCCACACGCAACCGTCCACGGCCGGGCTTCAGCCCGTCGCGGCGCGTTCCTTCGCCGGCGCCTGCCGGGGGGCCGAACCGTCCAGATGGACTACGACGCCGGCGTGGAAGCGGTGCACGGCGTCGTCGACGCTGCGGATGAAGCCGGACTCGGCGTTCCCCCGGCCGCTGCCCATGCTCTTGAACAGCGACAGGCGGAAGCCGGTGATGTCGGTGCCGCCGTTCTTCGGAAGCATGTCCGCCGGCTCCCGGCGGAGGCGTTCCAGCGTGCCTCGCGGCCCCCCGGCCTCGCCTTCGACGAGGGTTTCGATGTGGAGGTCCGCCGGTGCCTCGGCAAGGCGGCGGATGAGACGTTTGGCCCAGGTCAGCGGGTATCCCTGCTCGGGCGCGGGAATCTCGATGGAGGTGCGGAGCTTGGCGGTGCGCAGGTCGGCACTGATGGCCAGAATGCCGGGCGCGCCCTCGATCCGCAGCTCCGCCTGGAGTCTGCCGTCGAGACAGAGCTGATCGGCCAGGCGACTGCGGCGTGCTGTCGGGTCCGCTCCGCGCTTGGCGCGCTGTACGGGCAGTACCTTCTGGCCGAGTTCGCCACCGAGACTGAGGCAGATCTGCCGGATGAGCCGTTCCCAGCTCTCGACCACGTCCAGGGCACGCGGGTCGCCCTGGCACAGGATTTCGTTGTCGATGCCGTTGCGCACGGGCACCCAGGCCGCTCCCATGTTCTGGAAGCCGTGGCAGCCGGAGTTCTCATGCCGCAGGTAGTACAACAGCTCCTGCAGCAACCAGGCGTGTGCCTTGTCTCCGACGCCCTCGTGCCGGATCAGCATCTGGGCCTGGTGCGTGACTTCGGCCCAGGAGAGGTGCCAGAGGGCCACCTTGTGCTTGCGGCGGCCGTCGATCCTGACGTCGACGAGCGGGCTGCCTTCCAACGCGACGTCATTGGACAGCGTGATCACGGCCTCGTAGCCCCGGCGTGCGGCGATGTCCACGTATGCCTGCACCTGCTCGGGCTTGAGGCCGTTGCCGTTGGTCTTGGTCTCCACCAGCGCGGTCCACAGTTTGCCGGCCCGCTCCACCCGGATCACCCCGTCGGGGCGTCGCGGGGTGTCGCCGTGCGGCAGGGAGACCTCGGTGAAGGTCTCCATACGTCCCGACGGTGCTCCGAACGCCGCCGTGAGTCTGCGGCCGAACTCCGGCACCTGCGCCATCACCGACAGCAGCACCGACGTGGCGCGCGTCTCCCGGTCCCGGTCGCTCTTGAGCGCCGAGACCGGAAAGAGCCTGGCCTGCTTCCAGGAGTCGTTGTCCGCCAGTGACTTCCTGGCCACCCTGGGCACCGTGACCTTCTTCTTCGCCGTGCGTGGCCGCACCGCCTTCTTCGGCCCCGCCTCGTCGACGGACGGACGGGGAGCCGGAACCAGGCCCGGCGTCACCCGCGGTTCCTGCTCGACAGCCGGAGCCGGAAGCCCCGTGTCGGCCTGCTCGCTGCCGCCCGCGCCGTGCAGCGCTTCCTCTGCACCCACGTCGTCCGCGCCCGCGTCGTCGTCGATGTCGACACCGAAGTCCGTCGCCAGAGCGGCCAGGCCGGTGTCGTAGCCCTGTCCGACGGCACGGAACTTCCACTCCTCCCCACGCCGGTAGAGCTCACCGAAGATGATCGCGCCGACCGGTCCCGCGTCGTCGATGGCGAACCCGAGGAGGCTCTCGCCGACCCCGTCGGCCAATGTCACCTTCAGTTCTTCGAGCTCCCCGAAGCCGGCTCCCGCATAGCGGCTCGCCGCTACGACGATCCGGTCGATGCCGGACGGAACCGCGGTGAGGTCGAAGCTGATCCGGTCCTCGTCGCCGGTCTCCGTAGGGGTCTTCCCGAGCAGTTGCACACTCCCGTCAGCGGCAACGGGGTTGTTGTAGAAGTAGAAGTCGCCGTCGCTGCGCACCTTGCCGTTCGCGTCCAGCAGCAGCACGGACACGTCCGCATCGCCTTCACCGGTCGGGCTGACCCAGCTCAGACTCACGATCACCGAACCGGCGTTCTCGCTCAACGCCGCCAGCGCCACGTTCGAGCCCTTGACCATCTCGCGCATGAAGCCCCCCAGACCTCGCAACTCGGGCGCTTGGCCGCCCCACCCAGGCCACCCGCCCCGCACCGACGCCATGTGACGTACGGCATAGCGGAAGACTGTAGTGCCCGATGACGGGGCCGTGGCGGCGTCCGGCACAACCAGCGGCGGGAATCGAGGAGAGACCGCAGGGCGGCCCTCTGAAGCGCGTCATCGCGGCGTACGGCAACACACCTCGACGGCGCTCCAGGGCGCATCGCCCAGAACCTGGCGTCGCGGCTCCGCTGTCCCGCATTCCGCCCGGGTCGCCCGCGTTCGCGTCCGTCGGCCGTCCGGAGAAGCCCCTCCGCCGGCGCCCGGCCGGAGGCCGTCGCCTCTCAGCCGGCCGGCTGAGGACCCCAGCGCTCCGGTCCCGCTCCGCGCCAGTCGATCCACGGGGCCCCGGCCACGTCCGCCGGGTCGATGTCCAGCCCGGCTCGGCGGAGGAACTCCGCGACGTCGGCGGCGTTGTGGGCCAGGCCGAGGAACTCCCCGTCCACGCGTACGCGCCGGCCTCCGGAGGGTGCCGGTGGATGCACGGTCACGCGGATCGGTCCGGACGGCAGGCCTTCGTACACGTCCGGGACGTCGTCCGAGCCCGCGTTCCAGCGCGTCACCGGTGCGGCCGCTCGCGCACGGGCAGGTCCGCCCGGCCCAGCTCGCGAAGCTCCCACCATGCCGCGGGGTCCGGGCGCCGGTGCTGCCAGCAGGGATGGAAGAACGTCCGGGTCGACAGCCGGTGCAGACGCCGGCGCAGATCGGTGCGGCCGGGATGCTCGGCGAGCTGCCGGTACGTGGCGCTCCACTCCTTCTGAGCCTGCGCGAGGTCGTCGGGAAAGGTTCGCATGCCTGAATTCAATCACGTGTTCGATTTTTGAGGCCAGCGCAGCAGCCCCTTCCCTCCGGGGGGAGCGCCCGAGGCACCTACGCGCGCCTCGGGCGGTCGACGTCATCCCGCCGTCGGGTGCCCGGGTGACCCGGGCGGCCCCGGCCAGGGGCGATGCGCCGCCAGCTCCCGGACCCCGGCGGTCAGGGCGTCCGCCACCGCCCTCGGGGGTGTCTCGGGCGCTCCCCGGGTCTTCCACGGGCGCGAGGTCCGCGCGGCCAGCGGCAGTTCCACCTGGACGCCCCCCGCGCGGGTCAGGTTCACGGGGTTGCGCGGGTCGAGGCCGCGCAGCCCGGCCGGGATCAGCTCCAGGTCCGTCACGGTGTCGAAGGCGGGGGTGAGCAGGGCGAGCGGGCGTCCGAGGACCAGTGCCGCCTCGCGGTTGGCGCCGCCCAGGAAGATCGAGCGGGCGGCGCCGGGCCGCAGGTGGCCGTGCAGGGAGACGGCCAGGGACACATGGGAGAGGAACGTCCGCAGTGCCGCACCGGGTGCCGCGGACATCCGGTGCGAGGGGATGTGGACCGGGGAGCCGGTGGGCTGGGTGAAGACCAGCACGGTCGCTCCCGTGCGGGCCGCGGCCTCGTGGGCGAGTTCCGCCGTCCCGCCCTCCTTGGCGCCGTGCAGGGCCAGCAGCCCGATCTCCGACCGGACGGTCAGAGCGGCCTCGAACTCCACGCCCTCGACGACCACCCGCTCGACGTGCTCCATCGCGCCCTCTCCCCCGCGTCCGTCACCGCACCACCCGCACGGTCCTCGACACGGTCACCTGGTCCACCTCCGACACCCGCACCGTGACCCTCATGGTCCACGACCCGGCGATCGGCAGGGCGAAGGAGTCGGCCGCCCAGTAGCCGCCGCGGTCGGTGACCCTGGCGTCCAGGGGGCCGACGCGCTGGGCGGGCAGGACCATCGAAAGGCGGAGTTCGGGGACGGAGGACAGGCCGCCGTCGGGGCCGTAGACCACCACCTGGACGAAGTTCGTGCCGACCCGGCCGGGGTCGAGGGTGATCTGCACCTTGCCGTGGCCGCCGGGGGTGCCGACGTCGAACGGGATCGTGGTGACCGACGCGGTCGGAATGCCGACCGGCGCCGTCTCGGTCCGCGCCGCCTCGGCCTCCGCCCGGCCCGGCAGGGTGCTGGTCAGGAGAGTGGTCAGGACGAGCACCACGACGCCGGTGCCCAGTTCGGCCAGCACCGAACGGCGCAGGAGGCGCGGGTCGGGGGCCGGCGCGGTGTCCGGTCCGGGCTCCGGCCGGGGTTCGGCGGGGAGCGGCGGGCCGGTGGCCGGCACGGGCACACGGGCCATGCTCGCCGCCGGGGACGGACTCGCCAGGCGGGCGGTCCAGCTCCGGGAGCGGGTGGCGGCCGCGAGCAGCAGGGCCACCGCCGCCAGCTTGGCCAGCAGGACACGTCCGTACGCCGTCCCGGTGAGCGCCTCGACGGACCCCAGCCCCCGCCAGGACTGGTAGACACCGGTCACCGTCAGGACCACCACCGAGGCGAAGGCCAGGCGGGAGAAGCGGACGACGGTCCGCGCCACCGGCGACGGCGCCCCCTCGGGGGCCGGCTCCGCCGAGGGGTCCCGGCGCAGCGTCAGCAGCAGTGCCGCGAGGCCGCCCAGCCAGACCGCCATGGCCAGCACGTGCAGCACGGTGGAGGCGACGGCGGCGGGCACCTGCGGCCCCGCCGAGGCGTGTTCGGCCGCCGCCCAGGTCAGGGAGAGGGCCACGGCGCCGAGCGCGGCCGAGGCCGACAGGGCCCGGCGGGGGACGCGCCGCCGCAGGCTCCGGCGCAGCAGGACGCAGGCGGCGGCCAGGAGCAGCAGGGTGAGCCGGGTGAGCAGGAGCTCACCGGAGCGGCTGGTGGCCGTGCGGATGAGCGAGGACGGCGCGAACGCCCCCGCGGGGGAGGCGCCGTCCTCGTAGGGCGCCCGCAGCACGAAGAGCGCGGCGGTCGAGGCGAGCAGCACCCACCAGGCGGCCAGTGCCGGGCGGCGCAGCCGGTCCCGGCCGGGCGGGCGGCAGTACGCCACGAACACCACCGTGCCGAGCAGGAACGCCACGGACAGGTAGGCGAGGTAGCGGGCGATGTCGTAGAGGCTCGTCGTCGCCCGGTTCTCCGCGCGGTCCGGCGGCGGGGCCGCGGGTGCCGCCGTGCGCTTGCCCACCGAGAAGGTGAGGGCACCGGACACCGGATGGCTGTCCGCCGAGACCACCCGCCAGGTCACCGTGTAGGTACCGGTGGCGAGCCGGGCGGGCAGCGGGACGCGGGCCGTTTCGGAGTGGCCCGGGGCGTGGTCCGCCTCGCCGGTGCGCAGGCGGTGGTTCTTCGGGTCGTAGACACGGAACGACTCGGTGAGCAGGGCGACGGACTCGGTGAAGGTCAGCGTCACCCGGCTCGGGGCGGACTTCAGCACGGTGCCGTCGGCGGGGTCGCTCTCGCGCAGGGCCGCGTGGGCCGAGGCGGGGACCGCGGTGCCGAGCAGGAGCAGGAACAGGCCCGTGCCGAGCACGGTCAGCCGCCGCAGCCACCGGTGTGTGTCGCGCACCTCACTCCTCCGTCCACCGGCCCGGGCGGCCGCATGCGCTCCGGGCACGTCAGCCCTCCACATACGTACGCGGAGATCGGCCGCCGTGCTCAGCGCACCGGCCGCCCAGTGTGTCCGGACGGACGGTGCGCGTCCAAGGGGCGGGTCAGGACGGGTCGTCCGGGAACGCCGACGCTCGTTCCAGGAAGGCCAGCCGGGCGTGTTTCTCGGGCAGGCGGACATCGGGGACGTCGACCTCGGGCAGGACGACCGCGGGGCCCTGTTCGAAGCCCTGGCGCCGGAAGCGTTCGACCGCCCTGGTGTTGCGGACGTCCGGGTCGACCACGATCCGGCGGCGGCCGAGCCCCAGCAGGGCGTACGCCGTCACCCCGGTCAGCAGGGCCGAGGTCCAGCCGGGGCGCCGCCCGGCGGGGCCGGCGGGGGCGAGGAGCACATGGACGCCGATGTCGCCGGGGCGGACCTGGTAGACCTCGCCGACCCGGTCCGCGCCGGGCTCGTAGGTCTGCAGCAGGGCGGCCGGTTCACCGTCCCTGGTGACGAGGTGGGCGTGGTGGGTGTCGAGCGTCGCCATGTGGGTGTAGACGTCGGCCACCTGGGCGCGGGTCAGGCCGGTCATGCCCCAGAACACGGCGCGCTCCTCGCTCACCCAGGCGTGCACCAACCGGGCGTCGCCCACCGGGTCGAGGGGGCGGACGCGGACGGTGCCGTAGCCGTGGATGTGCCGTTCGAACAGGTCAGACATCGTTCTCCTGGGTGTCTTCCGGGGTGAGCTGGGCCCAGTCGGTGACGACGGGGGCGAGATCTCCCCCGAGCCACAGGGGGAGCTGGTCGCGGTGGTGCGGTGCGCCGGGTACGCCGTCGGCGCCGAAGGGCACCACCCAGCGGCTGTCCTCGCGGCGGGCGAGGTCCCAGACGTAGCGGGCGGCCGGGCCGCGGGCGGCGAGGTCGGTGAGTCCGGGGACGGCCGAGGTGCACAGCACGCAGTCGTGGTCGCCGGCCAGGCCCGGTTCGGGGTACGGCTCCTCCTCCGGCAGCGCCCTCCAGGGGGCCAGCCGGTGCGTGTCCCCCCAGGCGCCGGACGGTGCCGTGGCGGCGGTGCGCGTCAGGGCGTCCCGTACGACGGCGTCCCGGTCGACGCCGTACAGCTCACGCGCCGTCAGCAGGTGTTCGAGGGCGTGGCCGACGCGTGGGACGAGGGCCAGCCAGGGGAGCAGGACCTCGGGGTAGGCGGGCGGTTCGGTGAGGGCGGCGAACGCCGGGTGGGCGGCGAGCCCGCGGACGACCGCCGTGCGCACCGCGGCGTAGGCCGCGGCGCCGCCGCTGCCTGCGTCCATGCGGCGGTCCCAGGCCAGCAGCCGGTCGCGCAGGCGGGCCGCGTCGGGGGTGAGGCCGTCGAGGGCGGCGAGGCGGTCGAGGAGCGGTGCGGCGGAGGCGAGGTGGGTGTCGGTGTGGACGGTGTGCAGATCGGCGGCGGACCAGGTGGGACGCTCCTGGAGCAGGGCGCGGATGCGGTCGGCGCGGTGCGGCGGCGCGAACTCGACGCCGAGGGGGGCGGCCGGGCCGCGCTGGTTGGCCATCACGGCGATACCGTCGGCCGGGCGGGCGTACGGCGTCTCGTGCCAGCCGCGCCACTCGTGGCCCGGGCGCCAGGCGGGCACCACCCGGACCCGGTTGTCCGCCGCGCGCACGGGGACGCGGCCGGCGACCCGGTGCAGCAGACCGCCTTCGGTGTCGGCGGCCTGCACGACGTTGACCGGCTCGGCCCAGCCGTCGAGGGCACGGTCGACGTCGCCGACCCGGCGGGCCCGCAGGAGGGGGAGCAGGCAGCCGAATCCGAGGTCCTCCGTGACGCGGGGCGGGTAGCGCAGGGCGAGGGCGGTGGGCGGCTCGGTCGGGCCGGTCCCGTCGCCGGCGGCGTTCCGGCCGGGCGGCCGGGCGGCGGTGACGCCGGCGTCCAGGCCTTCCGGACCGCCGGCGATCACCGGGCCCCGCTCGGTCTCCAGCACCTCGATCCCGACCGGGGCCTGTCCGGCGACCTCCACGGTCTCCGTGTGCCGCAGTGCCCGGCGCCAGACGCCGTCGGGGCCGAGGGCCTCCACGCCCGTGCCGGTGCGCCGCAGCCACTCCCGGTAGACGTCCTGGTAGTCGGCCATGGCGTTGGTGACGGCCCAGGCCACGGAGCCGGTGTGGCCGAAGTGGGCGATGCCGGGAACGCCGGGGACGGCGAGGCCGACGACGTCGAACTCCGGGCAGGACAGGCGGATCTGCTGGTAGACGCCCGGATCCTCGATGAAGCGGTGCGGGTCACCGGCGACGATGGGCCGCCCGGTGACGGTGCGGTCGCCGGACAGCAGCCAGCCGTTGCTGCCGGCGGTGCCGGGACCGTCGGTGGCGAAGAGGCCGATCGAGTCGGGGCCGAGGTGCCGTATCGCCTCCTCGCGCCAGAGCTTGGCCGGGAAACCGGCGAACAGGATGTGCGTGGCGAGCCAGACCCCGAGCGGGGTCCAGGGCTCCCAGCGGCCGGGGGCGAGGCCGGACCGCGTGAACTCGGGTGCCCGCCGGGCCCCGTCCGCCAGGCCCTCGTTGACACCGTCGACGTACGCCCGCACCCAGTCCGCCGTCTCCGGGTCGCGGCTCTCCAGCGCGCCGAAGCAGCGCCTGGCGGTGTCGTCGAGGCGGGCGCGGCGGACGAACACGTCCCAGGAGAGGGCGGCCCCGCCCAGGAAGGAGGCCGAGGTGCCCCGGGCCCGGTGCCGCTCGACCTCGAGCTGCCAGGCGCGGTCCAGGGCGGTCACCCGGCCCTGGGCGCGGGCCAGGGCGCGGGCGTCGGCGGCCCGCAGATGGGGGATGCCCCAGGCATCGCGGTGGATCTCGCCGTTCGCCTCGGAGCACACCCGGAAGCACCTCTTCATTTTAGGTAAGCCTTGCCTAAGTTGTATGTCGGGAAGCGTACGCGACGCCCGGCGGCCCGGGGAGAGCGCCCCTGCGCGGCGTTCGCGGGCCCGGTCGGGCGGCGTCCACCCGGCCGGGAAGCCCCGTTGCCGGAGCCGTCGCTTGCGGCAGCCGTGCTCGCCATGGTCACCGCCGTCCCCCGGTGCACCCGGGAAGGCGGGCCGCGCCGGGCGGACCGCCGGGGGACGGCGCGGCCCGGCTGCGCCGGGCGGACCGCCGGGGCACCATCGACCCATGGACGCGAATGTGCACCTCGCCCAGGACCCCGAGGCCGACGCGCTGCTCGGGCGCAGCCCGCTCGCCGCGCTGACCGGGATGCTGCTGGACCAGCAGGTCCCGATGGAGTGGGCGTTCAAGGGCCCGGCGACCATCGCGGGCCGGATGGGCGCCCGGGACCTGGACGCCCACGAGATCGCGGCCATGGACCCGGAGGCGTTCGCCGCGCTGCTCTCGGAGAAGCCGGCGGTGCACCGCTACCCCGGCTCGATGGCCAAACGGATCCAGCAGCTCTGCCAGTACCTGGTCGAGCACCACGGCGGTGACGCCGAGGCCGTCTGGCGGGACGCCGGGGACGGGGCCGCGCTGCTGAAGCGGCTGCAGGACCTGCCCGGGTTCGGCAGGCAGAAGGCGCAGATCTTCCTGGCGCTGCTCGGCAAGCAGCTCGGCGTGCGGCCCACCGGCTGGCGGGAGGCGGCGGGGGCGTACGGGGAGGAGGGCTCCTTCCGGTCCGTTGCCGATATCACCGGGCCCGAGTCGCTGGCCAAGGTGCGGGCGCACAAGCAGGAGGCGAAGGCGGCGGCCAGAGCCGCCGCGGCGGCGAAGGGCGCGGGGAAGCAGAGCTCGAAGTAGACGTCGAAGCAGAGCTCGCAGCAGAGCTCCAAGCGGATCTCGAAGCAGTGCTCGCGGCAGTGCTCGCGGCGGATCCCGAGGTGGCCCTCAGCCGAATGGGCCCGCCCCGGTGGCGGGGCCGCCCGGGCCGATCCGAGCATGAACCCATGACAGAGGCACCCAGCGGCGGCCCCTCCTGGGACCGCGAGTACGACGACCGGAGCGTCCACGGGGGCCACGCCCCGCAGGGACACCACGAGCCCGAACCGCCCCTCGAAGGGCCCCTGCACGCCCTCTCCCGGGCCGCCTGGCAGGTCGTCCTCGGCACCGGAATCGCGTCGCTGGTCCTCGGCGTCGTGGTGCTCCTCTGGCCCGGCCCCTCCCTGATCGTCGCCGGGGTCCTGTTCGGGCTCTACCTCGTCATCAGCGGCATCTTCCAGCTCGCCGCGGCCTTCGGCACCCACCAGCGGACCTCCCTGCGCGTGCTCGCCTTCATCAGCGGCGCCCTGTCGATCCTGCTGGGCCTGTTCTGCTTCCGCGGGCCGATGCAGTCGTCCCTGCTGCTCGCCCTGTGGATCGGCATCGCCTGGCTGATCCGGGGCATCACCCAGACCCTGGCCGCGGCCTCCGACTCCACCATGCCCGCCCGGGGCTGGCAGATCCTGCTCGGCATCGTCACCTTCATCGCCGGGATCGTGCTGATCGACTCACCCTTCACCTCGGTCGCCGTACTGACCCTGGTCGCCGGCTGGTGGCTGGTGATCGTGGGCATCGTGGAGATCGTCACCGCGATCCGCGTACGGGGCATGGCCCGGCAGGTCCCGCGCACGGTGTGAGGCCGCCGGCGCGCCGACGGGTGTGTCCCGGGCGGGTACGCCGAACGGGCGTGTCCCGGGCGGTGCGAGATGGGCAGGGGTGACCGGGCGGTACGCCGAACGGGTGTGTCCCGGGCGGTACGCGATGCGCAGGGGTGACCGGGCGGGCACGGACCCGGTGCTAGCAGGACCACGCGCATCCCCCACGCAGCCGTACCAGGCCGCGCCTGCTGGTGCTGCTCCTGGCGGTGCGGGTGTCCGGCGCCCCCGTGCGGGCGAGGCGCCGCCCGCTCCACCGCGGGTACGCCGGGCCCGCAGTCCACAGCCTGTGCACGCCGCCGGTGGAGCGCGGACTCCCGCACCAGGTCCTCAGGGTCGCCTCCCGGCGCGTGACGGAGAGGACGCCGAACCCTTTCGAGCGAATCGGGGGCACGGTCCCCGTGACCGGCTCGGCGGACACCCGGGAGGCGTCGCTGGACACCGGGTGCGGCCCCTTAGGGGAGGAGGACCGGTTCGGGCTCGCCGGTGCCGCCGACCTCGGGCCGTCGTGGAGGAGATCCAGGACGGGGCCGGTGCCGCGGTGGCCGGCGCGGAGCCGCTCGGCCCCCGCGGGGAGCGCCTCGCCATCACGGCGCCACGGCCCCCTTCTCCGATACGACCGTGTATGGGCGCCTTCGCTCCGGCATTTTCCGGCGTCGCACTGCGGCGCCATGGCTGCGCCCGGAACGTCTGGACCGGTAGGCTTTCCGTGTGATCTTCAAGCGCATCGGAAACGGCCGGCCGTACCCCGACCACGGCCGGGAAAGCACCCGGCAGTGGGCGGACGTCGCGCCACGCCCGGTCCGCCTCGATCAGCTCGTGACCACCAAGCAGCAGCTCGATCTGGAGACCCTGCTGGCCGAGGACTCGACGTTCTACGGCGACCTCTTCGCGCATGTCGTGAAGTGGCAGGGCGACCTGTATCTGGAGGACGGCCTCCACCGAGCGGTGCGCGCCGCCCTCCAGCAGCGCCAGGTGCTGCACGCGCGCGTGCTCGAACTCGACTGACCCGCACGCCACGGACGTTGCCTCTTTCGGGTTCCGCAGAGGGCCATCTGCTGATCATCTAATAGGCATCGCTGCTCAGGCGCACTACGCTGCGCATATGAGCATGCTGACTCCCCCCGGCATGGGCGGCCAGTACCGGATCACGGGGGACAAATACCCTCGGATGCGTCCTCCCCGGCGGCGCGGACGGCTGGTGGCCGCCGTGGTGGCCTCCGTGGCCGCGCTCGGCCTGGTCGGCTGGGGCACCCTGCAGCTCATCGACGTCTTCACCGGCGGCGGCGAGAAGTCCGCGGCGGCCACCAAGGAGTGCCCCGTCGCGAAGGCCTCAGCCGCGCCGGCCAAGGCGCTGCCCGAGCCCCGCACGATCACCGTGAACGTCTACAACGCCACGACCCGCAGCGGCCTCGCCAAGGCCACCGCGGACGAGCTGAAGAAGCGCGGCTTCAAGATCGGCGAAGTGGGCAACGCATCCAAGGAGTTCGACAAGAAGGTCAAGGGCACCGGGGTGCTCCTCGGCCCGGCCTCCGCGCTGGACACCTCGCTGCCGGTGCTCGCCACCCAGCTCACCGGCGCCGAGCGCCGCACCGAGGCCGGCCGCAAGGGGGCCGGCCTCGACCTGATCATCGGCGACAGGTTCGGCAGCCTGACCCGGCGGGCGGCCGCCGACCAGGCCCTGGCCCGGCTGAACGAGCCGAAGCAGACGACCGCGGCGGCGGGCAAGGGCTGCTGAGCGGGGCCCGGCCACGGGCCCCGACCGCGGGATCGGGCCCCGACCGCTGGATCGGGCCCCGACCGCTGGATCGGGCCGCGGCCGCGGGGCCGGGCACGGCTCACCCGCGGCGACGGGGACCGCGCCGGCCGGTGCCGGCCCGATCCGCCGTACCGGCCCTACTCCGCCGCGCCGTACAGCCGGTCGCCCGCGTCCCCGAGGCCGGGGATGATGTAGCCGTGCTCGTTGAGGTGGTCGTCGACGGCCGCCGTGACGACCGTGACCGGGGTGCCCGCGAGCTCCCGCTCCATGACCTCGACGCCCTCCGGCGCGGCGAGCAGCACCACGGCCGTGACGTCGTCGGCGCCGCGCTTGATCAGCTCACGGATGGCCGCGACCAGCGTGCCGCCGGTGGCCAGCATCGGGTCCAGGACGTACACCTGCCGGCCCGAGAGGTCCTCCGGCATGCGCGAGGCGTACGTGGAGGCCTCCAGCGTCTCCTCGTTGCGGATCATGCCCAGGAAACCCACCTCGGCGGTCGGCAGCAGCCGGACCATGCCGTCGAGCATGCCGAGGCCGGCCCGCAGGATCGGGACGACCAGCGGGCGCGGCCGGGCGAGCTTGACGCCGGTCGTCCCGGCGACGGGCGTCCGGATGTCGACGGCCTCGGTGCGCACGTCCCGCGTGGCCTCGTAGGCGAGCAGGGTGACCAGTTCGTCGGCGAGCCGGCGGAAGGTCGCGGAGTCGGTGCGCTGGTCGCGCAGCGTGGTGAGCTTGTGAGCGACCAGGGGGTGGTCGACGACGTGGAGACGCATGCTCATAACAGTAACCGCGCTCGGCCGCACTTCGCGCTGGCATCAAACCGCCCGTCCGAGGGAAAGTGGGAGGGACGGACCCGGGGTGGTGTGACTGTGGCTGACCTGCCTGATCATGAGACCGACGCCGCCGTGGACGCCGGGAGCGCGACAGGCCCCCGGCTGCCCGAGACGGACGCCGAGCGCCGGCGCCGCCGCGCCCAGTTCCTGCGCGACCTGGCCGAGGCGCGGGCCCTGCGCGACCGCGTCCAGCCCCGGCGCGCCAAGGCGGCCCGGTTGCGCCACGCCATGCGGATGCGAACCTTCCGCTGGTAGGGGGATTCCGTCGTACGGTCGGGTGGGAAGAGACCCTTCGGAAGAAAGCCGGTGGGAAAGACCGGCGAACGCACCGGTGTTGCCGGGGCGGACGTGTGTGAGCGCCGGTGGGGCCGCGTACGATCCGCAGGTGGCGGCAGCGGACGCACACGTGGGCCGGTCACGGATCCACGATCAAAACTGCCGGACACAGGGAGCCGAAGACGTCCCCTGAGCGTCTTGTTTCTGCCACGATTCCGAGTGGACGGGGCCCGGAGCCCAGCTCCACCCGCCCAGAGACCTCCGCCGGGGGGACCCCCAACCGGCACGCCTATGACCAGTGGGAGAGTCACGGTGTACTTCGCCGCACTGCTCGCGCGCACCGAAGACGGGTGGGAAGCGAGCGACACAGAGCTCGACGATGTGGAGACCCTGTCGGATCTCGCCGACCTGGCCCGGGAAGCCTCTCCCGAAGAGGACACCGTGCTCGTCCTGATCGAGCAGGAGGACGCCTGGTTCGGTGTCGTCCGCGTGGACGGCGAGGACGATCCCCGCATCTACGTGTCGGACGCGGCCGCCGCCGCCCGCAGCGCCTACGGCGAGCTGCTGCTCACCGATGAGCTGCTGGGCCGGGAGCCGGGCGCGGACGACGGCCCCGACCTGGATTCCCTGGACCTCGACGGCACGGAGGACGGCGAGTCCGACGACGACGGGGACGACACGGACGGCACCGCCGCCGACGCCGTGCCGCACAGCCCGGTGGGCGACAGCGAGATCCTCGACGACCTGGGTATCGGCGAGAAGGAGCTGCGCACCCTGGAGGCCGAGGACGCGCTGGGCACGATCGCCGAGGCCCTGGGCGCCTCGGAGGTGCTGGAGACCGTCCGCTGAGCACCGAGGACACCACCGGCGCACCCGACCCGGTGCGCGACCCCTGGCGGTCCGCGATGCGGCTCGCCCTGGACGAGGCCCGGCTGGCGGCGGAGGGCGGCGACGTCCCCGTCGGCGCCGTCCTGCTGTCCCCGGACGGCTCGACGGTCCTGGCCGCCGGGCACAACGAGCGCGAGGCCACCGGCGACCCGACGGCGCACGCGGAGGTTCTCGCCCTCCGGCGCGCCGCCGCGAAGCTCGGGCAGTGGCGGCTGGCCGGCTGCACGCTGGTCGTCACGCTGGAGCCCTGCACGATGTGCGCGGGCGCCCTGGTCCAGTCCCGGGTGGACCGGGTCGTCTACGGCGCCCGGGACGAGAAGGCGGGAGCGGCCGGTTCGCTGTGGGACGTCGTGCGCGACCGGCGGCTCAACCACCGTCCCGAGGTCGTCGAGGGCGTGCTGGCCGAGGACTGCGCGCGGGTGCTCACGGAGTTCTTCCGGGACCGCTGAATTCCGATTTCAAACCTCGCCCCACCTTGCTGTAGGGTCTCCCTCGGTAGCGTGTCCGAGCGGCCGAAGGAGCTCGCCTCGAAAGCGAGTGTGGCGCAAGTCACCGAGGGTTCAAATCCCTCCGCTACCGCAGATGGAAGGGGCGTCCCGTTCGATGAACGGGACGCCCCTTCGGCTTCCGCCTCCGTGCCCGTCCCAGTCGGCCCCTCCACCCGGCCGGGAACTCCCCCCGCCCACCGCGGCCGCGCGGGGACCACGGATGAACGGGGAACGTGAGCGGCAGCCCACGAGCGCGCTGCCCCACCCGGACAGCCCGTGACCGGGCAGCGGTTCAGTCGCCGACCGACTGGGTGAAATGCTTCCAGGCGACGATCCTGGGCTTGCCCACGTAGCCGTTCACGTCCTCCACCGAGAGGATCAGCGCGAGGGGCTTGGACGTATCGAACCGCCGGGCGATCCTTCTGGCGTACTCCGGAGAGAAGACGGCAGGTGCGGCCAGAGTGGCAAGGCCGCCGCATCCCGCCATCATGATCAGCCTGCTGCCCGGCTCGAAGGGATTCCGGGCGAAGACCACCAGGGCGGAATCCTGCTTTGTTCCAGCCTCGGGATCCCTGGACCCCCCGAAGGACTCATCCCCTTCTCGGGCCACAATCCGGTAGTAGTCGCCGACCATCTGGAATTCATACGGTAAGTCCAGCCTGTTCGCGTATGTCTTCCACGTCTGGTTCATGTCGGGCCCACCGATGACGACTACGTTGTCCTCCGCTTGAGCGGCCATGCTGAAGGCGGACGACCTGACAGTCCCGATCGAATGGATCTTGAGTTCGCGGGCCAGGCTGAGGCGCAGGTTCATGGCCGCCAGCGCATCCGCCTCCCACAGCAACCTCCCTCCGCCGGGATCGCCGACCACGGCGGTCACGGGTGCATCACGATTGACCCGCCACAGGCGAGCGACAGGGCGACTGCTCCGGTAGTACGAGAGGAGATTGCGAGCCGTCCAGCCGATCAAGAAGGCCATGAACGAGGCAACCAGATTGATCGCGACATCGAGTGACATGACTCGCTCTTCCCCTGCTGCATCCTGCGCCCCGAAGCGAACGGCAATCCGGCTCAGTACCCGCCGGCAAGCATGACCGACAGGCACCGGGCTGAGAAGACCGCGGACGACGGGCGGCGGGTCGGTCGCAGGTGCCCTGGCCGGCGGCCGTACGGCCGCCGGGCGGCCTCGCCGGCCCAACCGGAGGTGTACGAGCGCCCCGGCGGTGCCGCCGTCGGGCCGTCACCGAGCAGTGGGGTCAGGCCCCTCCGCCACCGCGCCGGTCGAGCTCCGCCCACCGGCCCGGGCCACTCACCCAACTGTCCGCCCACCGGCCCGCGTTCCGGTCCGCCCGCGACTCGCACACAATCCCCTGGCCGGAACACATGACCGGGCGGATAAACTCACCGCCGACAACAGGGCAGCCAAGAGTCGCAGCAGGTGCAGGGGAGGCCGCGGTGGCGGTGAACGCCAAGAAGATCGCCGTGTACGTGCTCGCGGTCTTCGCGCTGTACGTGATCATCACCGACCCGGCCAAGGCGGCCGAGTACGTCCAGATAGGCTTCGAGGGCATATCGGACGCGGCCAAGGCCATCGGCGACTTCATGACCTGGGTCGCCAACGGAGCACAGAGCTGAGGTACACCCCATGATCCGTCACCTGGTCCTCTTCAGGCTCAACGAGGGCGTCGAGCGCGACGATCCGCGGGTCGTGGCGGGGGTGGAGGCCTTCAGGGCGCTCGGCGGCCTGATCGAGGAGCTGCGGTTCTGGGAGTGCGCCTGGAACATCAGCGACCGGCCCATCGCCTACGACTTCGCGATCAACTCGGCCGTCGAGGACCAGGACGCCCTGCGGCGCTACCTCGAGCACCCGGCCCACCAGGCGGGCGTCGCGCTGTGGCGGGAGTTCGCCACGTGGGTGATCGCCGACTACGAGTTCTGACCCCCGCGCACCGAAAGCCCCCCATGGCGACGATGGGGGGCTTTTCCGCGTCCGGGGGTCCCGAACTGGACGGCGTTCGAGCACAACACGACGTTATCGGGTGCTTGCACACAGTGCACATGTCTTGTGATGCTATGACCGCTTTTGACGGATGACTGACCGATGAAGAGGTGGCGTTGACCGTGTCGGCCAGTACTGCGCCGCCCCAGGGCGAGGTGCCCAGCCCCGCCCCTCCGGCCCCCGAGAAGCGCCGCGGCGCCGACACCCGCGCCCTGACCCAGGTGCTCTTCGCCGAGCTGAAGGACCTGACTCCGGGCACGCCGGAGCACGACCGGGTGCGCGGTGCGCTGATCGAGGCCAATCTCCCGCTCGTGCGCTACGCGGCCGCCCGCTTCCGCTCCCGCAACGAGCCGATGGAGGACGTGGTCCAGGTCGGAACCATCGGTCTGATCAACGCCATCGACCGCTTCGACCCCGACCGGGGGGTGCAGTTCCCGACCTTCGCGATGCCGACCGTGGTCGGCGAGATCAAGCGCTACTTCCGGGACAACGTCCGCACGGTCCACGTACCGCGCCGGCTGCACGAGCTGTGGGTCCAGGTCAACAGCGCGACCGAGGACCTCACCACGGCCTTCGGGCGCTCCCCGACGACCGCCGAGATCGCCGAGCGGCTCAGGATCAGCGAGGAGGAGGTGCTCTCCTGCATCGAGGCGGGACGCTCGTACCACGCCACCTCCCTCGAGGCCGCGCAGGAGGGCGACGGACTGCCCGGCCTGCTGGACCGCATCGGCTACGAGGACCCCGCCCTGGACGGCGTGGAACACCGCGACCTGGTGCGCCACCTCCTGGTCCAACTCCCCGAACGGGAACAGCGGATCCTGCTGCTGCGCTACTACAGCAATCTCACCCAGTCGCAGATCAGCGCGGAACTCGGGGTGTCCCAGATGCACGTATCCCGGCTACTCGCGCGCAGCTTCCAGCGGCTGCGATCCGCGAATCGCATCGAGGCATAACCGGCGCACGGGAGCACACTCCGGAAAACGCCAGCCCACGGCGGTTCGAAAGCGGGATCGATCACTGACCGTCGAGAGCGAATCGCCCACCATGGCGGTTCCCGACAGTTGTGCGCCGAAAGGCCGTCAGACCCCTTCTTTCCAGGGCCGATTCACGGCTGGCATGTCGACATGTCACTACAGCGTGTTGCCGACATGTGACATTCTGCCGGAAGAGCGTTTGCCGGAGCTCCGGTTCCGGTATTCAGGTGAAGGCTGCGTTGCTCGAAAAGGCGGCGCCGCCGCGACCGTCCCGCGACCCAAAGGGGGTGGCATGTCCGCAGACCAGGGCAGCTCGAAGGTCCTCACGCCCACGAGCGAGGCAGCGCCCAAGGAGCTCCACGCTCTCGACGTCCTCGACGGCATCGAGGGCGTCACGGCCCTCGAAGCCGTGCCGGCCCAGGCCGACCCGGCCGCCGCCCCTGTCCCGGCCCCGCCGGTCGCGGCGGACATCGACACCCGGACCCTGTCCCGGTCCCTCTTCCTGCGGCTCGCCGCACTCGACGAGAGCAGCCCCGAGCGGGCCTACGTCCGGGACACCCTGATCGAGCTCAACCTCCCCCTCGTGCGCTACGCGGCGGCCCGCTTCCGCTCCCGCAACGAGCCGATGGAGGACATCGTCCAGGTCGGCACCATCGGCCTGATCAAGGCGATCGACCGCTTCGACTGCGAACGGGGCGTGGAGTTCCCGACGTTCGCGATGCCGACGGTCGTGGGTGAGATCAAGCGCTTCTTCCGCGACACCTCCTGGTCGGTGCGCGTCCCGCGCCGGCTCCAGGAGCTGCGCCTGGCCCTCACCAAGGCCAGCGACGAGCTGTCCCAAAAGCTGGACCGCTCCCCGACAGTCACGGAGCTGGCCGCCGCGCTCGGCGTCTCCGAGGAGGACGTGGTCGACGGCCTCGCGGTCGGCAACGCCTACACCGCCTCCTCGCTCGACTCCCCGGCCCCCGAGGACGACGGCGGCGAGGGCTCCCTCGCCGACCGCCTCGGCTACGAGGACAGCGCGCTGGAGGGCGTGGAGTACCGGGAGTCCCTGAAGCCGCTGCTGGCCAAGCTCCCGCCCCGGGAGCGCCGGATCATCATGCTGCGCTTCTTCGCCAACATGACCCAGTCGCAGATCGGCGAGGAGGTCGGCATCTCCCAGATGCACGTCTCCCGGCTGCTGACCCGGACCCTGGCCCAGCTCCGCGAGGGCCTCATCTCGGACTGACCGGCCCGCGGGCACACGGACAGGGCCGCCGAGGCGCCATCGCGGCAGCGTCGGCGGCCGTCGTGTGTCCGGGCGGCCGGGTGTCCTACATGAGCGCGAGCCAGGCGACGGCGGCGACGACGACCACGGCCGCCACGATGCCGATGATCAGACCGACCCGGGGCCCGGAAGAGGCCGGCTGCTCCTGCCGCCGCCCCTGGGGGCCCTCGTCGACGAACGCGCGGAACATCTGGGTGCTGCCTGCGGGGTCGTAATTGCCCTGGGGGCCCTGGGTGTTAGCCATGGCCCGAGACACTAGCGAATCCGCCGGTGCGACCCAAGTGGGGGTCCACCGGGACAGACGGGGTGCGGACGGCCACTCCGACCAGCGCATTTACGATCGCAATACGTGCCTTTGCCAAGCTTTTGCATCGGCGTACCCCTGATTGTTTGCCTTCAGCAACCAACCTCCTCTATGGTTGCCCCAAGCAACGAATACGGGAGGTGTGATGGCCGAGCAGGCGCAGTACGAGGAGCTGGTACGTCAGTTCAGCGCCTTCGGAGCCGTGAAGCGGGACCTGGGACGCATCCTGCCGTCCGAGTGCCCGGCCGGCTCCGCCGCCGTGCTGACCCTGCTCGGCAGCCACGGCGACATGCGCATGAGCAAGCTCGCGGAGCTGCTCTCCGTGGACATGTCGGTCACCAGCCGCCATGTGGCGCACGTCGCCGCCCGCGGCTGGATCGAGCGGCACCCGGACCCCGCGGACAAGCGTTCGCGCATCCTGCGCCTGACACCCGACGGCCTGGAGCAACTGGACGAACTGTCCCGGCGGACCACACACCTGCTGGCCGAGCGACTCGCCGACTGGACCGACGACGAGGTCGGCCGGCTCATCGAGCTGATGGCGCGCCTGCGCGCGTCCTTCGGCGACTGCCGCTCGGTCCCGGCCCGGAGCCCCGCGCCCGTAGTCGAATGAGACCACCCGTACACCCGCAAGCACGTAAGAAAAGGAAGCCCATGGCAACGACCACACCAGCCGGTGTGCGGGCTCACGCCAAGCACGGGGGAGGCACGGGTCACGCCCCGATGACCCACCGGCAGATCATGGAGGCCCTGTCCGGGCTCCTGCTCGGCATGTTCGTGGCGATCCTGTCGTCCACGATCGTCTCCAACGCCCTGCCGGAGATCATCGGCGACCTCGGCGGCGGTCAGTCCGCCTACACCTGGGTCGTCACGGCCGCCCTGCTGTCCATGACCGCGGCCACTCCCCTGTGGGGCAAGCTCGCCGACCTGTACAGCAAGAAGGCGCTCGTCCAGATAGCCCTGGTCGTCTACGTCATCGGCTCGATGGCCGCCGGCCTGTCGCAGAACCCCGGCATGCTGATCGCCTGCCGTGTGGTGCAGGGCATCGGCGTCGGCGGTCTGTCGGCCCTGGCCCAGATCGTCATGGCCACGATGATCTCCCCGCGTGAGCGGGGCCGCTACTCCGGTTACCTCGGTGCCACCTTCGCCGTCGCCACCGTCGGCGGCCCGCTGCTCGGCGGTGTCATCACCGACACCTCCTGGCTGGGCTGGCGCTGGTGCTTCTACGTCGGTGTCCCGTTCGCCGTCATCGCGCTGATCGTGCTGCAGAAGACCCTGCACCTCCCCGTGGTCAAGCGCGAGGTCAAGGTCGACTGGGGCGGCGCGTTCTTCATCTCCGCCGCCGTCTCCCTGCTGCTGATCTGGGTCACCTTCGCCGGTGACAAGTACGACTGGGTGTCCTGGCAGACCTACGCGATGGTCGGCGGTTCGGTCGTGCTCGGCGCGCTCTTCGTCCTCGTCGAGGCGAAGGCGAGCGAGCCGATCATCCCGCTGCGCCTGTTCCGCAACCGGACCATCACGCTGGCCTCGCTCGCCTCGCTGTTCGTCGGTGTCGCGATGTTCACCGGCACCGTGTTCTTCAGCCAGTACTTCCAGCTCGCCCGCGACAAGTCCCCGACGATGTCGGGCGTGCTGACCATCCCGATGATCGGTGGCCTGTTCATCTCCTCCACGGTCTCGGGCCAGTTCATCACCCGCACCGGCCGCTGGAAGGGCTGGCTGGTCAGCGGTGGCGTCCTGGTGACGGCCGGCCTGGCCCTGCTGGGCGGCATCCGGTACGACACCGACTACTGGAAGATGGCCATCTTCATGGCCCTGCTGGGTCTCGGCATCGGCATGATGATGCAGAACCTGGTCCTCGCCACGCAGAACCAGGTGGCGCCCTCGGACCTCGGTTCGGCCAGCTCCACGGTCACCTTCTTCCGCTCCCTCGGCGGTGCGGTCGGCGTCTCCGCCCTCGGCGCGGTGATGGCCCGCCGGATCACCCACTACGTCACGGACGGCATCGGGGGACTCAGCCCCAAGTACCAGGCGGCCATGGCCGGCTCGGGGTCCACCGACACCATCCCGGACATGGACAAGCTGCCGCTGCCCATCCGGACGCTGCTGGAGAGCGCCTACGGGCACGGCATCGCCGACGTCTTCTCCATCGCGGCCGCCCTCGCCGCCGTCGCCTTCCTGATCACACTGTTCATCAAGGAGGTCCCGCTGAAGACCAAGGGCGCGCTGGCCCAGGCCGAGGACGCCGAGTCGCCCGCCCTGGACCCGGCCACCGCCCCGGTCGTCGCCGAGGCGCAGGCGGTCCCGGCCGCGGTCGACGCGGCCACCGGGACCGGGGGCACCGCGCCGGCGGCCGCCGCGCAGCGGACGACCGCGGTCGCCACCGTCGCGGAGCCCGGCACGGGCGGCGGCACCCCGGTGCACGGATTCGTCCGCGGCGCCGAGAGCGCCCCGGTCCCGCAGGCCGCCGTCACGCTGATCTCGCTGTCCGGCCGCCAGCTCGGCCGCTCGGTCGCCCAGGCCGACGGGTCCTACGCGGTGGACGCGCCGGGCGCCGGCTCGTACGTCCTGATCGCCTCCGCCGACGGCTTCCAGCCCCAGGCCTCCACGATCGTGGTGGGCGAGGAGCCGCTGTCCTACGACATCCTGCTCAGCGGCACCAGCGGGCTGACCGGTGTGGTCCGCTCGGCCGGGAGCACAATGCCGGTCAAGGACGCGATGGTGATCGTCACCGACGTGCGCGGCGACCTGCTGGCCACGGCCGCCACCGGTGATCAGGGCGACTTCGCCTTCACCGACCTGGTGCCCGGCACGGTGACCGTCGCGGTCAACGCGAGCGGCTTCCGGCCGCGCGCGCTGCCGGTCGAGGTCGCCGCGGCCGGGGTGACCCGGGTCGAGGTCGACCTGGACGCCGGCGCCCGGCTGCAGGGTGTCGTGCGGGCCCCGCACGGTCCGCTGGCCGACGCCCGCGTGACCCTGGTCGACCAGGCGGGCAACGTGCTGGGCACGGCCACCACCGGTACGGACGGGGCGTACGCCTTCACCGACCTGGACGGCGGCGACTACACCGTCATCGCGACGGGCTACCCGCCGGTGGCGACGGCCCTGTCGGTGAACGGCACCGGAGTCGACGGCCACGACATCGAACTCGCCCACCCCGGCGAGTAGTTCGAGCCCCGGCCCGTGACGGCGCGCGCCTTGAGCGGAGACGCGCCCGTCACGGGCCGGTTCCACACGACCGGATCATCAGGCTTTCAGGGAGAAAACGGGATGGGACTGTCCGCGAGGATCCGTACCCGGGACGGATGGGCCGTGTCGCACGCGGTCGTCACGATGACCGACACGACCGGGGCGCAGGTGCTGCGGGCCGAGGCGGACACCGAGGGTGCCGTACGGGACGTCACCGAGCTGGCGCCGGGGGCTTACACGGTGATCGTGACCGCCGTGGGCTACGCGCCCGCCGCCTCCAGCGCCATCGTGACCGCGAGCGGGCGGGCCGAGGTCGGCACCGTCACGCTGGCCCGGCAGGGCGGCACCGAGCTGCCGCCGCCCGGCCCGTGGACCATCGACCCGGCGCACTCCTCCGTCGCCGCCGTCGCCCAGCACCTGGGGATCTCCAGTGTGCACGGCCGGTTCACCCGGTTCGGCGGGACCATCGAGATCGCCCCGGACGACGTCACCAAGTCCCGTGTCGAGGCGGTGATCCGGGCCGCGTCCGTCGACACCGGCAACGCCATGCGGGACACGCACCTGCGGTCCGCGGACTTCCTCGACGTCGAGCGGCACCCGGAGATCGGCTACCGCTCGACGGGCGTGACGGTGGCCGGCCCGGACCGCTGGACCGTGCGGGGCGAGCTGTCGATGCACGGCGTGGTGCGGCCGGTCGACCTGGACCTGGCCTACCTCGGCACCGGTGCCGACCCGTGGGGCGGCACCCGCGCCGCCTTCCGGGCGACCACCGAACTGCACCGCGAAGACTTCGCGATGAACTACAACCAGGTCCTCCAGGCGGGCATCGCCGCCATCGGCACGACCCTCAGGGTCGAGCTGGACATCCAGGCGGTCCAGGGCGAGGCACTGCCCGCCGCCTGACGGGTCTGCGGGAACGACGACGGCCCGCCGCCACTGCGCGTGGCGGCGGGCCGTCGTCGTTCCCGCCGGCTCAGTTGTCGGTGGCGCCCACGATGCGCCGGGCCAGGTCCCGCAGTTTGACGTTCTCCCGCTGGGACGCGCGCACCAGGCTCTCGAAGGCCGCCGCCGCGTCGATGTCGAGGCGCTCCATGAGGACTCCGGTGGCCTGGCCGATCAGATCCCTGGTGTGCATGGCCTCGGTGAGCTGCTCCTGCACCGTCACCGAGTTCAGGGCCAGGCTGACGTGCGCCGTGAAGAGGCGGCCGAGGCGGGCGGTGGTGTCGTCGAAGGCGCACGGCTCGCCGGAGTAGGCGGTGAGCACGGTGAGCCGGCGCCGGTCGGCGCGCAGCCGCAGCGACAGCACCGAGCGCAGCCCCAGGTCCGACAGCGGCCCCGGCTCGGTCCCGGCGTCGCCGTCGCCCTCGGGCAGCCGCGCCACCGGCGAGGTCCACAGCCGTTCCCAGTGCGCCAGCTCGGGAGCCTCGGCGTCCCGCACGATGTCGTCGGTCCAGGCGACCGTCCGGCGTCCCTCCGCCCGGTCGATCTCCAGCACGCCGGCGTGCTCGGCGCCGGGCAGCAGTTCCACGGCCAGCTGCACGGCGGTGCGCAGCGTGGCCTGCGCGGTGGTGGTCTCGTGCAGCCGCCGAGCCGCCAGCGTGAGCGCCTCCGCCAGCTCCAGGCCGGCCGGAGAACGGGTCACGTCGAAAAAGTCAGGGGAAACCACCACGAACCTCTCGGGTGTCACGGCCATACGGCCATGCTCAGGAGAGCTCCGCAGCACATTCCCGACTGCGAGCACACGACAGGTGCACTTTAGCTGCTCCGTTGCGGTGAAGTGACGCCCGGACGACCCAGCGCCCGACGGGGCCGGGCCGACAGCGCCCCGCTCGCCCGAAGGACCGTCCCGCGGTCCCCGGGCGGACGCACCACGACGGCCACCGCACCTCGCCGCGTTGCCGGATCGCCCGAATACGCCCGGCACGAGGGCTCCCTCCGCCTCGCGGCGCACCGCATCCGGCGCCGTGCGCCCATCCGCCGGGGATCACGGGGCAGCCCTTAGGCTGCGTCCATGGCACCGAACATCGCGACGAACACCCGCGTATCGCGGGCCGAACTGCTGGACTTCGTACGCCCCAGGCACCGTGCCGTCCTGCTCACCCGCCGTGCCGACGGCAACCCCCAGGGCTCCCCGCTCACCTGCGGGGTGGACGACTCGGGCCGGATCGTGGCCTCCACCTACCCCGAGCGCGCCAAGACCCGCAACGCCAAGCGGGACGCCCGGGTCAGCCTGATCGTCCTCAGCGACGAGTGGAACGGGCCCTGGGTCCAGATCGACGGCACGGCGGAGGTCATCGACACCCCCGACTCGGTCGAGCCCCTGGTCGAGTACTACCGCAACATCGCCGGGGAGCACCCGGACTGGGACGAGTACCGCGAGGCGATGCGCAAGCAGGGCAAGTCCATCATCCGGGTGACGCCGGACCGGTGGGGCCCGGTGGCCACCGGCGGGTTCCCGGCGCGACTGGCGGAAGGCGACTAGGCCCCGACCTCACGCGGATTGACACCCCCAGGACCGCACGGGGGCACATGCCGGCCGGTGCTCCGGCGCGGCTCCCGCCTGGCCCGGCCGGAGGCGGTCAGCCCCTGGCGGCCATCGCCTCGATGCCGGCGATCAGCAGGTCGAGGGCGAAGCCGAAGTCCCGGTCCATCATCTCGTCGACCGCGCCGCCGCCCCGTGCCGCCATCGGTTCCCGGGACTCGCGGGACGCCTCGGCGGTCCCGGGGTCCTCGGCGACCGGACTCATGGTCTGGCGGTAGTACTCGTCCGCGGTCAGCCCGGTGTCCGCCGCCCGGGCGAGGAAGTGGGCCTCGACCGTGCCGTAGCCGTACACGAACCGCAGGACGGCCGAGATGGCGCCGGTGACGCCGTGCGCGGGCAGCCCGGCCCGTCGGACGACCCGCTGGACGACGCGCGAGAACTCCAGCGCGTTGGGGCCGATGTTGAGGTGGCGCCCGGCCAGTGGCGACAGCCAGGCGTGGCGCACCAGCAGCGCCCGGTACTCCCCGGCCAGCGCCCGCAACTGGTCCTGCCAGTCGGCGCCCTCGTCCTCCGGGTCCGGCAGCCGGAGTTCGCCGTGCGCGGCGTCGAGGGCGAGTTCGAGGAGGTCGTCCTTGGTGTCGACGTACCAGTACAGGGACATCGCGGTGACGTTCAGTTCGGCGGCCAGCCGCCGCATGGAGAACCTCGCCATGCCCTCGGCGTCCAGCAGCCGCAGGCTGACCGCGGTGATCCGCTCCCGGTCCAGGCCCGAGGGCTGGCCGCCGCGTCCGCCGCGCGGTGTCCTCGGCTCCAGCCAGACACTGCCCCGCGCCGACCCGTCACCGGTCCTGGCCACCGACGCACCTCTCTCGAACTCCGGTCACCGCCCCGGACGTGGGGCGCGCGGCCGTGTCGGTACGGGGCTCCGCCGCCTGGGCGCGGCCGACCGCACACCGCCCGCAGCGGCACGCATACCCCGGGCCGCGAGCTCTTAGGCGGTCGGTGCCGGAGCCGCCCCGACCGGGGGAGACGGACGTGCCGTACACCGCACGGCCGGGGCCCCGCGGTGTACGGCGGTGGCCACCGGCCGTGTCTCGTCAGCCGCCCTCGGTCAGCCGCTCTCGGTCAGGTCGTAGAAGGTGGCCGAACCGACCGTCACCTTCTTGAAGTTGCTCTCCACCCACGAGCTGATCTCGGAGGCCGAACCGCTGTCGCCACCCATGCCACCGCGCATGCCGCCGCCGGCGATGAAGTAGTGGATCCTCCCTTCGGCCACGTACTCCTTGAACTGGGCCAGGGTCGGGGACGGGTCGGTGCCGTTGAAGCCGCCGATCGCCATCACCGGTTCGCCGGTGGCGAGCTGGTAGCTCGCGGCGTTCTGGGAGCCGACCGAGGCGGCGACCCAGGTGTACTCGTCCGCGTCCGTCTCCAGCAGCTTCCTGGCCGCCGAGCCGACCTGCGCGCCGTCCAGCAGACCGCCGGCGCCACCGCCGCCGCCCGCACGGCCGCCCTCGCCCCTGGCACCGCCGCCCGGGACACCGTTCCCGTTCTGCGGCCCCTGGCCCTGGGCGCTGCCGTTCCGGCCGGGCATGCCCCCGCCGGGAAGGCCCTGGCCCTGTCCCTGACCCTGGCCCTGGCCCTGGCCCGGCTGGGTTTGGCCCGGCTGGGTTCCGTTCCCATTGGGCCGGCCCTGCTGCCCCGGCCCGCCCGGCAGGCCCTGCTGCCCTTGCTGGTTCTGCTGCCCCTGACCCGGCATCCCGCCGCGGAAGCCGCCCGGCATGCCACCGCCGCCGGGGCGGCCGCCGCCGAAGCCCATCCTGCTCGCGCCCGCCGGACCGGCCGTGGGGATGGAACCGGTGTGCGCCGAGTTCACCGTGCTGAGCGTGTACGCGGCCGGCCCGGCCAGCGCGGCCACCAGGCCCACCGCCGCCGCGCCGAGGGCCAGGCGCCGGGGGACGCGCCCGGCGAAGACGAGCCCGAACGCGGCCGCGAGGCCGCCGACCAGCACCAGCCACCGCAGCCAGGGCAGGTGGTCGGGGGTGCGGTTGAGCAGGACGTAGCCCCAGGCGGCCGCGGCCACCGTGGCGGCGGCGAGCGTGATCGACGCCCAGGTCTCCCGGCGCCGCTCCCACAGCAGCCCGGCGCCCATGCCGGTGACGGCCGCGACGTACGGGGCGAGGGCCACCGTGTAGTACTGGTGGAAGATGCCCGCCATGTAGCTGAAGACCACCATGGTCATGATCAGCGAACCGCCCCACACCAGGAACGAGGCGCGCGTGACCGACGCACGCCGGGCCCGGCGGGTCGCCCACAGGCCGGCGGCCAGCAGGATCAGCGCGGCCGGGATCAGCCAGGAGATCTGGCCGCCGATCTCGGAGTTGAACATCCGGTCCCAGCCGGTCTCGCCCCAGCGACCGGAGCCGCCCGCCCTGCCGCCACCGCCACCGCCGACACTGCCGGTCTCGTCGCCGCTGATCCGGCCGAGCCCGTTGTAGCCGAAGGTCAGCTCGAGGAAGCTGTTGTTCTGCGAACCGCCGATGTAGGGACGGGAGGAGGCCGGCCACAGCTCGACGATCGCGACCCACCAGCCGCCCGCCACCACGAGCGCCACGGTCGCCAGGGCCAGTTGTGCCAGCCGCTTCCGCAGCCGGACCGGGCCGCAGACGGCGTAGACGACCGCCAGCGGCGGCAGGATCAGGAACGCCTGCAGGGTCTTGGCGAGGAAGGCGAAGCCGATCGCGACGCCCGCCCACACCAGCCACCTGGTCCGCCCGTCCTCCACCGCGCGGACGACGAAGTAGCAGGCCAGCGACGTCAGCAGGGCCAGCAGCGCGTCCGGGTTGTTGAACCGGAACATCAGCGCGGCGACCGGGGTGAGCGCGAGCACCGCGCCCGCGATCAGGCCGGCGGCGGGACTGAACCGGCGCCGCACACCGGCGTACACGACCGCCACCGTGCCGACGCCCATGAGCACCTGGGGTGTGAGGACCGCCCACGAGTTCAGGCCGAAGATCCGCACCGACAGCTCCATCGGCCACAGGAAGGCCGAGGGCTTGTCGACGGTGATGGCGTTGCCCCCGTCCAGCGAGCCGAAGAAGAACGCCTTCCAGGAGGTGCTGCCCGCCTGGACGGCCGCCGAGTAGAAGGAGTTGGCGTAGCCGGAGGCGCTCAGGTCGTACAGGTAGGTGACGAGGGTGAGGACGAGCAGGCCGAGGAGGGCCGGCCGCGCCCAGCGCGGGTCCTCGGGGCGGCCGCGCCACATCCGGGACACGAAGGGCCGGCGGGGCTCGGCGGCCTCCGGGGCCGGCGGGGGAGCCGTGGGGGGCGGACCCCAGACACCGGGTTCGCCCTGCTGGGCGGGCTGGTCGAAGTGCGTGGTCATCGGGTGTCCCCCGGGTCGGTGTCGTGAGGGCGCACGGGCCACAGCGGCACGGTGCGGTCCCTCCGGTTGCCGTCCGCGGCCTCATCGGCGCGGACCTGGACGGTGGTCTGGTGCGGGTCGTACGCCGGGGGCGGCAGCGGGCGGCGCGGGAGCGGCCCCTCCGGCCCGTACGCCGCGGGCGTGGCGCAGGCCTGCGCGGACGCGGTGCCGTACGACGGCGTGGTGCCGTACGACGGCGTGGTGGCGTACGACGGTGCGGTGGCGTACGACGGTGCGGTGGCGTACGTCGGTGCGGACGTCGCGGCGGGGGCCTGCCCGGACGGGGTATGTCCGGACCAGGTGTGCGCGGACGGGGTGTGCGCGGACGGGGTGTGCGCGGCTGCCACGGTGGAGGGTCGGGTGTCCTCGGGCCGGTCCGGGAACACCCAGGCCCGGAAGAGCAGGAAGCGCAGCAAGGTCGCCGCGAGGTTGGCGGCGACGAGCACCGCCAGTTCGGTGGAGTGCGCCGGGCTGCCGTCGGCAGCGTTCAGGGCGGCCAGGGAGCCGCTGGTCAGGGCGAGTCCGACACCGAAGACGACCAGGCCCTGCGCCTGGTGCCGGACCGCGCCGCCGCGGCCCCGCACCCCGAAGGTCAGCCGGCGGTTGGCGGCCGTGTTGGCCACCGCCGAGACCAGCAGCGCGAGCGCGTTGGCGATCTGCGAGCCGGAGAACTGCCGGAAGACGCTGTACAGAAGCAGGTAGAACAACGTGGACAGGCCGCCGACCACGCAGAAGCCGACGAGCTGGCGGGCCAGGCCGCGGGGCACGTCCTGGATCTCGCGGTCGCGCGGGTCGTCCCCGAACGGCCGGGTGAGCCGGTCCAGCGGCAGCGAACCGGTGGCCAGCGCCCGGCCGACGCGCCACACGCCCTTGAGGTCGTCGGTCGCCGTCCGCACGATGTGCACGGTCGAGTCGGGGTCGTCGACCCAGTCGACCGGCACCTCGTGGATCCGCAGTCCGGCCCGCTCGGCGAGCACCAGCATCTCGGTGTCGAAGAACCAGCCGGTGTCCTCCACCAGCGGCAGCAGCACCTGCGCCACGTCCCGCCGGATGGCCTTGAAGCCGCACTGCGCGTCCGAGAAGCGGGCCTGCAGCGAGCCGCGCAGGATCAGGTTGTAGGTCCGGCTGATGAACTCGCGCTTGGGACCCCGCACGACGCGCGAGCTACGGGCGAGCCGGGAGCCGATCGCCAGGTCGGAGTGGCCCGAGATCAGCGGTGCCACCAGCGGCAGCAGGGCGTTGAGGTCCGTGGACAGATCGACGTCCATGTACGCGAGGACCGGTGCGTCGGACGCGGACCACACCGCCCGCAGGGCCCGGCCGCGGCCCTTCTGCTCCAGCCGGAACGCGGTGACCTCGGCGAGCGAGTCCGCCAGCCGGGCCGCCACCCGCGGGGTGCCGTCCGTGGAGGCGTTGTCCGCGATGGTGACCCGGAAGGCGTACGGGAAGGTGCGCGCGAGGTGGTCGTGCAGTCTGCGCACGCACGGCTCGAGGTCCTTCTCCTCGTTGTAGACGGGGATCACTACGTCCAGGACAGGCGTACCGGCGTTTCCGGCCGGGAGGTGCTCCCGCGCCGGCAGGGTGCCGGGAGAAGAGTCGGTTCGCATGACACCGACTCTCCTCAGGCGCCCTGTCGCACCCGTGTGGTGGCGCTGTGCTGTACCTGTGAGTGGGGTTCCCGGTCCGAACCGCTGTCCGGGCGCACCTCGGTGGGACCGAACGCGGGCAGGTGCACGGTGAACACCGTCCGCCCCGGCACGCTGTCCACGGTCACGGCGCCGCCGTGCGCGGCCGCGACGGCCTGCACGATGGCGAGCCCCAGACCGGTGGACCCGGTGGCCCGTGAACGGGCGGAGTCCCCGCGGGCGAACCGCTCGAAGACGTGCGGCAGCAGCGCGGGCGGGATGCCCGGCCCGTCGTCCTCGACGTCGACGCACATCCACGCCCCGCGCCGACGCACGCGCGCCGTCACGGTCGTCCCCGGCGGTGTGTGGTTGCGGGCGTTGCCCAGCAGGTTGACCAGTACCTGCTGCAGACGGGCCGCGTCCGCGGACACCGGGGCCGGTGCGTCGGGCAGGTCGAGTCGCCAGTTGTGGTCCAGGCCGGCCGCGCGGGCGTCGCTGACGGTGTCGACGACGAGCGGCACGAGATCGGTCTGCTCGAACTGCAGCGGCCGTCCGGCGTCGAGCCGGGCGAGCAGGAGGAGGTCCTCGACGAGGAAGGTCATCCGCCCCGCCTCGGACTCGATGCGGCCGAGGGCGTGCCGGGTGTCGGGTCCGACCTGTTCGCGTCCGCGCCGAGTGAGTTCGGCGTAGCCGCGGATGGAGGCGAGCGGCGTGCGCAGTTCGTGGCTGGCGTCGGCGACGAACTGCCGTACCCGGGTCTCGCTCTGCTGCCGGGCGTGCAGCGCGCCGTGCACGTGGTCGAGCAGTCGGTTGAGCGCCGCACCCACCTGGCCGACCTCGGTGTGCGGGTCGCACTCCGACTCCGGGACCCGCTCGCTCAGGTTCACCTCGCCGGTGTGCAGGCGCAGTTCGGAGACCCGGGTGGCGGTGGCGGCGACCCTGCGCAGGGGGCGGGTGGCGACGCCGACGAGCGCGTAGCCGGCGATGACGGCGGCCACGAGACCGGCCGCGGTGACGCTGACCTCGACGAGGATCAGCGTGTCGATCGTGTTGTCGACCGAGGCCGTCGGTACGGCGACGTAGTAGGCGCCGTTGTCACCGGTGCGGTACTCGACCCGGTACTCCCCCAGGCCGGGGAGACTGGCGGTGTGCTGTTCCCCGTCCTCGCGCGGAACGGTCTGGAGAGCGGCGGTCTGCGCCTTGGTCAGTGACTTCGGCTTCATCTCGAAGTCACTGGGTGACTGCCAGCCGCGCGCGGCATCCGTGATCACACCGTTCACCACGGCGGCGGCGATGTTGCCCTGCGCCTGCGGGCCATTGGTGACGAAGTCGGTGAGGACCGGGGGATGGGCCCTGGGCTTGCGCCCGCCCGGCGCCAGGGCGCCCCTGGCCTTCTCGCCCGGCGGGCCGAAGGAGCCGGACGCGCGCGCGGCGACCTCGTGGAGCTGGCCGTTGAGCTGGTCGTACAGGTGCGAGCGCAGCGCCAGCGTGGTGACGGTGCCGATCACCGAGCACACCACGGCGATCAGCACCACCGACGCGACGACGAGCCGGGTCCGCAGGGTGCGCGGCTGCCCCGCCCGTTTCCGCGGACGCGGCCGTCGTCGTCCGCTCATGACACGGCGGGCTTGATCAGGTAGCCGGCCCCGCGCCGGGTGTGGATCATCGGTTCCCGGCCGGCGTCGATCTTCCTGCGCAGATAGGAGATGTACAGTTCGACGACGTTCGCCTGCCCGCCGAAGTCGTACGACCACACGCGGTCCAGGATCTGCGCCTTGCTGAGGACGCGCCGCGGATTGCGCATGAGGAAGCGCAGCAGTTCGAACTCGGTCGCGGTCAGGTGGATGTTGTCCCCGCCCCGCGACACCTCGTGGCTGTCCTCGTCCAGGGTCAGGTCACCGACGACGAGCATGGAGTCGGACCTCCGGTCGGCGGCTCCGGAGCGCCGGATCAGCCCGCGCAGCCGGGCCACCACCTCCTCCAGGCTGAACGGCTTGGTGACGTAGTCGTCGCCGCCCGCGGTGAGCCCGGCGATCCGGTCCTCGACCGCGTCCCTGGCGGTCAGGAAGAGCACGGACACGTCGGGCAGTTCGCGCCGCAGCCGCTGGAGGACGGTCAGGCCGTCCATGTCCGGCAGCATCATGTCCAGGACGACGGCGTCGGGACGGAACTCGCGGGCCGTCCGGACGGCGCCCTGCCCGTCGCCCGCGCTCCTGATCTGCCAGCCCTCGTAGCGAAGGGCCATGCTCAGCAGTTCGGTGATCGACAGCTCGTCGTCCACCACAAGCACGCGGACGGGGCTCCCGTCCGGCCTCAGCAGTTCGGTGCGCCCCTGGGGCGAGGTCGTGGTCATGGCGGACACCCTTTCGGGGTCCTCTGAGAAGACGCTTTTCCCAGTCTGTGATTTACCTGAGAAACACACAGGCGGCTCTCAGGCGGCACCTGGGAACCGCCCCCGCCCCGGCCGCCGTGTCAGAACAGCCCTTCGGGTTTGGTGTCGAACGCCCTTGTGGGCAGGCGGATTTCCCCGGTTCCCGAGGACCGGGGCGCCACCTCCCACCCGGTCATCAGCCGCGTGTCGAGGACGACGGCCCCGAGTCGGCCGCCGACCGCCAGATGCAGATCGGGCCCGGCCGCCGCGACCAGCTCACCGCTCACGGCTCCGCCCGGCACCAGCTCCACCACGTCCGCCCCGGCGGCCGCTGCCGCCGGGGCGAGAAGCCCGAACCGCTCCATGTGGTCCACCACCCGGCAGGGCTCCCGGCCCAGCGACTCCGGCCACTCGCCGAGCGCGCCGGCCCGGGCATGCAACTCCTCGACCTCAAAGGCCCGTTCGGCCGCGGTGCCGGGCAGCGCGGCCCGCACGGACCGCTTGTCGGCGTACGGGATCCGGTCCGGCACCCGCAGCGCCGCCCGCAGCAGTTCCTCCGTCCGCCGGGCGGCCATCAGCGGACCGGTACCCAGCCAGCTGAAACAGACGGCTCCCTGTTCCAGCAGCCGCGCCGGACCGCGCTCGACGGCGGTGATCCCGACCTTGACCATGCCGGGCCCGAACCAGGCCAGGTACACCCGGTAGGGGCGCGGATCGTCGGCGAGGGTGTCGGCGGCCACCGAGTGCGCCCGGTCCAGCCGCGCGCACTCCTCGCACCGGGCCCCCTTGCTCCGCCCCGGCACCCCGGCCGCCACCGGACACGGGTTCCCCCGGGCCCCCACACACCGCCGCACGGCCCCCTCCGGCACCGCGAAGGCCACCCTCTTCCCCCAGGACAGCGCACTGCGCCGCCCCCCGTCCCACACCAGCACGGGCCCGTCCGCCGCCCACCGCAGCCCCGAACACTTCCACACGCGTCCCATCACCGGTGAGGGTAGAGGGGACCGCTGACAGTGCCCTGGGAGCACGGCACGCCGGACGCCGCCGACCCCGTGCCGACGGCCGGTTCACCCGGCGCCGGACGCCACCGTCGCTCCGGCCCCCGCCTCGCCGGCACCACGGCCACCGCGTTCGGACGCCTCCGCCCGCGTCCCGCCGCCCGCGGGGCTCTCCGCGCCATCCGGACCCGTGGGTTGCGGGCACGACCAGGCCGGCGAAGTCCCGACGACGCGGTCGAGCGCGGTCGGCCGTGCGCCTCCGCGCCATCAGCAGTGCCGTACCGCCGCACCCTGCGGCGGATCGACGAAGTACGGGACGCCGATCGGGCCGGGGAACCTCACCCGGATGTTCGCCCTGCGGGCCCGGCGCGCCCGGCTCCGGGTGATCACGCTCCGGCACACCCGGCACACCCGCGGCTCGCTCCCGATGGAGCTCAAGGTGCACCCGAGAGCCGCACAGCGGATCCTGCGGCACTCGCGGATCGCCATGACGATGGAGGTCTACGCCGAAGCCAGCGAGGAAGAGGTGCGGGCCGCGCTCGGCAAGCTCTCCGATGCCATGGGCGGCGCCGGCTGACGCCGTTGCTGTACTCCGCTGCTGTACGACCCCGAAACGCAGAAGGCCCCGGATCTCTCCGGGGCCTTCAACCTGTGTGCACTCGGCAGGATTCGAACCTGCAACCTTCTGATCCGTAGTCAGATGCTCTATCCGTTAAGCTACGAGTGCTTGTTCTTTTGTTTTCGTCCTCCGCTCCCGGCCCTTCCGGCCCGCTCGCGGCGACAGGAAGAACATTACATGACTGCCGCCGTCATGTGAAATCCGATTCGCATACCCCTTGTGACCTGCGGAAACGCGAATCGGGGCGGGTGGAGCCGACAACGCCGAAGCCCCGGTCCTGGGACCGGGGCTTCGGGATGAGCGCGGAGGCGGAGGGATTTGAACCCTCGATGGGCTTTAAGACCCAAACCGCATTAGCAGTGCGGCGCCATAGACCGGACTAGGCGACGCCTCCAGCACAACCACTCACGCGAGCGCGCGACTGGTGCGTGCAGATGATGACACAGTCGAGCGTGCTGTCACCAATCGACCTCCACGGTACTAGGCACCGGGGCCGCAGGGCAAAGGGCTTCGACCGGCGGTGCGGCGCCCGGCGGTGCGGCACCGCAACGTCCGGCGGCCGTGCGCGTTGATCAGGGCATGGTCTCTGTCATGTCGGTCGTCCCGCGGGGCGTCCTGGTGTCGGCACTCGCCGCCCTCTCGATCCCGTCCCTGTCCGCCCTCGCCGCCACACCGGCCACGGCAGCCCCCGCGGCACCGGCCGTCCCCGCCGCGCACCACGCGCCCGCTCCGCCCGGCGCGGACCTCATGCCCCCGCCGGCGCGTCCCGGGGACGAGACCGGTGATCACCTCATCGTCGTCGTACGGCACGCGGGCCGCGGGCTGGACGGTACGTACGAGGTGTCCTGCCATCCCACGGCCGGGAACCACCCGGACGCGGCGGGAGCCTGCCGGACGCTCGACGCGAACACGCAGTGGGGTCGGGACACCTTCGCCCCGGTCGCCCCCGACAGCATCTGCACCATGATCTACGGCGGCCCGGCCACCGCCCGGGTCACCGGGACCTGGGCCGGACGACCGGTCGACGCCGTGTACGACCGGGGCAACGGATGCGAGATCGCCCGGTGGGACCGGATGGTGCCGCTGCTGCCGAGGCTCGGTTCGCCCGCGGCGGCTGTCCCGGCTCGACCGTCGCTCGCGTAGCGCCGTCGCCCGCCCGGCGCCGCCGCTCGCGTAAAGGTCCCGCGAAGGTCTCGCGGAGCCGGGACGAGGGCCGAAACGGGTGCGGGACGCGGCCGGCCCTACGACGGACGCATGCGGTCACATGTTCGCCGTCACTTCGTCGTGCGACCTCCCTCTCATCCGGCGTCGCGAGCGCAACCCGTGCCCTTAGACTCCCTCGCGTGACACCCTGCGGGCCGGTTGGCAAGATGGCCCGGGGGGTAGGCAAGGTGCGGTAACAAGGAGGAAGCGTCTCGTGAGCAGCAGGCCATCCCGAGGCGCTGCTCGCCTCGCAGCCATACTCGACGCGCTGCCCGATGCGTTGGTCCTGGTCAACGCCAACGGAACCGTCGTCAACGCCAACACCATCGCCCTGGAGGCCTTCGAGACGCCGGGCACCGCGCTCGTCGGGCGCGGTCTGCTCGATCTGCTGCCGCAGTTCGACTCCCGGCTCATCCCCGGCTCCATGCGGCGCCCCGATCACATGGATCCGCGCGGACGGACCAAGCCGACCCGCATGATCGCGCGGCGGACCGACGGGACCGAGTTCCCGGTCGAGGTCACGAGCGCGAATCTGGAGAACGGGCAGCAGGCGTACGACGGTTACGGCTACACCGGTGACGAGCTGCTGATGCTCGTGGTGCGGGACCTGTCGGGAACCGTGGACACCGAGGCCGAGCTGGCCCGTTCCCAGCGGCAGACCGAGATGATCCTGCGGGCGGCTTCGGAGGGCGTCGTCGGTACCGACACCGACGGGCGGATCGTGCTGGTCAATCCGGCCGCCGCCCAGATACTGGGGTACCGGGCCGGTGAGCTGGGCGGCAAGGAGCTGCACACCCTCGTGCTGCACTCCCGCGCCGACGGCTCGCCCTTCCCGTACGGGGAGTCCCCGCTCGCCGACACCCTGCGCTCCGGACGCAAGCACCGGGTGCGCGGGCAGGTGCTGTGGTCCAAGGGCGGGGACCGGGTCGCGGTCGATCTGACCACCGCGCCCGTGCGCGACGGCGACCAGCTCGTCGGCGCCGTGATGACCTTCACCGACCGCCGCCCGTACGACGATCTCGCCGACGAGAAGTCCGCCCTGGAGAAGGCGCACGCCGACGAGTTGGAGCGGCTCTCCGAGGAGCACGCCTCCGACCTGACCGCGCTGCGTCAGGCGCACGTCGCCGAGCTCGAGAAGCTGCGCGAGCAGCACGAGGAGGAACTGGCGGCCGGCGAGGAGCGGTACGCCGCCCTCGGCGAGCGGGAGAAGGACCGCTACGAGGCGCTCGCCGGGCGGCACGAGCAACTCCTCACGCTGCTGGGCCGGTCGCTGCGCGGCCCGCTGGACGAACTGCGCCGCGAGCTGGCCGCTCTGGCCGCGGACGACGCCGGCCAGCTGTGGCCCGAGGCCAACCAGGTGCTGCACCACCTGTCCGCCGGGTACTCGCGCATCACCGCGCTGATCGACAACGTGCTGGGCTACCAGCACCTCGACGCCGGCAGCGAGGACATCACCCGGACGAAGGTGATGCTCGACGCCGTCGTCGCGGCCGGTGTGGACGGGGCCGTCGAGCTGATCGGGCCCGGCCGGGTGCAGTTCGCCGTGCACGCGCCGCCCATCGAGGCCGAGGTGGACGCGCAGCGGCTCGCCACCGCGCTCGCGCATCTGGTGGCGGACGTGGCCGGTGTCGACGCCACCGGCAACGCGCCCGTCTCGGCGGGCGGGTACATGGACAACACGGTCGTGGTCGCGGCCGCCCAGCGCGGCGAGGTCGCGCGGATCGAGGTGCGCGGGCCGTACGGCGGGGGAGACCCGGTGCACGAGCCGATCGTGCGCGGGATCGTCCGGGCGCACGGCGGAGTGCTGCAGACGCACGAGGTGCCGGGCATGAGCGGCAGCGCGTACGTGCTCGAGGTGCCGCTCGGCGGCGGGGCTGGGGCGGTCGCCCCCCAGGTCCCGGACGCCGGGGAGGCCGCCGTGCCGGAAGGCGCCGGACCGGGCGCCGGTGGCGGTCGGCGCCGGGCCCGCCGGGCCTCGACGGACGCCTTCCTGGAGAGCGACGCCGCCGGTGCGTCCGGTGAGCCCGCCGACGGCGGGCCCGAGTCGCCCTCGCCGACGGGGCGGCGCCGCAGGCGTGCGGCGGCCGCCGTCGAGGCGGCGGCACCGGTCGTGGCCGAGGCCCAGGACGGCGGGACCGGACGCCGACGCGGCCGGGCAGCCGAGCCGGACGCCGGTGGCGAGGGCGTGAGCGAGGGTGCCGTGATGACGGCGGCCGAGCATGCGGCGGGTACCGCCGCCGCGGGCAACGGACTCGGCGGCGCCGTGCCGCCGCAGGGCGTGCCCGTGCCCACGGGCCGCCGTGCCCGGCGTGACCCGGACGCACCGCAGGCCGCCCTGCCGCCCGCGCTGCCCGCGGCCGGCGCCGAGCGGAACGGGACCGGTGCGGCCGACGACGCGCGGCCGACCGGTCGGCGCCGACGGGCGCTGGCCGCTGCACAGGAGCGGGCGGCGGCGCAGGAGTCCGGTGCCCGTACGGTCTTCGCCCT
>NZ_JALLIN010000046.1 GCF_023630175.1 Streptomyces cellostaticus | reverse complement strand
GATGACCGAGGTGACGGATCAGGGCGGCACGACGCACGGTGGAGTGATCCAGGGCAACGGCAGGGAACTGCCCCAGATCGACAAGGGCTACCTGGACCAGAACACCACCCTGGTCACGATCTCCATCGGCGGCAACGACTCCCGGTTCTCCGAGATCGTCCAGAAGTGCCTGCTGTCCCTCGGCAACGGCAACTGCAAGAACCAGACGTTCGAGAAGACGGACGCCCCGGTCAACGGCCGGGACGAGAAGTTCGTCGGTCAGCAGCTGGAGACGGCCGTTCCCGGCCTCATGAACGATGTCGTCCGGCCGGACGTCACCGAGGTCCTGACGCAGATCCACCAGCGGGCCAAGAACGCGAAGATCGTCCTGATGGGGTACCCGCCCCTGATCTCCGACAAGGGGTCGTGCCTGAACATCGGCTTCACGGGCATGGCCATCGGTATGTCCGAGGAGTCCGCGGGCTGGCTGGACGACACCGCCGACACGCTGGCGGCGGCGATGCAGGGTGCGGTCGACGACGCCAGGGCCGCGGGCATCAAGGCGTGGTTCTCCAACCCGAAGAGCGACTTCGCGGGCAAGGGCGTGTGCGGTGACCCGGAGCAGGTCCACGGCATCGTCAAGACGCTGGTGAAGTCCGACAACCCGAGCAACGACTGGCCATGGCTCAGGAACTACGGCCTGTCGGCCCAGTCGTTCCATCCGAAGATCGGGGGCGCGCGTCTGTACGCGAACTCCCTGGAGCGGACGATGGCGGGCATGAGTCTGTGACGGTCGGCGGTGAGTACGCCGGTGCGGTCCTCGTGAGGGCCGTACCGGCGCCGCCTGAGTAGCGGTACTCATGCCCGGCCCGGCCGTCCTGGTGGACAGTGACGGCCGGGCCGGGCGTGAGCCATGAAGAGCGCCTGCCGACGGGAGTGTCTATGAGAGGGCGGACAAGCATGACGGAAAGCCGGACACCCGGGCCCCTCCCGCGGCGCACCGCCGGCGCGAAGAGCGTGTGGGGAGCGCTGGCGGCCGTCGTCCTGCTGGCCGTCTCCGCCTGTTCCTCGACCCCGGACCGTGCCGTCGGCGACCGGGAGCTGCGCGAACTCGGAAGCAGCGGGCGGGCGGTCCAGGCCCGGGAACGGGCGGAGGAGCGGCTTCGGGACGTGGCGGGGGCGTACGCCGACCGCACCGCCCTCTCGCTGGGCCTGGTCGTGGTGCACGACGTGTGCGTGCCGGGTTCGGGACCGGGCTGGTTCTTCCAGCAGAAGACCGACGACTACAAGATCGCCTGCTCGATGAACGCCACCGCCTACTACGGTGCCGACCCGGAGCACCTGGGCGACGCCCTCGACGAAATCCTGACCGCGGGCGACCGCGACAGGTCCGGGCCGGGTGGTTCCGGGGGTTCCATCCCGTTCACCCACACCGGCTACGGCAAGCGGCTCGTCGCCTACTACCGGGGCGAGGGCCCCAACCCCCAGGGGGCGAAGGCCGCGGAGCCGACCCGCCTGGCCGCGTCCGGGCAGACGCTGACCTGGGACACGACGCGGGTCCGGGACTCCCGCAGGCTGGTCGAGGAGCCCTACGCCGGCCTGGTCGACGATCCCCCGGTGTCCCGGGTGGTGCGAGACCCGAAGGCCGCCACGGTCGCCACGATCCGGAAGCGGTACGGGGTGGTGATCCGGCTCGAACTCCCCTATCGGGACTACTTCGGAGTACTGAAGAACGGCCGGACCCGCACCGCGGCGCCGGATGTCTCGCCGGAACCGGACTCGTCTTGAGGAGATCACGGCAGCAACCTCAGTAATCGTGTTGACCGCCCCGGCAGGCGGTGCTGGAGTCGACGGGTGAACAGCATCCCCGCCAACCGGCGGCTCTGGAACCAGATCAGCAGCGCCTACCAGCACGAGCACGACCCGCAAATCGGCGCCGCACCCCGGCTGTGGGGCATGTACTCCATCCCCGACGCGCACCTGCACGCCCTGGGCGAGGTCACCGGCAAGCGCGTCCTCGAACTCGGCTGCGGCGCCGGCCAGTGGTCCAGGGCGCTTGCCGCCGAGGGCGCCAACGTGGTTGGGCTCGACCTGTCCGAAGCCCAACTCGCCGCAGCAGCAGGAGCAATGGGAGCGGCCCGCTATCCGCTGGTGCAAGGCGCAGCCGAACAACTCCCTTTCGCCGCCGACAGCTTCGACTTGGTGTTCTGCGACTTCGGTGGGCTCAGCTGGGCGCCCCCGCACCTGGCTGTCCCGCAGGCCGCACGCGTCTTGAGACGAGGCGGGCGCCTGGTGTTCAACGTCGCCAGTCCATGGTTCGAAGCTTGCTACGACGAAGCCGCCAGCCGTGTGACCACGACGCTGCGGCAGGACTACTTCGGGCTGAACACCATCGCCGAAGGCGACGGCGCGACCAGCTATCAGCTCACCTACGGCGACTGGGTCAGGGTCCTGCGCGGAGCGGGTCTCATCATCGACGACCTCATCGAGCCGCGGCCCGAACCCGGAACACTCAACGGCTACAACGAAACCGAACCGCCCGACTGGGCACACCGCTGGCCGTCCGAACTGCTCTGGGTAACCCACAAACCGTAGGTCCCGCCGCGCCGAGACGTGAAGGTATCCCCTCGCCGGACACACCCCAGGACACCCGGTTCCCGCCCGGCTGCTGGACTCCGCTGCTGTTCGATGACGTTGAGGTCAGCGTCGGACATCACTGGGCCGGCGCGGATCAAAGCTGAGTCCGGGGCTACCACGAGGTGGTTGTTGCTGACGACTATGCGTGAACCTGCCACTCTGCCCGAGCGATGTGGCCCGGGGAGGTGGCACCGACGCCATCCGCCCACTCGCGGGCGACGAAGACCGGTCGCGTGAGGAAGATGCCTCCAGGGCGCTGTGCACGCAGTTGCAGCCCGAGCTCATCGGCGCCGGGGTCGCCTTCTTGGGAGACGTAGACGTCCTTCCTCAGGCCGCGGGACAGCACGTAGTCGGTAAACCGGTCCGCCAGCTGTGACGGCACACGTCCAACCAGTCGGAGCCCGTCCATCGTGATCTGAGGTCCGTGCAGGGGGTCGATCGCCACTCCGTGCAGGCGGCCGGCGCCTGCGCAGTAGCTCGTCAGTGCCTGCCCGCCGGAGTTCGGCAGCCGGAACTCCGCCAAGCTGCCCGGAAGTGCGGGTGAGGTGCTCAGCCAGTGGTTCGTGAGGTGGCCAGGGACTGGGCGAAGTCGGCGAGTGCGCGGAAGTCGTTCTCCCGTAGGCCGATCCGCGGGTTGACGTGGTGGAGGAGCCCGGGCCCTTGGTGGTGGGCGGCCACGTACGCCTGATCCAGCTCGCTCTGCTCGTCGTCCACCCAGGCGAAAGGACGGCCGCCTGCGTAGTCCACCAGCGGCCCGGTCTTCCAGTGGACTCCATCAGGGCGTTCCTGGAGCAGGACGTCGCCAAAGTCCACGAAGGGAAGTTCCGGAAGGCCGAGGATCGGTGCGATCCACCGGTTGGCGTCGTCCATCCATGTGGTGGCCCAGCACAGCTCGAAGCCGAGCTGGAGCAGCATTCGTCCGTGCTCTGGGTTGAGCCAGCCCCGTAGGGGGCGTCGTCGGGACGAGAGGCCCCTGTCGTCCTCATGAGCGCCGTTCCGAGGGACTCTGAGTGTGGTGTAGCCGTCGGGACGCCTCTCCGGCTTGGCCGCGTAAGGGTTGAGTGGCCCGTCGACGTCGAGGAACAGCAGTGGTCGGTTAACGGTTTCCCCCGGTCTAGTTGTATTGCCCTGTGAGGTTGGGGACGCGGCTGGCGGGTGGTTGGCCCTTCAGGCCATGCCCGGCTCGCCGAGTCGGCGATAGCGGTCAGCCCACCGCTGAGCCGTGGTCGGTGAGACCTGGAAGCGTTCAGCGAGCCGAAGCCAGTAAACATCCACCACTCCTACGGAGCGGCTTGGCTATGCAGGGGACTGCTGCACGGATAGGTGACACCTGACCTGGCTTGCTGAGAGGCGGCCTGGAAGGATGTTGCAGTGCCCAAGCCGTATCCGAAGGAGTTCCGCGAGGACGTCGTACGGGTCGCGCGCAATCGTGATCCAAGGGTGTACAACCCCATGCGGATCCCAACTGTCTGAAGGGCGCCGGAGGGTGAGCCTCTGGTGCTCTTCCGTACGGAGATCGGGGATCAGGTGGGGAAGAAGATCTGGAGAGCTGTCGCGGCCGGTGGCGCGGCGGCGGTTTTCATGGCCATGACCGCGGGACCGGCCGGGGCGGCCGAGGGCGGGGTCTCGTTCACCCGTGTCCAAGTGAACGGCGGCAAGGCGATCGTGATTGGGGTGTCGAATGAGGTCGCGGTGCCCACATCCTTCCGGATGGCGACCACACACCAGTGGAAGTGGCCGGCGGTGTTCCTGTACCGCGGCAAGACGAGTGAGCGGCTGTGGCACGCGATCGAGACGAGCGACTGCATCAAGGTGAGCTCGGGCGTCTGTGACTTCAACGAGACGATGTACTTCGACCCGAGCGAGTGGGAGATGCGCAACAGCGAGGCCGGAGCGTGGAAGGTCGCGGCCGAGGTCTACTTCCAGGGCGGCGGCGGTGACACCGATGACGAGGGCCTCACGGCATACGTCAAGCGCAACTCCCGCCTGACCGTGAACGCCTCGCCCGAACCGGTGGCCAAGGGCAAGACCATCACCGTGACCGGCAAGGTCACGCGGGCCAACTGGGAGACCAGGAAGTACGTCTCCTACGAAGGCCGCCGGGTGACCCTGCAGTTCAAGCCCACCGGAACCACCTCCTACACCACGGTGAAGAAGGTGTACGCGAACGACTCGGGCAACCTCAAGACGACCGTGAAGGCATCCAAGACGGGCACATGGCGCTGGGTGTATCACGGCAACACCACTACCGGGGCGTCGACTTCGGCCGGCGACAACGTCGTAGTGAAGTGAGTTCCCTGGACTGCCTCTCGACCTACTCGGCACAGCTACAGGAGAACCTTTAGGGTCGGGCTTCGCGCGGTCGGCGACGAGGTATCCAGCTCTGAAGTGCAGCTGCATCCCTGGTTCTGTCTGGGGGTGGTCCGGTATCCAATCCGTGGCCCAACCGACTTCCAGGCCTAGTCGATGGCCAAGAGGGGGACTTGTCAGCGCCGACCCCGCACAAGCCCTGAACGGTCTTGAAGACCGTCGTGGCAGCGATGTCACCGTGGGTTCAAATCCCACCGCCTCCGCACGAGGAGCTGTGAGAACGGCCCCTGACCAGGAACATCGGTCGGGGGCCTTCCTCGTGCGCGGTGCCTGCCAGTGGCCGTGGTTCCCAGTGAGTTCCCGCTCTGTCGGGCACGGATGGGGCACGGCTTCAGTCGCCCTGGAACCACAGATAACTTCCTGGGGTGGCCGCGCACTCTTCCAGCATCGTGGAGAGGTCGTCCAGTGCGGCGAGCTGACGTCCATCGCCGCATCTCTGCCGTAGGCCGTGGATCTCCCGGAGGGCGGCTGCGGCTTCTTGCTCGTTCATCAACGTGTCCCCGTACGGATCGACGGCAGTAAGCCTCCCCGGTACTCCAAGGAGCTGGAGCGAGCCAAGCGCATCGGCCAGCGCGTCGCCGTGCCCGTAGGAACTCCGCAGAAGTGTCACGCGGGACTTGCGCCAGTTGTTGTTAGCCGGCCGTGATGAGTGCAGCTCCAGGTCGATCCCCATGCCTCATGATGCACACGCTTTGCCGCCGGACAGCCGCCCGTGACCTGCGGCCACACGTGGTCAAGGCTCCGGGCTCGCCGGTGTCTTCTTGCCCTGGGTCTTGTCGGGGATCGTGATCAGCTGGGTCTTCCCTGTTCAGGAGCGGTGCGCTCAGGCGCCTGGTGGTCGTCTTCGGTCGTCGTTGGTCACTGCGGAGCGGCCTCGGACGGCCCAGGGACAGCCCAGACCCGAGCGCCATCGCCTCTCGTAAGGAGCGGTTGTGCACCTGTGCCACAAGGTTGTCGAGGGAGCCACACGCAACGTCGACGGAGGCATCCCGGACTGCCAGAAACCTGATTCCAAGAAATCAAGCTTCTCCCACCGCTCCTCATCCTCCAGGCGCCCCCACTCAGCCAGGAGCTCCCACGCGACGTGCGCCGAGTTGTGGTGTGGGTCTCGACACCACTCTGCGTTGCGAGGGCACCAGGCGGCTTCTGGAGCGCTGATCGCCGATCTCGGCACGGCTCCACGGAGTGCCAACTTCTGGGCCCTCGCGTTCCGGCTCACCGGCCCGCGGGCACGGCGACCCGCTTCCGCCACGGGATCCAGGTGGCCGACAGGGTGACGAGCAGGGCCGACGCCGCGACCGTGGCCATGCCGAGGGTCAGGCCTGCGGCTCCGGCCACGAAGCCGATCAGGGCGGGGCCGGCCAGCAGGCCCGTCGTGCCCATCGCGGCGACCAGGGACAGCGCGTCCGGGCCGCGTCCGGCGGCGGCCACGTACACGCACGGGGTCACCGCGGCCGCGCCCAGGCCGACGCAGGCGAAGCCGAGCAGGGTCGGGACCACCCCGCCGGCCGTCAGGGCGAGGGCCAGGCCGAGCCCGGCCGCGGCGCTGCCGATGCGCACCACGCGGGCGTCGCCCCAGCGGTCGCGCCAGTGGTCGGCGCGCACCCGGGCCAGCAGCATCATCGCCGAGACGACGGCGATGCCCATCGGCGCGACGGCCGGCGAAGCCTCCACGACGTCCTTCAGGTAGAGCGTGGACCAGTCGTTCATGGCACCCTCCGTGATGGTGCCGAACGCCATGGCGCAGCCCATGAGCAGGGTCTCCCCGGAGGGCGCGGTCAGGCGTGTCCGCTTCCTCGGGGCCTCGGGGCCGGCGTCCGCGCTCGGCAGCAGACCCCGGCGCGCCGTGGTGAGCAGCAGGAGCAGGATCGCCGCCGCCACCGCGAAGTGGGCCGGTACGGACGGGGTGACGGCGGTGACCCCGCAGGCCAGGAGCGCGGCAGCGAGCAGACCCGCGCTGAAGGTGGCGTGGAGCTGGGACATGGCGGTGCGGCCGTGGGCCGCCTCCAGCGCCGCGCCCTGCGCGTTCATCGCGACGTTCAGGCAGCCCACGGCGACACCGTCGGCACAGACGACCAGCAGGGCCAGTGGGTAGTCCGGGACCACCGACAGGGCCGCCAGCAGCGCGACGAGGCACAGGGCGGAGGCGAGGGACAGGCGCCGGGAGCCGAGTCTGCGCATCAGGTGGGCGACCAGCGGGAAGGAGGCCGCCGCGCCCGCGCCGCAGGCCATCAGCAGCAGACCGACCTCGCCGGCGCCGAGGTCCAGCCGTGCCCTGAGCGCGGGCAGCCGGGCGGCCCAGGTGGCGTACTGCAGGCCGAGGAAGCAGAACAGCGCGGCGATGGACCACTTGGCGCGCCGGAAGCCGGAGTGCTCCATCAGCCGGCCCTCCGGTGCCCGGTGGCCACCGGTGCGGACATGTACACCGCGTCGGCGCCGTATCCGGCGGGTGGTCGCGCCCCGGGGTGCGGCCGGTAGCCGTTGGCCCGCCAGAAGGACTCCTTGCCGGCGACCGCGATCAGCGACATGGTGCGGTAGCCGCGCGTGCCCGCCGCTCGGTGCAGGTGGCGCACGAGGCGGCTGCCCAGTCCCCCGCGCCGCAGGGGGGCGCTGACCACGAGGTCGTGCAGGTGGAGGTTGGGCGACCGGTGGGCGACGCGCTCCGGACGGTGCAGGTCCGGGTAGCGGAACATCGGGTAGGGCAGGGCCAGTACGTAGCCCGCGAGGCGGCCGTCGAGGTCGAGTACGAAGCAGGTGCCCGCCGAGGTGCGGGAGCGCAGGCCGGCCTCGCCCTCGGTGAGCGGGGTGTCCGCGTACGCCCCGGCCTCCAGGGCCGCGACCTGGGGCCAGTCGGCCTCGGTGATGCCGCGTATCACGTGGGTCATGTCAGTGTCGTCCTTCCGGGCCGCGCGTGCAGACGCACGGCAGCGGGCGGATGCCGTTGAAACCCCGGGTGGTGTAACTGGCGGCGTAGGCGCCGGCGGAGAGGATCCAGACCGGGTCTCCGGAGGCCGCCGCGGCGGGGACGCGCACCGGGTGCCGGCCGCCGCCGTAGGCGTCGTCGCTGTCGCAGGTGGGGCCCGCGACCACGGCGGGGACGCGCTCCCCGCCCGGGTGGGTGGGGAACAGCAGCCGGTGGCTCACCTGGTCCATCTCGTACAGGCCGTTGAAGCGGCCCACGCTGAGGTAGAGCCAGCGGGCACGGCCGCCGTCCGGCCCGGTCCGCCCGGTCAGGCGGTACACGTGCGCGCGGATGGCTCCGTGGTCGGCGACGAGGTGCCGCCCGGGCTCCATGACGAGGCCGAGGGGGCCGGCGGTGAGACGGTTCAGGTGCTCCATGCCCTCGCGGATCACGGTGAGGATCTTGTCGAGGGGCGGGTCGAGGGGGGCGCCGTGCCGGTCGAGGTAGCCGAGCGCGGGCAGGCCGCCGCCGAGGTTGACGTGGTCCGGGGCGATCCCGGCTCCGGCGAGCGTCGTGAGCGTCTCGGCGAGCAGGTCCACGGCCTGCTGCCACGCCTCGCCGGTCATCTGCTGGGAGCCGACGTGCACGGAGAGGCCGGCCGGGGTGAGTCCCAGCGCGCGGGCGGTGGTGAGGATGCGCACGGCGTCCCCGGAGGAGCAGCCGAACTTGCGGTTCAGGCCCCACAGCGCACCGTCGCCGCTGGTGGCGAGGCGGCAGAACACGCGTGCTCCGGGGGCGTGTTCGGCGATCGCCCGCACGTCCTGGAGGCTGTCGGTGGCGAAGGTGCGGACGCCCAGCCGGTGGGCCTCGGCGATGTCCGCGTCGGACTTCACGGTGTTGCCGTAGTGCACGCGGTCGGCGGGCACTTCGGTGCGCAGGGCCTGCCGGATCTCCGCGGGGCTCGCCGCGTCGAAGCCGGCGTCCCGGTCCGCCAGGCAGCGCAGCACCTCGTCGACCGGGCAGGCCTTCAGCGCGAAGCGGACCTGTACGCCCGGCAGTTCGGTGCGCAGCCGGTCGAGCTGGCCCTCGATGCCGACGAGGTCGTAGACGATGCGGTCCACCGGGGCTTCGGCCAGGGCGGCGGCCAGCCGCGGGCCCGGTCTCACCGGGCCCCGCTTCCGGGGCCGGTGTCACGGGCCGCGCCGACCAGCGCGGGCCAGGCCTCGGTGAGCAGGGCGAAGTCGTCGATGTCCCGGCGGGCCCGGTCCAGCAGTTCCGTGCGCCGTGGCACGAGCCGCTCGGCGAACTCCCGGTACCGTCCGCCGAGTTTGCGGTAGGCGGTGTCGATCCGGTCCAGACGCCACACGTTCTCCGCCCGGTCCAGGGCGGTGCTCTCACGCAGGAACGCCACCACCGGTTCGGCCCGTACGTGCTGCCGGTCGTCAAGGAGGTCGGCGCCCGCCGCGGCCATGCGGCCGTAGACGTGGTGGAAGTACAGCATCGACAGCAGGAACTTCACGAAGCGGGTCTGGTAGGCGTGGAAGCCCGCGTCGGTCCGGCGTTCGGGGGTGTGGAAGTTCTCGATGTGCCGGTTGTGCAGGACGCCGGGGAGGGTGGCGTCGTGGACCAGGTGGGTGAGGAAGTAGTCGCTGCCGATGGTGTCGGTGGCCGGGGGCAGCGGCACCCGCTCGTACACGTCGTGGTGGAGGGCGATGTTGCACATGTCCACCCGCATCGGGTCCACCAGGGTCAGGGTGGAGTGGTCGCCGGTGAAGGGGGTGCTACCCGCTCCGGTGAAGGACTCCTCCACCAGGCGGCGCCTGGCCTCCGGCGGGCATCCCGCGGGCGCCCACAGGCCGACGACGTCGTGGTAGATCCCCGCGTCGAGGGCCCGCACCTCGCCGATGTCGACGGAGAGTTCACCGATGAAGGAGGCTCCGGCCAGGGACACCGGGCGGCCGGTGTGGGCCGGGCCGAGGTCGGTGACGGCGACGTGGGCCGAGGCGTCGGCGGCGCGCAGGCCCAGCGGGGGCAGTTCGTGGTGGACGGGGAAGACCTTCCCGCCGTGCCGGACCTGGTAGGTGCTGTCGGAGTCCCTGCGGTGCACCGACCGGCAGCCGAGAGCGGCGGCCAGCAGGAAGGCGCGGTTGGTGCAGGAGCCGTAGGAGACACCGGCGGGCAGCAGCAGGTCGAGCAGGCGACCGGGCTCGGGCAGGCCGGCGCGCCGGATCGCGCGGCGCAGGAAGCCGGCCTGGGTCTCCTCCCCGAGGTGGTGCACGGTGACCCCGGCCACCGGTGGGAGCTGAGCGGCCACGCGGGCGTGTTCGGCCCGGGTGCGGTCGTCGCAGGAGTCGAGGATCAGCAGCTCGACATCGGCGCCGAGCTGCTCCGCCGCGTAGGCCGCCTCCTCGTGGACGGCGCGGATGGTCGCGGGGCAGGCCCGGTTGGTGGGCAGGCAGAGGCAGACGCGGTTCACTGGGCCCCTTCCGTGCCGGACCAGGAGTCCAGGCCGAGCACCTTGCGCCCGAGCCCGTCGAGTTCGGCGGGTCCGTAGCGCAGCGCCTCCGGCCGGTGGGCGTCGCCGAGCAGTGTCGCATTCCAGTCGGGCGTGCTCAGCGTGCGCCAGGACTCGACGCGGGAGCGCCGCAGCCGCGTGTGCTCCTCCAGGGCGGGCATCATCGACAGGTACTGCACGGCCCGCAGGCCCTGTTCGGAGCTGTTGGGTGCCACGCCGTGCGCCAGGAGCCCGTTGAAGATCAGCAGGTCGCCGGCCTGGAGTTCGGGCCGGACCACGGGGAACTCGGCGCGGCCGGCGGCCGGGCGGACCGGGTCGCGGCCGGCGGGCTGCGCGAGGCGCCACTCCTCGAAACGGCGGAACAGCTCGGGTGCGCACTGGAAGCCGCCGAGTTCGGGCCGGGTGTCGGTGAGCGCGATGATGCCCTGGACCCGCTGCGGCAGCACCGCGAGGGTGGTGTCGACGTCCCAGTGCAGTTCGATGTCGAAGCCCTCGTCGGTGGCTTCGATCAGGGAGCGGGAGCGGGTACGGACGTTGGGCGGGTTCAGGTTGAGCCGGTCGAGGGTGACCCACAGCTCCTCGCAGTCCCAGACGTCCACGAAGGCGTCGTACACGCGGCGCGTCTGGCGGCTGTCCCAGATGAGCTGGTGGTGGTACGCCTCGACGAAGCCGTAGATGAACAGGTGCCGGTCGAGGTCGGAGCGGAACTCCGGTTCCTCGTACCAGGTTTCCGGGCAGCCGGGGTCCAGGCCCTGGAAGTCGAGGGCGAGGTCGAGCAGGCCCTTGGCCGCGCCGGGGGTGATGGCCTCCCGGACGACGACGTGGCCGTAGGTCTGCCAGAAGGCGAAGTCCTCCTCGGACAGCACCCTCAGGGGCTCGGTCTTCTCCAGGTCGCGCAGCGGGGCCGGGGCGAGATAGGTCTCGCCGTCGGCGCTGAAGTAGGGGCGGCCGGAGGCCGCCCGGTGGAGGTAGGGGGTGGTGGGCTGGTGCATGCCGTCACTCCGTGGTGATCGAACAGAAGCGCCCTCCCAAGCTGGACTAGACCAATTGCGGGTGTCAACGGATACCGGTCGGTACCCCCGGCAAAGTGCCGCCCGACTGCCGCCTCAGTGCCGCCTGTCCGACCTGAGAAAGGCCGGGACGAGGCCCCGGTGGGGCCTCGTCCCGGCCGTGGTGCCGGCTCCGGCGCTCCTGCTCAGCCCGCGACGACGGCCTCCGCCGCAGCCACCGCGCAGACGCGGGCGGCGCCGTGGGTGGCGATGTGCGCGGCGCCGCGCGGCGGTGCCTGCGGGACGCCCATCTCGACCACGACGGTGTCCGGACGGCCGGCGAGCAGGGCGTCCAGGGCCATCCCCATCCAGCCGTGCCGGTGCTCGTCGCGGACCACGGCGACGACCCGCCGGCCGGCCGCCGCCGCGAGGGCCTCGCGGCCCGCTCCGGCCCCGGTGAACGAGCCTGCCGCGCTGCCCGGGAGCAGCCGCGTCAGTTCGGCGGCCACGCCCCACGGCGTCTCGTCGCCGACGGCGATGTTCGGCGCCGGGTCGAACCGGGCCACGTACACCGGTTCCGTGACCGGCGCCACGGCGGCGCCGCGGGTCACGGTCAGCGCGCGGCGGGCAGCGACCAGGCCGATCTCCGGTTCGGGCCGGACGGTCCCGGCGTCCCTCCTCGCCGACGCCGTCCAGCGCGCCAGGTCCCGCACCCGCGAGGCCGCGTCGGCCAGCCGCTCCTCCGGCAGTTCGCCGGAGCGCACGGCGGCGACCAGCGCGTCCCGCAGCTTCAGCACGGTGGCCTCGTCGCACAGGCCGCCGCCGACGCAGATCGCGTCCGCGCCCGCAGCGACCGCGAGGACCACGCCGTGCTCCAGACCGTAGGTCCCGGAGATGGCGCGCATCTCCATGCCGTCCGTGACGATCAGGCCCCGGTAACCGAGTTCGCCGCGCAGCAGATCGGTCAGGACGCGGCGGGAGAGGGTGCCGGGGCGGTCCGGGTCGAGGGCCGGGACCAGGATGTGCGCGCTCATCACGGCCCGGCTGCCGGCCTCGATCGCGGCGCGGAACGGGGGCAGCTCCCGCGCGTACAGCGTCTCGGCGTTCACGTCGATGCGCGGCACCGCGTGGTGGGAGTCGACGTTGGTGTCCCCGTGCCCGGGAAAGTGCTTGGTGCACGCGGCGACACCGGTGGACTGCAGACCCTCGACCCAGGCGGCGGTGTGCCGGGCCACCAGCCCGGTGTCCGCGCCGAAGGCACGCACCCCGATCACGGGGTTGTCGGGGTCGGCGTTGACGTCGGCGGACGGCGCCCAGTCGAAGTTGACGCCGCAGGCGGCCAGGCGCCGGCCCAGCTCGCGCGCCACGCCCCGGGTGAGGCGGGGGTCGTCGACGGCGCCGAGCGCGTGGTTGCCGGGGAAGGACGAGCCGGTGCGCACGTCCAGGCGGGTGACGTCCCCGCTCTCCTCGTCGATGGCCACCAGCAGGTCGTCCCGCTCGGCGCGCAGTTGCGCGGTCAGTGCGGTGACCTGCTCCTCGGTGACGACGTTGCGGCCGAACAGGGCTACGGAGGCGAGGCCTTCGCCGATCCGGCGGCGCACCCAGTCCGGGGCGGTGGTGCCGTCGAACCCCGGCTGCAGCACCGCGAGCGCGTCCCGGGTGAGGGCGTCGCCCGCGCCGGAGCCGCCGCCGGACCCAGAGGTGGTGAGTGTTGTCATCGGGGCGTCATCCCTTCACGGCGCCGTCGGTGAGACCGCTGACAGCCTTGCGTTGCAGGAAGATGAACAGGACCAGGATGGGCAGCGCGAACAGGGAGGAAGCCGCCATCGTGGCACCCCAGTCGTCGCCGAAGGCGGTCTGGAACTGGGACAGCCACAGCGGCAGGGTCTGCTTCTCGATGTCCTTGTTGAGGATCAGGACCAGCGGGAACTCGTTCCAGGCGGTGATGAAGCCGAACAGCGAGGTGGCCATCAGACCGGGGGCGAGCAGCGGGAAGATCACCCGGACGAAGGCCTGGGTGCGGGTGCAGCCGTCGACCATCGCGGACTCCTCCAGTTCCTTCGGCACGGCGGCCACGTAGCCGCGCAGCGTCAGGATGGTCAGCGGGAGCACCATGATCGCGTAGAAGACGGTGAGCGGGACCAGGCTGTCGAGCAGGTCGTTGTCGCGGACCAGCATGTAGATGGCGATGACCATGACCTCCCAGGGCGCCATCTGCGCCAGCATGAAGGTCACGATGAAGCCGCGCCGGCCCCTGAACCGCATCCGGGCGAGCGCGAAGGCGGCGAACAGGGCGATGACGAGCGAGAGCAGCACCGCGCTGACCGTGACGGTGACGGAGTTGAGGACCAGGGTCCAGAAGTGGTCGGCGTCCACGGCCTTGGCGAAGTGGCCGGCCGTGACGTCCGCCGGGAACCACACCGGGCTCTCGGCGATGATGTCGCCGGTCGGTTTGAAGGCCGTCGCGAACATCCAGTAGACGGGGAACACGAAGCCGGCGAAGAGGACACCGGCGGTCGCGTTGGGCCAGACACGGCCGAAGACCGAGCGCTTCACAGCTCGTCCTCCTCTTGCTTGAGCACCATGCGCAGGTAGTACGAGGTGATGACGAGCAGCACCAGGACGGTCAGGAAGGAGATCGCCGCGCCGACTCCGAAGTGCTGGTTGCCGACGCCCTCGACGAAGGCGTAGATCGGCAGGGTCTCGGTGAGGTGGTCGGGACCGCCCTCGTTGATCGCGAAGATCTGCGGGAACGCCTTGAACACCCAGATGACCTCCAGGAACGTCGTGGCGTAGAGGAACGGCCTCAGGAACGGGAGGGTGACCGAGGTGAAGCTCTTCCACGCGCCGGCGCCGTCCAGGGACGCGGCCTCGTACAGTTCCCTGGGGATCGTGGTGGTGGCCGCGTACAGGTTGATCGCCACGAACGGGATCGACTGCCAGACGATCAGCAGCGTGATCACGGAGAAGGTGGAGAGCTGGGAGCCGAACCAGTTGTAGTCGGCCATGGAGTGCCAGCCGAGCCTGTCCAGCACCCAGTTGACGACACCGAAGCGCTGCGCGAACAGCCACTGGTAGACCGTGGTGGCGGCGATGACGGGCATGGCCCAGGCGAGGACGAGGCCCAGCATGAGCAGCAGCCGCATCCTCTTGCCGAGGCGGGCCAGCAGCAGTCCGATCAGGGTGCCCAGCAGCATGATCAGGACGACGTTGACCGCGGTGAAGACCACCGATCGCTCGACGACGTGCCAGAAGTCCGAACCGGTCAGGACTTCCCGGTAGTTGTCGCCGCCGTTCCACTCGGTGAGGTGCTGGATGAGCTGCCGCGGGTTGAGGTTCTGGAACGACAGCATGCCGTTCTTCACCAGGGGCCAGCCGAGCAGGATCAGTGTGGCCAGCAGCGCCGGCAGCAGGAGCAGATAGGGGGCCGCGGCACCGCGGCGGGCCGACGGGGCGGAGCCGCCGTCCCCGCCCGCCGGCGGCGCCGGCAGCCGGGCCTTGTGGACAGCGGGCTCCCCGGCCGTGTCCGTGCCTTCGGTCTGCACTGACATGAGTTGCCATCTCTTCCGTGACCGTACGGGCCGTGGGCTGTACGGGCATGACGGGCGGTACGAACGACTGAGCCGGGGGCGTCCGCCGACGCCCCCGGCGCGGGTCATCAGTTCTGCTGGGCCAGGCGCTTGTTGATCTCGCCCTCGACCTGCTTGGCGGCGGCCGCCGGGGACTTGCCGTTGAGCACCGCGGTCATGTAGGACTTGATCGGGTTGGGGGTGTTCTCCACCGCGGCCCACTCGGGGATCAGCGGGGTGGTGCCGCCGGCCGCGGCGCCGGGTGCGGCGGCCTCGGCCGCGCCGTTGCCCTCGAGGTTGCTCTCCAGCGACTCCTTGTTCGGGATGACGCCGTTGAGCTTGGCGAGCCGGCCCTCGTACTGGTCGGACAGGGCGATCTTCAGGAACTCCTTGGCCAGCGCCTGCTTCTTGCTGCCCTGGGCGACGGCCAGGTTGGAGCCGCCGAGGAAGACGCCCTCGGGCTTGTCGGCGCTCTCGCCCGGGATGGTGAAGTAGCCGAGGTCCTTCTCGATGGACTTGTTGGCCTGGATCGCCGTGCCGGCCTCCCAGCCCATGCCGATGAAGGCGCCGGTCCTGCCCTTGGCGAAGATCGTGGCCTGCTGCGGGGTGGCCTCGTCCTTGTCCTTGGGGGCCTTGGAGTAGGCGGCGTACTTCTTGTAGAGCTCCATGGCCGCGGAGACCTTGGGGTCGCCGAGGTTGGAGACGTACTTGTCACCCTGCTTCTTCACCAGGTCGGCGCCCTGACCGATGGTCAGGCCGTCGAAGAAGTACCAGTTCTGGCCGGGCAGGTAGAGCGGCTCGGCGTCGGTCTTCCTGTCGATGGCGTCCAGGTCCTCGAAGAACTCGTCCCGGGTCTTCGGGGTGTCCTTGATACCGGCCTTCGCCCAGATCTTCTTGTTGTAGATGACGACGCGGTTGGCGAAGTACCAGGGCGCGGCGTACTGCTTGCCGTCGAAGACGGAGGACTGCGAGACCGACGGGGTCCAGTCCGAGCCGATCTCCTGCTTGAGGTCGCCGAGTTCGGCGAGACCGCCGGTGGCGGCGTAGGCCGGGGTCTGGGTGTTGCCGACCTCGAGGACGTCCGGCGGGTTGGACTCGGAGAGGGCGGTGGTGATCTTCTGCTGGATCCCGTCCCACTTCTGCGTCTCGAACTTCAGCTTGGCGCCGGTCTTCTTCTCGAAGGCGGCCCGCACGTCCTTCGACCACTGCGGCGGCGCCGAGCCGTCCATCGTCCAGACCGTCAGGGTCTGGCCCTTGAAGCTGTCCGGTCCCGCGTTCTTGCCCGTGTCCTTGTCGTCGTCGCCGCCACACGCCGAGACGGAGACCATCATGCCCGCGATCACGATCGCGGCAGCAAGCTTGCGCTTCACGCCACCCTCCTCAGGGATGCCACTAATCCCCCCACGCCCTCGGCGGTGACCTGCGTACGACGCTGTTGCACGTAGGGCTCGGGACCTGGTCACTAATGGTGTAGACCAGTACGGTGGAGCTTGGCCTAGACCTTTTTGAGTGTCAAGGGTGGTTCGGAAAGGCGTTCCGGCCGTTACGAGAAAGTCACCGGAGCGCGCCCGCCCCCTTCCGGGCCACCCTGTTCGCTGGACTAGACCTCTTGCCAGTTGGACTAGACCATAGGGCAGTTGGTCGCTATAACGGGAGCCCCCACACCCACAGCCGGGAAGGCAGGCATGGCCACCGACGTCAGCAGCGCCCAGCAGCCCAGGGGGGCGCCCGGCCGCATCGCGCGCGTACCGAAGTACTACCGGATCAAGCAGCAGGTCCTGGAGATGACGCGGGCGCTCGAGCCGGGCTCGGCGATGCCCGCGGAGCGTCTGCTCGCCGTCCGGCTCGGCACCTCGCGCACCACCATCCGGCAGGCGCTGCAGGAACTGGTCGGCGAGGGCCGGCTCGACCGCGTCCAGGGCAAGGGCACCTTCGTCGCCCAGCCCAAGCTGTACCGGACCCTGCAGCTCACCTCGCACACCGAGGACATGCGCGCCCAGGGCCTGGAGCCCGCCTCGCAGGTGCTGGACATCGGCGAGGTGCCCGCGGACGCCCGGCTGTCCGCGCTCCTCGGCATCGGCGCCGGCGAGCGCGTGCTGCGCATCGAGCGGCTGCGGCTGGCCAGCGGCGCCCCGATGGCGATCGAGACGACCCATCTGTCCGTACGGCGCTTTCCCGGACTGCGGCGGTCCCTGACCACGTACCCCTCGCTGTACACGGCCCTCGCCGAGGTGTACGACGTGCGTCTGGCGGAGGCCGACGAGACCATCGAGACATCGCTGTCGACGCCGCGTGAGGCGCACCTCCTGGCCACCGACGTGGGGCTGCCGATGCTGCTGCTGTCCCGGCACTCGCGGGACGCCGAGGGGACCGCGGTGGAATGGGTGCGCTCGGTGTACCGGGGCTCGCGCTACAAGTTCGTCGCCGCCCTGCGCCGGCCGCTCAGCGGTCCGTCCGTGGTCTCCGTCCAGGACGACGGGTGACGTTCCCGCCCCGCTCCGGGGCCCTGCCGGACCACCCGGGACACGGGCCGAGCCTCGCCGTGGCGCTGGCCCGGGCACGGGAGGCGGCCTGTCTCACCCAGGACGAGCTGGCCGTGCGGTCGGGGCTGAGCGTGCGGGCCATACGGAATCTGGAGACCGGGCACACCGCCCGGCCGCGCAGGCAGTCGCTGGTGCTGCTGGCCGAGGCACTCGGACTGGCGCCCGCCGAGGCGCGACGGCTGTTACGGCTGCCCCGGAGCGCCGCCCGGCCGGCCGGCGCCACGACGCCGCCCGGAGCCCGCGTGCCGGCCGAACTGCCCCCGGCGCCCCGGCACCGGCTCGCCGGACGGGAGACGCTCGCGGACGCGCTGGCGGCGCGCCTGCCCGGCCGGGACGGACCCGTCGTGGTCGTGGGGCCGCCGGGCTCCGGGAAGACCGCCCTGGCACTGCGCACCGCGCACGCGGCCCGCGACGGGTTCCCGGACGGCCAGGTCTACGTCGACCTGCACCCCACCTCCTGCCTCCCCTTCACCTCCGACCAGTTGGTCCAGCGCGTCCTGCGGTCCCTCGGCCGGGGTGCCGGCGTCCGCGGCCCCGAGGAGGCGCGGGCCCGGCTGCGGGACGCGCTCAGCGGACGGCGGGTGCTGGTGGTGCTCGACAACGTGGTCACCGAGGCGCAGGTGCGTCCGCTGCTCGTGGACGGCGGGGGCAGCGCCGTCCTGGTCGCCACCCGCCGCGAACTGCCCGCCCTGCCCGGTTGGCCGGGCCACCGGATCGGCCCGCTCGGCCGGGCGGAGGCCTGCCGGGTGCTGGCCGACCTGGCGGGTGCCGCCCGGGTCCGGGCCGACCGGCCGGCCGTGCTGGACATCGTGCGGTACTGCGGCGGGCTGCCGCTCGCCCTGCACCTCGCCGGGCTGTGGCTCTCGGCCCGCCCGAGCCGCTCACCGCGCGAGCTGGCCGACCGGCTGGCGGACGAGCGGGACCGGCTGGCCACGCTGTCCGTCGGGGACCTGTCCCTGCGGGCGAGCGTGGCGGCGTACCACCGGCCCCTGCCGCCAGCGCTGAAGGCCTCCTTGCACCAGCTCCGGGACATGGAACACGACTTCGGCGTGGAGGAGATGATGGACCGGGTGACCCCGTCCCGGCGGGTCGCCGTGGACCTGCTGGAGGACCTCCTGCAGCGCCAGTTGATCCGGGCCGGCGAGCCGGACCGGTCCGGCCGGATCCGCTACCGGCTGCACGAGGCGGTGCGCCTGTACGTGGCGTACGGCGGGTGAGGCGGCCGGCGCGCCACGGCCCCGGGGCGTGCGGTGGTGAGCCGTGATCGACGGCAAACGGCGTGGTGCCCCGCCGCCGAGCAGCGGCCGCGGGGCGGCGGCCGGCCGCGGGTCAGGGCCGGTGGGGTCCGCGGTGGGGCAGCGTGCGGCTGTAGACGACGCTCGTGGTCGTGCTGCCGAAGCCGGCCAGTTCGTCCACCAGGGTCTCCAGGTGCTCCATGGAGGTCGCGGCCATCTTCAGGGTGTAGCAGTCGTCGCCGGTGGTGCGCAGGCACTCCAGGATCTCGCGGCGTTCGGCGAGGAGTCGGTGCAGTGACTGGTGCCGGTTGCCGGGGTACTTCAGGCGGACGACGGCGAGGACCGGGTAGCCGACCTTGGCCAGGTCCACGGTGGCGTGGTAGCCGGTGATGACGCCCAGCGACTCCAGATTCCGCACCCGCTCGGTGGTGGCCGACGGGCTGAGGTTGACGCGCCGCCCCAGCTCGCTGAGGGAGATGCGGGCCTCCTGCTGGAGCTGCTCGATGATCGCCCAGTCGAGGTCGTCGAGGTTCACGGCCATGACGCGATATTACCGGGAGATTCACTGCCGGAGGCCGTCACCACCAGGAAGATCCGGTTCCCTGCGGCACGATCACGGTCATAGTCTCGAGGCATGCAACTTGGTGTCAACGTACCGAACTTCGGGCCGGGGACCGACCCGGGCGCACTGCGCGAGTGGGCGCGGGTGGCGACGGGGCTCGGCTTCGACCTGCTGATGGTGTCGGACCACGTGGCCGTCACCCCGGATGTGGCGCAGCGGTATCCGGAACCGTTCTACGACCCGTTCACCACACTGTCCTGGCTGGCCGGAGTCACCGGTGGCGAACTCCGGCTGGGCACGACCGTACTGGTGCTGCCGTACCGCCATCCGCTGCTGGTGGCGCGGATGGCGAGCAGCCTGCAACGGCTCAGCGGCGGGCGGTTCGTGCTCGGCGTCGGGGTCGGCTGGGCGCGGCAGGAGTTCGACGCGCTCGGGGTGCCGTTCGGCGCGCGGGGCCGGCTGACCGACGAGTACCTGGGGGTGGTGCGGGAGGCGTGGAAGGCGCAGGACGGGCCCGCGCCCGAGGTGTGGGTCGGCGGGCACAGCGCGGCGGCGGTGCGGCGGGCGGCCGGCTTCGGCGACGCCTGGCATCCGCTGCGGCTGCCGGTGGCGCGGATGCGATCGGTCCTGGCGGACAACGCGTTGCCGGGGTTCGCGCCACGGATCGCGTTGCGGCTGAGCGACGCGCCGGTCGACGAGGCCGAACGACCGGCCGGTGTCGGGGACCTGGAGCAGATCGTGGGCGATCTGGCGGAGCTTCGCGGGCTCGGCGCGCGGACGGTGGTGCTCGACCCCTACCACGGGGACCCGGCCGAGACCCGTCGGCCCGAGGCCGCGTGGCGGGCGCTCACCGCGGTGGCCGAGCGGTGGAGGGCGGCGTCGTGATCGACCCTGCTGACGAGGCGCTGCTGCGGCGCGCCATCGGGATCGCGGCGCGCGCGGTGGAGCTGGGCGACGCGCCGTACGGCTCGCTGCTGGCCGGACCGGACGGGGCGGTCCTCGCCGAGGCGCACAACACGGTCCGGCGTGACGACGACATCACGGCTCATCCGGAGTTGAAGCTGGCCCGGTGGGCGGCCCGTGAGCTGGACGCGGACACCGCCGCCCGCACCACCATGTACACCAGTTGCCAGCCGTGCGGCATGTGCGGCGGCGGTATCGTCCGCTCCGGCATCGGCCGGGTCGTGTACGCGCTCGCCACCGAGCAGCTCGTCGAACTCAACCCGCAGTCGGGCGCCTGGCCGTCGGTGGCGCAGGAGGGCCCGGCCCTCTTCGACGAGGCACGCACGCCCGTCGAGGCCTACTACGGGCCGGGCCCGCCGGCCGGCACCTGACCGCGGGCCCGTCACGCGCGCGCCACGCGCGTCGAGTGCGTGGCGCGCGCGTCGACGGGTGATCCGGGTGAGGTCCTCGCCGCGTGGATCGTTCCGGACGAGCGGCCCCGAGGGCTGTCCCGCGATCCCCGGCGGGCGCACGACGACGGCCACGGCACGCCGCCCGCGTTGCCGGACCGCCCGAACACGCCCGGTACGAGGACGACGCTCCGCCCTGCGACGCACCGCATCCGGCACCGTGCGCCGACCCACCGGGGAGCACGGGCCGGCCCTCAGTCCAGGAACGCCGTCTCTATCCAGCGGCGTACCGCCCGCGGGCGCATCCGGTGCAGCCCGCCGACCGTGTCGGCGACCTCCTGCGAGCCGCCCGCCGACAGGAACTTCTCCCGCACCAGCGCGGCGTGGTCCGACCGGGTCTCCGGACCGGCGGCGCCGACCGGGATCAGCCGGGTACGGGAGACCGTGCGGCCGTCCGTGAGCCGTACGGTGACCCGGGCGCCGGTGGCCTTGGTGGACCGGGAGAAGTCCCGGTCGTCGGCCTGCAACGCTCCGATCAGGTCGACCAGTTCGTCCCCGCCGAAGCCGCGCAGCCAGGGCACGGCCGACTCCCCCGCCTCGCGTACCGCCTCGCCGAACGGCGCGTCGGACAGGAAGAGTTCACGGGTCATCTCGGTGTCGTGCTCCAGCCGGATCCGCTGGGCGAGCGCCCAGCGGTCGGTGTCGTCCACGGCGGGTGAGGAGAAGTCGTCCACCGAGAACTCCCCGGTGAGCAGGGTGGTGGCCACCGGGTAGGGGACGTCCAGGACGAGCGCCCCGAGCGGGGAGCCGGGGCCGGTGACGTAGCGGGCCGCCCGCTCCCCCGCGAACAGCGTGTACAGCGAGGCCTCGACGACCACCTCGGCCACGTCCCGGGGCCGAAGCGAGCCGAGTTCGCGGTGGATCTCGGCGGCGCAGTCCACCGCCGCGTCGATGCCGGGGCCACCGGGGTGCATCTTGAACGAGAGGGTGTCGGTGTGCCAGCGGCGCCCCAGCCCCTTCGCCACCGCCTGCGGCAGCGGCACGGTGGCGAACCGGGCCAGGAAGCCGTCGCTGTGCTCGATGATGTCCGGCGCCCCGCGCAGCCCGGCGTACGCCGCGTCGCAGGCGTCCATCGCGGTGCGCACCGGGGTGAAGGTGTTGAACAGCCGGGCGTCGCTGGCGAGGAAGGCGCGCATCAGCGGCCAGTTGGGCATGGCGAAGGCCAGCCCGAACGCGTTCTCGAAGAGGCTCGCGGACGCCCGGTCGCTGTGCAGCCGCCCCGCCACCGCGCCGGCCAGATGGGTGTGCACGGCGCTCTGCCCGCGCAGCGGGCCGAGGGTCGCGGAGGCGGTGATGCGGGCCGCGCACTCGTTGGCCGCGACCACGGCGGTGAGCAGCGAGAGCCCGTCCAGGCCGCGGGCGTAGGCGAAGGCCAGGGGGACCGCGACCGTGGAGTTCGACAGGTGTCCGGCGTAGGCGGTGTCGTCCAGGTTGAGCCACGAGCCGAGCGCGGCGAGCACGCCGGCGGCCTGCCGGGGGTCGCGCTGCATGGGATGCCCGAAGGCGGCCACCAGCTTCCTGCCGAGCGGATGCCGCAGACCGGCCCGGATGGAGGCGATCTGCGACAGCACCTGGCTCGCGGCGAGCTTCAGCACCCGGCACGGGATGTGCTGCGGGCGCAAGGACGCGGCCCAGTGCGAGAGTTCCCGCAGGGGGGTGTCGGCCGGTGCCCGGCCGGGTGCGGCCCTGGGCAGGGTGTGGGCCTGCTCGGCCCAGTCGGCGCACAGGGCCTGGGCCACGCTCTCCCCGAGGACAGCGGTCATGGGGCGGCTACCTTCCTTGCCGTGTGTGCGTCGGCGGCGTGCGCGCGAACGCGGGAGCACCGGCGGTCCCGGTGCTCCCGCGCTGGGTGCGTGCTCAGGCGGCCGGGACCTTGTCCAGGAAGCCGTAGACGCCCTGGATCTTGCCCTGGTCGTTGGTGACGAGGACGTCGAAGCCGATCGCGATCGGCTCGGCGCCCGGCTCGGTCACCAGGCCCCACTGGAAGCGGGCCTGGTTGTGGTGGGCGTCGACGGTGCCGTGCAGTTCGAAGATGAGGCCCTTGAACTGGTCGCGGGCGCCGGCCACCACGGCCCCGAAGCCCTCGTGGCCCTCGACCGCGGCGAGCGGGTCGATGTACGGCGCGTCGGCGGTGAACAGCTCGGCGATGGCCGCGGCGCGCTTGTCGGCGTCCGCCTCGTTCCAGATGTCGAGGTAGCGGGAGACGGTGGTGGTCAGGTCGCTCATGCGGGCGTTCTCCTCTGTGTCTTGCTTACTTGTGGTTCCGGCAGGTGGCTCGGCAGGGACTTCAGGGGGTGGCCGGCGCCCAGACCGGGAGGGCTCCGGGGAGCACCTCGAAGGTGGCCGAGGCGCCGATGCCCTGCTGGTACTCACCGTCGTGCTCCAGCGGCAGCCGGTGGCCGTCGGTGCGCTCGACGGTGATCCGGCGGCCGCGCGCGTACACGGTCGCCGGGTGGTCCATGTGCGACGCGTCCAGCGTCAGCCGGGGCACGTCGGCCGCGGGGACCTCGCCGCCCAGCACGCAGACGTCGAGCAGTCCGTCGTCGAGCAGCGAGTCGGGCAGCACCTTGAACCGGCCGCCGCGGTAGGGGCCGCCGCCGACGTTGGCGAGGACCGTGGGGCCCTCGTGCACGACCCGGCCGTCGACGGTGACCCGGCCCGGGTAGGGCGCGTAGCCGTCGGCCGTGTCGGCGAAGGCGCGGGCGTAGCGCTCGCGCCCGGTCAGCGGCAGCTCCCGGGCCGTGATCAGCGCGTCGGCGATCACTCCCGAACAGGCGCCCAGGTAGACGTAGTTGCGGGTCTCGGCGAGACGGGCCAGGTCGAGCCGGCGCAGGCGGGCACTGCCGCCTATGCCGGAGTCGGTCAGGACCGCCTTCAGCGACTCGGTCCAGGGGCGGTCGCCCCACAGCATCTTGTACCCGGAGTTCCCGGTGCCGCCGGGTACGACGGCCAGGGTCGCCCGGCCGGTCGCGGGGACGAGCCCCTGGACGACCTCGCGGACCGTGCCGTCACCGCCGACGGCGACGACCAGGTCGGGCGCGCCGTCCTTGCGCTCCAGCGCCCGGCGCACCGCGCCGGTCGCGTCGCCCGGCGCGCTGGTCAGATGGACCTCGGCGCGGTTCAGGCAGGACTCGCACAGCTCCGCGACCTGGCGGACCAGTTCGGGGCTGTGGCTGCCGGAGGCCGGGTTTGCCACGATCAGGGCCCGGGTCGGCCCCGGGACTGCGGTGTCTGCCATGACGAGCGTTCTCCTCACGTCGGACGTGCCGGCGGACCGGCACGGCAACGATGGGGGTGTCCTCGCCGCGGGCGGACGCGGGCCACAGATGCGGCCCGGCCCCGGCGAGGAGGAGCGTGCGACGGGGACGACTCTGCCAAGTGCCGCTGACCCGCCTCTGACACGCGCCTGACGTCGGCAAGCGGGTCGCCCGGAATGATCAGTACCGTGTCAGGGTGCCCGGTTCGAATGGGCGGGGTGCCCCGGCGGCCCGTGGCTCGCCGCGGCACCGGTCCGTGCACATTCCACCGACCGGAGTGAGACCTCATGAACGCACAGACGTACGTTCCGCTGCCCGTGGACCGCTGTACCTCGGAACTCCGCCGGGAGGCGGCCCGCTTCGCGGACGCCGCCCGGGACCTTCCGCTGACGGAGCCGGTCCCGGCCTGCCCCGGATGGACACTGGGCGACCTGGTGCGGCACTTACGCCAGGGCCACGAATGGGCGACGACCATTCTGGCCACCCGGAGCACGACGTTCGTCCTGCCGGGCGGTGACCCGGACGGCGGCGCCGGAGACGGCACGAGCTGGACCGAGCGGGTGGCCGGGCTCGGGGCGCGGCAGGCCGCGCAGGACGGCCGGCTGCTGGATCCCGCTCTGCGGACGCGGTTCGTCACTGAGGGGGCGGACCGGCTGATCGAGGCGATCGAGGGCATCGGCCCCGAGGTACCCGTCTGGGCGCCGCACGGCAGGCAGAACAAGGAGTTCTGGCCGCGCTGGGCGATGTACGAGACGAGCGTGCACCGGGCCGACGTGGACCTGCTGGCCGGCCGGTCCTTCGAGCTGGCCACGGATGTGGCCCTGGACTGCGTGGACTTCTGCGTGGCCGCCTTCGGCGTGCCCGAGGCCAGGCCCTTCCACTCCCCCCTGTTCGCGGAGGTGCCGCGCGGCGGTGAGACGCTGCGCTTCCGCTCGGCCTGGGGTGCGCCGGGCCGGGTCTCGAACTGGCTGGTCACCTGCGCCCCCGACGGGGTGCGGGTCACCCGGGCCGCCGCGGACGGCGCCCCGGCGGACGTCACCGTCGTCGCGTCCCCCTCGGACCTGCTGCTCGTGGTCAAGGGGCGGCTGCGGCCGCGGGGCCCGCGCGTGACGGTGTCGGGCGACCGCGAGCTGCTGGAGTTCTGGCTGGAGCACGCCGTCTCCTGACCGCCGCACGGGGAGGGCCCGTCGAGGAGCGGCGCCCGGTGGATGCTCCCGGCGGGCCGGCCGGAACCCTGGTACCGGATGTACCCGGGCTTCCGGCCGGTGCGGCGAGCGTCCCGGCCGGGCGCCGCGGCGGGGCGGCCCCCGGCCGACGCGGCACTGGCCCCGGGCGGGACCCCGCCGCTCAGGAGGCGGGGGCCGGCCTGGGACGGGGGATGAACTGGACCAGCGCGGCCACGGCGAGCGCGAGCGGCGCCAGCAGGTAGACGCTGGCCCTGAAGGCGTCGGCGTAGGCACCGGGGCCGGTGCCCTGTCCGAGGACGTGGTAGAAGACCACGCCGACCGCGGCCACCCCCACCGCGCCGCCGACCTGCGCGGCCGTCGAGAGCACGCCCGAGGCGGCTCCGGCGTAGCGCGGGTCGGTGCCGGCGAGGGCGATGGAGGCCAGCGGCGCCATCACCATCGCCATGCCCGAGCCGGCCACCAGCAGTCCGGGCACCAGCCAGGCCACGGCGCCCTCGGTGCCGATGTGGCCGACCGCGGCCCACAGTCCGCCGAGTCCGGCCAGCAGCACCAGGGCGCCGACCGCGAGGACCTGACGGCCGAGCAGCGCCGCCACCTTGCGGGCCAGCAGCGAGGTGGCCAGGAAGCCCACCCCCAGCGGCAGGAAGACCAGGCCGGACGCCAGGGCCGTCAGCCCCACCCCCGCCTGCAGGTACAGGGCGAGGACCAGAAAGAAGGACGCCATGCCGGAGTAGTACACGACGCCGGTGACGACGCCGATCGTGAACGGCCGCTTGTGGAACAGCACGGGGTTGACCAGCGGGCTGCCGCCGGCGTTCGCCAGGCGCCGCTGGTAGGCCGCGAACAGCAGGAGCAGCACCGGCGAGGCGGCCAGGCACAGCCACGTCCACAGCGGCCAGCCCTGCTGCTGGCCCTCGGCGAGCGGCAGGACCACCGCGACCAGGCCGGCCGAGACCAGCACCATGCCGAGCGGGTCCAGGTGGGCCCGGCCCTCGGCGCGGGACTCGGGGATGAGGCGCGGTCCGAGGAGCAGCGCGGCGATGCCGACCGGCACGTTGACCAGGAAGCAGGTGCGCCAGCCGAGGCCGGCGATGTCGGCGTGGATCAGCAGTCCGCCGATGAGCTGCCCGAAGACACCCGCGAGGCCCATGGTCAGACCGAAGGCGTTGAAGGCCCTGACCCGGGCCTGGCCCTCGTAGGTGACGCCGATGATGGCCAGCACCTGCGGGCCCATCAGCGCGGAGGCCAGGCCCTGCGCGATCCGGGCCACGACGAGCTGCCCGGCGGTCGGCGCCATGCCCGCCCAGGCGGAGGAGAGGGTGAACAGCGCGACGCCGAGGAGGAACATGCGGCGCCGGCCGTACAGGTCGCCGAGCCGGCCGCCGGTGATGAGGCCGGCGGCGTAGGCCAGGGCGTAGCCGGCGACCACGAACTCCACGGCGGAGGCGCTCGCGTGGAGGTCGCGCTGGGTCTCGGGGATGGCGACGTTCACGATGAACACGTCGAGCGTGATCACGAACGTGCCGACCAGGATGAGCGGCAGCGTCGCCCAGTGCGGGCCGGCCGGCTCCCGCTCCCGGGTCTCGGCGCCGGCTGTCCGCGCTTGCTGCAGGGACATGGTTGACGGTTCCTTTCTTGTCCTGCGTGTGCCCCGCCGGCAAGGCGGACCGGAACCGGCGGACACGCGGGGCTACTGCCAGTCGGGGACGTCGAGGATCTCGACCACGGCGGCGGAGAAGCTGAAACCGGCTCCCGCCGCCACCATGAGGACCAGGTCGCCGGGGCCCACGGCCCGCTGCGTGACCAGGTGTTCGAGGCCGAGGAACTGGTCGCCGGCGCCGATGTGGCCCACCCGGCGGCCCAGGTCCCAGGTGCTCTGCTTCTCGGTGAAGCCCAGCACGTCGTAGTTCTCGGGGTACTCGCCGCGGTGTATCAGCGGGGTGACCACGCGGGATATGTCCTCGGTGGTGACGCCCGCGTCGGCCAGCGCGCCGGCCGTGGTGTCCTTCAGCCCGGCCTCGATGCGCTCCCAGGATCCCTCGGCCTCCGCGGTGACGGCGTGCTGGCGGCCGCGTGCGCGCAGCGGCACCGGCATCTCGCGGCCCGGTATGGTGCCGAACGGCTCCAGGCCGCGGTTCCAGCGTTCCAGCGAGTTGTCGGCGCCCACGCGGGCGGAGACGACCCGGGCGAAGCCGCCGCGGCCGGACAGCAGCAGCGCGCTGCCGCCGTCGGCGAAGATGAGGTTGAGCTGCACGTTCCAGCGGTCCACCCACGGCGGCGCGAAGTTGTCGCCGCTGGTCAGCAGGACCGCCTCGGTGAAGCCGGCGGCGATCTGCCCGGCGGCCAGGGACAGGGAGGCGAGCCCGGCGTTGCAGCGCTGCTGCAGGTCGAAGCCGGCCGCCGCGCGGCCCACGGTCTCGTTGGCGACGTACGACGCCGTCGGCCACATGTCGTGACCCTGGTAGCCGCACGTGGAGTGCAGGACCAGGCCCACCTCGTGGCCGTCGGACCCGGCCCGCTCCAGCGCCAGCCGCCCCGCGCGCACCGCCATCTCGGGCCCGGAGACGCCCTCGGCCACCGTGATGGACTCGTAGCCGAGGCCCCGGTGCTCCTCGTCGACGAGACCGGCGGCGACGGCCTCGCCGAGCGGGCGGGCGTCCGGGAGCCAGGAGGCGGCGGAGGCGATGTACAGCTCTGTGTCCAGCTTCATGTCTTCTCGATACCTTCGCTCAGGGGTGAGGGGGTGGCATGCCCTGCCCGCCTGCGCGCGGACTGCGGCGGTCTCCCGTGTGCGTCGGACGGCCACTGTCCCGCAGCCCGCTGACACGGCGCTGACGCGCCGGCCGGACGGGCCGCGGCACAGGGGAACCCGCTACTGCCAGTCGGGGGTGTCGAGGATCTCGACCACGGCGGCGGAGAAGCTGAAGCCCTCACCCGCGGCCACCAGCAGGACGAGGTCGCCCGGGCCGACGGACCGCTGCGCGACGAGGTGTTCGAGGCCGAGGAACTGGTCGCCGGCGCCCATGTGGCCCACCCGGCGGCCCAGGTCCCAGGTGCTCTGCTTCTCGGCGAAACCGAGCAGTTCGTAGTTCTCCGGGGACTCGCCCCGGTGGATGTGCGGTACGACGACCCGGGAGATGTCCTCGGTGGTGACGCCGGCGTCGTCCAGGGCCCGTGCCGTGGTGCCCAGCAGGCCGGCCTCGAAGCGCTGCCAGGAGCCCTCGGCCTCGGGGGTGACGGCGTGCTGGACCCCGCGTTCGCGCAACCGCAGCGGAAGCTCCCGGCCGGGTGCGGTGCCGAACGGCTCCAGGCCGCGGTTCCAGCGTTCCAGCGAGTTGTCGGCGCCCACGCACAGCGAGACCACCCGGGCGAATCCGCTCCGCCGGGACAGCAGCAGCGCGCTGCCGCCGTCGGCGAAGATGAAGTTGAGCTGCACGTTCCAGCGGTCCACCCACGGCGGCGCGAACTGGTCCCCGGTGGTCAGCAGCACCGCGTCGGTGAAGCCGGCGGCGATCTGCCCGGCGGCCAGCCACAGCGTGCCGAGTCCGGCGTTGCAGCGCTGCTGGACGTCGAAGCCGGCCGCCGCGCGGCCCACGGTCCCGTTGGCGACGTACGACGCCGTCGGCCACATGTCGTGACCCTGATAACCGCACGAGGAGTGCAGGACCAGGCCCACCTCGTGGCCGTCGGACCCGGCCCGCTCCAGCGCCAGCCGCCCCGCGCGCACCGCCATCTCGGGCCCGGAGACGCCCTCGGCCACCGCGATGGACTCGTAGCCGAGGCCCCGGTGCTCCTCGTCGACGAGACCGGCGGCGACGGCCTCGCCCAGTGGACGCGTGCCGGGCACCCAGGCGGCGGCCGAGGCGATGTAGAGGTCGTGAGGTGCTTTCATGTGTTTCTCTCTCGCTTCTCGGGGCGCCGGCGCGGCTCGCTCCGAGCGCGTGCGGCAGCGGCCGGCCCGGTCGGCCGCTGCCTGGAGGAACGGGTGCTCAGGCCGGCCGGGTCGCGGCGATGCGCTGCAGCCGGTGGGCGAAGTGGGCGGTGACGGACTGGGCGTGGGTGTCGATGTAGAAGTGGCCGCCCGGGTACTCGTTGTGGCCCAGGTAGGTGGGGGTGCGCCCGGCCCAGTGGGACATGGCGTCCGGGTGCTCCTGGAGCGGGTCGGAGCGGCCGCCGTAGGAGGCGAGCGGGCAGTTGACACCGGCGCCGTCGTCGTCGTGGTCGGCGGCGACGCGCAGGTCGGCGCGGAGCGCCGGCACCACGAGGGCGAGCATCTCGGGGTTGTCGTAGATCTCCGCCGGGAAGGAGCCCAGCTTCTTGATCCACTCGACCATCTCCGGCTCGGGCATCCGGCTCTGCTCCTCGGTGGGCTTGAAGAAGCCCTGGGGGGACCAGCCGGACGTGCCGACCATGAGCGGCGAGGGACCGCCCTCCTCCTCCATCCGGATGGTGAGCCGGAACGCGAGCTGCGCGCCGAGGCAGTGCCCGAACAGGGCGAACGGACGGTCGTCGAGGTCGTCGAGCACGGCCTCGTGCAGCGCCTCGAGCAGCGGTTCGAACTCCTCGTACGTCTGCTCCTCACGGCGGTTGTGCCGGCCGGGCAGGGTCACCGCCTGCGGGGCGATGTCGGGCGGCAGCAGGCGCTCCCAGTCGCGGTAGATGATGGCCCCGCTGCCCGCGTGCGGCAGCATGAACAGCCGGATCGTGGCGTCGGGCGAGGGCTCCGCGGGGTGGAACCACTGCCCCGCGCGGGACATGTCCTGGCCGACGGCGGCGATGGCACTGGTCACGACTGGGTGCTCCCAACGGTGGGGCCGAGGGCGCGTACCGCGGGCAGCAGCACCTCGGCGATCTCCTTCAACTGCGGTGCGGGGTCGAGGGATCCGATCCGCACGACCAGGTGCCGGGCGCCGGCCCGGACGTACTCGCCCAGCCACTCGGCGCACTTCTCGGCGCTGCCCCAGGCGTAGGCCTGGATGGCCCGCATCTGGTCCAGGGAGCGGCCGTAGTAGTGGCTGATGTAGTGCTCCAGTTCGGCCCTGGCCGCCGACTCGTCGCTGTTCACGGTGACCGTGGCGTACAGGGCGGGGGTGACGGCACCGGCGCCCCGCCCCGCCTCCTCGGCGAGTTCGGCGATACGGCGGCGGGCGCGGCCGTAGGCCTCGACGTCGGGCAGGAACGGCAGCCAGCCGTCGTAGCGGGTGGCGGCGCGGGCGAGGACCTTCGGGGTGTCGCTGCCGGCCAGCCACAGCGGGGGGCCGCCGGCGACGGCCGGGGAGGGCAGCCGGTCGAGGCGCTCGGCCTGCCAGAACCTGCCCTGGAAGTCACCGGGCTCGCCTTCCTCGCCCGAGCGCCAGGCGGTGCGCCACAGCCCGGTGATCTCGTCCAGGCGGCCCACCCGGCCCTGGAAGGAGGCGCCGACCGAGGCGAACTCCTCCTCGGTCTCGGGCATCGGGAAGCCCGAGCCGAGGCCCAGGATCAGCCGGTCCGCGGCGACATGGCTGAGACTCGCGACCATGTTGGCGCCGATCAGCGGGTGGCGCAGGGCGGGGGTGAGGGCCGCGGTGCCGACCGCGATGCGCTCGGTGGCCGCCGCGGCGGCCGACAGGACGACGAGCGGGTCGAGGCGGGGGCGGGCGGTGAGGGAGTCCCCGGCCCACAGCGAGTCGAAGCCGAGCGCTTCCGCCTGCCGGGCGAAGTCCAGCAGCGGCGCGGCCGCGTAGCTGCCGTTGATGGCCTGCTCCCGGGTGGGAAGGAGGATGCCGATCCGCAGGGGCTCGGTGCTCATGTCAGGTCCCTTTCGGGCACGGGGTGCCGGGTCGGTGTCATACGGGTGTCATACGGTGCTCGCGAGCGGGTTCCGCGCCGGTGCCGTGAGCTGTTCGCGTACCGCGCGGCGCAGGATCTTGCCCGAGGGGTTGCGGGGCAGTGAGTCGGCGAAGTGGTAGGTGCCGGGGATCTTGTAGTCGGCGATCCGGCCGCGCAGCGACAGCAGGAGCTCGCGCGGGGTGGCCTTCGTCCCGGGCCGCAGCACGACCACCGCGTGGACGCTCTCCCCCCAGCGCTCGTCGGGCAGTCCGACCACGGCGGCGTCGGCGACGGCCGGGTGCGCGGCGAGCGCCTTCTCCACCTCCGCGGGGTAGATGTTCTGCCCGGCGACGATGATCGTGTCGTTGATCCGGTCGCACAGGTGGAGATAGCCGTCGTCGTCGAGGTAGCCGGCGTCGCCCATGTGCAGCCACTCCCCCACCAGGGTGCGGGCGGTGGCCTCGGGCAGGTTCCAGTAGCCGAGCATCCGGGACGGGGCGCGGACGCAGATCTGGCCGATGGCGCCGGGCGGGAGGGTCTCGCCGTCGGGCCCGATCACCTTGATCTCGTTGCCGGGGCAGGGTTTGCCGACCGAGGTGAGCACGGTGCTGCCGGGATGGTGCGCCTCGGGCGGCAGGCAGACCGCCACGCTGCCGGTCTCCGTGCTGGCGTAGATCTGCGCGAACTCGCAGCCGAAGGTCTCCAGGCACTGCTTGAGCAGCGTCTCGGACATCGGGGCCGCCCCGTAGGCGATCTTGCGCAGGGAGGTGAACGCCTCGGGTCCCGCGCCGCGTTCGGCCGCCATCGCCTGCAGCATGGCCGGTGCGGCGAAGGTGGTGGTCACCCGGTGGGCGCGGATGAGCCGGACCGCTTCCTGCGGGTCGAACTGCGGCATGATCACGTTGGTGCCGCCGGCGTTGAAGGTGTGCAGGAACCAGCCGATGCCCGCGACCCCGAAGCCCGGCAGGGAGATCAGGCCGACGTCCTCGGGCAGCCAGTCGATCCAGTCGAGGCCGCGCTCCCGGCTGGCGTGCGGCAGGGTGAAGAAGCTGCGGTGGGCGAGGACGGCGCCCTTGGGCAGACCGGTGGTGCCGCTGGTGTAGATCTGGATGACCGCGTCGTCGGGTCCGGTGCCCGGCGTGAGGTCGGTGTCCGGCTGGTTCGAGGCCCAGGCGGGCAGTCCGGCGCCGCGGGCGGGTTCGCCGTCGGCGTCGGTGCCGTCGACGCGGATCACCTTGCGCAGTCCGCGCAGTTGGTGGCGGACCGTGGCGACGGTGTCCCAGAACTCGTCGTCGACGAAGATCAGGGCGGCGCCGGAGTCGCGCAGGATGTGGTCCACTTCGCCGGGCGTGAGCCGCCAGTTGACCGGTACCAGGACCGCGCCCGCCTTGGCGCAGGCGATCATCACCAGGTAGTAGTTCTCCGACTCGCGGCCCAGGTAGGCGATCCGGTCGCCGCGCCGGACCCCGCAGGCACGCAGGGCGTGCGCGGCGCGGTTGCTGTCCCGGTGGAACTTCTCGTAGGTGGTGACGCGGCCCTCGCAGACGATCGCCGGGTGGTCCGGACGGCTGCCGGCGTGGGCACGGGCGGAGTGGTGGAGCGTCCAGCGCTCCCTCGGTATGCCACTGGAGATGTCAGTCATGGTCGTCCGTCCTTGTCGTCCGTCACGCGGCCGGTGCCGGGACGATCCGCTCGCCGAGGAAGCCGGCGAGCCGCCGTACCGTCGGGTGGTCGTGGGTGAGGGAGGCCGGCAGGGGCAGCCGGAAGGCCTGCTCCAGACCGGACCTGACCTGCTGGGCCATCAGTGAGTCCAGGCCCAGCGACACGAACTCGGTGTTCGGATCCAGTTCGTCGCCCTCCTCGAGGTGCAGAACGGCGGCGACCTTCTCCCGGACCACGGCGGTGACGGCCGTGGCACGCTCCTGCGGGGGCAGGGCGGCGAGGGCGGCGACGTCGAGCCCGTCGTCGTCCTCGGGGGCCCGGCCGGCCAGACGGTCGAAGAACAGGTCGCCGGTGACCCGGCCCGCCATGTAGCGGTCCCAGTCGAAGTCGCCCACCACGCGCTGGCCGCGCGGCTGGTCCCAGAGGCTGACCAGGGTGTTCAGGGCCCGGGTCGGCGAGAACAGGTGGACGCCGCCGCGTTCCAGCTCCTGGATGAGGACGTCGTTCATGCGGGAGGACATGCCGACCCGGGACCAGGAACTCCAGTTGAGGGCGAGTCCGGGCAGGCCCCGGCGGGCACGCCAGTCGGCGAGGCCGTCGAGTGCGGCGTTGCCCGCGGCGTAGTGCCCCTGGGCGACGAAGCCGCCGAGCACCGAGGAGACCGAGGAGTAGACGACGAAGAACTCCAGGTCCGGGAAGGACTTCTCGGTGGCCTCGTGGAGCAGCCAGCCGCCGTACGCCTTCGCCTCGAGCTGGTCCTCGATGGACTCCCAGGTCAGTTCGGAGATCAGCCGCTCGTCGTAGGAGCCGCCGGCGGCGTGCACGATGCCGCCCAGGCAGTGCGGTCCGGACTCGATGTGGCGCACCAGCCGGGCGACGTCCTCGGTGCGGCCGAGGTCGGCGCGGACGACGTCGACCTCCGCCACCCCGGCGAGGCCGGCGAGCAGTTCCGCGGCCTCCGGAGCGGGCCTGCCGCTGCGGCTGACCAGCGTGAGGTGCCGGGCGCCGAGGTCGGCCAGCTTCCGGGCGGTGGCGAGGCCGAGGCCGCCGAGGCCGCCGGTGACGAGGTAGGTGCGGTCGGCGCGCAGGCCGGCCGGCTGCCGCCCGGCGGGTTCCCGCCGCCGGTCCGCCGGGTCCTCGGGCAGGGTCACCCAGACCGGGCCGGCGGGGTCGGCGAGGGCGGTGCGCAGTGCCTCGCCGGTCTCGTCGAGGCCGAAGTGGGTCGCGCCGTCGCCGGGTTCGGGCGCCGGGGCGTGCACGACGGCCGTCGCCGGCAGGGTGAGCGTGGAGCGGAAGGTCCCGTCGTGGCGGACCAGGACCTCGTCGCCGGGTGCGAAGCCGGTGCCCCGCGCCGCCGCCAGGACCGTGCCGTGGGCGGTGCGGCCGAGCACGGGCGGCGGCGCGGCCTCGCCGTCCTCCTCCTCGTGGTCCTCGCGGTCGGCGCGGCCGGTGTCCAGGGCGGTGCGGGCGTCCTCGGCGGTCAGGCCCACCATGCGGACGCGCACCTGGACCTCGTCCTCGGCGGGCGCCCGGCCGGCGGCCGGGGCGGGCGCCAGGTCGGACAGGTCGCCGGACTCGGCGGCACGCAGTTCGAAGTCGCCGCTCCAGTTCAGCGCCTCGTCGCCGGAGAGCAGCCGGCGGACGTAGCGGCGGCCGGACCGGTAGGCGACCTGGTACTCGCCGGCGGGCTCGGTGCGCCACTCCTCCAGCAGCGGGGTCAGGCCGCTGCCGGGGGCGAGGTCCACCAGGGTGGCGCGCAACTGCGGGTACTCGGTGAGCAGCACCCGGCCGAAGCCCCACAGGGTGGCGGCCGCGAGGTGTCCGCCGTCGCCCGCCGGGTCGCCCGGCAGCGCCTGGGCGCCCTGGGTGACCAGCCACAGCCGCGGCGGCCGGGACAGCCCGGCCGCGTCCAGGACACCGACCGTGGCGAGCAGTTCGCGGTAGTTCTCCTCGGACTCGGCGCGCAGCCGGTCCACGGACATCCCACCGGGCCTGGTGCGCCAGAGGCGGACGACGTCGGTGACGGTCGGGTCGTCGAGGACGGCCTTGAGCTCGGCGGGGTCGGCGAGCCAGGTGACCCGCAGGCCGGGTTCGCCGGCGAGTTCGGCGGCGCGGGCGGCGGCCGGGTCGAGCAGCACGACGTGCCGTTCGGCGGGCGCGGCCCCGCCGGCGGGCAGGGCCCGCCGGATCCACTCGGGGCGGTGCAGGAAGCGGCGGCGGCCGGTGCGGTCGTCGGGGCGGGCCAGGCGGACGCCGAGGAGTTCGGCGACCGGGTCGCCGTTCTCCAGCAGCAGCACGTCGGCCAGGCGGCGGTCCTGCTCGCAGCGGATCCTGGCCAGGACGCGCAGGTTCGCACCGCGCGGCTTGCGGAAGTGCCGCACGGAGGCGATCGCGCGGGGCACGAAGACCGGGCCCTCGGGGTCGAGCACGACCAGCGCCTGGGCGGCGGCCTCCAGCAGCTCCGCCGGGACGTGTTCGACGGCGGTGGCGTCGCGGCCGGTCAGCTCGCCGGAGACCAGGCCGTCGCCGTGCCGGGTGACGTGCCGGAGCAGCCGCATGCGGGGTCCGGCGGGGCGGCCGACGGAGGCCAGGTCGGTGTAGATGTCCTCGTCGTCGACACGCTGCCCGGCGGGTGCCTGCGCGGCGTCGAGCTCGGCCAGTCCGGAGACCGGTACGAGTGCCTCGCGGTCGGCGGCGACCGTGGCGGTGGCGTGCGGGTTCTCCTCGCCGCCGACGACGGTGAACACCTCCACCTCGGCGCCGCCGCCGGGGCGTGGACGCCAGCGGGTGGTCAGGGTGAGAGTGGTCTCGGCGGGCAGCTCGAGCGGGGCGAGCAGCGTGAGGTCGCGGATCGCGGAGCGGGCGTGACCCTGGACCGCGTCCTGCGCGGCGAGCAGCAGGTCGACGTAGGCGCCGGCGGGCAGGGTGGCACGGCCGCCGTCGGCGAGGTCGGCGAGCGCGCCGAGTTCCTCGGCGGTGAAGTCCGCCGTGAACTCCCGCACTCCGCTGGCGAACCGCTCCTCGGTACCGAGCAGCAGGTGCCGGGCGCTGCCGCCACCGGCGGAGCGCCGGGGGGTGGCGGAGGGCAGCCAGTAGCGCTTGCGCTGGAAGGCGTACGTGGGCAGGTCCACCTTGGCGGGCGTGCCGTACCCGTCGTGGTAGCCGGCCCAGGAGACGCCGAGCCCGGCGGCGTAGTAGTCGGCGAGTGCGGTCAGGGTGGTGGCGGTGGTGGTGTCGCGGCGGCGCAGGCTCGCCAGCCACACGTGGTCCTCGACGGTGACACCGCGGCGGGCGAGCGCGGTGAGCGCGGCCTGCGGGCCGATCTCGATCAGGGCGTGCCGGCCGCGCTTGGCGACGGCGCGGATGCCGTCGAGGAAGCGGACGGGTTCGCCGATGTGCCGCACCCAGTAGTCGGCGTCGCCGATCTCCCGGAGCCGGGCGAGGCGCCCGGTGACGTTGGAGATCAGGCTGATCCTCGGCTCGTGGAAGGTGATGCCGTCCAGGGCGGCGCGGAAGTCGTCGTAGACCTCGGCCATCAGCGGCGAGTGGAAGGCGTGCGAGACGGTGAGCCGGTCCACCCGGAAGCCCCGGTCGGCGAGGATGCCGGTGACCTCGTCGAGGGCGGCGGTGGCGCCGGAGACGACGGTCTGGTCGGGGGCGTTGACGGCGGCCAGCGCCAGGTCGTCGCGGCCCTCCAGCAGCGGGGCGACCTCCTCGGCGGGTGCGGCGACGGCCGCCATGCCGCCCTCGGCGCGCACCGCCTGCATCAGCCGGGCCCGGGCGGCGACCAGTTTCACGGCGTCGGGCAGGGTGAACAGGCCCGCGACCGCGGCAGCGACGACCTCGCCGATGCTGTGCCCGATGAGCACGTTCGGGCGTACTCCCCAGGCCATCCACTGCTGGGCGAGGGCGTATTCGAGGGTGAACAACGCGGGCTGGGTGTACTCGGTGCGGTCGATGGCGTCCGGGTCGGCGGCGGTGCCGAGCAGCAGCTCACGTACGGAGCGGCCGAGGGGGCCGGCGAAGAGACGGTCGCACTCGTCGACGTGGGCGCGGAAGACGGGCAGTGCCGCGTAGAGGGCGGCGCCCATGCCGGCGTACTGCGAGCCCTGCCCGGTGAACATGAAGGCGGTCTTGCGGATGCCGGTGGGGCCCTCGTGCTCGGCCTCGGCGACCCGGTCCAGCAGCCGGGCGAGGGCGGCGCGGTCGGCGACCGGCGCGGCGGCCCGGTAGGGGTGGTGGGCGCGCGCGACGTTGGCGGTGTACGCGAGGGCGCCGACCTGCAGTCCGGGCTCGTCGTCGAGGAGCCGCCGGTAACGGGCGGCCTGCTCCCGCAGGGCGCCGGCGCTTTTCGCGGACACAGTGAACACCGGTGCAGCGTAGGGGAGTTCGGGCTCCACGCGCTCGGTTTTCCCGGGCGCCTCCTCCAGTACGACGGCGCCGATGGTCCCGGCGAAGCCGAAGCTGTTGACGACGGCGCGTTTGACCTCGGCACGCCACGGCTCGCACTCGGTGGGCACCCGCAGCGGGTACAGGTCCCAGGGGATGCGGCCCGACGGGGTGTTGAGTCCCACGTGCGGGTAGACCGTGCCGGAGCGGAGCTGCAGCACGGTCTTGATGACGCCGACGATGCCGGAGGCCGGCTCCATGTGGCCGAGGTTGGTCTTCACCGAACCGACCAGCACCGGCCGGTCCTTGGTGTGGGAGTCGACGAAGACGTCGCCGATGGCGCCGAACTCGATGGGGTCGCCGAGGGGGGTGCCGGTGCCGTGCGCCTCGACGTAGGAGATGTCCTCGGGGCCGAGGTGGGCGGTCTCCAGCGCGGCCCGGATGACCTTCTCCTGGGCGGGGCCGTTGGGCACGGTCAGGCCGGCGCTGTCGCCGTCCTGACCGACGGCCGTGCCGCGCACCAGGGCCAGGACGCGGTCGCCGTCGCGCCGGGCGTCGGAGAGCCGCTTGAGGACGACGATGCCGCAGCCCTCGGCCCGCGCGTAGCCGTCGGCGGCCTCGTCGAAGGTCTTGCAGTGGCCGTCCGGGGACAGCATCTGGGCGTTGGAGAACATCACCGGGATGCGCGGGTGGTGCAGGGCGTTGACGCCGCCGCACAGCGCGATGTCGCTCTCGCCGGCGCGCAGCGCCTGCACGGCCAGGTGCAGGGCGACCAGCGAGGAGGAGCAGGCGGTGTCGACGCTCATGCTCGGACCGCGCCAGCCCAGGAAGTACGAGAGCCGGCCGGACAGCGGGAACATGGTGATGCCGGAGGCGAGGTGGCCGTCCAGCTCCTCGTACGGGAGGGAGTCCAGCTCGAGGGCGTAGTCGATGGAGCTGGCGCCGATGTACACGCCGCCGTTGCCGCGGCGCAGCGGCGCCGGGTCGATGCCCGCGTGCTCCAGGGCCTGCCAGGCGGTCTCCAGCAGCAGCCGCTGCTGGGGGTCCATGTAACGGGCTTCCTTCGGACTGATGTTGAAGAAGCCGGCGTCGAACAGGTCGATGCGGTCGAGGAAGCCGCCGGCCTTGGCGATGATCTTGCCCTTGTCGTCGGGCCCCTCGGGCGTGAACGCCTCGACGTCCCAGCGGTCCCGGGGGATCGGGCCGATTCCGCTGCGGCCCTCCCGCAGGAAGGCGTCGAACTCGTCGGGCGAGCCGCTGCCGCCGGGGAACCGCAGACCGATTCCGACGATCGCGACCGGTTCGGGCGCCTGCTCTGATTCCGTACGCGGCATGGAACGACTCCTCAAGCGTCCTGGATTTCCTGGGTCAGGTGGTCGACGAGATGGGCGACCGTCGGCTCGTTGAAGAGCACGTTGACGTTGATCGACAGGTCCAGGAGCTGCTCCAGGCTCTGCCGTATCTCGGTCAGCCGCAGCGACGTGAGGCCGAGATCGAAATAGCTGATGTCGAGGGGAAGTTCCTCGGAATCGTCCATGAGCAGGACCGCCCTGAACTTCTCCAGGACGATTGACTCGATTTCTTCGGCGAGTTCGCTGCGCGGCAGGTCGCGCAACCGCTGGATCGTGCTGTCGACGGGTGGCATGCGGTCATGCAACCAGCGCCGACTGACGCCCCACTGACGGCATCAGGCCGACGTGTTGGCCGGATCGGCGCGGTCAGTCATGCGTCAGCGCCGGGTCAGATTCCGCTGCCAGGCTCGCATTGCTTCAAGAAATCCACACGCCATATCCGAAAGGCTGAAGATGCTTCGCGAAGCCGCGCAGGAGCAGGAGGAGAGTGCTGAGGCACCTTCCGCATTGAAGAGTTACGACCTCTACATCGCGGGCAAGGACGTGGCCGGCGACGGCTGGGTCTACACCGTCAGCGGGCGTTCGCTGCTGGAGGACGTTTTCACGAGCGTCAGCCTGAAGCGCTCCCTGGAACAGGACCCGGAGTCCGAGGCGGCCAAGCACCCCTACGTCGTCGGGCGCTGCGCGATCGCGGACGACTCCGCCATCGACCTGGCCACCCAGGCAGCGGCCGCGGCCGCCCCCGACTGGGCCGCCGTTCCGCTGGAGCGGCGGATGCAGCTGGGCACCCGCTTCCGCGAGGAGCTGATCAAGCACCAGGACGAGTTCCTGCGCATGCTGGTCGCGGAGTCCCACCCGGTGAAGCTCGCCCGGTGGGAGCTGAGCTGCCTGCTGCAGATCTATGCCCCGGGCTCCCTGCGCTGGTATCTGAAGCAGATGCGGGTGGAGAAGGAGTACAACGGCCGCAAGCTGATCCTGCACCGCCAGCCGGACGGCGTGGTCGCCTTCAACCCGCCCCAGAACGCCCCGCTGCCGAGCGCCGCCCTGTGCGTGCTGGCGCTGATGGCGGGCAATGCCGTGGTGGTGCGCGCGCCGCGCTCGATCGCGCTGTCCACCATGTGGTTGCTTCGGGACATCGTCGCCCCGCTGCTGGAGGAGATCGACGCGCCGGCCGGTGTGCTGAACGCGGTGTGCTCCAACCCCAAGCAGACGATGGACCGCTGGATCGCCGACCCGCTGATCGACGACATCTTCTACATCGGCGGCAGCCAGGAGGGACTGCGCTTCGAGCAGAGCTGCGTGGCGCACGGCAAGAAGCCGATCCTCGAACTCGCCGGCAACGACGGCATCGTGGTCTGGAAGGACGCCGACGTGAAGTGGGCGGCCGAGGCCATCACCGAGTCGTTCTACGGATCCGGTCAGATCTGCATGGTGCCCAACTACGTCCTGGTCCACCCGGACCTCGCCGAGTCGCTGATCGCGGAGGTGAAGGAGCAGGTCAAGGGCATCAGGCCGGGCCTGCCCGAGGAGGAGGACGTGCTGCTGTCGCCGGTCAGGCGCAGCGAGCGCTTCTTCCGGCTGCTGCGCCAGGCACTGGACAACGGCGCCGAACTGGTGACCGGCGGCAACCGCACCGAGGTCGACGGCACGGTGTCGGAGACGGGCGTGTTCCTGCAGCCGACGGTGGTGCGGGTGGACGGCCTGGACCGGGCCCGCACGTACGACGTGGTCCGCGAGGAGACGTTCTTCCCGCTGATCCCGATCGTGGTCCCCGAGCGGGACAACGACGACGCCCTGCTGGAGGCCTTCCTGCAGTTCGTCAACAGCAACGACTACGGTCTGCGCAACTCCCTGTGGTCGCGTTCGGACCACATCATCGAGACCTTCGTGCGCCGCGTGGTCAACGGCGGTCTGCTGAAGGTCAACGACTCCCACATCGGCTTCCTGCCGTACCTGCCCAGCCACGGCGGCACCGGCCGCACCGGCGGCGCCTTCGGTGAGGCCAACTACCCGATGCTCAAGACCTCCCACATCCAGGGAGTCAGCATCGCCCGCGACGTGAGCCCGTACGACGCGGTCTTCGGCGCCTGACCGACCTCGTTCTCGACGTCTTCCGGAGGTTTCCCGTGCGTTCCCTCGATGCTGCCCGGACCGTGTGCGAGCGGTTCCATCCCGGACTGCTCAAGGAGTTGGAGCAGATCCCGTACGCCGAGCGGGAGCAGCCCGGCAGCCCGGTGATCGACCTGTTCCGCATCCACGGCGGGGTGGGTCTGCTCATACCCGAGAGCTACGGCGGCCACGGCGCCGCCCCGCTGGAGGCGCTGCGCGTGCAGCTCGCCCTCGGCGCCGTGTCCCCGTCGCTGGTCGCGGCCGTCTCCATGCATCACTTCACCGCCGCGATGCTGTACTCGCTGGCCGTCAAGTCCGGCCGGCTCACCGACGCGCAGACCGCGCTGCTGCACCGGATCGTCCCGGACCAGCAGGTGATGGCCTCCGGCTGGGCCGAGGGCCGGACCGCGCAGAACATCCTGAAGCCGGCCGTGACCGCGCGGCCCGTGGAGGGCGGCTTCCTGCTGTCCGGCTCGAAGAAGCCGTGCAGCCTGGCCCGTTCGATGAGCCTGCTCACCGCGTCCATCGCCATCCACGGCGAGGACGGGGGCGAGCCGGAGCTGGCGCTCGCGCTCGTCCCGTCCGACGCGCCGGGGCTGTCCGTGCACCCGTTCTGGGGCAACGACCTGCTGGCCGGCGCCGAGAGCGACGAGGTCCGCCTGGAGGACGTGTTCATCCCCGCGGACATGGTCGTCCGCGCCGGTGCCGACGACCCCACCCGCCTCGACGACCTGCAGTCGGCCGGGTTCGTCTGGTTCGAGATGCTGATCTCCGCCGGATACGCGGGCGGTGCCGCCGCACTGGTCGAGCAGGTGCTGGAGCGGCGGCGGGGCAGCGCCGGGGATCGCGCCGCCCTCGCCGTGGACATGGAGGCCGCCCTCGCCCTGCTGGAGGGCGTGGCCCGCGGCACCGGCCAGGAGCCGGGCGACGAGGAGTCGGTGGCCCGGGTGCTGGTCGCCCGGTACGCCGTGCAGAACGCGCTGCCGGACATCGTGGCGCGGGCGCTGGAGCTGCTCGGCGGCCTGGACTTCATCGTCAACTCCGCCAGCGCGCAGGTCGCCGCCGCGACGCGCGCCCTGGCCTTCCACCCGCCGTCCCGCATCGCGGCCGCGGAGCCGCTGCTCACCTACTTCGACGGGGGTCCGCTGGTACTGGCCTAGCGCCGTGACCGCCAAGGTTCACCGGCCCGCGACGCCCGGCACGGCACCTCGCCGCGTTGTCGCGCCGCCCGAGTACGTCCAGTACCCGGGCGAGGCTCCGCCCTGCGGCGCACCGCACCGGACGCCGCGAGCCTTCCGGCAGACCTTCCCGGTCACGGCCCTGGCGCCGCCGAAGGCCTCCCGACCCACCCACACCCTTGGAGTGAGCGACACGTGACCGTCATCCAGGAATCGCCGGCACCGGCGCCGGTCTCCGCCGCCGACCACGAGGCGGACATCCTCAACCTCTACCGGGCCCACCTCAGCAAGGGCCGGGCCACGCTCGCCGAACTGTTCGGCAGCCACATGGAGACGGCGTCCGAGGGCGCCTGGCTCACCACCAGCGACGGTGAGCGCTTCCTGAACGCCGGCGGCTACGGCGTGTTCATCATGGGCGCCCGCCACCCGATCGTGATGGAGGAGGTGGAGCGCCAGCTCCGCACCCACCCCACCGCGACCCGCATCCTGCTGGAGCCGACGGTGGCCCGCGCCGCCGAGTCCCTGGTCTCCGTGCTGCCGCCCGGACTGGACCGCGTGCACTTCGCGCTGTCCGGCGCCGAGGCGGTGGAGACGGGCCTGAAGCTGGCCCGTGCGAACGGGTTCAAGCGGACCGTCTCGATGCGCGGCGGCTACCACGGCAAGACCCTGGGCGCCCTCTCGGCGACCGCCAAGGACGTCTACCAGGCGCCGTTCCGTCCGCTCGTCCCCGACTTCCGGCACCTGCCGTTCGGCGACGCCGACGCCCTGGAGGAGGAGCTGAGGGCCCACCCCGGTGAGGTCTGCGTGATCCTCGAGCCGGTGCAGGGCGAGGGCGGTGTCATCATCCCGCCGAAGGGCTACCTCAAGCGGGTCGAGGAACTGGTCCGGGAGTACGAGGGCTTCCTGATCCTCGACGAGGTCCAGTCCGGCTTCGGGCGGCTCGGCGAGTGGTGGGGCGCCGACATCGAGGGCGTCGTCCCGGACGTCCTGCTCACCGGCAAGGCGCTCGGCGGCGGAGTGATGCCGGTGTCGGCGGCCGTCGCCACCCGCAAGGCGTTCCGCCCCTTCGACAAGGACCCCTACGTGCACACCGCCACGTTCTCCGGCCAGCCGGTGCTGATGGCGGCGGTGCAGGGCGCGATCCGGGCGGTCAAGGAGGAGCGCCTGGTCACCCGCGCCATGGACATCGGTGCCCGGCTGCTGCCGCGGATCACCGAGGTCGCCCGGCGCAACATCCCCGAACTCGTGGTCGAGGTGCGCGGCCGGGGCCTGCTCATCGGCGTGGAGCTCGTCGAGGCCGGACTGGCCGGCGAGCTGCTGATCGAACTGTTCAACCACGGCGTGGTCGCCAACCACTCCATGAACGGCAGCTCGGTGGTGCGGTTCACCCCGCCCGCCGTGCTGGACGACACCGACGTGGACTTCCTCGTCGACTCCTTCGACCTGGCCACCCGCGACCTGATCAAGGGCGCGGCCAAAATGCCGGAAGGCGGTAACTGATCGTGCGGCACGTCGAACTCGATGCCCTGATACCCGCGGAGCAGGCCGAAACGGTCCTGCACGCCGTACGGCGCTGGGAGCGATTCCCGGACCTGGCGCCCCACGTCAACGCGACTACCGTGCACGCCTCCTACCCCGACCCCAAGGCCTCGTCGAGCTGGGAGCTGCACTTCCGCAGCGGCCTGCTGCGCTGGACCGAGGACGACACGGTGCTGCCGGAGAGCGGCGAGATCCGCTTCGAGCAGTCCGACGGCGACTTCGACTCCTTCTCCGGGGCCTGGTCCGTCCGGCAGTCCGGGGACGACGTCACCGTCCGCTTCGACGCCGACTTCGACTTCGGCATCCCGAGCCTGGAGGGCATCCTCGACCCGATCGCCGAGCGGGTCATCAAGGAGACCGTCGCCTGGGCGCTGACCGGCCTGTTCCCGGGTGTGCGCATCCAGGGCGGCATCGAACTCACCCAACCCGCCGCGGTCGGCGCCTAGCACCCGCGCGAGGAGCTGACCATGGACCAGGCGAACCCCTTCGAGACACCGCGCACGTACTCGCTGCACCGCGCCGAGTACCTGGTGGGCCTCGCCGTCACCACCGGACTGATCGTCTACCACTTCGGCGACATCCGCTGGCTGCCCGCGATCGGCCTGTTCCTCTACATCGACCTGATCGGCTACATCCCCGGCGCCATCGCGTTCAAGAAGAGCGGCGGCCGGCCGATCCACAAGGCCTACTACGTCCTCTACAACGTCATGCACAGCCTCATCACGCAGGGGGCGGTGGCCGCGCTGTGGTGCTGGCTGGTCAAGCCGGAGTGGGCGCTGCTGGTGCTGCCGTTCCACCTGTTCGGCGACCGGGGCCTGTTCGGCAACTTCATGAAGTCCTTCGCACTGCCCTTCGAGCCGGTGCGCCAGCAGGGCTACCTGCGGCTGCTGGACGACCTGGGCCTGCCCCACCCCAAGCCGGTCGGGCACGCCATGGACCCGGAGCCGGTCGGTCACGTGCCCGCGCGGCCGGTCGTCCGGGAGACGGAGGCCGTGTGATGACCACCGCGACCGATGTACGCGCCGCCCGGCCGGTCCGCCAGGACCCGGCCGAGCGCCGCCGGGCGCTGTACCACCTGGCGTCCCCGGTGTCGGTGCTCACCACCGGTCCCGAGGACCGGATGCACGGCACGACCGCCAGCACGGTCACCCTCGTGTCACGCTCGCCGCTGCTGGTCGGCGTGGTGCTGCGGGCGGGCTCGTCGTTCGCCCGGCTGGCCGCCGCCGAGGGCCGGTTCGCGATCAACGTGCTCGGCGGCGACCAGGCCGACGTGGCCCGGCGGTTCGCCGCCAGCGGCCGTCCGGACGGCGACGCGGCCTTCGCGGGCCTCGCCTGGACGGCGGACCGGTACGCGCACGCCCCGCTGATCGCGGGCGCGCTCGCGCACTACGTCTGCCGCTTCCACTCGGCCCACGCGGCCGGCGACAGCGAGCTGCTGCTCGGCCATGTCGTACGCGCCACGGCCGACCCGGGTCTGCCGCTGTTCAGTTACGCCGGCGGGCTGTTCGCCGGTTCCCTGCGTCCGGCGAAGGAGGCCGCCGCATCATGACCGCACCCGTTGCCCCCGAGGCGGACTGGGACAAGGCGCCCGGTCTGCTCGACGGCGCGAAGGAACTCACCCTCGGCCCCGAGGAGTGCGACCTCGCCTACTGGATCACCTCGGTGGCCCAGGGAACCCTGCGCGACCGCGGGGCGACCGGCCACCACGAGAACGCGATCACGCCCGACTTCCTGAAGGCGCCCGGCCCGCTGCGCGAGGCACTGGTGCTGGAGTTCGGCTTCCGTGCGCTGGCGGAGGAGCTGGCCACCCGGCTGCTCGGCCACTACGTGTCGATCGCTCCGGGCATCCCCGAGATGGAGTTCTACGCCACCCAGCTCATCGACGAGGCCCGGCACGCCCGGGTCTTCCGGCAGCACCTGGTGGATCTGGGCATCCCGGCGGGCACCCTGCTGAAGGACATCGAGGAGATGGCCCGGGACTACCGCAGGCGGGTCCTGGACCCGGTGGTGGACTTCACCCTGGACATCGTGCGCGACCAGGGCGACTTCCCCGGCGGCGTCGCGGTGTTCGCCATCATCATCGAGGGGGTGCTCGCCCCGGCGGCCGAGCTGAGCGAACGCAAGTGGACCCCGCTGTCCCCGGCGACCGGCGAGATCTCGCGGGGCACCGCCATCGACGAGATCCGCCACCTCACCGTGGCCAGCACCATCCTGCGCGACCACGTGATCGCGCACCCGGAGTACAGGCCGCGGCTGCTGGAGATCCTGCGCTCGGGCGTGAAGCTGTGGGACGAGATCCCGGACCGGGAGTTCGTCATCCACCGCGAGGAGCTGTTCCAGCAGGGCATGTCCGAGCACGCCGACAAGATCGGCGACTACGAGGTCTGGCCGGGCGTGCGGCTGCTCGACACCACCGCCGAGGAGCGCTACGACATGGCCGAGCGGTGGACCGACGAGATGGCCGAGGTCCGCATGAAGTACATGGGGCTGCCTCTGGAGGTCCTGGCGTCGGCACCCGCATCGGAGGCCGGCGCATGAGCACCGGGCGGGCCGCGGTCATCACGGGGATCGGCTCGTACGTCCCGCCCAACGTGGTGACCAACGACGACCTGTCGCAGCGGCTCGACACCTCGGACGCGTGGATCCGCTCCCGCACCGGGATCGCCGAACGATGCTTCATCACCCCGGGCACCTCCACCGGCGACCTGGCGGTGGAGGCGGGCCTGAGGGCGCTGAAGTCGGCGGGCGACGAGCGGGTCGGGGCGGTGGTGCTGGCCACCACCACCCCCGACCAGCCCTGCCCGGCCACCGCACCGCAGGTGGCGGCCCGGCTGGGGCTCGGGCAGGTACCCGCCTTCGACGTGTCGGCCGTCTGCTCGGGCTTCCTGTACGGGCTGGCCTCGGCCGCCGGGCTCATCGCGGCCGAGGTGGCGGACAGTGTGCTGCTGATCGCCGCGGACGCCTTCACCACGATCATCAACCCGGAGGACCGCACCACCGCGGTGATCTTCGCCGACGGCGCGGGCGCGGTGGTGCTGCGGGCCGGCTCGGCGAACGAGCCCGGAGCGGTCGGCCCGCTGGTGCTCGGCAGCGACGGCGAGCTGAGCCACCTGATCGAGGTGCCGGCCGGCGGCTCCCGGCAGCGCTCCACCGACCGCCCGGTCGACCCGGCGGACCGGTACTTCCACATGCTCGGCCGGGAGACCTACCGGCACGCGGTGGAGCGGATGACGTCCGTCTCCGCCGAGGCAGCCGAACGCGTCGGCTGGCGTCTGGAGGACGTCGACCGGTTCGCCGCGCACCAGGCCAACGCCCGGATCCTGGAAGCGGTGGCCAAACGCCTCGGGCTGCCCGAGGACAAGCAGTTGAGCAACATCGAACGGGTCGGCAACACCGGTGCCGCCTCGATTCCGCTGCTGCTGGCCGAGGCCACCGCCGAGGGCCGGCTCGCCGCGGGCCACCGGGTCCTGCTCACCGCGTTCGGCGGCGGGCTGGCCTGGGGCGCGGGCACCGTCGTCTGGCCGGAGCTGCAGACATTCTGACCGACCGTCAGTAACCCATACCGAACTCAGCGGTACGCGGGGTGCGTACGCCCTTCGAAAGGAACGGACATGCTGGAGCAGCTCAAGGAAATCCTGTCCAACAAGCTCAAGGTGTCGCCCGAGGCGATCACTCCGGAGGCCACCCGCGAGGACATCGAACTGGACTCGCTCGCCGTGGTGGAGCTGTCGCTGCTGCTGAAGTCCGAGCTGGACCTGGACATCAGCGACGACGACCTCCTGGAGGCCGAGACCGTGGCCGACATGGTCCGGCTCATGGAGGAGCGGAGCGCGAAGGTCTGATGGCCGGCATGGACATCGCCGTCACCGGACTCGGTCTGGTCACCCCGGGTGGGGTCGGGGTCGGACCGAGCTGGGCGGCGGTCTGCGACGGCAGGCCGGCCGCCGCCCTCGATCCGGTACTGGCGGACAACCCCGTACAGATCTCCTGCCGGGTGCCCGGCTTCGACCCCGAAACGCTGCTCAGCGCGCGGCGCGCCCATCGTCTCGACAGGTTCGTGCAGTTCGCGCTGGTCGCCGCCCACGAGGCGGTGGCCGACGCGGGCCTGGACCCGCAGACCTGGGACGGCGCGCGGGTGGGTGTCGTGCTCGGCTGCGCCGACGGCGGGCCGGGCACCGTCGAGGAGCAGCACCATGTGCTGCGCGAGCAGGGCGCCGACCGCGTGTCGCCGCTGCTGCTGCCCATGCAGCTCCCGAACATGCTGGCCGGTCAGACGGCCATCGAGTTCGGGGCGACCGGGCCCAACCTGGTGGTGGCCACCGCCTGCGCCTCGGGCGCGACCGCCATCGGGACCGCCCGGGACCTGCTCGCCCTCGGCCGCTGCGACATCGTCCTCGCGGGCGGCAGCGAGGCCATGATCACCCCACTGGTCATGGCCGGGTTCGCCCAGATGGGCGCGCTGTCGAAGCGGCACGACGATCCCGCTTCCGCCTCCCGCCCGTTCGACGTCGACCGGGACGGCTTCGTGGCCGGGGAGGGCGCCGGGATCCTCGTGATGGAGCGGGTCGCGGACGCCCGGGCCCGGGGCGCCCACGTACACGGCCGGATCATCGGCTACGGCGCCACCGCCGACGCCCACCACATGACGTCGCCCCACCCGGACGGCGCCGGCATCGAGGCGGCGGTACGCGCGGCCCTCGCCGACGCGGGCGCCGATCCGGACGACGTGCAGCACGTCAACGCCCACGGCACGTCGACCCCGTTGAACGACCTGTCGGAGGCCCGCATGATCCAGCGGTCCCTGCGCGGGGACCCGCTGGTCACGTCCACGAAGGGAGTCACCGGTCACCTGCTGGGCGCCGCCGGCGCGGTCGAGGCCGCGTTCGCCTTGCTCAGCGTCGAGAACGAGGTCATCCCGCCCGTCGCCAACCTGGTCATGCCCGATCCGCGGATCGAGATCAAGCTGGCCCAGACGGTCACATCGATGCCGATCGACCTGGCGCTGAGCAACTCGCTGGGGTTCGGCGGACAGAACACGGCCCTGGCGATCGCACCCGCGTAGACACCCGCCGGGTCCGGTCCGCCCGTCACGTCGCAGCAGCCGTCCGCCGAGAAGTCCCGGCGGGCGGCTGTCCCCGTCCCTCTCCCCTGTCTCGGAGTCGTCATGTCCTCCAGTGGTTCCCCACCCCCGTCCGGCCGCCTCGGTACCGGGCACATCCTCTTCCTGATCGTCGCCGCCGCCGCGCCGCTGTCCGCGATGGTCGGTACCGTTCCGCTCGCGTTCGCCTTCGGCGACGGGGCCGGCGTGCCCGCCGCCTTCCTGTTCGCCGGCGTCACCCTGCTGTGCTTCTCCGTGGGGTACGCGGTCAGCGCCCGCCGCACCGGCGGCTCCGGCGGCTTCTACGCCTCCGTCGCCGACGGGCTCGGCCGGCCGCCCGCGGTCGCCGCCGGCTATGTCGCCCTGCTCTCCTACAACTGCGCCACCATCGGCCTCGCGGGCGCCCTCGGCTACTTCACCCAGCTCGTGCTGGCGGCCCACGGGCTGACGGTGTCGTGGCAGTGGTGCGCGGCCGTCGGGATCGTCCTGATGGCGGTGCTCGGCTACCGGGAGATCGCGCTCAGCGCCCGGGTGCTGGCCCTGCTGATGCTCGGCGAGATCGGGGTGCTGGCCGCGCTGGACGTGGCGATCCTCGCCCGCCACGGGCTGCACGCCCTGCCCACCGCCTCCTTCTCGCCGCACACCGCGGCCGGGCACGGCGTCGGCGTCTCCCTGATGTTCGCGTTCGTCTCCTTCATCGGCTTCGAGTCGGCCGCGCTGTACGGCAAGGAGGCGAAGGACCCGCGGCGCAGCGTGCCGCGCGCCACCTATGTGGCCGTCACCCTGATCGCCGGCTTCTACGCGCTCACGAGCTGGCTGGCGGTCGGCGCCGTCGGCAGCGACAACGTGCGCGAGGTCGCCGGCAGGCAGATGGGCGACCTGTTCTTCGTCCTCGGCGACGACTTCCTCGGCAAGGCGGGCAGCACCGGACTGCAGATCCTGCTGTGCACCAGCCTGTTCGCGGCGACGCTGGCCCTGCACAGCGCCGCCGGGCGGTACGCCCAGGTGCTCGCCGGTGACGGCCTGCTGCCGGGCGCGCTGGCCGCCGAGCACACCCGGCACCGCTCCCCGCACCGGGCCAGCGTCGCGCAGAGCGCGCTCACCGCGGTGGTCGTGGCCGGCTTCGCCGTCGCGGGCCTCGACCCGTACGCCGACCTGACCACCAGCATGCTCGGGCTCGGCACGCTGGGCATCGTCGCGCTGCAGGCGCTGGCCGCGCTGTCCGTGCTCGGGCTGCGGGCGCGTACCGGCACCGGGCACTGGTGGCGGGAGACCGTCGCCCCGCTGCTGGGCTTCGCCGGTCTCGCCGCCTCGGTGTGGCTGGTGGTCGGCAACTTCGACATGCTCACCGGCTCCCCGTCCGCGGTGATCGCCGCGCTGCCCTGGCTGCTGCCGCTGGTCGCCGCGGGCGGCCTGCTGTACGCGGCGAGGCTGCGTTCGGCCCACCCGGCGCGCTACCGCATGCTCGGCGTCCGGCACACCGCCGAACCCGTCCCGGCCCCCTCCCCCGCCCTGTCAGGAGACCGTCATGCACGATCCCAGTGAGCTGACCGCGGCAGGCGAGGACGCCGTCCGGCGCCTGGCCCGCCGCCGCCACGACCTCGACCTGGACGCCCTCGGTACCGCGCTGCGCGCCCGTTCGGCCGCGCAGTCCGAGGTGACCCGGCTGCGCACCGAGCTGAACCGCACCGCCAAGGCCCGCCGTTCGGGGCCGCCCACGGAGGCGGAGAAGGAGGCCGCCCGCGCGCTGCGGGCCGAGGTGCAGCGGGCCGAGGCCACCGCCCGGACCGCCGCGGCCGGGCTGACCGAGCTGCTGCTCGGCATCCCCAACCTGCCGCTGGACGCCGTACCGGACGGTGACTCCGAGAAGGAGGCGGTGGAGGTACGGCGCGGTGGCCCGGACCCGCGCCCGGCGGCCGGTGCCCGGCACCACGCCGAGATCGGCGAGGCCCTCGGCATCCTCGACCCCCCCGCCGCGGCACGGCTGTCCGGCGCCCGGTTCAGCGTCGCGCACGGCGCGGGGGCGCGCCTCGAACGGGCCCTCGGGGGCTTCTTCCTCGACCTGCACACCCGGGAGCACGGCTACACCGAGCAGTCGGTGCCGTTCCTGGTCAACCGGGACACCATGACCGGTACCGGGCAGCTTCCCAAGTTCGAGGAGGACCTGTTCCGCACGAAGGTCGCGGACCGGGAGCTGTTCCTGATCCCGACCGCCGAGGTGCCGCTGACCAACCTGGTGGCCGGGCAGCTCCTGGACGCGCGCACACTGCCGTACGCCTTCACCGCCCGCACCCCCTGCTTCCGCGCGGAGGCCGGCGCCTACGGCCGGGACACCCGGGGCGTGCTGCGGCTGCACCAGTTCGAGAAGGTGGAGCTGGTGCGCGTCTGCGCCCCGGAACAGGCACAGGAACAGCTCGAGCTGATGGTGGGACACGCGGAGGAGTGCCTGCGCCGGCTGGAACTGTCGTTCCGCACCGTCCTGCTGCCCGCGGGCGACATGGGCTTCTCGGCCCGGATGACGTACGACATCGAGGTGTGGCTGCCCGGTGGCGGCGCGTTCCGGGAGATCTCCTCGGTGTCCGACTGCGGCACCTTCCAGGCCCGCCGCGCCGACATCCGGGTGAAGCGGGCCGACGGCCGCAAGACGCCCGCGGCCACGCTGAACGGCTCGGCGCTGCCGATCGGCCGGACGGTGGCCGCGCTGCTGGAGCAGGGCGTCCAGGACGACGGCTCCGTGGTCCTGCCCGAGGCGCTGGTGCCGTACACCGGCTTCCGGCGGATCCTGCCGGGCGGGGCCACCGAGTAGGGCCCGGTGCGCCGGACGGAGCCCGACCGCACGCGAAAGGGGCGGGAGCCGAGGACCGGTCCTCGGCTCCCGCCCCTTTCGGCGGTTCAGGCGCCCGTCATGTGCACCCCGCCGTCCACGTGCACGATCTCGCCCGTGGTCCGCGGGAAGAAGTCCGACAGCAGCGCGACCACACCGCGTGCGGCCGGCTCCGGGTCGGTGAGGTCCCAGCCCGCCGGGGCGCGCCGGGTGGTCCACACGTCGGCCAGCTCCGCGAAGCCCGGGATGGACTTGGCGGCCATGGAGCGCAGCGGTCCGGCGGCGACGAGGTTGCAGCGGATGCCGCGGTCACCGAGGTCCCGGGCGAGGTAGCGGCTGGTGGACTCCAGGGCGGCCTTGGCGACCCCCATCCAGTCGTAGTGCGGCCAGGCGACGGCGGCGTCGAAGGTGAGGCCGACGACCGAGCCGCCGCGCCGCTCCAGCAGCGGCAGGCAGGCCGTGGTGAGCGACTTCAGGGAGTACGCCGAGACCTGCACGGCCGTCGACACGTCGTCCCAGGTGCCGTCGAGGAAGGAGAAGGCGCCCTGGGGGCCGTAGGCGATGGAGTGCACGACGCCGTCGAGGGAGTCGGTGTGCTCGCCGATCCGTTCGGCGAGGCCGTCCAGGTGGCTCTGGTCGGTGACGTCCAGTTCGATGACGGGGGCGGGCTGGGGCAGCTTGCCCGCGAACCGCTCGATCAGGGAGAGGCGGCCGAATCCGGTGAGCAGGACCTCGGCGCCCTCCTCCTGGGCGATCCGGGCCACGTGGAAGGCGATGGAGGCGTCCGTGACGACACCGGTGACCAGGATCCGCTTGCCCGCGAGGATGCCGCTCATGCCACCGACACCCCCTTCGGCAGTGCGCCGACCAGCGGGGAGTCGTGGTCCTGCGGGCCGGCCGCGGCGGCGCCGCCGGGCGAGTCGAGGCCGGCGAAGAAGGCGGCGTTGGACGCCGCGTGGTCGTCGCCCCACTCCTCGGGCATGTCGTCGTGGAAGTAGATGGCGTCGACCGGGCAGACCGGTTCGCAGGCGCCGCAGTCCACGCATTCCTCCGGATGGATGTACAGGGCGCGGCGGCCCTCGTAGATGCAGTCCACGGGACACTCGTCGACGCAGGAGCGGTCCTTGACGTCGACGCAGGGCAGTCCGATGACGTAGGCCATGCTCAACTCCTCGGTTGGGGGGTCACGTTCACTTGACCGGTACGCCGGTGGTGCGCTCGCCCAGGGTCAGCACGGTGACGGCGAGGACGGCCATGGCGGCGGCGATGACACTGAACAGGGCACCCGCGCCGTGCCCCTCCAGCACCGGAAGCAGCACGAACGGGATGGCCGCTGCGCTGAGTTTGGACAGCGAGTAGGCGGCGCCGGAGGCGGTGGCGCGGATCGCGGTGGGGTACTGCTCGGACAGGTACACGTGGCTGACGCTGGAGAAGACGTTGCTGAACAGGGTGTAGGCGAAGCCGCAGGCCACGATCAGCGCGGCCGAGCCGGCGTAGGCGAAGCCGAGTCCGGCCACCACCATCGCGCCCGCCGAGAGGGCGACCAGGGTGCGGCGCTCCAGGCGGTCCACTACGGGCAGGGCGAGCGCGGAGCCCACCGGGTAGCCGAGGAAGGACAGCGCGGTGAAGCCGAGCCCCGCGACGATGCCGTAGCCCTTGGCGGCGACGATCTGCGGGGCGAGCGTGCCGAAGCCGTAGTAGCCGACGACCGACAGCACGCAGAACAGCCACAGCACCAGGGTCCGGCGGCGCATGCCGGGGCGCAGGACGTCCCGCAGCCGGGAGTTCCGGGCGGCCGGGCCGGGTTCGGCGGGCGCGGGCTGCTCCAGGACCGGTCCGCGGCCGGCGGCCTCCGCCTCCATCCGGGCGACCAGCCGCTCCGCCTCCGCGTTCCGGCCGGCCGAGGCCAGCCACCGCGGGGACTCGATGAGCTGCCGGCGCAGGCACCACACGACGGCGGAGCCGAGCGCGCCGAGCACGAACAGCCAGCGCCAGCCCGCCACCCCCAGCGGGGTGAGCGGTACCAGCCACAGCGCGGCGAAGCCCACCGCGGGCACTCCGCAGAAGGCGAGGGTGTAGGCCCAGGCGATGAACCGGCCGCGCTTCCTCGCGGGCAGCACGTCGGCCAGGTAGCAGTCGGACAGGGCCTGCTCGGCGCCGATGCCGACGCCGGCCAGGAAGCGGGTGACGATCAGCCAGGTGGCGTTCGGAGAGAACGCGCCGAGCAGTGAGAAGGCCGAGTAGATGGCGAGGTTGATCAGGAAGGCCCGGCGCCGGCCGAACCGGTCCGCGATCCGGCCGAGGGTCAGGGATCCGATGAACTGGCCGACGAACACGGAGGCCAGGACGAGTTTGAGCGAGGTCGCGCCGAAGGCGAAGTCGCTCTGCAGCACCTTGGCGATGGTGCCCGAGAGGTTGTTCTCGAAGGTGTCGAAGAACAGGCCGACGCCGATGACCGCGGTGAGTCTGCGGTGCAGGGGAGTGATCGGCATGCGGTCCAGGCGGACACCGATCGGGGCGGGAGCGGTGACATCACCCGCCGCCGCGGTGGTCTGGGACATGGGGCTGGCTCCTTAGGAGGCTCCTGGGGACCGGTGGTGCGCACCCGGGAAGGGAACCGCCCGGGCCGCCGACGGGCCCGGGCGTACGGCCCGGGGGCCGGGGCGTGGGGGAACGGGTGGTGCGGGAGGGTGTGGGGGGTGTGGGGGGTGTGGGGAGTGTGGGGGGGAAGGTGGGCCGGTGGGGATCGCCGGCCGGACTCAGGCCGCTTCCACGGCCCGGCGCCGGATCTGCTCCTCGACGTCACCGCGCCGCACCGGCGCGCTGACCTCGTGCAGGAAGGAGGCCACCTCGCGGTACGAGGCCCAGAACCCGACCTCGTGGTACGGCACTCCGCGCTCGGCGCAGTACTCCATGGTCAGCTCCCGCGCGCGGCCCAGGTTCTTCTGCGGCATCGCCGGGAACAGGTGGTGCTCGACCTGGTAGTTGAGGCCGCCGTAGAGGAAGTCGACCAGCCGGCTGGGCCGGATGTTGCGGGAGGTGAGGACCTGGCGCTCCAGCCAGTCCAGGGTCTCCGCCTCGCCGTCGCGCACCTGCATGCCCTTGTGGTTCGGGGCGAAGATCATTCCGAAGTAGACGCCGAGCGCGGCGTGCTGGACCACGACGAAGGCGACCGCGAGCACCGGGGACAGGACGGTGAACACCAGGCCGAGGTAGACGGCGGTGCGCAGCACGATCAGAAAGGTCTCCAGCACCGGCCGCTTCGTCTTGCCCTGGACGATGGACAGGACGGCCGTGCGCAGCATCTTGAAGCCCTCGAGCACGAGCAGCACGAAGAACAGCACGCTCTGGTAGCGCACGACGAACTTCTGGGTGCCCTTGCGGGTGGGGTACTGCTTGATGTCGAAGATGGCGGTGCGCCGGCCGATGTCCGGGTCCATGTCCAGGTGGTTGGGGTTGCTGTGGTGCCGGTTGTGGTGGTTGACCCACCAGCCGTAGCTGACCCCGTTGACCAGGTTGGCGTGGACGTATCCGACCGCGGAGGCGGCCTTCTTGCTGCGGAACATCGCCTTGTGTCCGGCGTCGTGCCACATGAACGCCGACTGGCCGCCGCACAGGCCCATCCACACGGCCGTGAGGAGCTGCCACCAGGAGTCGCCCAGCTCGAAGAAGACGGCGAACCCGATCAGCAGCAGGGTGGTGTTGAGGGCCAGCTTGCCCACGTAGTACCGGGGGTCGAGGTCCAGCAGGCCCTCGGCCTTGACCCGTTTGAGCAGCTCGGCGAAGGTCGCCGAGGCACCGGTGCGCTGCCCGGCGCCGGCGCCTCCACCGGCGGCCAGGGCCGCGGCTTCTTGTATGTGCGGACGCTGCATGCGTTGCTCTCCTTGGGAGAAGTGCCCGGATCGGGCGGCGGCGCCGCTGCCCCGCGGACCTGCGGGCGCCGCGAGTCGACAAGGCTCCCGCGTGGGTCACCGTCGCGGGATGGGCCCTGTCGCCGAACTCCCGGCGTGCGCCCGGAGGGCGACGGCAGGGCCCCGCTTCGCCCGGCGGGCCCGGCGACGGGAGCACAGTGCGGTACTCCCGGTCCGGACCGCCGGGCGAACGTGTGTCCAGCGTTCCGTGGAACGCTGATGTGGCACTGATACCGGTCTGACCGGGTGTGCGCCGGCTCCCGCCGGCGCGCCCGGCAGCGGCTCAGGCGGCCGCCTCGGCGCGCAGCCGCTCGTCGAGGGCGCGGACGGCCGCGTCGGCGGCGTCGGCGACCGACTCGTCGTCGGGCGCGCCGATGACGGCCATCAGCTGCTCGACCGTTGCGTGCTGGAGTTCCTCGGTGGACTGGCTCATCTCGGTGTCCTCTCGTCGTTCGCGGTGGCGGGTCAGAAGGCGTTGCAGGCGCGGAAGACGTGCGCGAAGCCGGGCAGCGAGGCCTGCGGGCCGTCGAAGGCGACGTACTCCGGGATCAGCACGTCGGGGGCCCACTTCTGCTTGTACGAGAGCTGGGTCTGCGCCGGGTACAGGGCGGCGCCCTCGGCCCACAGGGCGTGCATCAGCCACTGGAACGCCGGGCTGTGGCCGTCGAGTTCGTGGTCCGCGTCCAGGCCGGTGAACGGCGTGAACCCGAAGTGCAGCCACTCGACGCCCTCGGCCCTGAACACCTCGATGGCGTGCGCGTTGATGGCCTCCATCAGGCCCGGGGAGCCCTCGGGGATACGGCGGCTGAGGTCGTGCATCCAGCCGGCCCGGCTGCCGTAGACCGGCGAGTACGAGATGTACGCGACCGGAGCGCCGTCGATGGTGCCGACGAACAGCCGGCGGTGCCGCTGGACCTCGCCGCCGATCTGGCCTACGAGGAACTCCAGTTGCTGGGCCCCGCCCTTGGAGCCGAGCCAGGCCTGGTCGATGGTGGCGATGGCGTCGCCCACGTCGCCCGCGTCGACCTCCCGGATCTGCAGGCCGTTGCGGAGCGCGCGGGAGATCTTGTTGCGGAGCTGCATGAACTTGGTGCCGCGCAGCGTGAACTCGCCGAGGCCCACCGCCCAGGAGGCGCCCACCTGGTTGACGGTGAAGCCGAGCCGGGCGTACCGCTCGGCGTCGGCGCGCTGGAGCTGGATGCCGACGAGCCGCAGCCCCTCGTCGCGGACGTGGCCGCGGAAGGCGTCGAGCAGGGTGCCGTAGTCCTTCTCGGCGGCGAAGGGGCCGCCGAGCTGGACGGCCCAGCGGCCGGTGCGGCGGTACACGATCACACCGTCCGCGCCCGGGACGGTGAAGATACTGTTTCCGCTGTTGAGAGCGAGGAACGCACTCGCGTTCTCGCTCGCGGTGTGGGTGCGTACTGCGTCCAGGACCGGGTTGTCCGTGACGGTTTCGGTGGTGGTGGCGGTCATTCCCGTACCCCTTTCGGGAGCGTTTTCCATCGAAGGGAGTACAACACCGGAAGGAGGTCCTGGAAAAGAGCCGAAAGGAATTCATTGCCTGCGTCAGAAGCGTGTCAGCTTTCCGTCAGCGCGAGGTGTCAATGTTGTTCCCGTGAACGGCACGGGAAACCGGGCCGGAAACACGGAGAGGTGCCCGGAGTGGCTGATCGGGGACCTGGAGCACGCCTCGAGGTCGGGCCGGCGACGGTCCGCGCAGGTTCGAATCCTGCCCTCTCCGCCAGGGTCCGGAATTCCGCACGGGGGAAAAAGAATTGCTGATCCGGCACGCGAACCGCCTGTACCCCCCTCCGGTGCCGCGCCGATGACGGCACGGCACCGGACGCCCCTGAGCCGCCGGTCGTCCCCCCGTCCCGGCGGAACAACCGCCCCGGCGGGACGTCCCGGAAGCGGACGCCCGCCGGGGCGCGGCGCATTGCGTCACCCGTTCTTTTCACCGCAGCACCACCCCAGAAAGAAACAACCTTCGCCAGGAATTTTCACCAAAGGGGGGAATACATGCTGAGGTTCTCCATTCTCGGCGCACTGCAGATACTCACCGACGCCGGCCCGGCGGACATCTCGGGTGACCTGCAGCGCACACTGGTGCAGACGCTGCTGGTCAGCGAGGGCCAGCCGGTGTCCGGGGAGGGGCTGGCCGAGGAGATGTGGGGGGACGCCGTCCCCGATCACCAGGCCAACGCCCTCCAGGCCCATGTCAGCCGGCTTCGCCGCAGGCTCCGCGACCTGGAGCCGGACCGGCCGGCGTCCCGGCTGACGATGCACCCCTCCGGCTACCGGCTGTGCGTCGGCGAGGGCGAGTTGGACGCGGCCGAGTTCATCCGGGCCGTACGGCTGGCCGAGTCGGCCACCGCCACCGACGCGGCGCGCACCGCGCGGCTGCTCGCCGACGCGCTCGGGATGTGGCGCGGCCCGGTCTTCGGCGGGTTCACCGGCGGAACCCTGTGCCAGCTCGCGGGCGCCCGCTACGAGGAGTACCGGATGCGCGCCATGGAACTGCGCTTCGACGCCGAACTGCGGCTCGGCCGCCATGCCGCGGTGCTCGCCGAGCTGGCCGAGGCGCACACCAACCACCCGCTGCGGGAACGGTTCTGCGAGCAGCTCATGATCGCCCTGTACGGCTCCGGACGGCAGGCCGACGCGCTCGACGTCTTCCACCGGATGCGCCGCCACCTCGACGACGAACTCGGCATCCAGCCCTCCCCCGCCCTGCGCCGCGTCGAGCACGCCATCCTCTCCCACGACCCCGCGCTGACCGGCGAAGCCCGCCTCCAGCCCGTCGCGAGCGCCCGCGCCGCGTAAGCGGTCCGTCAGTCCCCGGTCAGTCCGCGTTGCCACGCTCGACGGACGAGCGGAAGCACGGAACCACCACGCCCCACGGGGTCCGCCCGGCATGGAGGGGGAAACATGAGGTCCCAGGTCGAGGAACTGGCCGGCATACGCGAGCGCGTACTCGCCGGCCCCAGCGAGAAGGCGACCGCCGCCCAGAAGGCCAAGGGCAAGCTCACCGTGCGCGAACGCATCGGCCTGCTGCTCGACGACGGTTCCTTCCACGAGGTCGAACCGCTGCGCCGGCACCGGGCGAGCGGTTTCGGCCTGGAGGCGAAGAAGCCGTACACCGACGGTGTCGTCACCGGCTGGGGCACGGTGGAGGGCCGTACGGTCTTCGTCTACGCCCACGACTTCCGGATCTTCGGCGGCGCCCTGGGCGAGGCCCACGCCACCAAGATCCACAAGATCATGGACATGGCCATCGCGGCCGGCGCGCCCCTGGTCTCCCTCAACGACGGCGCGGGCGCCCGCATCCAGGAGGGCGTCTCCGCACTCGCCGGCTACGGCGGCATCTTCCAGCGCAACACGAAGGCCAGCGGTGTCATCCCGCAGATCTCGGTGATGCTCGGCCCGTGCGCGGGCGGCGCCGCCTACAGCCCGGCGCTGACGGACTTCGTCTTCATGGTCCGCGAGACCTCGCAGATGTTCATCACCGGCCCGGACGTCGTCAAGGCGGTCACCGGCGAGGAGATCACCCAGAACGGGCTCGGCGGCGCCGACGTCCACGCCGAGACCTCCGGCGTCTGCCACTTCGCCTACGACGACGAGGAGACCTGCATCGGCGAGGTGCGCTACCTGCTCTCGCTGCTGCCGCAGAACAACCGCGAGAACCCGCCCGGGACGGACTCCTCGGACCCGGTGGACCGCCGTTCCGACGTCCTGCTCGACCTGGTCCCGGCCGACGGCAACCGCCCGTACGACATGGCCAGGGTCATCGAGGAGATCGTCGACGACGGCGAGTACCTCGAGGTCCACGAGCGCTGGGCGCGCAACATCATCTGCGCGCTGGCCCGGCTGGACGGCCAGGTCGTCGGCATCGTCGCCAACCAGCCGCAGGTGCTGGCGGGCGTGCTGGACATCGAGGCGTCCGAGAAGGCCGCCCGCTTCGTGCAGATGTGCGACGCCTTCA
>NZ_JALLIN010000045.1 GCF_023630175.1 Streptomyces cellostaticus | reverse complement strand
CGCCTGCGGGGGGGGGGCGGGGGCGGCGGGGGGGGGGGGCGCGGGGCGGGGCGCGGGGGGGGGGGGGGGGGGGGGCCGGGGCCGCGGCCCCCCCCCCCCCCGGCAGCACCGGCGCGCGGGGCCCCACACCCCCGGCTCCTACGGGCCGACGGAGAGGACCGTCCCGGCGCCCACCGTCCGGCCGCCCTCACGGACGGCGAACCCGAGTCCGGGCTCGAGCGGCACCTCACGCCCCAGCTCCACGGTCATCTCGACCGTCTCACCGGGCCTGGCGACCGCCGTCTCCCCCAGGTCGACGTCCCCGACCACGTCCGCGGTACGGATGTAGAACTGCGGCCGGTATCCCGTCGCCAGCGGGGTCGTGCGGCCACCCTCCCGCGCCGACAGCACGTAGACCCGCGCCACGAAGCGGCGCGCCGGCACCACGCTTCCCGGCGCCGCCACGACGTGCCCCCGCCGCACCGCGTCCCGGGGCACGCCCCGCAGCAGCAGGGCCACGCTGTCCCCGGCCTGCGCCTCCTGCATCGGCCTGCCGAAGGTCTCCAGCCCGGTGACCACGCTCTCCACGTCGGCGCCGAGCACCGCCACCCGGTCCCCCGTGCTGATCGTGCCGCGCTCCACGGCTCCCGTGACGACCGTGCCCCGGCCGGTGATGGTGAGCACGTTCTCCACCGGCAGCAGGAACGGCGCGTCGAGATAGCGCTCGGGCATCGGCACATAGGTGTCCACCGCGTCGAGCAGTGCCTCGACGGACGCCGTCCAGCGCGGGTCGCCCTGCAGTGCCCGCAGTCCGGAGACCCGTACGACGGGTACCGAGTCACCCGGGTACCCCTGCGCGCCGAGCAGTTCGCGGACCTCCAGCTCGACCAGGTCGATGAGCTCCTCGTCGCCCGCGTCGGCCTTGTTGAGGGCGACGACGATGTGGTCGACGCCCACCTGCCGTGCCAGCAGCACGTGTTCGGCGGTCTGCGGCATGATCCCGTCGAGCGCGGAGACGACGAGGATCGCCCCGTCGAGCTGCGCGGCGCCGGTGACCATGTTCTTGACGTAGTCGGCGTGGCCCGGCATGTCGACGTGGGCGTAGTGCCGGGTGTCGGTCTCGTACTCGACGTGCGCGATGTTGATGGTGATGCCGCGCGCGGCCTCCTCAGGGGCGTGGTCGATGCGCTCGAACGGGACGAACGTCCCGGTGCCGCGCTCGGCGAGGACCTTGGTGATGGCGGCGGTCAGGGTGGTCTTGCCGTGGTCGACGTGACCCATCGTGCCGATGTTCAGGTGTGGCTTGGTGCGCACGTATGCCGTCTTGGGCATGGCTGTACCTCGAAGCCTCTCAGCGGTGAAGGAGGTGCGGGACCCCGCGGAACTCGCCGACCCTCCCCCTGCGGGGTCCGCCGGTCGATCCGGAGAGGGTCAGCTTCGGGCGCCGTCGGCAGCGGCCACGAGGAACGGGACGGCAGCCTTCGGCGCATCCGCGACGGCGGATGCTGCGAGGAGGAAGGCGTACCGGAACATGACGACGATCATCGCCGACGGCCTGTCCGGTGTCGAATGGTTTTCCGCGCGGTGCGCGCCGCGGCGCCGCCGGGCCCGACGCGTCCCGGGGTCCGTCGGCCCGTCTCAGGGCCCGGTGTTCCTCAGCGCCTCACGGACCGTCAGCGGGGCGAACCGGCCCCGCTCCCGCGCCAGGAAGTCCCGTACGGCCCCGGGGTCGGTCTTGGCGTACTCGCGCAGCGCCCAGCCGATGGCCTTGCGGACGAAGAAGTCGGGGTGCCCGGACTGGATCAGGCAGTGGGTGAACAGCCGGCCGGCGTCGGTGCGCTCCTTGTACCGGAGCTGGTGCAGCAGGGCCGTGCGCGCCACCCAGAGGTCGTCGTCGGTGATCCAGGCGTCCATCGCGGCGGTGAGCGCCGGGTCGGCCGCGACCAGGGTGCCGACGAGGTGGGCGGCGAGCGTGTCGACGGTGTCCCACCACGGGACGGTGGTGATCAGGTGCCGGGCCACGGGCAGGAACGCGGAGGAGCAGCGGCCCGCGTGCCGGCGCAGACAGTCCACCGCGAAGTAGTGGTACTCGCGCTCGGGCAACCGCCAGCAGCGCAGCGCGATCGCGGCGCAGTCGGACTCGTCGGGGCGGGGGGTACCGGCGAGGACGGTGCGCGACAGCGTGCGGCGGGCCGGGGCGGGGATACCGAGGAAGGGCGCCACGTCCTTCATGTACGCCCGCATCGCGGCCGCCCGCTCCGGGTCGGCCGCGGCGGCGTAGGTGACGGTCAGCCGCTCCAGCACGGCGTCGGCCAGGGCGCTGCGCGGCACGTGCGGCGGGGCGGGCGGGGCGGCGGTCATGGGGCGAACGATACGGCGGTCGCCACGGCCGGGCGCGAGGACGGGGACGGGGACGGGGGGTGGGGGTGGGGGCGCGGTTCGTCGCAGGCGGGCGGGCGGGCGCACGAGTGGGCGGGCTCCCGCACGGGCGGGTCCGGGAAGTGGGTGGGCTCCCCTGCGCCGGGCTCCCCCTGCGCCGGTGAGGCGGACCATACGGCGATCACATGTGTCCGTCGGTTAGTGTCGCCGGATGCTCGATGCCACCAACCGCTCTGGGGGCACCGCCACGGTCTCTCCCCGGGCCGCCGCCTCGGAGCTCGCCGTCCCCGCGGCCGCAGCGGGGGCGTCCCCGTCCCGCTCCGGGTTCGCCGTCCGCTGTACGCGCGCGGTGCTCTCGCCGTACGCCCGCCTGTCCCTGCTGCTCGTGCTGCTCTCCGGGGCCGCGGTCGGTGTGCTGGCCTTCGAACCGCAGCGGCTGCTGACCCACGGCTGGCCGCCGCACCTCGGCGGGGCCGCGGCGGCCGTGGTGTTCGCGGCGGCGTACGGGCTGTGCACGGTGGCGTTCGTGCCGCGCCCGCTGCTGAACCTGGCGGCGGGCGCGCTGTTCGGCTCCGGGCTGGGGGGTACGACGGCGCTGGCGGGCACGGTGCTCGGGGCCGGCCTGGCCTTCGGGCTCGGCCGGGTGCTCGGGCAGGAGGCGCTGCGCCCGCTGCTGCGCGGGCGCTGGCTGACGGCCGCCGACGGACAGCTCAGCCGGCACGGCTTCCGGTCCATGATGGTGGCGCGGCTCTTCCCGGGCGTGCCGTTCTGGGCGGCGAACTACTGTGCCGCCGTCTCCCGTATGGGCTGGCTGCCGTTCCTGCTGGCGACGGCGCTCGGCTCGGTCCCGAACACCGCCGCCTACGCGGTGGCCGGCGCCCGGGCCTCGGCTCCGACCTCGCCGGCCTTCCTGATCGCGATGGCCTGCATCGCGGTACCGGCGCTGGTGGGCATGGTGGTGGCCTGGCGCAGGCGCCACCAGTTGCGCGCCGGCTGAGGGGCCGCCGGGCGCCGGTCCGTCAGACGCCCTCCAGGATCATCGCGTTGGCGAGTCCGCCCGCCTCGCACATGGTCTGCAGGGCGTAGCGGGCACCCCGCTCGCGCATGGCGTGGACCAGGGTGGTGGTGAGCCGGGTGCCGCTCGCGCCGAGCGGATGGCCGAGGGCGATGGCGCCGCCGTGCACGTTGACCCGGTCGAGATCGGCGCCCGTCTCCTGCTGCCAGGCCAGGACCACGCTGGAGAAGGCCTCGTTGACCTCGAAGAGGTCGATGTCGCCCAGTTCGAGCCCGGCGCGGCGCAGCACCTTCTCCGTCGCCGGGACGACTCCGGTGAGCATCAGCAGCGGGTCGGAGCCGGTCACGGCGAAGCTGTGGAGCCGGGCGAGCGGGCGCAGGCCGAGGCGGGCGGCCGTCTCACCGGAGGTGATCAGCACGGCCGAGGCGCCGTCGTTGACGGGGCTCGCGTTGCCCGCGGTGACGTTCCACTCGATCTGCGGGAAGCGCTCGGCGAAGGCCGCGTCGTAGTAGGCGGGTCTGAGACCGGCGAGGATCTCCGGGGTGCTGCCCGGCCGTACGCACTCGTCGCGGGCGACGCCGTCCAGGGGTGCCACCTCGGCGTCGAAGAGGCCCGTCTGCCAGGCGGCGTCGGCCTTCCGGTGCGAGGAGACCGCGAACTCGTCCATCCGCGCGCGCGTGAGGGACCATTTGGCGGCGATGAGTTCGGCGCTGATGCCCTGCGGGACCAGGCCCTGCGGGTAGCGGTCGGCGACACCCGGGCCGAACGGGTCCTTGCCGTCCGGCACGTTGGACCACATCGGCACCCGGCTCATCGACTCCACGCCGCAGGCGACGACGAGGTCGTACGCACCCGACATGACTCCCTGCGCGGCGAAGTGCACCGCCTGCTGGGAGGAGCCGCACTGGCGGTCCACCGTGGTCGCCGGGACCGTCTCGGGCAGGCCGGCCGCGAGGAGGGCGTACCGCGTGGTGTTCATGGCCTGCTCACCGACCTGGTCGACGGTGCCGCCGATGACGTCGTCGAGCAGGGCCGGATCGACGCCGGAACGCTCGACCAGGGTGCGCAGGGTGTGGGCGAGGAGCTGGACCGGGTGGACGTGGGCGAGGGAGCCGCTGGGCCTGCCCCTGCCGATGGGGGTGCGTACGGCTTCGACGATGACTGCGTCGCGCATGGTGCGGTCCTCCCGCGATGCCGGGGCGTTCGCGCGCCCGGCCACTGATGAGTTGGATTTTCCAACTCACCATAGACCGATGAGTTGGAAAATCAAACCCTCATTTAGACTGGGCCGCATGGCCGCCCCGAAGGACCCGCGCCCCTGCTCGATCGCCGACGCCCTCGCGGTCGTCGGCGAGAAGTACTCGCTGCTCGTGCTGCGGGAGGTGTGCCTGGGCAACGGCCGCTTCGACCAACTGGCGCGCAACATCGGCGCGCCGCGCGACATCCTGGCCACCCGGCTGCGCCGGCTCGTGGACGCGGGGATCCTCACCAAGCGCGTCTACAGCGAGCGCCCGCGGCGCTTCGAGTACCGGCCGACCCGGGCGGGACTGGAGCTGGAGCCGGTCCTGATGACCCTCAAGGAGTGGGGCGACCGCCATCTGCGCGACGGCGTCGACCTCCCCATGGTCGTGGAGCACAGTTGCGGCAGCGAGCTGGTCCCCCGGGTGACGTGCCGGGCCTGCGGCGCCCCGGTCCGGCACGAGGACCTGACGGCCCGTCCGCAGTCCCCCGGCTGGACCGTCGCCGGACCGGCCACGTCGTGAGAGGCGGGCACGGGTCACGACGGCGCCGGGAGCCCGCCATGGCCGTCGCACGGCCCTCGCCGCCGTCACGGTGACGCCCCCTGCCGAACCCCTGTGCCCGGCCCACCACCGGCGCCCGCTACGCTGCCCCCGTCACATGATCACCACGTATCCTCCTCAGCGCTTGGACGCCTCACCTCCATGTCTTGGTTTGAATCCCTCGTCCTCGGACTCGTCCAGGGGCTGACCGAGTTCCTGCCCGTCTCCTCCAGCGCGCACCTGCGGCTGACCGCGGCCTTCGCGGGCTGGGAGGACCCGGGGGCGGCCTTCACGGCGATCACCCAGATCGGCACCGAGGCCGCCGTACTGATCTACTTCCGCAAGGACATCGGCCGGATCATCTCGGCCTGGTTCCGGTCGTTGACCGACAAGGCGATGCGGCAGGACCACGACGCCCAGATGGGCTGGCTGGTGATCGTCGGCTCGATTCCGATCGGCGTGCTCGGCCTGACGCTGAAGGACCAGATCGAGGGGCCGTTCCGGGACCTGCGGATCACCGCGACGATGCTCATAGTCGTCGGCGTGGTCATAGGCATCGCCGACCGGCTGGCGGCCCGTGACGAGCAGGGCGGCCGGCACCGCGCGCCCAAGCAGCGCAAGACCCTGGAGGACCTCGGCGTCAAGGACGGCCTGGTCTTCGGCCTCTGCCAGGCCTGCGCCCTCATCCCCGGCGTGTCCCGTTCCGGCGCCACCATCAGCGGCGGTCTGTTCATGGGCTACCGGCGCGAGGCCGCGGCCCGTTACTCCTTCCTGCTGGCCGTCCCGGCGGTCCTGGCGTCCGGCGTGTTCGAGGTGAAGGACTCGGTGGGCGGTGGCGAAGTGGCCTGGGGACCCACCCTGTTCGCGACGGCGATCGCCTTCGGGTCGGGATACGCGGTGATCGCCTGGTTCATGAAGTGGATTTCCAGCAAGAGCTTCATGCCGTTCGTCTGGTACCGGATCGCCCTCGGCATCGTCATCATCGCGCTGGTGACGGCGGGTGTGCTGAGCCCGCACGCGGCCGAGTCCGCGAGCTGAGCACCACACGCACCGGCCAACCTCGTCGGCCTGAGTAGCCGATCGGTAGCGCAGCGTCAGTGTTTGCCCCTAGGCTGGTCCGCATGTCCCCCGATTTCACCCCCCGTGGTTCCGTGCGCTCCGCCGCCGAGCTGAACGAGCGGATCAGGGCGCTGTGGCTGCGCGCGGGCGGCACCCTGTCGCCCCAGGAGCGCGCGGAGTACGAGCTGCTGGTGGTCGAGTGGGCCCAGGCCGTCCGCGGCCGCGTCATCGAGGCGGCCTGAGGCCGGAGTCCGGGACCGGGCGGGGAGCCGGCGCCGGCCCGGTATGTTCGGCCGATGCGAGAAGTCATGGGGTCCGGGGACCTGCAGGGGCTGGTACGTGAGGCGCTCGGCCGGGGGTGCCGCGCGGTCGCGGTGGAGCGGTTGCGCGGTGGCAGCAGGAAGGGCGTGTACCGGGTCCGGGTCGACGGCGCCCCGCTGACGCGGGTCATCGTCTACAACTGGGCCGCGACGGAGGACTTCTGGCCCGGACAGCACGCCGCCGACGCGAGGCACCCGTTCGCACCGGTCTCGGGGCTGGCCCCGTTCCTGACCGCCCGGCGCACTCTGGACGACCTGGGCGTCCGGGTTCCGCGGCTGCTGCTGGCGGACGGCGGACACAGCCGTCACCCGGCGGACGTGGCCGTGGTCGAGGACGTCTCCGAGGACACCCTCGAAGCACTCCTCGATGCCGACCCGGCCCGCGCGGCGATGGCACTGGACGACCTGGCCACGGCGACGGACGCCATGCACCGGCACCACGCCCCGCGGTTCGGCCGGCCGGACCTGCCGCGGGACGGCGGCGCCGCGGACGGGGTCACCTGCGAACGGCTGGTCCTCGACCGCGCCCTGGCCGATCTCACGGAGGCCTCGGGCCGCGACCGCCGGATCGCCGCGGCCGCCGACCGCCTGCGCGACCGGCTCCTCCACCTGGCCGCGCTGGTGGCCCCGCGGGCCGAATACGGGCTCATCCACGGAGAGCTGGGCCCCGACCACGTCCTGGTCGACGCCGACGGCCGCGCGGTGCTGATCGACATCGAGGGCGTCATGCACTTCGACGTCGAGTGGGAACACGTCTTCCTGCGACTCCGCTTCGGCGCGCGCTACCCCGTGCTGCGCCGCCCCGGCCTCGACCCGCGGCGGATGGACCTCTACGCCCTCGCGACCCACCTCTCCCTGGTCGCCGGCCCGCTGCGGCTGCTCGACGGCGACTTCCCCGACCGGGCCGCCATGGCAGGGATCGCCGAGCACAACCTGACCGGGGCACTGGCGCTCCTGCCCTGAGCGCCGCGCCCCCGGGACCGCCTGCCGGGAGGCCCCGCCGGCCGTGGGCGCGTGGCCCCCGATACCGCCCGCGCACTTGGCACCCGGCCCGACTTGGCCAACACTGTGCCGATGACGCAGCGTGGGGAGCTCGCGACCGTGATGGACCGGCTGGCCGTGGACGAGACGGTCACCGAGTACGCGGTGGCGGTGGACGACGGCGACTGGACGGCCTACCGGGAACTGTTCACGGCGGATGGGCGGGCCGACTACCGCTCCGCCGGCGGCATCGAGGGCGGGGCCGGCCGGGTGGCCGGGTGGCTCGCCCAGAGCCTCGAGTCGTTCGGGATGCGCCAGCATCTGATCGTCAACCGCCGGGTGCGGTTCCAGATCCACGAGCACGACACCGGGGACACCGCGCGCGTCCGGGCCGACTACGTCAGCCCGATGCGCCTCGCCGGCGACGGCGGCCTCGGCCCCGACCTGGTGTGCGGCGGCCGGTACGAGTTCGGGCTGCTGCGCACGCCGGAGGGCTGGCGGCTGAGCCGGGTCGTCGTGCACGAGAAGTGGCGCAGGACGTCCTAGTGCCGCGCGGCCGAGGTCTGCCCGTCGAGGAGCGGTGTCCGGTGAGTGTTCCCGGCGTGCCGGACGGAAGCCCTCGTACCGGGCGTACCCGGGCTTTCGGCCGGTGCGGCGGGAGTGCCCGCCGGGCATCGCGACGGGGCCGACCCTGGCCGACACGGCACCAGCCCGCTCCGGCGTCCGTTCCCGGGTGAGCCGGGGCGCGCCCCGGCGCGCCCTGTCGGAGATCGCCTCCGGCGAGCACACTGGAGGCAGTGCTGGGTAGGGAGACTCCTCATGAGGACGATCGAGCACTGGCTCACCTCCCCCTGGCGGCGCTCCGGCGTCGCCGCCCTCGCGGGCGCCCTGCCCGTGCTCGCGTTCCCGGCGCCGGCGCTGTGGTGGTTCGCGTACGTCGCCCTGGTGCCCTGGATCCTGCTGGCGCGTTCCGCGCCGACCGCACGGCGGGCCGCGTACGACGGCTGGTGCGGTGGCTTCGGGTTCATGGTGGCCGTGCACCACTGGCTGCTGCCGAGCCTGCACGTGTTCATCTTCCTGATAGCCGGACTGCTGGGCGTGCTCTGGGCGCCCTGGGGCCTGCTGGTCCGCCGGTTCCTCGGCGCCGCCGCGTCACCGGCGCGGGGAGCGGCCGCGCTGCTGGTGCTGCCCTCGGCGTGGCTGGCGGTGGAGCTGGTCCGCTCCTGGCAGGGCCTCGGCGGCCCCTGGGGGATGCTCGGCTCCAGCCAGTGGCAGGTCGGGCCGGCGCTGCGGCTGGCCTCGGTCGGCGGGGTGTGGCTGCTCAGCTTCCTGGTCGTGGCCGTCAACGTGGCCGTGGCGGTACTGGTGTCGGTGCGCGCGTCGCGGATACCGGCGGTGGCCTCACTGGTCGCCACCGCCGCCGCCACCTCCGCCGCCTGGGCGTGGGCGCCCCGCCCGGACGTCGACGGCTCGGTGCGGATCGCCGTCGTCCAGCCGGGTGTCGTCGGCGGGACGGACGGCCCCGACCGGCGTTTCGACCGCGAGGAACAACTCACCAGGCGGCTCGTCGGACAGGGCGCCGACCTGATCGTGTGGGGTGAGAGCAGCGTCGGCTTCGACCTGGACCAGCGGCCCGACCTGGCCCGGCGGATCGCCGCGCTGTCCCGGCAGACCGGCGCCGACCTGCTGGTCAATGTGGACGCCCGCCGCTCCGACCGGCCCGGCATCTTCAAGAGCTCGGTCCTCGTCGGTGCGCGGGGCCCGACGGGGCAGCGCTACGACAAGATGCGGCTCATCCCCTTCGGCGAGTACGTCCCGGCCCGCTCCGTACTGGGCTGGGCCACCTCGGTGGGCAGGGCGGCCGGTGAGGACCGGCGGCGGGGCACCGAGCAGGTCGTGATGAACGTCGGGCACGGGCTGCGGGTCGGTCCGCTGGTGTGCTTCGAGACGGCGTTCCCGGACATGAGCCGGCGGCTGGCCGGGGACGGCGCGGACGTGCTGCTCGGCCAGTCCTCCACCTCGTCCTTCCAGGGGAGCTGGGCCCCCGGGCAGCACGCCTCGCTGGCCGCGCTGCGGGCCGCCGAGACCGGCCGCCCGATGGTGCACTCGACCCTGACCGGTGTCTCGGCCGTCTACGGCCCGGCCGGGCAGCGCCTCGGCCCGTGGCTCGGCACCGGCGCGAGCACCGCCCATCTGTACGAGGTGCCGCTGGCCCACGGGATCACCCCGTACGTGCGCTACGGCGACTGGCCGGTGCACGGCACCCTGCTGGTGCTGGCGGCGCTGTGCGTGGGCGAGGGCGTACGGGCGCTCAGGCTGCGGCGGACCGGTCCACAACCGCACGCACCACGCGCTCGCACAGCTCATGGGTCGCCAGTGCGTCCCGGGCGCTGAGCACCTGGCCGGCGCGCACCGCGCCGAGGAAGGCGAGGACCGCCTGCTCGATGCCGCGCTGCCGGGCCACCGGCACCCAGTCGCCGCGCCGGCGTACCGTCGGCTGGCCCTTGTGGTCGACCACCTCGGCCAGGTTGAGCACCTCGCGCTTGGTGTCCTGCCCGGAGACCTCGAGGATCTCCTCGGCCGAGCCGCTGAGCCGGTTCATCACACCGAGCGCCGTGAAGCCGTCCCCGGCGAGCTGGAGCACCACGTGGTGCAGCAGCCCGCCCTCGACCCGGGCGCGCACGGTCACGTCGTCGATCACGCCCGGCACCAGGAAGCGCAGTGTGTCGACGACGTGGATGAAGTCGTCGAGGATCAGCGAGCGGGGCTCCTCCGGCAGCCCGATCCGGTTCTTCCGCATGAGGATCAGCTCGCGCGGATGGTCCAGGCACTGTGCGTACGCCGGGGCGTGACGGCGGTTGAAGCCGACGGAGAGCGAGACGTCGCGGCGCTCGGCGAGCGCCACCAGCCGCTCGGAGTCGGTGAGTTCGTGGGCGAGGGGCTTGTCCACGTAGGTGGGTACGCCCGCCTCCAGCAGCCGGGTCACGATGTCCGGGTGGACGGCGGTCGGCGCGTGCACGAAGGCCGCGTCCAGGCCGGCCGCGAGCAGCGAGTCCAGGGTGGTGTGCCGCTGTGCGTCCGGCAGATGCAGCGAGTCGGCGACCCGGGTGAGGGTGGCGGCCGTCCGGGTCTGCAGGTGCAGTTCGACGCCCGGCTGCGTGCCCAGCACCGGCAGATACGCCTTCTGCGCGATGTCGCCGAGTCCGATGCAGCCGACTCTCACGTGCTCTCCTCTGCCGATCGCCTGCGGATGCCTGCGGATGCCTGCGGATGCCTGCGGATGCCTGCGGATGCCTGCGGATGCCTGCCGGAAGCATACGGGGCGGCCGGCCCCTCGGGCCGAGAGGTTCCGGGGCGGGCGTCGCCCGATGGCGGGCAGGCACCGGCACACCGGTGAACGGCACGGCCTCCGCCGGACCGCGCCCGCGTGGGCGAGGAGCGGGGCCCGGTACGACGGCCACGCCGGCCCGGTCCGCGAGCGGATCGGCGGCGCCACCGGCGACCGAGGCGTCACCCCGGCGACGCCGGAGCCGTCCGTACGGGGCAGGAGATCACCCGTGCGGGGCATCAACACCCGGTGCACGGTGCCGACTCGGTGGCCGACCCAGCAGAGTTGCACGGGTGCATCGAACGACGACCACCGCAGCGCTCCTGGTCACCGTGGCCGCCTCGGCCCTCTCCGGCTGTGTCACGGTACAGGGCCCGGCGGCCCCCGGCCCCCCGGCGGACACCGTGCCCTCGCGGCGGACGGAGCCCCGTCCGGACGGCAGTGCCGTGCCGCGGGTGGTGCAGGCACCGGCGCGGGAGGCGCTGGAGATGGTCGGTCCGTCGCGGCGGCCGCGGCACGGCGAGCCGGCCGCTCCGCACCGGACGCCCGCGGCACCGCCGCTCACCCACCGCCCGGCCGCTCCGCCCGCACCCGCCCCGCCTCACCAGGCCCCACGGGAGCGGGGCGGCGGCCTGCCGGGTGCGGCGCAGCCGGTGCCGCCGGCCCCGGACGTGTGCGCCCTCGGTAGGCAGTACGGCGGCTGGCGCGGCGGCAGCCCCGAGTCGGAGATCTGCGAGCAGACCTACGGGCACTGACCTGCGGGCACTGACCTGCGGGCACTGACCTGCGCGGACACCGAGGTCCGCGGTCACCGATCCGTCCCGCCCGTGGGCCGCTGCCTCGGCGGTCCCCAGGAGCCGCCCGGGGCGCCCCCGTCCCCCAGCCGCAGTTCCAGTCGGCCGATCGCCGCCCGCACCGCGTCGCCGTAGCCGTCGTCGGACAGCGCACCGGCGGTGCGGCGGGCCCGGCCGAGATGGCTGCGGGCGGCCTCGACACGGCCCAGCTTGGCGTAGTCGGCGGCCAGATTGAGGTGGAGCGAGGGCAGGAAGGCACGGGCGCCGACCGGGTCACCGGTGCCGCGCCCGTCGGTCAGTTCCTCGGCCGCGGACAACGCCCGCAGGTCCCAGGCCAGTTCGTCGGCCGGGTCGTCCTGGGTGTCGGCCAGGTAGTGGGCCAGGGTGCAGCGGTGCAGCGCGGCGCCGTCCTCGCCGATCTCCGCCCACAGCAGCAGGAGGCGGCGGCGGGCCTCCTCACGGTCGCCGCCGTGGTGCAGTATCACGACCTGCCCGATCCGCTTCAGCACGGCGTCCGGCGCCGTCTGCTCCTGTCGCTCCGCCACCAGGTCCTCCGGCCGTCGTCGGCTGTCGGGTCACCGTCCGAGCCGACGCTAGCCGCAGGAACCGGCGATCCGGGGCAGGCGGCCCCGTACGACACGGGGCCACGCGGGGCCGATCGGGTCAGCCCAGGTCGGGGATCCGCCAGTCGACGGCCTCGTGCCCCTGGGCGGCCACGGCCTCGTTGATCCGGGTGAAGGGGCGGGAGCCGAGGAACTTCTTGGCGGACAGCGGCGAGGGGTGCGCGCCCTTCACCACCACGTGCCGGGTCTCGTCGATCAGCGGGAGCTTCTTCTGCGCGTAGTTGCCCCACAGCACGAAGACCGCCGGGTCGGGGCGGGAGGCCACCGCGCGGATCACCGCGTCCGTGAACTTCTCCCAGCCCTTGCCCTTGTGCGAGTTGGCCTCCCCGGCCCGGACCGTCAGCACCGCGTTGAGCAGCAGCACGCCCTGTTCGGCCCACGGCATCAGATAGCCGTTGTCGGGGACGGGCAGGCCCAGCTCCTCCTTCATCTCCTTGTAGATGTTCCGCAGGGAGGGCGGGGTCCTCACCCCGGGACGGACCGAGAAGCACAGGCCGTGGCCCTGGCCCTCGCCGTGGTACGGGTCCTGGCCGAGGACCAGGACCTTGACCTTGTCGTAGGGCGTCGCGGCCAGCGCGGCGAAGACCTCCTCGCGCGGCGGGTAGACGGGACCCCTCGCACGCTCCTCCTCGACGAACTCGATCAGTTCCTTGAAGTAGGGCTGCTGCAGTTCGTCGCCCAGAACCCCGCGCCAGGACTCGGGCAGCATGGCGGTGTCGGTCACGTCAACGTCCTCACGATGTGCGGTCACTTCAGGTTCAGAACCTACAGGCGACCACTGACACCGGACTCCGGCTCCGATGACCGCACCGGCTACCAGCTGGTCTTCCGGAACAGCTCCCACATCATCATGATCGCCGACGGGTCGAGGGAGCGCTCCGCGCCGGAGATGTCGGCGCTCGCCGCCAGGTACTGCTTGCCCTGCCACAGCGGCAGCAGCCGCGCGTCCTTCGCCAGGATCGTCTGCGCCTGGCGGAACTCCTTCACCACCTTGGCGCGGTCGCTCTCGCGGCGGGAGGTGGGCAGCAGGTCGTCGGTGATCGTGGGCGAGGCGTAGGGCGTGCCGACGGCGTTCTGCTTGCCGACGAACGGCGCGATGAAGTTGTCGGCGTCGGGGAAGTCGGGGGACCAGCCGCGGCCGAACACCGGATACTCGCCCTTCTGGTAGCCGGTCACGTAGGTGTTCCAGGGGCGGCCGTGCAGGGTGACGGTGAACAGACCGGACGCCTCGAGCTGGCGCTTGATCTCCTGGAACTCCTTCGCGGTCGCCGAGCCGTAGCGGTCCGTGGTGTACCAGAGGGTCAGCGGCACCTTCTGGTTGATGCCCCCGTCGGCGAGGATCTTGGCGGCCTTGCTGACGCTGGGGTCTCCGAAGTCATCGAAGAAGGCGGTGGAGTGGCCGGTCAGTCCGGCGGGGACCATGGAGTACAGCGGCTGGACGGTGTCCTTGTACACCCGGTGCACGATCTCGCCGCGGTTGATGAGCTGCGCGACGGCCCTGCGGACGGCGGGCTTGGCGACCCAGGGGTCCTTGGGGTTGAACACCAGGTACTCGATCTCGCTGCTGGGGCCGTCGATGACGTCGATGTCCTTGTCGTCGTAGCGCTGGAAGGAGATGACGTCGTCGGCGGCGAGGCCGCGGAAGGTGAGGTCGACCTTCTTGTGGCGCAGGTCGTCGGCCAGCGCACGCGAGTCCTGGTAGTAGCGGATGGTCACCGCATCGTTTCTGCGCTTCGCGGAGCCCTTGTAGCGCTTGTTGCCGACCAGCACGGCCTGCTTGCCCTCCTGGTAGGACTCCAGGTTGTAGGGCCCGGATCCGAGCACCCTGCCGTCCTTGCGCAGGCCGTCCTTCGGGTACTCCGCCGGATCCACGATCGACATGCCGGGCGTGGCCAGCACGAACGGGAAGGTGGCGTTGGGCTTGTTGAGGTGGAAGGCGACCTCGCGCTCGTTCACCACCTGGACCTGGTCGAGGCCGTCCAGCAGGCCGGCGGGACCGGTGCTGACGTCGATCGTCTTGATCCGGTCGATCGAGTACTTGACGGCCTGGGCGTCCAGCTTGTGCCCGTTGGAGAAGGTCAGGCCCTCACGCAGCTTGCACGTGTAGACGGTGTTCGATTCGGTGAACTCGCAGCTCTCGGCCGCGTCGGGCTGCGGCGCGGCCGCGCCGTCGGAGTAGCTGAGCAGGGTCTGGTAGATGTTGCGGAAGAGCTCCCAGGACTGGTCCCAGGACGCGGCCGGATCCAGGGTGCTGGGCGCACTGGTGGTGCCGACCACGATCGGCCCTCCGGTGTCCTCGCTGCCGTCGGAGAAGACGCTGCATCCGGCCACCAGGGTTATGGATACAACCGCCGCCACTTTCTGCAGGCATCGATTCCGGTTGAACAACGCGCACGCTCCTCGATCCGCTATACCAACGGTCGGCAGACCCTACCGCAGTGACACACCTGTGAACCTGGTTCGTACCAGGGTCGTGATCAGCTTGTTCTTGACGACGTTGTCATCCCCCGGAGCTCCGCGCTCGACATGACGAAGGCGCCGTTTCCGTCAAGGAAACGGCGCCTTCGTGCGTCCGATCGTTACCTCCGGACGGGGGTGGGGCGGGACCTCCGGACGGAGTGTCAGCCCACGCCGGCGTTGAGGAACATGCCGCCGTCCACGACGAGCGTCTGACCGGTGACCCAGTCGGACTGCTCGGAGGTGAGGAAGGCGGCGGCCCCGCCGATGTCGGAGGGCACACCGAGCCGGCCGAGCGGGTACGAGGCGGCCGCCTCGGCCTCACGGCCCTCGTAGAGGGCCTGGGCGAACTTGGTCTTCACGACGGCCGGGGCGATCGCGTTGACCCGCACCCGGGGAGCGAACTCGTGCGCGAGCTGCTGGGTCAGGTTGATCATCGCGGCCTTGCTGACGCCGTAGGCACCGATGAAGGGCGAGGGGGCGAGACCCGCGATCGAGGCGATGTTGACGATCGCGCCGCCGTTGTCCTTCTGCCAGGCGTGCCACGTCTTCTGGGCGAAGCCGAGCGCCGAGATCACATTGGTCTCGAACACCTTGCGGGCGACGTCCAGGTCGAGGTCGGCGATCGGCCCGAAGACGGGGTTGGTGCCGGCGTTGTTGACCAGGAAGTCGACCCGGCCGAAGGCCTCCATGGTCCGCTCGACGGCCTCGCCCTGGTGGCCGAGGTCGTGGGCCTTGCCCGCGACGCCGATGACCCGGTCGGCGCCGAGCCGTTCCACGGCCTCCTTCAGGGCGTCCTCGTTGCGCCCGGTGATGCACACGCGGTCGCCGCGGGCGACGAGCGCCTCGGCGACGCCGTAACCGATACCGCGGCTGCCGCCGGTGACGAGGGCCGCCTTGCCGGAGAGCTCCGGGAGTTCAGTCATGTCCGTGATTCCCCAGACTTCCTAGTCGAGCGGTCCGCCGGCGACGTACAGCACCTGGCCGGAGACGAATCCGGCCGCCTCGCCGGTGAAGAAGGCGATGGCGTTGGCGATGTCCTCGGGCTCGCCCACGCGCTGGACCGGGATCTGGGTGGCGGCGGCGTTCTTGAAGTCGTCGAAGCCCATGCCGACCCGGTCGGCGGTGGCCTTGGTCATCTCGGTGGCGATGAAGCCGGGGGCGACGGCGTTGGCGGTGATGCCGAACTTGCCCAGTTCGATGGCGAGGGTCTTGGTGAAGCCCTGCAGGCCGGCCTTGGCGGCGGAGTAGTTGGCCTGGCCCCGGTTGCCGAGCGCGGAGGACGAGGACAGGTTGACGACCCGGCCGAAGCCCGCGTCGACCATGTGCTTCTGCACCGCCTTCGTCATCAGGAACGAGCCGCGCAGGTGCACGTTCAGGACGGTGTCCCAGTCGGAGACGCTCATCTTGAACAGCAGGTTGTCGCGCAGCACGCCGGCGTTGTTGACCAGGATGGTCGGGGCGCCCAGTTCCTCGACGACCCGGGCCACGGCGGCCTCGACCTGCGCCTCGTCGGAGACGTCCGCGCCGACCGCGATCGCCCGGCCGCCGGCCGCGGTGATCTTCTCGACGGTGTCCTTGCAGGCGGCCTCGTCGAGGTCGATCACGGCGACCGCGCGGCCCTCGGCGGCCAGCCGTACGGCGGTGGCGGCACCGATGCCGCGCGCCCCTCCGGTGACTACCGCGACCCGCTGTTCAGTGGTGGACATTGCTGCTTCTCCTCGCCCTTGAGAGAACCTGTGCGGCTCCTGGCTGAGCCGGCCAGTGCGGTGAGCGACCGCTTAGTACCTTCAGCACACGCGACGCTAGAAGCACTGGCACCCGGTGTCAACGGGACACCGGGCCGGTGTGATCCATTACCTCACCAGGAGGTCCAGCAACCTCTCGGTCTCGACCTCCGGATCGGCGGTGAGCCCGGTGTGCACGGGTCCCGGCTGCACGACGGTGGAGCGGGGCGCGATCAGCCAGCGGAAGCGCCGACCCGCGTCGTCGCGGGCCGCCTGCCCGGCCTCCTCGCCGCCGGCGCAGACCCGTGCGACGGCGCCGAGCGCGGCCCGCACTCCCGCCACGTCCGCCCCGGGGTCCAGGGCGAGCAGCCGGGCCTCGTCCAGATGGGTGCGGGCGCCGACGTAGGCCCGGGCGCGGCAGTAGACCACCACGCCCGCGTTGACGCACTCGCCGCGCTCGACGCGCGGGACGACCCGCAGCAGGGCGTACTCGAACACGTCCCGGTCACCACCCTGGCCCGCCCGGGTGATGTGGCGCTCGGTCACATGGCCCGCCACGTGGATGTGACGCTCGCTCACTTGCCCTCCTCGATGCCGGTGACACGGTCGGCGACGACGGCCGCCCGGGCGAGCAGCGGCCGCGCGTAGGCGTCTCTGATCGCGTCCGGGGTGCCGAAGCCCGGCTCGTCGGCCAGCCAGTCGTCCGGGATCTCGGCGGTGACCTCGGCGAGGAGGTCCCGGGTGACCCTGGGCGCCAGTTCGGCCGCGGCGGCCCCGACGTCCGGCGCGAAACGGGCGAGGGCGTGGTCGGCGGCGTCGTAGGGGCGGGCCGCCGAGGCCTCGGCGGAGGGCCAGTTGTGGTGCCAGATCATGGAGGCGCCGTGGTCGATGAGCCACAGCTCGCCGTGGTGCACCAGGAGGTTGGGGTTGCGCCAGGAACGGTCGACGTTGTTGATCAGCGCGTCGAACCAGACGATCCGCCCGGCCTCGGCGGAGCTCACCGGGAAGGCGAGCGGGTCGTAACCGAGGGCGCCGGAGAGGAAGTCCATGCCCAGGTTGGTGCCGCCGCTGGACCTGAGCAGGTCCTGCACCTGCTGCTCGGGCTCGCCCAGGCCCAGTACGGGGTCCAGCCGGACCGTCACCAGCCGGGGCATCCGGAAGCCGAGCCGGCGGGCGAGTTCACCGCACACCACCTCGGCGACCAGGGTCTTGCGGCCCTGTCCGGCCCCGGTGAACTTCATGACGTAGGTACCGAGGTCGTCGGCCTCGACGAGTCCCGGCAGCGAGCCGCCCTCCCGCAGGGGTGTGATGTAGCGGGTCGCGGTGACTTCCTTGAGCATCGCCCCAGGCTACTGGGGCGGGGCCCGTCCGGCCGCCGGGCCGCCGGACGGTGCGCGGCCGTGGTCGCCACCCGTCCGGCCGGCGGCCGGGCACCCGGCTGAACGGGGGGCGGCCGGGGACCGTACCCCTGGGCGGATCACGAGACGCTCCGCGGAAGGGAACCACGTCATGACCAGCGCATCGTTCAAGCCCGAGACGGGACCGGCCCGCCGTACCGTCGTGGCGGCGGCCGGAGCGGCGGGGCTCGCCGCCGCGCTGACCGCCTGCGGTTCGGGCGACGACTCCTCGCAGAGCGTCGGCACCGGCTCCGGGGCCGCGGGCACGACCGGGTCCACCGGCTCCGCGCAGGACGGCGGTCCGGCCTCCGGCGACTCGGCCGGGGGCGCGGCGCTGGCCCGGACCGCGGACATCCCGGAGGGCGGCGGCAAGATATTCAAGGACCGGGGCGTGGTGGTCACCCAGCCGACGGCGGGCTCCTACAAGGCGTTCTCCGCCAAGTGCACCCACCAGGGCTGCGCCGTGTCCAGCGTCTCGGACGGCGCGATCGTCTGCCCGTGCCACGACAGCCACTTCTCCGTCGAGGACGGCAGCGTGCGGCAGGGGCCCGCGACCAGGGCGCTGGCCGCCCGGAAGATCACCGTCTCGGGCGACGAGATCACCCTGGGGTGAGGCGCGCCGGCGAGGCCGGCGCACTCGTCCTGTTCCCTTTCCCGGCGTGTTCCCGGAGGATCGCGCCTGGGACGGGTTACGCCGGTTCGACGTGGAAGAAGAGGGGCCGTATGACCGTCACGCAGCAGCGCCGGGGCCGGAAGATCATGATGACGCCCGGCGAGCTGGACGACTTCCTGACCAGCCGGCGCACCTGCCGGGTCGCGACCGTCTCGGCGGACGGCGCGCCGCACGTCAGCGCGCTGTGGTTCGCGTGGGACGGCACCTCTCTGTGGCTGTACTCCGTGGTGCGCAGCCGGCGTTGGGCGCAGCTCCGCCGCGACCCCCGGGTGGCCGTCGTGGTCGACTCGGGTGAGGAGTACGACCAGTTGCGCGGGGCCGAGCTGTCCGGGCGGGTGGAGTTCGTCGGCGAGGTGCCCCGTACCGGGGAACTGCGCGCCGAACTCGACGCGCCGGAGACGGTGTTCGCGCGCAAATACTTCGGCCTGGACGAGATGCCGCACGACGGCCGGCACGCCTGGGCCCGGCTGACCCCGGACAAGATCGTGTCCTGGGACTTCCGCAAGCTCGGCGCGGCCCGGTGAGACCGGAGCCCGGGCGGGACACGACGGTGCCGGCAGGGCGCCGACGTGCACGAGCCCGTCAGGCCCCGCTCACCCGCTCGGACGCCGCCCGCAGCGCCTCGACCGCGGCGCGGATCGAGGGACGGCGGTCGGCGTCCGCCCGCCAGACGACGTAGACGTGCCGCCGCACCCGCTGTCTGAGCGGGATCATGACGATGCCCGGGGGCACCGGGTGCCGGCCCAGGAGCGGCGCGATGCACACGCCGAGGCCGGCGGCGACCAGACCGAGCTGGGTGTGGGTCTCGCCGGCCCGGTGCCCCACGATCGGCTCGATGCCCTTGGAGCGCAGGGTGAACAGCAGCCACTCGTGGCAGAACTCGCCCTCGCCCCAGGTGATCCACTCGTCCTCCGCGAACTCGGCGAGGTCCACCTCGTCCCGGCCGGCGAGCGGATGCCCGGCCGGCAGGGCGACGTCGGCCGGATCGTCCAGCAGCGGTGCCTTGACCAGGCCGTCGGGCACGGGCATCGGCTTGTTGTACCAGTCGAGGACCACGGCCAGATCGAGGTCGCCGCGGACGACGGCGGCGATGCCGCGCTCGGGCTCCAGTTCGCTGGAGCGCACCCGCAGGCCGGGGTGCCGGCCGCGCAGGTCGGCCAGCGCGGTGGGGAACAGCCCGCGGGCCGCGGTCGGGAACGCCGAGACGCGCAGTTCACCGGCGACCTGGCCGCGGTGCGCCTCGAGATCGGCCTGGGCGAGCTCGACCTGGGACAGGATGCGCGCCGCGTGCTCCGACAGCAGCCGTCCGGCGTCCGTGAGCCGGACGCCGCGGCCGTTCTTCGCCAGCAGCCGCTGCCCGGCCTCACGCTCCAGCTTGCCGAGCTGCTGGGAGACGGCGGACGTCGTGACGTGCAGGGCCTGCGCGGCGGCGCTGACCGAGCCGTGCCGGGCGAGGGCGTCCAGGGTCCGCAGGCGCTCCAGGTTCAACATGTAAGTGATTCTAAGAGATATGCGGTGAGGATTCTCGATTGTGCTACGAGATCGGCTCGCGCATCGTTGACGCCATGAGCACGCTGACCGCATCCCGGCCCCAGTCCCCCGCGCCCGCCCGGCCCCGAGCCCGCCTCGACTGGCGGCTGCGCTTCGGCGCCCTCTCGCTGATCTGGGGCTTCAGCTTCCTGCTGATCAAGGTCGGCACGGAGGGCTACGCGCCGTTCCAGGTCACCCTCGGCCGCCTGGTCTTCGGTACCGCGGTGCTGGCGGCGGCGATGGCCCTGAAGCGGGAGCGGCTGCCCCGCGGGCTCCGGTTGTGGGCACACGTGGCCGTGGCCGCGTTCTTCCTCAACGCCCTGCCGTTCTCCCTCTTCGCCTACGCGGAGCTGACCGTCCCGTCCACACTGGCCGGCATCTGCAACGCGACCTCGCCGCTGTGGGGCATGGCCCTGTCCGTGGTGGCGCTCTCGGAGGACCGGCCCACGCGGGTGCGCGTCGCGGGGCTCGGCCTCGGCTTCCTCGGCGTGCTGACGGTGCTGGGCGCCTGGCAGGGCTTCCACGGGCTGGACGCGAGGGGCACGGCGATGGCGCTGCTCGCCTCGCTGAGCTACCCGGTCGGCTGGATCCACGTCCGCCGGACCCTGGCCGGGACCGGGCACTCGCATCTGTCCATGACGGGAGCCCAGCTCTTGCTGGCGACGGTGCAACTGGCCGTCGTGACGCCGCTGTTCACCCGGTTCCCGGACCATTTCCCGGTCGTCCCGCTGCTGGCCGTGGCCGCGCTGGGCGCTCTCGGCACGGGGCTGGCGGTGCTCATCCAGTACGGTCTCGTCGCCGAGGTCGGGCCCACCACGGCGCAGCTGGTCACCTACTTCATCCCGGTCATCGCCACGGCGGCGGGCGTGGCGATCCTCGGGGAGTCGCTGCGCTGGACCACGCCGGCCGGCGCGGTGATCGTTCTCGCCGGGGCCGCGCTCACCCAGGTCAGGCCCAGGGCCTGAGCCGCCGCCACGCGGCCCCCGGTCCGGCCTCAGCCGTAGGAGCGGGCCGGGGAGGGACGTACCGCCCCCGCCACCGCCTCCGCCAGGGGGCCGACGTCCCGCGGGGCGAGGGCCGACACCGTGAGGCGGACACCCGGCGGCGAGCCCAGCCGGAACCGGGCGCCCGGGGCGACCGCCCAGCCCGCCTGCAGCAGCCGGGCCACCACGCCCGTCTCGTCGGGCACCGGCACCCAGACGTTCATGCCGCTGCGGCCGTGCGCGGTCACCCCGTGCGCGGCCAGCGCCTCGACCAGGGCCTCCCGGCGGCCGCCGTACGAGGCCGCCACCGCGCCCGGGTCCACCGCGCCGCCCCGCCACAGTTCCACCACGGCACGCTGGACGAGCCGGCTCACCCAGCCCGGACCCAGCCGCTGCCGCCCGCGCACCCGGTCGACGGTGACGGCGTCCCCGGTGAACACCGCGAGGCGGAGGTCCGGCCCCCAGGCCTTGGCGACGGAGCGGACGAAGGCCCAGTGGCGGGTGACACCGGCCAGCGGACGCAGCGGGACGTCCACGATGCCGTGCCCGTGGTCGTCCTCGATCAGCAGCGTCCCGGGGTGGTCCCGGAGGACCGAACGCAGCGCACGGGCGCGCGGGGCGCTCAGCGCGGCTCCGGTCGGGTTCTGCGCCCGGTCGGTGACGATCAGCGCCCGCGCCCCGGACTCCAGCGCGGCGCGGACCTCGCCGGGCAGCGGCCCGTCGTCGTCGACCCCGACGGGGACCGTGCGCAGGCCGAGTGCCGGGACCAGGTCCAGCACGCTGCCCCAGCCGGGGTCCTCCACCGCGACCCGGTCACCCGGCTTGAGGTGGGCCGCGAGGACCCGCTCGATGACGTCCAGGGAACCGGAGGCCACCGCCACGGGGCCGTCCGGTACCCCGTCGGCGTCCAGCCCGGCGCGGACCAGCCGGGCCAGCTCAGGCTCCACCGGATCGTGGCCGTAGAGCACCGGCTCCCGGTCGCCGCGCGCGGCGGCCGCTGCGAAGGCGTCCGCCAGCCGGGGCAGCAGCGCGGGGTCCGGGTTGCCCTCGGCCAGGTCCCGCACGCCCTCCGGCACCTCCACCCGGATCTGCTGGCGTCCGGTGGTGGCCGGTCTGGGGCGGATCCGGCTGCCGCGCCGCCCGGCGGTCTCGATCACCCCGCGTTCGCGCAGGGTGCGGTAGGCGGCCGCCACCGTGTTCGGGTTCACCCCGAGCCGGGTCGCCAGATCCCTCATGGGCGGCAGATGTTCGCCGGGCTCCAGTTCCCCGGCGCCGACCGCCCGCTCGACGCTGGCCGCGATCTCCGCTGCGCCGCGACCCTGAATCCGATAGTCTCCTAGCACAAAGCAGATTATGCACTAGTGCAATGGAGACCGCCATGCAGGGGACCCGGGAATCATCGTCGCCGTCCGTCGCGTACACGCCGACCGACCGCACCGTGCCCACCCGTTCCGCGGACCGGGCTTCGTACGACCGGGACGCGGTGCACGCGATACTCGACGAGGGATACGTCTGCCATCTCGGCTTCGTCCGCGACGGCGCGCCGGTGGTGCTGCCGACGCTGTACGGCCGGGTGGGCGAGCGGCTGTACGTCCACGGCTCCACCGGTTCGCGCCCGCTGCGGATGGCCGGCGGAACGGATCCCGGACTGGAGGTGTGCCTGACGGTCACCCATGTCGACGGGCTGGTACTGGCCCGCTCCGCCTTCCACCACTCGATGAACTACCGCTCGGTGGTGGTGCACGGCACCGCCCACGAGGTCACCGACCCCGAGGAGCGGCGGCTGGCCCTGGACGCGCTGGTGGACCAGGTCGTACCGGGCCGGGCGGCCGACTCCCGGCCCGCGAACAGGAAGGAGCTGGCCGCCACCGCCGTCATCCGCCTCGACCTCGGCGAGGTCTCCGCGAAGATGCGCACCGGCGGCGCCCACGACGAGCCCGAGGACCTGTCCCTGCCGCACTGGGCCGGGGTCGTACCGCTCCGCAAGGGCTACGAGGCCCCCGTCCCCAACCCCGACCTGGCGCCCGGTATCGGACTGCCGGACTACCTGACGCCGTGAGCCGGACGGGCCACGGGCGCCGGCTGCGCGTGCCCGGCCCCGTCCCGTGCCGCCCGGCCCCGCGCGCCGGGGCGCCGGGCGGGACAGGGCCGGAGGCCCGCCCGGGGCGGCGGGGGCGGGAGGGCGAACGCGTCGGGCGCCGACCGGGGCTCAGGCGGCCGTTCCGCGCGCCGACAGCTCCCGTTCCGCGCCGCCACCCGCGGCCACCGGCTCCGCCGCGCCCTTGACGGGCGCCGAGGACTGGGCGATGTACGCGCCGAGCAGGACCACGGCTCCGCCGGTGATCTGCGGCGCGGACAGGTGCTCGCCGAGCAGCACCCAGGCCAGCACGGTGGCGATGACCGCCTCGAGGCACGCTACGACACCGGCGACCTGCGGGGACAGCCGGCGCACGGACAGCACCCCGGTGACATACGCGACGACGGTGGCGACGAGGACGGTCCAGGCGAGCAGCGCGACGGCCGGCACGGTGGTGCCGTTCATCCGCGCGGAGCCGGCCAGCACCGACCAGTCCATGGTCCACGGGCGGGCCACCGCGGTCAGCACGAGGGCGCCGACGAGCAGGCCGTAGGCGATGACGCCGAGCGGGTCCGGTGCCCGCTCACCCGCCTCGCTGCCCTGGTCGGACAGGACGAAGTAGCCGACCTGGCAGCAGGCGGCGCCGAGCGCGAGCAGCAGGCCCAGCGCGTCGAAACCCAGGCCGGACCACACCTCCACCACGCAGGCGAGACCGCCGGCCGCGAGGACCACGCCGACCGCGGCGGCGCGGGTCACCGGCCGCCGCTGCACGAACCGCACCCAGCCGAGCACGAGCGCGGGGGCCAGGTACTCGACGAGCAGCGCGACGCCGACCGGGATACGGGACAGCGCGGCGAAGTAGCAGGCCTGGACGCCGGCCACGGCCAGCAGCCCGAACCCGGCGAGCAGCGCGGGCCGGTGCAGCGGCAGCGTGCGGTGCCGCACGGCGAGCGGCAGCATGACCACGGCGGCGCCGGCCACGCGCAGCCACACCACGTGGAGCGGGTCGAGCCCCGCCTCGATCAGCGGCTTCGCCGCGACTCCGGACCCGCCGAAGGCCAGCGCGGACAGGAGCGCGAGACCGAGCCCGACGCCCTTGCCGCGGCCGCCCCGGCTCGCTGCAGATATAGGCACCGGCACATGATGACAGGCGTTGACATGAGCGTCACTCTCGTTGACACCTGTCTCAGGGGGTGGACGGCGTCACGGCAGGACGTCGGCCGGGCGGCCGTCGAGCCGGGCACCCAGCTCACGGGTCCGGACGCCGGCGCGCTCCAGGACCTCGACCGCCCGGGACCGCGGGTCCATGACGAGCCCGGCGAGCAGGTCGGTGCCGGTGGTCCGCGTCGCACCGCGCCGCCGGGCACGCCGGCGGGCCTCCGCCAGGGCGGCGGCCGCGAGCGGCGACCACGGACCGGCGTCGCCGTGCGCACCGCCCCCCGCCCGCCCGGCGCCGTGCCGGACGGGACCCGCCGCGCCGCTGGGCAGGCCGGCACCCTCCACCGTCCTCTGCCAGCGCAGCCCGTAGCCGATACTGCGCTGCACGAGGTAGCCGAGCAGCCGGGCGAGCCGCGGGGCACCGCCGACGACGGCCCGGACCCCGGGATCGTGCTCCAGGAGCGAGTGCAGCAGATGGGCAGTGTCGACCTGGCGGTCCCCGTCGCGCACCGCCCGGCGGCGGGCACCGGCGACCACGGCCGCCGACTCGGCACCGAGCCCGGCGTCGCCGCCGGCGCTCGGCAGTCCCTGCTCGGGGATGCTCCAGCGGGATGTACGGGGTTGCACACCGCCACCCCATCAGTCCCGGGCGGCCCGGGCCATCGGCGCGGGGAACCATCTTCGCCTGCCGCGCGGAGTGGACGCCGCTGGCCGGGATCTCATCCTCTGGGAGGAGATCAGGGCGTCGACGCGGGGGCGCACACCGACGGGGGCTCGCGCGGAGCGGCGCCACGTCGCCGTACGGCTCAGTCCTCGTCGGCGAGGATCAGATACAGCTTCTTCCGGGCTTCGGTGACCACGGCCAGCGCCTTCTCGCGCTGCTCCTTGGTCCCGGTGTTCCACACCTGCCCGAACGCCTGCATCAGCCCCATACCGGCCTGCCGGATCTCGCCGAGGGCCTCCCAGTCGACCCCGCGCGAGGCCTCCTCCCAGGGAGCCTCCGGACCGTCCTCGGCGACCGTGCGGCCACTGTCGGTCAGGGTGAACAGCTTCTTGCCACCCTCGCTCTCGCTGGCGATCAGCCCCTCGTCCTCCAGCAGTTGGAGGGTGGGGTAGACCGAGCCGGGGCTGGGCTTCCAGGCGCCGCCGCTGCGCTCGGCGATCTCCTGGATCATCTCGTAGCCGTGCATGGGCCCTTCCTTGAGCAGGGCCAGGATGGAGGCCCGCACATCACCGCGCCGCGCCCGCCCCCTCGGCCCGCCACGCCCGCGCGGCCCCCACGGCCCCGGCCCGAAGCCGGGCCCGCCGGGCCCCCAGCCGGGCCCCCAGCCGGGACCCCCGGGACCGAAGGGCCCGAAGGCGGCCCGCCGCCCCTCGAACCCGCCGAATCCACCGAATCCGCCCCGGCCGGGCCGGCCCGGTCCGTCCTGGCGATGCCCACGCTCGAATCCATGGCCACGCATCATGATCACTCCACTCCATCGCTGACCTGTCACGTTCGCATCGCGTTCTTACGCGATGCCTCAACGATATATCGGAGACAGAGGTGCGACAAGGCCTTTCCGTATCCGTCCGGTTGTCCTGCCTACGCCGACCTGGCCCCTGTCTCAGGTGATCTGGTCCGGTTCGCTCGTCGTCTCAGGCGGCCTGGCCCGTTGACGCTGCTCATGCCACGCGAGACCTCGACCCGCACGCCGCGGATCCCCGGGATTTCGGTGAACGGGACACGCCAATATGGTGGGCCGATGACGTCGATCAAGAAGTTCCAAGTCACCTTCGACTGCGCAGAACCTGAGCGCCTCGCCCGTTTCTGGTGCGAGGTGTTGGGGTACGTCATACCGCCGCCGCCAGAGGGGTTCGCCACCTGGGATGACTTCAGGGGCTCGCAGCCACCTGAGCAGCGGGATTCATGGTTCGCCTGCATTGATCCCTCAGGTGTGGGCCCGCGGCTGTACTTCCAGCGCGTCCCTGAGGGGAAGGCCGTCAAGAACCGGGTTCATCTTGATGTGCGGGTCGGCACCGGACTCGTGGGGGAAGAGCGCCTCGCCGCACTTGAGGCCGAATGCGCACGGTTGGTCCCGCTTGGCGCGGTACACGTGCAGACGCTGTATGACGGCAACGATGCGTGCATCCCGATGCTTGACATCGAGGGCAACGAGTTCTGCATCGACTGAGGGCTGTGAACGTGTCCCCGCACGAGAGGACCTGGTTTGTGGTCTCAAGTGATCTGGTCCTCGTGGTGTACGGAACGGGTGGTCGCTCGATGGGGTGACGCCTCGTGACTCCGGGACATGGCTTCGCACCGGGTGGCCGACGCTGGCAGCGAGGGCGTCGGGGAGGTGGCCGTGAGCGAGCCGGTGAGGTCGGGATCCGCATGGGAGTACGCGTCGGACGTGCAGGTGGGTTTCGTCGGCGTCGACGGGTTCGGACGGCTGGGGTCACTGGCCCGCTGCTGGGACGAGCCCTTCGAGCGTGCAGCCCCGGTCCGGAAGTTCATCTCGTTCAAGGGGCAGAAGAACTTCACGGGTGAGTACTGGGCGGCGTCCTCGCGTGACCTGGTGGGTTACGAGTCGTGGGTCGAGCGGGATGCCGCGATGGCCCTGGACTTCGACCCTTCGGTGGTGGCCTTGGCCTCGCAGCCGTTCTGCCTGTCCTGGTGGGACGGCGAACGGGATCGTCAGCACACTCCGGACTACTTCGCACGGCTGGCCGACGGCACCGGCGTGGTGGTCGATGTCCGGCCGGAGGGTCTCGTCGACGAGGAGGCCGCCGAGGTCTTCGCGTTCACCGCGGAGGTCTGTGCAACGGTGGGGTGGCAGTTTCGGCTGGTCGGGGACTTGGACCAGACGTTCCGGACGAACTTGCGGTGGCTGGCGCGCTATCGCCACCTGCGCTGCCACCGGGCCTCGGTGGCGGATGCCCTGCGGGAGGTGTTCGCCGAGCCTCAGCTGCTGTTCACCGGTGCTGACCGGGTCGGGGACAAGTATGCGGTGCTGCCGGCGCTCTACCACCTGCTCTGGCGGAACGAGCTGACAGCCGATCTGGTCTCGGCTCCGCTGGACGGCGGGACGGTCGTCGGCCTGGCGGCGGGGAGGGCGTCGTGAGGTCTGCGCGTCCGGGACGGTTGCGGCTGGGTGACCGGGTCAGGTTCGAGAAGAGCACGTACACGGTCGTCGCGCTCACCGGGATGCGGGTCCGCCTGGCCGACGTCCATGGCACGGGCATGCTCGTCGACCAGGTTCACCTCCAAGGGGCTGAGGACTTCGCCGTCCTGGGCACCGCAGAACGGGCCACACCGGGCTCGGCCGCGCTTCTGGACCATCTCCCGGAGGAGGCCGCGAAGCGGGCCTTGTGGTGGCAGCACCACTTGATCGAGATCCTGACCGGGCTGCCGCCGGACGCTCCGGCGGGGGCTCTGCCCCGGCCCGAATACGACCCGGCCCGCCGGTCGCTGGCGGAACGCGAGCGGGCGAAGGCCGCGGAACTGGCCGCGCGGGGCGAGGAGGTCAGTGCACGGACGGTCAAGCGCAAGCGGCAGCGTTACGAGGCCGGCGGGGTCGCCGCGGTGGCGGACCGCCGTCTCGCTCCGCACGCGTCGCTGCTGGGCCGGGCTGATCCTCGGGTGGTGGCGGCGATGCGTCAGGCCATTGCCGAGAGTGTCCCGGCCTCCACTCGCACGATCGAGTACGCGCGTTGGCGGACCGGCCGCATCCTGGCTGCCGAGCACGGCGAGGACGTGGTGGAGATGCCGTCGCGGGCGACGTTCTACCGCTTGTTCGCGAAGCTGTCCGGCGGCATCCCGGTGACTGGGTCGGCCCGCACTCGCCAGTCGCTGGCCAACCAGCCGGAGGGGCCGTTCCGTTACGAGCAGGTCGCGGCGCCGGGCGAGTTGATGCAGATCGACTCCACCCCGCTGGACGTGCTGGTGCGGCTGGATGAGGGGGTGCCTGGCAGGGTCGAGCTCTGCGGCCTGGTCGATGTCGCCACCCGCACCATCGCCGCCGCGGTCGTGCGGCCGACCACCAAGTCGGTGGACGCTTCGCTGCTGCTGGCCCGTGCTCTGACCCCGGAGCCGATGCGTCTGGGCTGGTCAGACGCACTGAGGATGTCCCGTTCGGTCCTGCCGCATCGCAGGCTGCTGTCCTTGGACGAACGGTTGGAGCACGCCGCGGCCCAGCCGGTGATCATCCCGGAGACCATCGTCTGCGACCGGGGCAAGGCATTCATCTCGGAGAACTTCCGGGCCGCCTGCCGGACTCTGGAGATCAACTTCCAGCCCTGCCACCCACGCTCGCCCGCGGAGAAGCCCCACATCGAGCGGACGCTCGAATCGGTGGCCACGATGTTCTGCCAGTTCCTCCCCGGCTACCTGGGCCGCACGGCCGAGCACCGCGGACGGAACGTCGAGGACGAGCCGTTGTGGTCAATGCTGGAGATCCAGGAACTCCTGGACGAATGGCTCATCGCGAAGTGGCAGAACAGGCCGCACGACGGGCTGCGGGACCCCGGCAGTCCCGGCCGCACCTTCACGCCGAACCAGAAGTACGCCAGCCTGCTCGAGAGCGTCGGCTACGTTCCCCTGGCCCTGACCGGGGACGACTAAGTCGAACTGCTGCCCGCGACCTGGCGGGCGGTCAACTCTTACGGCATCAAGATCAGCCACCGCATCTACGACTGCGCGGACCTGGGCCCCTTCCGGCGCCAGCCCTCCGGGGTCGCCCGCAAGAAGAACTTGTGGGAGATCCACCGCGACCCTTACGACGCCAACTGGATCTGGGTCCGCAACCACTGGGAGGGCGGCTGGATCCCCGTCCCCTGGAAACACCTCGGCACTGTCCCGCAGCCGTTCGGGGATCTGGCCTGGGACCATGCCGCGGCCGACCTGCGTCAGCAGGGCGAAAGCGATCCCACCGAGGAACAGATCGCCCAAGCTGTGTCCGAGCTTCTGATCAGGGCCAACCAAGGTCCCGAGGGCGGCGGGAAGAAGCGGCCGTCCCGGCGCGACCGGCGAGTCGCCGCCCGGACCAAGGCAGGCGCCGAAGGCAACGGTCCGCGGCCGCCGAAGCCCGAACCGGTGCCGGCCGCGCCAGACGACATGCTGCCTCACGACGACGAGGAAGCAGACACGCAGGACGAGCTGGTCGCGAAGGTCATTCCGCTTGGTGTCTTCGACCCCTTCAAGGAGGCGGACAAGCGATGGTGACCGCAGCTGGGCCCGCGTTCGAACAGCTGCCGCCATCCGGCCTGCAGGCCGGATGGCGGCGGGCCGTGGACCAGGAGGAACTGCACCGCTACCTCACCACCCTTGAGGGCTGGCGGGAGTTCACCACTCAAGATCCAGCCCCGCCGGACCTGCTGCCCGCCGACGTCCTCGCCGGACTGGGGCCGGACGAGCGCCAGGACTACGACGACGCCCGCCTCGACTACCACACCAGAATGACGGTGGCGGCGACCTCCACCTTGCGGACCGTCGTTCATACTGGCCGACGGTTGACCCTGCTCAACCGTCACGCGATCAGTGCCCGCCGGGGCCTGATCCTGTCCGGCCCGGCCGGCACCGGCAAGACCACCGCTCTGACCCAGTTCGGCAAGACCATCGAAGCCATCGACCGGCGTCAGCACCCCGGCGTCGGCGGTCGCATCCCCGTTGTCTACGTCACCGTCCCGCCCGCCGCGACCTCGCGCATGTTGGCCGTGGAGTTCGCCCGCTTCCTCGGCCTGCCCGTCACCGTCCGCGCCAACATCACCGACGTCATCGAGGCTGTCTGCGGGGTCCTGATCGACGCGCGGGTCACCGTCGTCTGTGTCGACGAGCTGCACAATCTCTCCCTTGCGACCCGCAGCGGAGCCGAGGTCTCCGACACCCTGAAGTACTTCTCCGAGCGCATCCCGGCCACCTTCGTCTATGCCGGAGTCGACCTGGAGGCAAATGGCCTGTTCAACGGCACCCGGGGACGGCAGATCGCGGGCCGGTTCGGAGTCATCGAAACCGTCGCGTTCCCCCGCACCGAGGAGTGGACCGGCCTGGTCACCACCCTCGAAGAGGCTCTGCGGCTGCACCACCACCGGCCGGGAACCCTGGAAGGGCTGGCCCACTACCTCCACGACCGCACCGGCGGCATGATCGGCTCGCTGTCCCACCTCATCCGCGGGGCCGCCCTCGACGCCATCCTGGACGGCACCGAGAAGATCACCCGCAAGTCCCTGCAGAGCGTGAAACTCGACCGCGCGGCCGAGACCCGGAAGTCCAAACCGGCCTCATGAGCATCGTCGAGAGCGGCGTGATCAGCGGGAACATCCGCCTGTTGCCTGTCCAGGTCCGCCCGCGAGGCGGCGAAGGGGTCCGGTCGTTCATCGTCCGCCTCGCCCATGCCAACCACCTGATCCCGGGCTATCTGCGGATGTTTCTCTGCGAACCGCCGGATCATCGAGGCATCCCGAGTTGGTCGCGGCTGGCGGCCGTCACGGGCCGCGATCCGGACTTCCTGCGGATCACGCTGGAGACCCGGCACTGCCTGGAGTGCGGCGCCGCCATGCCGCCCCTCGGTATCCTCGGACGTCAAGCTCTGCGATGCTCGCAGGCTTGCCGCCAGAAGGCATACCGCAGACGCCACCCGCTCAGCGAGTGGCTGCGAGTGCCCTGCAAGCAGTGCGGCGAGATCATGCGGATCCGGCCCGGACGGCGCCGTCACCTGTGTTCATCGCGCTGCCGTCGGGACGCCTATCTCGAACGACAGCGACGTCGCCAAGAACGATCCGCCCAGACCGAGGAAACCGAACCGCTCCCGTGTCCCATCTGCGAACGTCCCCTGCCCTCTTCGAGACGGCGAACGTGTTCCCAACGGTGTCGTCAGCGGGCATACCGCTGGCGAAATGCACCACCGCCTCACCCAGTTACCTCCCCGGTTGGAGAAGCAGAACCGCCGTCGCCGCCCCCATCTCTACGGCTCTGCGAGATTTGCTCGGCTCTACTGCCCCTCGGCCCCAACCAGGCACAGCGGCGAACCTGCTCTCACCGCTGTCGCCAGCAGGCATACCGAAGGCGCGTGAGTCCGGCCCAAGATCGGTCTCAGCCAGCAGCATCGTCACCTCCGCCGAAATCCCCCTCCGAGGCCCTGCCTCCACCCCAGAGCCTGTCGACCTGCCCAGTCTGCAAGGGGCTCCTCCCGGCAGTCCTCGGCCAGGCCAGACGCCGCACGTGTTCTCACCGTTGTCGCCAGCGGGCCTACCGCGAACGTCTGTCCGGCGATAGCGAACTTTCAGCACGTGCCATCGAAGTATGAATGGCTCGGGATGCCAGCCTTCAGACCGAGCCATCCTCGGCAACAAGCTGCACCACGCCAACCCACGCGAACTCGTTCTTCGTATGGACAGCGCGGACCCTCCACCGACCTGCCGGAAGCTGCACGGGAGCCTGTTCCGGCTGGCCACCACCGGGATACTCCACTCCGAGATCCGCGCCGGCCACGGCCGAGTCCATCAGCACCGCCGGGCCATCAGTGACCCACAGGCCGCCGTCCTCCCATGGAGTGTCCGGGTCGGCAACGACTGCTTGCGCTCCGGCGAGCAATTCTTCCTCCGAATCCGCAGCCAGCCATCGCACGAAGACCAACTCCTCCGACAGGAAGCAGGTCATTGCGGGTTCATCGGCCAGGACAAGCGCCGTCGCAGCCTCCGCGCGCACGGCGATCACGCCAGCCCAGTCGTCGACCTCGCAAGCCCGGTCATAATCATCACGGCCACCGTCCTCGCCCAGGACGGCTCCCTCCTCCGTGCACCCGCCCCATGCGCCAATGCAGGACTCGGGGACCACGATCAACGGACCGCCCATCGAGCTGACCCAGGCCAGCTCAGCGCGGTCACTGCGATCAGATTCAAGGGCATCATTCATGCGCGCAGTCTGCCGCTTGCCACTGACACCGGACAGCGGCTGGGCGGGCCCGTCGAGGACAGTCAGCCGGGGCACAGGACAACATCGGTCGATTCGCTGAACCTGGACCACATCAGCTGAGATTTTCGACTCCTCCTCATCTCAATCCATCTGGTCGCCGCAGGTCACAGGGATGGTCAAGAACCAGATCATTTGCGACGGGTCACGGAAAACGAGGTCCCCGCCGGCCCTCGGACCGCGCGCCGCGACGCCGAGTCCGGTCCAGGGCTCCCCGATTGGCCTTTCCTACCGGACCGGCACGGGCCGTAGCGTCTGCGCCATGCGCATACGAATCGTCGACGCCTTCACCGACCGCCCCTTCACCGGCAACCCGGCCGGCGTCCTGCTCCTGGACGACGCCTTCCCGGACGACGACTGGCTCCGTAACGTCGCCATGGAGGTGAACCACGCCGAGACGGCGTTCGCGCACCGGCTGCCCGCGGGCGGCGAAGCGGACTGGGCGCTGCGCTGGTTCACGCCCGCCACCGAGGTCGCCATGTGCGGGCACGCCACCCTCGCCGCGGCGCACGTCCTGCACACCGCCGGCGCCCACGAGGGGCCGGTGCGGTTCGCCACCCGCAGCGGTGTCCTCGTCGCCACGCCGGGCCCGGACGGCTGGATCACCATGGACTTCCCCACCGCCCCGCTCACCGCGGTGCGGATCCCGGACGGGGTCGCCGAGGCGCTGGGCGCCGCCCCGCTCGCCGCCTACGACACCGGGCCCCACGTCGGCGACCTGCTGGTGGAGCTGGCCGACGAGCGGACGGTGCTCGGACTCTCCCCCGACCACAGGGGCCTGACGGCGCACTCCTCGCGGGGCGTCATCGCCACCGCCCGTGCCGACGACCCGTCCCTCGGCCACGACTTCGTCTCACGCTGCTTCTTCCCCGGCGTCGGCATCGACGAGGATCCGGTCACCGGCAGCGCCCACACCGCGCTGGCCCCGCACTGGTCCGCCCGTCTCGGCCGGGACGACCTCACGGGGCTGCAGGCCTCCCACCGCCCCGGGCTGGTCCGCACCGGCCTGCGGGGCGACCGTACGCTGCTGACCGGCCGCGCCGTCACCGTGATCGAGGGGGAACTGCTCGGCTGACCGGCCGGGGCCGGCCGGAGGCGTGGTCCCGCCTCAGGCCGTCGGCAGCCAGTCCACCTTGCCGGCCAGCAGGGCGTAGCCGACGAACGCGCCGATGTCGAGCAGGGAGTGGGCGACGACCAGCGGTCCGACCCGGCCCCAGCGGCGATAGAGCCAGACGAAGACCACGCCCATCACCATGTTGCCGATGAAGCCGCCGATGCCCTGGTAGAGGTGGTACGAGCCGCGCAGGACCGCGCTGGCCACCAGCGCGGACCCCGCCGTCCAGCCCAGTTGCCCCAGCCTGCGCAGGAGGTAGCCGACGACGACGACCTCCTCGAGGATCGCGTTCTGCACCGCGGAGAGGATCAGCACGGGGTACTTCCACCACACCTCGGGCAGGGCCTCGGGCACGACGGTGAGATTGCCGCCGAGGCCGCGGGCGGCCAGGTAGAAGGCGATTCCGGTGCTGCCGATGACGGCCGCGACGCCCGCGCCCCGGCCGAGGTCGGGCCAGGGGCGCGTCCGGTCGAAGCCGAGCGCGCGCAGGCTCTCGCCCTCGCGCATCAGCAGGTGGGCGACCAGGGCCACGGGTACCAGCGCGGAGGCGATGCCGAAGAGCTGCCAGGCCAGGTCGAGCCAGGGGCGCCCGGGCGCGGCGGACGCGTTGAGGGTGGCCGCCTGGTCCTTGAGCCCGCCGGGCCTGGTGACCGATCCGACGAAGCTGATCAGCGCGGAGACCCCGCTCGCGCCGAGCGAGAGCGCCAGCACGAGCAGCGTCTCGTCCCGGAGGATCCGCCGCGGGAACCGCCCCCGCGCAGGGCCGTCGGCCGCCGCGTCCGCCTCCACGTGCACTCCTGTCGTCGCTCCGGCCGTGCGAGCTCACAGCATGCCGGATCGCCTCCGGGAGCGCTCACCCGGGCCGGGCTTGCCGCGGTTCGCAACCCCGGTCCCCGCTCAGCCGAGCGGCACCGGCTCCGGCAGCCCCACCGGCCAGGTGTGCACCGGCTCGCCCACGTGCATCAGCTCGGCATAGCGGCGCGTCGTCGCGGCCAGCGCGTCCCCGCGGCCGAGGCCCTGCTCCAGGGCCCGGTGGAAGGTGGCCGCCTGCCAGGCCGCCCCGTTCACCCGGCGCCGGCAGCGCTCCTCGATGACGCCCAGGTAGAGGTCGCGGTCGGCGGCCTCGACGCCCCACGCGTCGAGTCCGGCGGCGGCGAGCGGCAGCAGTTCGTCCCGTACCAGGGTGACGGCGTCGACCTCGCCGGTGCCGCCGTAGCGGCCCCGGCGCGGCCAGACGAAGCGGGCGTCGATGCCGTCCCGGCAGGCCGCGTCGAAGTTGGCCTCGGCCGCCTCGAACGGCAGCCGCGTCCATACCGGGCGCGACTCCTCGGCGAGGGCCCGCACCAGGCCGTAGTAGAAGGCCGCGTTGGCGATCACATCGGTGATGGTCGGCCCGGCCGGCAGCACGCGGTTCTCCACGCGCAGGTGCGGCACGCCGTCCGCGATGTCGTAGACGGGCCGGTTCCAGCGGTACACCGTGCCGTTGTGCAGCACCAGTTCGGCGAGCTTCGGTACGCCCCCGGCGTCGAGGACCTCCAGCGGGTCCTCCTCGTGGCAGATCGGCAGCAGTGCCGGGAAGTAGCGCAGGTTCTCCTCGAACAGGTCGTGGGCGGAGGAGATCCACCGTTCGCCGAACCAGGTGCGCGGCCGTACGCCCTGCGCCTGGAGTTCCGGCGGGCGGGTGTCGGTGGCCTGCAGGAACAGCGGCGGCCTGGACTCGCGCCACAGTTCGCGCCCGAACAGGAACGGTGAGTTGGCGCCGACGGCGATCTGCGCCGCGGACGCCACCTGCGCGGCGTTCCACACGTCGGCGAAGCGGGCCGGGGTGACCTGGAGGTGCAGTTGCACGGAGGTGCAGGCGGCCTCCGGGGCGATGGACCTGGAGGTGCAGCGCAGATGCTCCACGCCGTCGATGTCGAGCTGGAAGTCCTCGCCGCGCGCCGCCACGATCTGGTCGTTGAGCAGGGTGTAGCGGTCCACCTCGGAGAGGTTGGAGGAGACGAGGTCGTCACGGTCGAGCGTGGGCAGAATGCCGATCATCACGATGCCGGCGTCCACCTCCCCGGCCTTCCGGTCGGCGTACGCCAGCGAGATGCGCAGTTCCTCGGCGAGCCGGTCGAATACCCGTCCGCCCAGCCGGTGCGGAGCGATGTTCACCTCGAGGTTGAACATCGCGAGTTCCGTTTGGAAATCACGGCTCGCGATGCGCTCCAGTACCTGCCCGTTCAACATTTTGGGCATGCCGTCGCGGCCGGCGAGATTCAATTCGATCTCGACGCCCATGAGGTTCTTGGCGCGGTCGAACCCCTTCTCGTCCAGCAGCCGCTCGAGTCCCGTGAGGCACTTCTGGAGCTTTTCGCGGTAGCGCTGGCGATCGGACAGGTCGAACTGCCCTGCCACGACCTTCTCCCCCATCTGGGTTTCCCTCCTCGGATGGGCGGGCCGCAGACCGGCCGCCGGAGTCCCGGGTCTGGATGATGCCCAGCGGAAGCGATCGATAACGTCCCGCGCGGGCCCGGCGCCCGCTACTCTGTCTGAATGTTCCCGGCGGCACATTCACGGGGCATGCCGCACCACGCACGTTCGTGTGCCCCGATCGCCTCGTGAAAAACGCCGACGACAACCGGCCGACCGCGATGGCGGGGTATTACGAGGTCAGCAGGTCCCTCCCGGCACGAAAAGCGGGATCCATGTGGGCGAATCAGCGACTGAATGACGCCTTGCCGAGTCGACCGGAATGCGGTAGACGAAACATCGTCTGAACACGCGTCGTATAAACTTCGCGAACAAGGCCTAAGGTTGGTGCCCGCGGTCCCGGTTTCTGTCGTGTTCCTGCCGTCGATTCAGCGGCAGGCCGCAGCCGCACACTCGTTCGTCGAACCGGGCCCCACCTCTCAGGTCACCCGTGAGCTGACAGCGCTGTCCGCCCCACCCTCCTCGCGCCGCCGCGCCTGTCGAACGAGAGGCGACCCACCATGCCCCTGCACGCGCCCGCCGCACCCGCGCCCGCACTGCGTTCCGTTCTCACGGCCCTCGGTTCCCCCACCGCGGTCCGCGAGGCCCGAACTCCCTCCCTGCGCGCCGCACAGGGACCCACGACGCCCGAACTCCCGCTTCCCGTGCACGTGTTGGATCCGATCACCACCCAAGGCCTGTCCGCGACGAGGCCGGCCGGCTGGCGCTTCGTGATCCGCTGCGGAGATCGCGCGGTGGCCGCCGCCGACACCATGCTGACGCCGGACGGCTGGGCCTTCTCGCACTTCTTCGAGGGCCCCTGGATCACCTCCACCGAGCGCGCCCTGCAGCAGGCCGAGACGCTGCCGCAGCCGTACCAGCCACGCCTGCTGTCCGTGCCCGGCCTGTACATGCTGACCCTGTGGCTGCACGGCGACGTCGGCGCCGACGCCTCCGAGGGGCACCCGGCCGCCACCGACCTGCTCGTGCCCCTGGCCCCGGCCCCACCCGGCATCTGGGCCCACCGGCCGCATCGGGTGGCCGAGTTGCTCCCGGTACTGACCCATCGGGCGACTCCCGTACCGTTGCTCGGCTCCATCCCCGCCTGATACCAGGCGCGCGTGCCCCGCTCCCCGGAAGGGAAGCGGGGCACGACCGTATATTCGGCGATCACTCGCTCGTACGAGCAATTGGATGCTCCTACGAGCCGGAAAAGGATCTCCGCAGTCCGGACTAGCCCTATCCGACCCCCCAGAACCACCCGAAATGACAGTGCAGTTGGAATGAACCGTCCGCACGGGTGACGCGTCATGAACCTGTGAGAAGCGGTGCTGCGAAATCCCTGCGGATTGACGCCCAGAGGACAACACTGGGTTCCGACCGACCTATTCACCACGGGGGACGGACATGACCACGACAGAGCGAGAGATCCCATCCATGTGCCAGCACCAGCCGCCGTGTCCGCAAGCCGAGTCCGCCGACCGGGAGTCCGCCCGCCTCGTGGCGCACCACCCGGAGCAGGGGTGGAGTCTGCTGTGCAACGGCGTCCTGCTCTTCGAGGACACCGGCGAGCTTCTGCCCGACGGCCGTGTCATCGCCCCGCACCGTCCGCTGGGTGCGGACCAGGTGATGACCGCCGCCTGACGGCCGTCCGGTCGTCCCCGGTCCGTCGGCGCACGGCGCCGGATGCGGTGCGGCCAAGGACTGAGGGCCGTCCTCGTACCGGGCGTATGCGGGCGATCCGGCAACGCGGCGAGGTGCCGTAGCCGTTGCCTCGCTCCCGCCGGGGGCCGCGGGACAGCCCTCAGGGCGTTCTGGGCGGTTCCACCGCGCCGCCCGGCGATCCGAGGGGCCGGTCGCACACATACGGTGCGCACCGGCCCCGACCCGTGTCCGGGTTCGGCCGCGTCAGGTGACCACACCCTGTCGCAGCGCTTCCAGCGGCGCCCTCCGGCCGGGCCGGGGTCCAGCCGCCCCTCCCGGGATCGCACACGTTCCCCGACCTGATCGGCACCGGTGACGGTCGTACCCCTGCCGCGGCGACCGCCGTCGCCCTGCGCGGCCCACGGGACGAGACCGGCGCCGGAAGCCCCCACGGCTGGTCTCGTGGCCCACTCGGGAGTGGGATGGAAGGGAGGCCCTGCACGCGGAGCCGGCCCGGGAGCCGGAGCCGCGGTGACCCGGGAGGAACGGTGGAGTCATGTCCGGTTACGACACCCCGGCGGCGGCCCGTGTGGTGGTCGGCGTGAGCGGTTCCCTGGGCAGCGTCACGGCCCTGCGCCGGGCCACGGCACTGGCCCGGAGACTGGGAGCCGAACTGTGGCCGGTGCTCGCCTGGGAACCGCCCGGGGGCGACGCCACCGCGCGCCGCTCGCCCGCCGCCGCCCTGCTGGTCGAGGAGTGGCAGCGGCTGGCCAAGCAGCGACTGGCCGCGGTGCTGGGCGAGATCTTCGGCGAGGAGGGGCCGGGGGTACCGATGCGCGCGGTCATCGTCCGCGGCACCCCGGGCCGGGCGCTCGTGGCGACCGCCGACCGCGAGAGCGACCTGCTGGTCGTGGGCGCGGGCCGGCGGGGCCTGCGGCGGGCCTTCTCGGGCCGCGTCTGCCGGCACTGCCTGACCCACGCCTGCTGCCCGGTGCTGGCCGTGCCTCCGTCGCCGCTCCAGTCCGACCTGGTGGCCGTCCACCGGCGCAACGCGTGGCACCGGCGCATGGACACCAGGGATCTCTGACGCCGGACCCCGCGCACTGCGGCTGCGGACGGCCTGGCGCGGGAGCAGCGTGGAGGGGTCGTGGCGATGACGCTCGGTGCCCGCCGCCCTCTGGTCCGCGGTCACCCCTCCCCCACCGCCCCATGCCCCTCCATCGACCTCCGGCCTCCGCTTCTCGCTGTCCCGCTCCCTCCGCCGGGCCGGTCTTAACACAGGATTGACGCCCCCCGACCCTGAATCCAAGGGCCACGACGTCACTCTCTGCTTACGCTGGTGCCGCCGTCCGCGTGATGGCCGGAAACCGCTGAGCCGCCTACCTGGAGCACGCCCATGGCCACGCCCGAACACCCCCCTCCCGGTCGCCTGCGCGCCTGGATGCTGGAGGGGCTGTCCGACATGGGCAAGCACGGCGGCCACACCGGGCCCCATGCCGTGCCGGAGGCTCCGCACCGGGGGCAGCGCTGGTGGCGGGTGATGTGCCTGACCGGTGTCGACTACTTCTCCACCCTCGGCTACCAGCCGGGCATCGCCGCCCTCGCGGCCGGCCTGCTGTCACCGATCGCGACGATCGTCCTGGTGATCGTGACCCTGGCCGGCGCCCTTCCGGTGTACCGCCGGGTCGCGCAGGAGAGCCCGCGCGGCGAAGGGTCCATCGCCATGCTGGAACGGCTGCTGTCGTTCTGGAAGGGCAAGCTGTTCGTGCTGACCCTGCTGGGCTTCGCGGCCACCGACTTCCTGATCACCATCACCCTGTCGGCCGCCGACGCCTCCACCCACCTGGTCGAGAACCCGCATCTGAACAGCGCGCTCCAGGGCCATCAGATGGTGATCACGCTGTTCCTGGTCGCCCTGCTCGGGGCGGTGTTCCTGAAGGGATTCCTCGAGGCCGTCGGCGTCGCCGTCGCCCTGGTCGGCATCTACCTCGGCCTCAACCTGGTCGTCGTGGTCGACGGCCTGTGGCACGTCCTCACCGCCGATCACGTGGTGGCCGACTGGAGCAACGCCCTGACCGCGGAGCACGGCAACGTGTTCGTGATGATCGGCGTCGCCCTGATCGTCTTCCCCAAGCTCGCCCTCGGCCTGTCCGGCTTCGAGACCGGTGTGGCCGTCATGCCGCACGTCCAGGGCGAGCCGGGCGACACCGAGGAGCGGCCGGCCGGCCGGATCCGGGACACCAGGAAGCTGCTGACCACCGCGGCCCTGATCATGAGCTGCTTCCTCATCGCCACCAGCTTCGTCACCACCCTGCTGATCCCGGAGAAGGAGTTCGAGCCCGGCGGACAGGCCAACGGCCGCGCCCTCGCCTACCTCGCGCACGAGTACCTGGGCGGAGCGTTCGGCACGGTCTACGACATCTCGACGATCGCGATCCTGTGGTTCGCGGGCGCCTCCGCGATGGCCGGGCTGCTCAACCTGATGCCGCGCTACCTGCCGCGCTACGGCATGGCCCCGCACTGGGCCCGGGCGGTGCGCCCGATGGTCGTCGTCTTCACCCTGGTCGCCTTCCTGGTCACCTGGATCTTCGACGCCGACGTGGACAAGCAGGGCGGCGCCTACGCCACCGGCGTGCTGGTGCTGATCAGCTCCGCCGCGATCGCGGTGACCATCGCCGCGCGCAGGGCCGGGCAGCGCGGCTGGAGCATCGCCTTCGCGGTCATCTCGGTGGTGTTCCTCTACACGACCGTCGTCAACGTCGTCGAACGCCCGGACGGTGTGAAGATCGGCGCCTGCTTCATCGCCGGGATCATCCTCGTCTCCTTCCTGTCCCGCCTGGCCCGCGCCTTCGAGCTGCGCGTCACCAGCGTGACCATGGACCCGATGGCGGAGCGCTTCGTCAGGGACATGGCCAGCCGCAAGATGCGGTTCATCGCGAACCAGCCCGACGGGCGGGACAAGGCCGAGTACCGCGACAAGGTCGAGCAGATCCGGTCCGACAACGACCTGCCGGAGCAGGAGGACTTCGTCTTCGTCGAGGTGACCGTCACCGACCCCTCCGAGTTCGAGGCGGGCCTGACGGTGCGCGGCGAGGTACTGCACAACCGGTACCGCGTGCTGAGCGTGGAGTCCTCCTCCATCCCCAACGCGCTCGCCGCACTCCTCCTGCACATACGCGACGTGACCGGCCGCACCCCGCACATCTACTTCGAGTGGACCGAGGGCAACCCGTTCGCCAACTTCCTGCGCTTCCTCCTCTTCGGGCAGGGCGAGGTCGCCCCGGTCACCCGCGAGGTGCTGCGCGAGGCGGAACCGGACCGCACCCGCCGCCCGCGCGTGCACACGGGCTGAGGGGTGGCCATGTGGCGGCGCACCCGAGGGCGACCCCGTGACCGTGGCTCCCGGGTGATGGCCCTATCGTGACCGGCATGCAGTCCTACACCATCGGCCAGGCCGCGCGGCTGCTCGGCGTGAGCCCGGACACCGCCCGTCGCTGGGCGGACGCCGGCCGGGTGGCGACCCACCGCGACGAGGCCGGTCGGCGGCTCGTCGACGGCAAGGACCTCGCCGCGTTCTCGGTCGAACTGGCCGGTTCGGGGGGCGGCGAGGAGGAGGCGCCCTACACCTCCGCCCGCAACGCCTTCCCCGGCATCGTCACCGCGATCAAGCTCGGCGACGTCGCCGCCCAGGTGGAGATCCAGGCGGGACCGCACCGGCTGGTGTCGCTGCTGACCCGGGAGGCCGTGGAGGAACTGGGCCTGGAGGTCGGCGTGGAGGCCACCGCCCGGGTGAAGTCCACCAACGTGCACATCGACCGGGTCTGACCGGCGCCACCGCGCGCGTCCGGCCCCTCCCGTTCACCCGAAGCGGGCGCGACCGGCCGGGGCCGGGCCCCGGTGTGCCGAAGCCCCCGTCGACCCGGATCGCCCGGACGCCGCTGGATCCGGCACGGCCGGGCCCGGTGGGGGCGCGGCGCAGCGCCCTCGGGGCGGAATCCGTGCGCGTCACCGGCGACCGTCCCCCTCCCTGACGACCGCACCGGCCACATCCGCCGTAGAAACGCACATGCCAGCTCTCCGGCGAAAGCGTCTTGCTCATGCGATGTGACAGCAGACCCGCACCTGGCAGATGCGGCAGTATCATCGGCGCACGGCCGACACGCGGCCGAGGCAGGGTGCGACAGCTCGTCCTAGGACCCGGGAGTGAGATCCGTGATGACCCGTTCCATGCGCCGGACCCGGCGGATGCTGCGGCTGGCCGGTGCCGGAGCAGCCGCCCTGATGGCGCTGAGCGCCTGCTCCTCTTCCTCCGGCGGCGCGTCCGCCGGTGGTTCGGACACCGCGGGCTCCGCGCCCGCGAAGCTGTCCGGGTCGGTCACCGTGTTCGCCGCGGCCTCCCTGAAGGAGAGCTTCACGGCCCTCGGCGAGGAGTTCGAGAAGCAGCACCCCGGCACCACGGTCGGCTTCAACTTCGGCGGCAGCGACACGCTCGCCGCGAGCATCACCAGCGGTGCGCCGGCCGATGTGTTCGCCGCCGCCAGCACGAGGACCATGGCCGTCGTCACGGACCGGAAGGAGGCGGTGGGCACCCCGGAGACCTTCGTCCGCAACCGGCTCGAGATCGCCACCCTGCCCGGCAACCCCGGCAAGGTGTCCTCCCTGAAGGACCTCACCGGATCCGGCCTCAAGGTCGTGCTCTGCGACAGGACGGTGCCGTGCGGCTCCGCCGCCCAGAAGGCCCTCGACGCCGCTGGCGTCGAGCTGACCCCGGTCTCCTACGAGCAGGACGTCAAGAGCGCCCTGACCAAGGTGGAGCTGAAGGAGGCCGACGCCGCCGTGGTCTACAGGACCGATGTGAAGGCGGCGGGTGACAAGGTGGAGGGCGTGGAATTCCCCGAGTCGGCCGAGGCCGTCAACGACTACCCGATCGCGCTGCTGAGGAACGCGGGCAACGCCCCGGCGGCCAAGGCGTTCATCGCGCTGGTGCGCTCCGCCGAGGGCCGGCGTGTCCTCGGCGGGGCCGGGTTCCTCGAACCGTGACCGCGCCCGGCAGGTACGGCGCCGCGGCCGGCCCACGCACGGACGGGCCGCGGCGCCGACGCGCACGCGGGGCGCCGCTGCCTCTGCTGGTGCCCGGCGTCGCCGCCCTGGTGTTCCTGCTGCTGCCCCTCCTCGCACTGCTCGTCCGCGCCCCCTGGGGCAGCCTGCCCGACCAGCTCACCAGCGTCGAGGTGTGGCAGGCACTCCGGTTGTCCCTGGTCACCGCCACGGCGGCGACCGGGGTCAGTCTGGTGCTGGGCGTGCCACTGGCCTGGCTGCTGGCGCGCACGGACTTTCCCGGCCGCGGTGTCGTACGGGCCCTGGTCACCCTGCCGCTGGTCCTGCCCCCGGTGGTGGGCGGCGTGGCCCTGCTGCTGGCCCTCGGCCGCAACGGCGTCGTCGGCAGGTGGCTGGACGCGTGGTTCGGGATCACCCTGCCCTTCACCACCGCTGGGGTGGTGATCGCGGAGGCCTTCGTGGCCATGCCGTTCCTGGTCATCAGCGTCGAGGGCACCCTGCGCGCCGCCGACCCGCGTTTCGAGGAGGCGGCCACCACGCTCGGCGCCTCGCGGTTCACCGCGTTCCGCCGGGTCACCCTGCCGCTGATCGCCCCCGGTGTCGCCGCGGGCGCGGTCCTGGCGTGGGCCCGCGCGCTCGGCGAGTTCGGCGCGACGATCACCTTCGCGGGCAACTTCCCCGGCCGTACCCGGACCATGCCGCTGGCCGTCTACCTCGCCCTGCAGAACGACCCGGAGGCGGCCGTCTCCCTGAGCCTGGTCCTGCTGGCCGTGTCGATCGCTGTGCTGGCGGGGCTGCGCGACCGATGGCTGACGGGGACATGAGGACACGATGACGAGGCGGGACCGGATGCGGAAGGCGGGCGGGGCGCGCGTGGAGGGCGAGGTGGTCACGGGGGCCGGCCCCGCGCGGGTGGCCGCGGCGGGCCGGGCCCCCGTGGCCGGGAGCGGCGCACCGGTCGGAACCGGCCCGAAGACCGTCGGCGAGCAGGGACTCGACGCCCGGCTCATCGTGGGCCGGGGGGACTTCCGGCTCGACGTGGCGCTGGCCGCGGCCCCCGGCGAGGTCATCGCGCTGCTGGGTCCGAACGGCGCGGGCAAGACCACCGCCCTGCGCGCCCTCGCCGGGCTGCTCCCGCTCACCGGCGGCCATCTGCGACTGGACGGCGCCTCGCTGGAGCACACCCCGCCCGAGTCCCGCCCGGTCGGCGTCGTCTTCCAGGACTATCTGCTCTTCCCGCACCTGTCCGCCCTCGACAACGTGGCGTTCGGGCCCCGCTGCCGAGGCGCCGGCAAGGCCGAGGCGCGTGCGCAGGCGGCGGCCTGGCTGGAGCACATGGGGCTCGCCGGGCACGCCGGGACCAAGCCCCGCCGCCTGTCCGGCGGCCAGGCCCAGCGCGTCGCGCTGGCCCGCGCCCTGGCCACCCGGCCCCGGCTGCTGCTCCTGGACGAACCACTCGCCGCGCTGGACGCCCGCACCCGGCTGGAGGTCCGGGCCCGGCTCCGCCGCCACCTGGCCGAGTTCGAGGCGGTCGCCGTGCTGGTCACGCACGACCCGCTGGACGCCATGGTGCTCGCGGACCGGCTGGTGGTCGTCGAGCACGGCCACGTCGTTCAGCAGGGCACCCCCGCGGAGATCGCCCGCCGGCCGCGCACCGACTACATCGCCCGGCTCGTCGGTCTCAACCTCTACCGCGGACAGGCCGGGGGACACACCGTACGGCTGGACGCGGGCCCCTCGGTGACGACCACGGAGGACCTGTCCGGCCCTGTCTTCGTGGCCTTCCCGCCGGCCGCCGTCACCCTCTTCCGGGACCGGCCCACCGGTGCCAGCGCCCGCAACCTGTGGCGCTGCGAGGTGGCGGGCCTGGAGACCCACGGTGACCAGATCCGCGCCGACCTCACCGGCGAACTCCCCCTCGCCGCCGACCTCACCACCGTGGCCGCCGCCGAGCTCGGCCTGCATCCGGGTGCATCGGTCTGGGCGACAGTGAAGGCGACGCAGACCCACGCATACCCGGCCTGACCGGGCGGGCGCTCTACGGTGGGTGCTCATGACACTGAGCATCCGCAACCAGCTCCCCGGCAACGTGACCGAGGTCCACCCGGGCGAGGTCATGGCGATCGTCAAGGTGCGGCTGGACGGCGGCCAGGAGCTGACCGCCGCCATCACCCAGGAGGCCGCCGGGCAGCTCGGCCTCGCTCCCGGCACCGCCGTCCGCGCCCTGGTGAAGTCCACCGAGGTCTCGCTGGCGACGAGCAGGCTCGAGGGCCTGTCCATCCGCAACCGGCTGCCCGGTGCGATCACCCGGCTCACCCGGGGCGCGGTCATGGCCTCCGTGAAGATCTCCGTGCCCGGCGGCGAACTGACCGCCGTGATCACCAGGGACGCGGCCGAGGACCTGGGCCTCTTCGTCGGCTCCGACGTGGTCGCCCTGATCAAGGCGACCGAGGTGTCGCTCGCCGTGGCCTGAGCACCAGGACGGGTGAGCCCCGCCCGGCTTGCGGGCGGGGCTCACCCGTACGACGCGCTCAGTCCTCGTACGCGTCCAGGGGCGGGCAGGAGCACACCAGGTTGCGGTCGCCGAAGGCCTGGTCGATGCGGCGGACCGGCGGCCAGTACTTGTCCGTGACGGCCACGCCGCCCGGGAAGACGGCCTCCTCGCGGCTGTACGCGTGGTCCCAGTCCGCGCCGAGCGCCCGCGCGGTGTGCGGCGCGTTGCGCAGCGGGTTGTCCTGCGCCGGCCACTGGCCGGAGCCGACCTTCTCGATCTCCGCGCGGATGGCGATCATCGCGTCGCAGAACCGGTCCAGCTCCGCCAGGTCCTCGGACTCGGTGGGCTCGATCATCAGCGTGCCGGCCACCGGGAAGGACATGGTCGGCGCGTGGAAGCCGTAGTCGATGAGCCGCTTGGCGACGTCGTCGACGCTCACGCCGGTCGTCCTGGTCAGCGGACGCAGGTCGATGATGCACTCGTGCGCCACCAGGCCGCCGGGGCCGTTGTAGAGCACCGGGTAATGCGGCTCGAGGCGCTTGGCGACGTAGTTGGCGGAGAGCACGGCGACCTGGGTGGCGCGCTTGAGTCCCTCGCCGCCCATGAGGCGCACGTACGCCCACGAGATGGGCAGGATGCCCGCGCTGCCCCAGGGCGCGGCCGAGATCGGGCCGACGCCGGTCCCGGGACCGGCCGCCGGCTGCAGCGGGTGGTTCGGCAGGTACGGCGCGAGGTGCGAGCGGACGGCCACCGGGCCGACACCGGGACCGCCGCCGCCGTGCGGGATGCAGAAGGTCTTGTGCAGGTTCAGGTGCGAGACGTCGCCGCCGAAGTGGCCCGGCTTGGCGAGGCCCACCAGCGCGTTGAGGTTGGCGCCGTCGACGTACACCTGCCCGCCCGCGTCGTGGACCTGGGCGCAGATGTCGGCGACGTGCTCCTCGAACACACCGTGCGTCGACGGATAGGTGATCATCAGCACGGCCAGCTCGTCGCGGTACTGCTCGATCTTCGCCCGCAGGTCGGCGACGTCGATCTCACCGTCCTCGGCGGTCTTGACGACGACGACCTTCATGCCGGCCATCACGGCGCTGGCCGCGTTGGTGCCGTGCGCGGAGGAGGGGATGAGGCAGACGGTGCGCTGCTCGTCGCCGTTGGCGCGGTGGTAGCCGCGCACGGCGAGCAGACCGGCCAGCTCGCCCTGCGAACCGGCGTTCGGCTGCAGCGAGACCTTGTCGTAGCCGGTGACCTCGGCGAGACGTTCCTCCAGCTCACGGATGAGCGTGAGGTAGCCCTCGGCCTGCTCGGCGGGCACGAAGGGGTGCAGTTGACCGAACTCGGGCCAGGTGACCGGCTCCATCTCGGTGGTCGCGTTGAGCTTCATGGTGCAGGAGCCCAGCGGGATCATGCCGCGGTCCAGCGCGTAGTCACGGTCGGCGAGCCGGCGCAGGTACCGCAGCATCGCGGTCTCGGAGCGGTGCTCGTGGAAGACCGGGTGGGTGAGGTAGTCGTCGGTGCGCAGCAGGGTGCGGGGCAGGGCCTCGCCGGCCGCCGCGTCCAGCGCCTCGATGTCGCCCTCGACGCCGAAGGCGGCGAAGACGGCCTCCACCTGGGCCCGGTTGGTGGTCTCGTCGCAGGCCAGGGAGACGAGATCGGCGTCGACGAGACGCAGGTTGACGCCGCCCGCCCGGGCGGCGGCCGCGACCTCGGCGGCCCCGCCGGGCACGCGCGCGGTGAGGGTGTCGAAGTAGGCGCCGTGGACGATCTCGACACCGCCCGCCCTCAGGCCCTCGGCGAGGATCGTGGCGTAGCGGTGGGTGCGGCGGGCGATGGTCCGCAGTCCCTCGGGGCCGTGGTAGACGGCGTACATGCCGGCCATCACGGCGAGCAGCACCTGGGCGGTGCAGATGTTGCTGGTGGCCTTCTCCCGGCGGATGTGCTGCTCGCGGGTCTGCAGTGCCAGGCGGTACGCCTTGTGCCCGTCGGCGTCGACGGACACACCGACCAGCCGGCCGGGCAGGCTGCGTGCGAACTTCTCGTGCACCGCCATGTAGCCGGCGTGCGGCCCGCCGAAGCCCATCGGCACACCGAAGCGCTGGGTGGTGCCGACGGCGATGTCCGCTCCCAGTTCGCCCGGCGAGGTCAGCAGGGTGAGCGCGAGCAGGTCGGCCGCGACCGTGACGAGGGCTCCCAGCTCGTGCGCCTGGTCGATCAGCGGCTTGAGGTCGCGGACGGCGCCGGAGGCACCCGGGTACTGGACCAGCACGCCGTTGATCTCGCGCTCGGCGATCTCCGCCGGGATGCCGTCGGCGAGGTCCGCGACGACGACCTCGACCCCGGTCGGCTCGGCGCGCGTCTCGATGACGGCGATGGTCTGCGGCAGGGCGTCCGCGTCGATCAGGAACAGGCCCTTCTTGTTCCTGCCCATGCGCCGCGACAGCGCCATGGCCTCGGCGGCGGCGGTGCCCTCGTCGAGCAGGGAGGCGCCGGACGTCGGCAGCCCGGTGAGCTCGGCGACCATGGTCTGGAAGTTGAGCAGGGCCTCGAGCCGGCCCTGGGAGATCTCCGGCTGGTACGGCGTGTAGGCCGTGTACCAGGCCGGGTTCTCCATGACGTTGCGCAGGACCACCGGCGGGGTGAAGGTGCCGTAGTAGCCGAGGCCGATCATGGAGCCGAGGACCTGGTTGCGGTCGGCGAGCGAGCGCAGTTCGGCGAGCACCTCGGCCTCGGTACGGGCGCCCGGCAGGTCCAGGGCGTCGGCGTTCTTGATCACGTCCGGGACCGCGGCGGCGGTCAGCTCGTCGAGCGATCCGTAGCCGACGTGCGCGAGCATCTTGGCCCGCGCCTCCTGGTCGGGCCCGATGTGGCGCTGCTCGAAGGGGATGCCCGCTTCGAGCTCGGAGAGCGGGGTGCGATGGGCGGTCATTGCGGAGGCCTCCTGGTCTGACGCGACCTTCGAGGGGCACCCCGGTACGGATACCCCGACGGCCTCCCCCTCTGTCATCTCGACCTGAGAGCTTCACCGGCGGCCCGGGGGCGCCGGCTTTCACCGTCGGTGAGGGTGGACGCCGTCGACATCCGCCCTGCTTTCCAGAGTGACCTCGTCCGTGCGGTACGTGGGCCTGAGAGATTCCGGGGAGGATTTGCTCCTTCGGCGCCTCCGAGGGTGGTCGGAGGACTCTCCCGCACGGGGTCAGCAGCCGCTGTCAGCGTACCAGCGAGGTCAACGGCCGGGCCTTCGAGTGGCCGCCTCCCTGATTGTGCTCTTTCGTAGTGCTTACGGATGAGTTGCGACCAAGTGGAGGGAGAGCGACCGTGCAGACCGACATCGATCCGCGCAACCTGATCGGCCGCAAGGCGTTCGACCGCACCGGCACCAAGATCGGCACCATCGACGAGGTGTACCTCGACGACGCCACCGGGGTGCCGGAGTGGGCGGCCATACGCACCGGTCTGTTCTCCCGGGACGCGTTCGTCCCCCTGGAGCCCAGCGAGATCGTCGAGGGCGCCCTGCGGGTCCCCTTCGACCGCGCGCTCATCAAGGACGCACCCGACTTCGGTGTGGGCCGCCACCTCTCCCCCGAACAGGAGCTCCAGCTCTACCACCACTACGGCCTGGACGTGGCGGCGCCCGCCCCGCTCGCGGACCACGACTTCGGCAAGCTGGCGGGTACGGAGGAGCCCTGAGCCCACTTCCGCGGGCGGCCGCGCCGGAGGGCGGGACAACCTCGGGAGCTCCGCCGGAGCCCGCATCCGGCGGATCGCGGGCGTCCGCTACCGATCGGCGTCGACGCCACCACCGGGCGCCCTCGGCGGCGGATCCGCCCGCGGCGCCCGCCCCGGCGGATCCGGATCCTGCACCAGCGGCAGCGGGTCGGCCGGCGCCAGCGCGGGGTCCTCGACGCCGAACGTCCGTACCCGCCCCGGCCGCGACCGAGGTGTCTCGAAGCGCACGGTCACCCGGCCCAGGCCACTGCCCTGCACCCAGCCGTGGCCCCACGCCTCGTGCCGCACGTCCTGCCCGGCACGCCACTGCCGCCCGCCGGGCTCATCCGGCTCCGGAACGGTCTCGGCCACGCCCTCCTGCGGCACCGGTACCGTCTCGGGGGACTGCGCCGCCTGGGCGAACAGGTCCTCCTGGGTGTAGTCCGCGAGCCCGGTGACGCCCACACCGAGCAGCCGCACCCCGCCCGTGGTGTCCACGGAGTCCAGCAGCCGCCCGGCCGCCTCCCGGATCACCGCGGGATCGTCCGTGGGCCCCCTGAGCGTCTCGGACCTGGTCAGCGTGGAGAAGTCGTACCTGCGGACCTTCAGCACGATGGTCCGCCCCGACAGCCCGGCCCCCCGCAGCCTGCCCACGCACCGGTCGGCCAGTCGCCGGACCTCGAGACCGACCCGCAGCCGATCGTGGATGTCCACGTCGTAGGTGTCCTCGACCGACACCGACTTGGCCTCCCGCTCGGAGACCACGGGCCGGTCGTCGCGCGCCAGCGCCATCGCGTGCAGCGCGTGCCCGTGCGCCTTGCCGAGCAGCCGTACCAGTTCGTCCTCGCCGGCCTCGGCCAGTTCCTCGACCGTCGTGATCCCCGCCCGCCGCAGATGGTCCCCGGTGGCCGGCCCCACCCCGGGCAGGGTCCGCACCGGCATCGGCCCCAGCAGCGAGCGCTCGGTGCCGGGTTCGACCAGGAAGAGTCCGTCGGGCTTCGCCTCCTCCGAGGCGATCTTCGCGAGCATCTTGGACGCGGCGAGTCCCACCGACCCGGTGAGCCCGGTGACCGCCCGGATGTCGGCGCGCAGCCTCACCCCCACCCGGCGCGCCGAATCCGCGTCCCGGGCCGCCCCCCGGGCCTCCAGGTCGACGAACGCCTCGTCCAGGCTCAGCGGCTCGACCAACGGTGACAGCTCGCGCAGCAGCGCCATCACCTGCTCGCTCACGGACCGGTAGAGACCGAAGCGCGGCACCAGGTACGCGGCGTTCGGTGCCAGCCGGCGCGCCTGGGCCATCGGCATCGCCGAGTGCACCCCGAACACCCGGGCCTCGTACGAGGCGGTGGCCACCACGCCGCGCGGTCCGAGGCCGCCCACGATCACGGCCCTGCCCCGCAGGCTCGGCTTGGACGCCTGCTCCACCGACGCGTAGAAGGCATCCATGTCGAGATGCAGGATCGTGGGCGCGTTTCTCACATCTCCGATGCTGCACCACACCACTGACAACGCGCGGGTCACGGCGTGGGCGGCGGTCCGCCGGTGCGGTGGGGCTCAGTGGGGCGCGGTCACACGGCCCGGTTGCGTCGCCGCGCCAGCTCGTCCGCCGGGTTGTGCCCGACCAGGGTCTCCCCCGTGTCGACCCGCTCCCCGTGCAGTTGGGAGAGCGCGCTCTCCACGTCCCGCCAGACCACGCCGACGGCGATCCCGAAGACGCCCTGGCCGCCCTGGAGCAGGGCGTGCACCTCGTCCGGCGAGGTGCACTCGTACACCGTGGCACCGTCGCTCATGAGCGTCATGCGCTCCAGGTCCTGGAAACCGCGTTCCCGGAGGTGCTGCACGGCCGTGCGGATGTTCTGCAGCGAGACCCCGGTGTCCAGGAACCGCTTGACGATCTTCAGGACGACCACGTCCCGGAAGCTGTAGAGGCGCTGGGTGCCCGACCCGTAGGCGGCCCGCACGCTCGGCTCCACCAGTCCGGTGCGGGCCCAGTAGTCCAGTTGCCGGTAGGTGATGCCGGCGGCCGCGCAGGCCGTGGGACCCCGGTAACCGATCTCCTCGGACGCCATGGACGCCACCCCTCCGCCGTTCGGCACCGCCGCCGGCCGCTGTGGGGCGGGGTCGACCGCGCCGCCGGGATATGCGTACCGCCCGCCGGAACGCGGCTGGGAACTCTGGGGAGGGTACGGACCGCTCTCCCCGAAACCGCGTCCGGGGGCACCCCCAGCCGCGCCGTCGCCGCTCGTCCTCACGCCGACCCTCCGTCCTTGAACTGCCTTCTCGACGGTAGGCAGTCACCAGGGGTGCGTCAACGATCGCCACACTCGCCACGCCGGGTGATAATCACCCTAAGAGTGGTTTCTCGTGCCCCACCGCGGGGAAAGGCTAGCCGAATGCTCTCGCGGAGGACGGCATGACGCTCTGGATGGCCGCCGGCAATTGCCACGACCCCGAACCGGGCCCGCGGGTCACCGCCCCCGGGCCGCCGAACCGCCTCGGCTCACTGGCTGCTGGTACCGAAGTCCTCCGGCGAGATCTGGTCGAGGAACTCGCGGAACTTCTCCACCTCGTCCTCCTGCTCGTCCGGGATCGCGATGCCCGCGTCGTCCAGCACCGTGTCACTGCCGTAGATCGGCGTCCCGGTGCGCAGGGCCAGCGCTATGGCGTCGGAGGGACGCGCACTCACCTCGACCCCGCTGGCGAAGACCAGCTCCGCGTAGAAGACGCCGTCACGCAGGTCCGTGATGCGCACTTCGGTCAGCTCCTGGCCGACGGCCTCCAGCACGTCCTTGAACAGGTCGTGGGTCAGCGGTCGCGCGGGGGCCATGCCCTGCTGGGCGAAGGCGATCGCCGTCGCCTCCCCCGGCCCGATCCAGATGGGGAGGTAGCGGTCGCCCCCCACTTCGCGCAGGAGCACGATCGGTTGGTTGGAGGGCATCTCGACCCGGACACCTACGACATCGAGCTCGTTCACACAGCAACCCTAGGCCGTGGTCGGGACCTTTGGGTAGTCGGGCCGGGAACAGGTGCCCGATCCGGCCGCCCGGCGCACCCCCGCGTTCAGGGCAGGCGGACGCCCAGAGCGGTCTGCACCAGCGCCGCGTGCAGCCGCATCGTGAGCGCCGCCAGCTCCTTGGCACGGGCCTCGGCATGGGCCCTGGTCTGCGGGTTGCGATGGCGCTTCAAGGGGGCCACGACCTGGTCCACCAGGCCCGCCTCCCGATCGGCGGCGGCCTTCATCACCCGTAGATGGCGCGGCTCGATCCCGAACCGGCCCAGCTCGGCGACGAGGGAGGCCACGGTGACGGCCGCCGCGTCGTACACCCCGTCCTCCAGGGGAGCGATGAGACCGTACGACTGCCACTCCGCCAGGTCGTCCTCGCCGATGCCCGCCGCCGCCAGCAGCTCGGCCCGACCGATCCGGGCCACCGTGGGCGCCCCGGACGGCTCCGGCGGCTCCTCCCCGGTGCGCTGGCGCCCCACCAGGGGAAGCTGCACGGCCTCACCGCGCTCCATGGCGTCCAGGTGTTCACGGATCACCCTGAGCGGCAGGTAGTGGTCCCGCTGCATCCTCAGGACGTGCGCGAGGCGATCGACGTCCCCGGGGCCGAACTTGCGGTAGCCCGACGGCGTCCGCTGCGGCTCGACGAGCCCCTCGGACTCCAGGAAGCGGATCTTGGAGATGGTGACTTCGGGAAACTCGTCACGCAGCGCGTTCAGCACCGCGCCGATGCTCATCAGTCCGTCCGTGGCGGCGGTACCGCTTCGGGCACCGCCGCTCGGTGTGTGCAGCATGGACCTTCCCTGGGTTCCCCCCGGACGGAGTCCAGGGGGGTCAGATGCCCTGCCGGCTCGCGTAGAAGACCAGCCGGTACTTGCCGATCTGCACCTCGTCACCGTTCGACAGAGGCACCTGGTCGATCCGCTCGCGGTTGACGTAGGTGCCGTTCAGGCTCCCCACGTCGGCCACCGTGAACGAGCCGTCCGGGGAGCGCCGGAACTCCACGTGCCGGCGGGAGACCGTGACGTCGTCCAGGAAGATGTCGCTCTGCGGGTGCCGGCCGGCCGTGGTCAGGTCGCTGTCCAGCAGGAAGCGGCTGCCCGAGTTCGGTCCGCGGCGCACCACCAGCAGCGCCGACCCCAGGGGCAGCGCGTCGACCGCGGCCTGCGCCTCGGGCGAGAGCATCGGCACCTGCGTCTGCCCCGTCACCTCGGCGTCGTAGGCCTCGATGCCGGAGATGGAGATCGTGGACGTGGTCTCCGAGGCACGCTCCGGCGCCACGCCGGGCCGCAGCGGCGCACCGCAGTTGGAGCAGAAGCGCGCGTTCTCCGCGTTGCGGTTACCGCACCTCGTGCACACCAGGACGGACATGGACGGATCCTCCTGCCGCGGCTGCCCCGCGGGGGCGTCGGACGCATAGGGGTCGGAGGCGAACCCTCCACCCGCACTTGAGGTTGACGGTTGCCCGAAACCTATGCCGCCGGACTGGGCAGGGTCAACAGACGCCGCGCCCTGGCCTCCGGAAATGTCACCGCCCGGACCAGCGACCTGGTCCCGGAACAGCGGGCGCCGGCCCTCTGCGTCAGGCTGTGCGCGATGACGAGCGGTCGCGTTGTCGCCGTCCTCTCGCGCGCTCTTGCCGAACAACTTCGCAAACAACTTCACGGGCGATTCCCCTTGACCGAAACAGACCCGCCCGTGGGGCAGGACGAACCCTGATTGCCTACACCGGTCGACCCGGACATCCTCACAACGTCCGTATCCACCAGACAGTTTCCACCACACGCCACTTCTTCGGTGCGCCGACCCCCCGCAACCTCATGCCCCTGCCGGACGCCCCGCATGCCCCGCCGGTTCACCGGGAGGACGACCGAGCGTAGTCAGGCTGCTTCACCTGTCGCAAGGCGTCCACGACGATCTTGTCCACCCGCTCGACGGTCACCGTGGCCTGCTCCTTCTCCAGGGTCTGCACCACGCCTCCCGGAATGTTCAGAGCCGGTTCGAGGTCCTGCGACTTGCCGATGACCTTGAAACGATACGGCTGATCGATCTTGTTCCCGTCGACGCCCACACTCTTGCCCGAATCGGTGAAGTAGGTGCTCGCGACCACGCGCACGCCGTTGACCTGGATCGCCTCCGCGCCGGCCGCGCGCAGCTCCTGGACCGCGTCGAGCAGCATGTCGGCCTTGACCGTCCCCTTCGTGTCGTCGATCGTCATGGTGATGCCGGGACCCTGCGCCGCCACGGTGCCCGCCAGGATGCCGAGTTGCTTCTCCTTCTCGGCCGTCTGCCTGCGCGCCTCGGCGGCCTGGTCGGAGCTGCTCTGCAGCTCCTGGCGCTGTTTCTCGAGTCCCTGCTTCTCGTCCTCAAGACGCTGAGTACGGTCGTCCAGTTCATCGAGGATGCGGACGAGATCCTCCTGGCGCGCCCCGCGCAGCGCGCTGTCGCTGTCGCTGTTCGACGCGACCTGCACGGCCAGCCCGAAACCGAGGCCGAACAGCAGGACCGCGACGATGAGTTGGGCCCGGGTGACCCGCGGCGGCCAGACGCCCTGGACCAGCCGCTGCCGGCCGGTGAGCGGCGGCTCGGCGCCCTCGGCTCCTTCGGCGGGCGCCCGCTCCGGTTCCGCGGACACCCGCTGCGGCTCCGCGGGAGGCCGCTCCGGCTCGGCGTGGGGCCGCTCCGGCTCGGCGGCCGGGGGCGGGGACGGGACCTCTTCGGGCAGTTCCTTGCGCAGCCTGTTCTCCGGCTGCTCGTCCTGGTTGCTCATCGCTCTCAAGCCCGGAAGACGTGTCGCCGGATCGCGGCGGCGTTGGAGAAGATACGGATACCGAGGACGACCACGACACCGGTGGACAACTGCGCCCCGACGCCCAGCTTGTCGCCCAGGAACACGATCAGCGCGGCCACGACCACGTTCGACAGGAACGACACCACGAAGACCTTGTCGTCGAAGATGCCGTCGAGCATGGCCCGAAGACCGCCGAACACCGCGTCCAGCGCGGCCACCACGGCGATCGGAAGATAAGGCTCGACGACCGCCGGAACCTCCGGCCGGACCAACAGGCCGGCCACGACTCCCACGATGAGGCCCAGTACGGCGATCACGATGTGCCCTTCTCAGTCTTCTCGGCGTTCGGCTGTGCTGTGCGTACGATCACACTCGGTGCGGAGGGCAGGCGGACGTCGCCCTCGGTGGAGATGGTGGCCCTGATGCCGAAGTTCTCCTCCAGGGCGTGCAGGTACAGCCCGTCGGCGCTGTCCTGGAACCGGGTGCTCAGCCTCTGCCCGTCCCCCACCGCCAGCACCGTGTACGGCGGCACCAGCGGCCTGTTGTCGACCAGTATCGCGTCACCGGCGGCCCTGATCGCGGACAGGGCCGTCAGCCGCTGCCCGTTGATGGACACGGCCTCGGCCCCGGAGGCCCACAGTCCGTTGACCACGCGCTGCATGTCCCGGTCGCGCACCCGTCCGGTGTCGGAGAAGCCGGAGGTCTCGCGCGGATTGGAGCCGTCGCCGCCCGCACTGGCCGCCTTGGCGTCGTCGACGACCAGCTTGACGCCGGGGCCGTGCACCGCGGTCGCGCCCGACAGCACGCCCACCAGATCGGCCTCGGAGCCGCCGCCGCTGCGGCGCAGTGCCGCCCGCCGGCGCCGGTCGACGTCGTCACGCAGCTTGTCGACGTCGCTCTCGAGCCGGTCCGCGTCCGCGGTCTCCAGGTCGATGCGGTCGATCAGCTCCTGGCGCTCCTTGGCCACCACGGGTGCCGCGATCCTCGCCTGCGCCGCTCCCACGGTGACCACCAGTGCGGCGAGGACCAGGCCCGCCGCCAGGCCCAGCTTCGCCCTGAGCGTCTTGGGCAGCCCTCCGTCCTCACCCTGCGCCGCCCGCCGGGCGGCGGCCTCCGCGTAGCCGTCGTCGAGACTGTGGTCCATGACGTTGGTGATCAACGACATGGACGCGTCGGGGCGCGACGACCGCGGGGGGAGGCTGCTCCGAACGGGGGATTGCTGCGGCATGCCGCACATCGTCGCATGTCGCGAGCAGTACCTCCGAATGGCCCCACCGGCGTACCGGACAGGCCTCGTCGAGGAGACCTGTCCGGTACGCGCGTGCGGCGGCTTCCGCCGCTCAGCACGCTGCCGGTCCTACCGCCCGGCGCTGTCCACCACGGCCGCCCACTCGTCCAGCAGGGCCTGGGCCGAGGCGTCGTCCGGCCCCTCGGCCCACAGATGGGTGACGGCCTCGGCCGGGTCGGGCAGCACCATCACCCAGCGCCCGTCGCTCTCCACGACCCGCACACCGTCGGTCGTGTCGACGGAGCGGTCCCCGGCCGCCTCGACGACCCGCCGCATGACGAGGCCCTTGACGGCCCACGGGGTCGCCAGGTCCCGCTTCAGGACGTGTGCCCGCGGAATCCGCGCGTCGATCTGGCTCAGCGTGAGCTGTGTGCGGGCCACCAGCCCGATCAGCCGTACGAAGGCCGCCGTGCCGTCGTAGACGCTGCTGAACTCGGGGACGATGAATCCGCCCTTGCCGTCACCACCGAAGATGGTGCCCTCCTCGCGTCCCACCCGCGTGAGATCGTCGGGAGAGGTGGTGGTCCACTCGACCTGGGTGCCGTGGTAGGCGGCCACCTGTTCGGCGATCCTGGTCGTGGTCACCGGCAGCGCCACCCGGCCGCTGCGCCGCTCCGCGGCCACCAGGTCCAGCATGACCAGCAGCGCCCGGTCGTCCTCGATGATCCGGCCCTTCTCGTCCACGAGCGACAACCGCTCGCCGACGGGGTCGAACCGCACGCCGAACGCGGCCCCGGAGGACGCCACGATCTCCCCGAGACGCACCAGGCCCTTGCGCCGAATCTCCTCGGTCTCCGTGGGCCGGGACTCGTCGAGACCGGGGTTGATCGTCAGCGAGTCCACGCCGAGCTTGCCGAGGAGGCTGGGCAGCACGAGACCGGCGCTGCCGTTGGACGCGTCCACGACGACCTTGAGGCCCGACTCCGCTATGCCGGTGATGTCGACGTTCCGCAGCAGCGAACCGGTGTACGAGTCGAAGACGCTCGCCGGGAAGTACAGGTCGCCGATCTCGCCGGGGAACGCGCGACGGTACTCCTGCCGCGCGAACACGCGGTCCAGCTTCCGCTGGCCGCCCTGCGAGAGGTCCGCGCCCTGCCCGTCGAAGAACATGATGTCGACGGAGTCCGGCACACCCGGCGAGGTCCGGATCATGATGCCGCCCGCACTGCCGCGCGCGGTCTGCTGCCGGGCCACGGGCAGCGGGACGTTCTCCAGGTCCCGTACGTCGATGGCGCTGGCCTGCAGCGCGGAGATCACCGCGCGCTTGAGTGCGCGGGCGCCTCGGGAGTGGTCACGGGCCGTGGTGACCGTGGAGCCCTTCTTCAACGTGGTCGCGTAGGCGCCGGCGAGCCGCACGGCCAGCTCGGGTGTGATCTCCACGTTGAGGATGCCCGAGACGCCACGGGCGCCGAACAGGTTGGCCTGTCCCCGCGACTCCCAGATCACCGAGGTGTTGACGAACGCGCCGGCCTCGATGGTCTTGAACGGGTAGACCCGCACATTACCCTGAACGATCGATTCTTCACCGATCAGGCACTCGTCACCGATGACCGCGCCGTCCTCGATCCGGGCGGCTCGCATGATGTCGGTGTTCTTGCCGACGACACAGCCGCGCAGATTACTGTGCTGGCCGACGTACACGTTGTCGTGGACGACTGCCCGGTGCAGGAAGGCACCGCTCTTGACGACGACGTTGGAACCCACGACGGTGTGCTCGCGGATTTCGGCACCGGCCTCCACCTTGGCGTAGTCGCCGATGTAGAGCGGCCCGCGGAGCACCGCGTCGGGGTGCACCTCGGCTCCCTCGGCCACCCAGACGCCCGGGGAGATCTCGAAGCCGTCGACGTCGACGTCGACCTTGCCCTCGAGGACGTCGGCCTGCGCCTTGACGTAGCTCTCGTGGGTACCGACGTCCTCCCAGTAGCCCTCGGCGACATAGCCGTAGATCGGCTTGCCCTCCTTCATCAGCTGAGGGAAGACGTCACCGGACCAGTCGACGGAGACATCGGCCTCGACGTAGTCGAAGACCTCGGGCTCCATGACGTAGATGCCCGTGTTCACCGTGTCGGAGAAGACCTGCCCCCAGGTCGGCTTCTCGAGGAAACGCTCGACCTTGCCCTCCTCGTCGACGATGGTGATGCCGAACTCCAGCGGATTGGGCACCCGGGTCAGGCAGACGGTGACCAGTGCGCCCTTCTCCTTGTGGAAATTGATCAGGTCGGTGAGGTCGAAGTCGGTCAGGGCGTCGCCGGAGATGACGAGGAAGGCGTCGTCCTTCAACGCCTCTTCGGCGTTCTTGACGCTTCCGGCGGTACCGAGCGGCTTCTCCTCGTTGGCATAGGTGAGCTCCATTCCGAGCTCTTCGCCGTCGCCGAAGTAGTTCTTGACGAGCGATGCCAGGAACTGCACGGTGACAACGGTCTCGTTGAGCCCATGCCTTTTGAGCAGCCTCAGCACATGCTCCATGATCGGGCGATTGGCCACGGGCAGGAGCGGCTTGGGCATGCTGGAGGTCATAGGGCGAAGGCGAGTGCCTTCGCCACCGGCCATCACGACGGCCTTCATGTCGGAAGCGTCCTCCTAAAGAGACGACGGTCTAGCCGACTTCACCCGTCCAGATTGTCCCGCACTTCGGCGCGGCGGGCCATCGGACCACTTTGTCCGGACAATCGGCGGTGCTCAATCGGCCGTGGCGTCCGCGCGGACGAGGCGGCGGACTTGCACCACGTAGAGCACTCCTGCCCACCAGTAGAGGGTTGTACCCCAACCTGCGAACGCCCATCCGAAAACAGCGGCCAGTGACGCGATCCAACCGTTTCCGTCGCTGAGCAGCAGGAGCGGGAACGCGTACATCAGGTTGAAGGTGGCTGCCTTCCCGAGGAAGTTCACCTGGGGCGGCGGATAGCCGTGTCGGCGCAGGATGCCGACCATCACGAGCAGGACGAGCTCTCGTGCGAGCAGAAGGCCGGTCAGCCAGAGCGGGAGGATCCCACGCCAGGTGAGGCCGAGCAGCGTCGAGAGAACGTAGAGCCGGTCGGCCGCGGGGTCGAGCAGCCGGCCGAGGTTGCTGATCTGGTTCCAGCGCCTGGCGAGCTTTCCGTCGAGGTAGTCGCTGATCCCGCTCAGTGCGAGCACAAGAAGGGCCCAGCCGTCGCTCTTGGGGCCGCCGAACTCAGGCCTGAGGATGAGCCACAGGAAGAGCGGGACGCCGGCGAGCCGAGCCATGCTGAGGATGTTGGGGATGGTGAGCACCCGGTCCGTCTGGACACGGGTCTCCTGGACCTCCACCCGGGGGCCTCCTGTGCGGTAAGGAGCGAAACGATGCTCCCCGACCCTACCCCAACGCAAAAAAGCTCCGGCTCTCGGGCAGTGGTGCCCAAGAGCCGGAGCTGTAAAAGGA
>NZ_JALLIN010000044.1 GCF_023630175.1 Streptomyces cellostaticus | reverse complement strand
CCCCCCCCCCCCCCACCACCGGGGATTGGCATTCCCACCGATGAGCAGCGTCAGTGTTGTGATCCCTTGCTACAAGTACGGCCATTTCCTGGCCGACTGCGTGAGCAGCGTCCTGGACCAACAGGACGGCGTCGACGTCCGGGTCCTCATCATCGACGACGCCTCCCCGGACGACTCGGCGGAGATCGCGCACAAGCTGGCCGCCTCCGACCCGCGGATCGAGGTCCGCGTCCACGAGACCAACAAGGGCCACATCGCCACCTACAACGAGGGCCTGCTGGAATGGGCCGACGGCACCTACGTCGCCCTGCTCTCCGCGGACGACCGGCTGGTGCCCGGCGCCCTGGTCCGGGCCGCCGCGCTGCTGGACGCCCACCCCGGGGTGGGGTTCGCCTACGGGCGCCCCCTGCGCTTCCAGCACGGCGGACCGCTGCCGCCGGCCCGTACCCGCGGCACCGGCGCGGTGGTATATCCCGGCCACTGGTGGCTGGAGCGGCGCTTCCGCGAGGGCACCGGCTGCATCACCTCGCCCGAGGTCGTCGTCCGCACCAGCCTGCAGCGCGAGGTCGGCGGCTACGACCCCGCGCTGCCGCACGCCGGCGACATCGAGATGTGGATGCGGCTCGCCGCGCACGCCGACGTCGGCTACATACGCGGTGCCGACCAGGCCTTCTATCGTGTCCACGGCAAGAACATGTCCACGACGGACTTCGGCGGCCAGCTCGACGACCTGCGCCAGCGCCTCGTGGCCTTCGACTCGGTGCTCGCCAAATGCGCCGACCGGCTGCCGCACGCCGACCGCCTCGCCGACGAGGTCCACGCCCGCCTGGCCCGCTTCGCGCTGCGCCGGGCCTACCGTGCCTACGACCGGGGCCGCACCGGCGCCGTTCCGGTCGACGAGTGCGTGGCCTTCGCGCAGGAGTGCCACCCGGGGTACGCGGCGCTGCCGGAGTACCGCGCCCTGCGGCTCAGACGGCGGATCGGACCGAAGGCGATGCCGTACCTCCAGCCGCTGGTGTGGTCGGCCGTGGCCGACCGCGGCCGGGAGTGGCTGTGGTGGGAGTCCTGGAAGCGCCGCGGTATCTGATGAGCGATCAGTTCAATTCAGCCGGCCGCGGGAACCGGTCCGGCGTGCCGGCCGGGCACGGTCCCGCGACGGCTCATCACGTACCGGTCGAGCCACAACGCGCCGAGAACGCCCGCGGCCAGGCCCAGCAGGCCCGTGCCGGCCAGGCCCCGGTTCCGGTCGCCCCGCACCTCGGCGGCGCTCGGCGAGGTCAGCACGGAGGCGGTGATCCGCGAGCCGGCGGGCACCCGCTGCGCCGACTGCATCGCGTCGACGTGCCGGGAGTAGACGCCGATGATGCGGCGCACCGCCGTCACGGCGGCCTCGGGCCCGGATGCCTGCGACTGGATCTGCAGGGAGGGGATCAGATAGCGCGGCGTGGCGCTGGTGCCGCTGTTGCGGGGGACCAGATGGTATGTCCCCCGGACTCCGGCCTCCTTCAACTCCTTTGCGCCAGAGGGCGATTCGAGCTGCTGCACGACCCCGTAGGAGACCAGGGCGAGCGGCGGCTGCAGGTTGGTGAGCTGATTGGGCTGGTTCCGGGTCACCGGCGGCTTGAGGACGACGACCGCGGACCCGGTGTACTGCGGTGCGGGACGCACCACCTGGTACGCCGCGGCGGCCGTCAGCAGCAGCGCGGCCAGCACCACGTACCAGCGGCGGAGCAGTGCGTCGGCGACGTTCCCGGGCGACATACGAGTTCCTTCCGTCAGCCCCGATACTGGCAGGACGCGCGGCGGGATGCCACCGAATGGGGGGATGGTTCATGAGTCTTGGTGAGATCTGGGCCATTCTGCGCAGACGGTGGTACTTCGTGGTGCCCCTCACGCTGCTCAGCCTGGTCTGCGGCGGATACCTCTACGTGACCGTGCCCGTCTCCTACGAGTCGCAGAGCTCGGTCACCCTGCTGGACTCCTCGGCGGTCTCCCGGCTGCCCCCCACCTTCGGCAACCCCATCTCCAACGCGGGCGGTTCGCTCATCGTCACCGCCGACGTGCTGATCAGGGCCCTGGAGTCGAACGACGCCGCCAAGGAGCTGCGCGGCCGCGGCGTCACGGACCCGTACACGGCCGGTTTCGCGCCGACCGCCGACAGTCCGCTGCTCACGCTCAGCGTGACCGGGACCGACCGGGCGAAGGTGCTGGAGGAGACCAACACCCTGACCGAGTTCGCCGGTGAGCAGCTCAAGGCCCTCCAGGCAGCGGCCAAGGTCCCGCCCGCGTACTTCGTGCAGACGGCGCCCGTCGTCCTGCCGCAGACCCCGGTGGCGAAGTCGAAGAACCGCTACCAGGACATCGCGGCCGTCGTCATCCTCGGTGCCGTCAGCGCCTTCCTGCTGTCGATACTGCTGGAGGGCGTCGCCGTGGTGCGCCGCCGGCGGCACGCCGCGAAGAGCGCCGTTCCGCGGGCCCGGGAGGCCCGCGCGCCCCGACGGGGACGAAGAGGACTGCTCGGACGGAGGGTCGACGCCACGGCGATCCTCACCGTCTACCTGGCGCTGGCCTTCTTCATCCCGTCGAACCTGGCTCTGCCCGCGCTCGGCGGGGTCGGCACCCCCGCCAACGTCTTCGCCCTGCTCGGCCTGCTGTGGTACCTCGCGACCTGGCTCGGCGGACGCGTCCTGCCCGCGCCGGGAACCAGGCTCGCGCGCGTGGCGATGTGCGTGCTCGGGCTGGCCGTCCTGGCGGCGTACGTCTCGGACGCCGGGCGGGAGAGCTCGCACGCGGAGGTCCTGGGCGCCGACCGCGGGCTCATCGGGTTCCTGGTGTGGGTGTCACTGGTGGTCCTCACCTCGGCGGGCGTGCAGGAGCGCGCCCGGCTCGACGTCCTGATGCGCCGGGTGGTGGTGATGGGCTCCGTCGTCGCCGCTATCGGCTTCTACGACTTCTTCTCCGGCACCAACATCGCCGACTCCATCCACATCCCCGGCCTGCAGACCAGCGTCGCCCAGGTCAGCGTCATGGACCGCGGCGCCTTCACCCGGCCGCGCGCCACCACCGCCCAGCCGCTCGAGTTCGGCGGCATGCTGGCGATCCTGCTGCCCTTCGCCATCCAGCAGGCCTTCGACCCGGTGCGCAGCCACCTGCACTGGGCGCGCCGCTGGGGCCCGGTGCTGCTCATCGCCGGAGCGCTGCCCCTGACCGTGTCGCGGACCTCGATCATCGGCCTGCTGCTGGTGGCCCTGGTGATGGTGCCGCGCTGGAAGCCGGCCCGGCGCTGGACCGCGATCGGCGTCATGACCGCGTCCGTCGCCGTCTTCAAGGTGCTGGTCCCCGGACTGATCGGCACGATCACCGGCCTGTTCGCCTCGTTCCTGTCGAACTCCGACAGCAGCACCCAGGCCCGCACGGTCAAGTACAGCGCGATCGTGCCCTACCTGGAGGAACATCCCCTGTTCGGGCGGGGCTTCGGCACCTTCACCCCGGACCGCTACTTCTTCACGGACAACCAGTACATGCTGACCCTGGCGGAGATGGGCGCGCTCGGACTGGTCGCCATGCTCGTCCTGTTCGTCGCCGGGATCCACCAGGGCGGTGCTGTCCGGCGGCTGGCCCGCACCGAGGCCGACCGCGAACTGGGGCAGGCGTTCTTCGCCTCGTCGCTGGTCGCGCTCGTCGTCAGCGCCACCTTCGACTCGCTCAGCTTCCCGATGTTCGCCGGCCTGTTCTTCCTGCTGCTGGGGGCGGGGGGCAGCCTCCTCGGCTTCGTCCGGGGCGAGGCCGCCACCGCAGCGCCGCCCCCCGTCAAGACCTCCGAACCCCAGCTTCCCCAACTCGTGGAGTCCCGATGAGCCCCGTCGCCGTCATCGTCGTCACCTGGAACAGCGCGCCGGTGCTGCCCGGGTTCCTCGCCGCGCTGCCCGAGGGCATGGCCGGACTCGACTGGCGGCTCGTCGTCGCCGACAACGACTCCGCCGACGACACCGTCGAGGTGCTCCGGTCGCTGGCCCCCGACGCCACCGTCGTCCAGACCGGACGCAACGCCGGGTACGCCGCCGGGGTCAACGCGGCACTGAGGGCCGCCGGTGAGTGGGAGGGCGGCTACCGGGCCGTACTGGTGTGCAACCCGGACATCCGGATGCGGCAGGGCTGCGCCAAGCGCCTCGTCGACACGCTGGGTGCCCAGGTGGGCATCGCCGTCCCGCTTCTGTACGAGGACGGCCGGGAGGCGCCCCTGCACTCGCTGCGCCGTGAGTCGAGCGTGAGCCGGGCCCTCGGTGAGGCGGTCATCGGCAATCGCCGCGCCGGGCGCTTCCCGCGCCTGAGCGAGCTGGTCACCGATCCCGCCGCCTACGCGCGGCCCACCCGCGCGGACTGGGCGACCGGTGCGCTCATGGCCCTCTCCGCCGACTGCCTGGCGGCCTGCGGCCCGTGGGACGAGTCCTTCTTCCTCTACTCGGAGGAGACCGAGTACTGCCTGCGCGCGCGGGACCGCGGCTGGGCCACCCAGCTCGAGCCCACGGCCGAGGCCGTCCACCTGGGTGGCGACTCCCGGGTCTCGCCCCGTCTGTGGACCCTGCTCACCCTCAACCGCGTGCGTCTGTACGGGCGGCGGCACGGACCCGGCGCGACCGTGTGCTTCCGGGCGGCCGTGCTCCTGCGCGAGGCGTCCCGCGCGGCCCTCGGGCGCAGGGCGAGCCGGGCCGCCGCGACCGCGCTGCTCAGGCCGGGCGCGCTGCGGGTGACGCCCGGGCCGTGAGACGCCGCCGGGTACCGGGCCTCAGCCGGACCAAGTGGTGTAGAAACTGGCCGGGTTCACCAGGTACCGCACGGTGGGGTGCGGTACGTGGCGCACGGTGTGGGCGCGGCTGTAGCGGTGCACCAGCTCCCAGTCCTCACGGGGCAGCACCTGCGGGGTCCGGCGCAGCCGGCTGAAACGAAGCGCCCGGTTCCGTCGTCCGACGAAGGCGTTGGTGTCCAGGAAGGACTCGCGGGCCGCCCGGCGGCGGTCGAACGGCACGGACAGGACGTCCCGTTCGGTCCCGTCCGGCAGGACCCGGCGCAGCGCCGTGTAGACGGCGTCGGGGCCGCCGGGGGCCTCCAGCACCGCCAGCGCCCGCTCCAGATGGTCGGGCTCCCACAGGTTGTCGTCGTCCAGGAACGCCACGTACCGCGAGCGGGTCAGACGGATGCCCACGTTGCGCACCACGCCGGCCACCCCGGTGTTCCGCGCCAGTGAGACGGCGAACAGCCGCGGGTCGTCGGGCAGCCGGGGGAGGCCGGCGCCGTCGTCGACGACGATGACGACCTGGTCTCGGACGGTCTGGTCCAGTGCCGAGCGTACGGCCGCCCGCAGTTCGTCGGGCCGGCGGTGCGTCGCGATCACCGTCGCCACGAGGGCCGCCGGCCGGGGACCGATGGCGGTGTCGAGGCGGCGGGCCTCGGACGTCTCGACGCGGCGCAGCCGCAGCGCGGACGGGGCGAGAAGGACCTTGTTGCGGAGCTCGAACAGGACGAGCCAGCCGAAGGCGCGCTTGAGCAGTTCCCAGGGGGCGCGGGCGATGCGTCGCATGATCCTCTTCCTCAGCCGGCCGGCTGCGGCGCGATGGCGTGCCCGTGGGTGAACCGGTTGCCGCGCCAGACGTTGCCGGAACCGGCGGTGTTCCAGGCGGTGACGGCGCCGTAGTGGCCGGAGTTGCGGTGGTACCGGGTGGAGAAGACGTTGTCCGTGACCTGGATCCCGGTGGCACCCTCACCGCCCCCGTACAGGGCGTAGGCGCCGCCCGCCAGCAGATTGCCGTCGATGACGGTGTTGGAGACGGGGCCGGTGTCGGCGAACAGGCCGATGGCCGCCGAGGCCCCCCGGTCGACGGGGACGGAGTTGAGCAGGGTGTTGTGCCGGATGACCAGGCTGCCCTGGTTGCTCCCGCCGCTGATCACCGCGTCGGTGTGCTGCCACTCGCCGCCGGCGTTGCGGAAGGGGACCAGGTCGTGGACGTAGTTGTCGTGGAGGTTGCCCTGCCCCATGGAGAGGGCGTTGCCGAAGACGGAGACGTCGCACCAGCCCACCTCGACGGGACTGACTCCCATGTTGGAGACGGCGTAGTCGACGCCCCCGTTGTCGGGCCCCTTGCCGGGAACGGCGGTGATGGTGCTGTGCAGGATCCGCAGACCGCGGTGCCCGGGGCGCAGGTTGATCCCCCACCAGTTGGTGGAGGTGATCCTCGAGTCGATGACGGTCACGTCGTCCGCGTAGATGTCGAGTGAGCCGGTGATGTCCCACCCTCTGATGACGGTGCCGTCGGTCCTGATGCTCATGTTCCCGGTGGAGTGGGGCTCGAGCGGGACGCGCGGACCGGTGGAGCGGGCGTCGGGGAAGCCCGCCTCGGCTTGCGCCGCCGGCGCAGCGGACGGCGAGGACGCTCCGCGCGGCGAGGAACTCCCGGGCGACGGGCCCACCGGCCGCGGCGGGGGGCCCACCGGGTGCGACGAGGGGGCCGGCGGAGCCGAGGATGCCCCGGACGAGGGTGGCGCCGGGTGGGCCGTGCCGCGGGCGGGACTCTGGGCGGACGGCGCGGCACCGGCACCCGAGGCGCACGCGACGCAGAGCAACAGGGCCAGTAAGACCGCAAGTTGACGGAGCCTGGTCACACGGCCTCCGGGATTCGGGCGCCGAGCAGGAAGCGGCGGCTGGGCAGGACGCACACCACATAACAGGCGAGGGCGGTGGCGCCGATGACGAAGAGGGCGACGGTGCCGTCGCCGAGGAGCCGCTTCGCGACGAGGGTCACCACGGCCATCACGGCTCCCCCGAGGAAGGGCCAGGTACAGGCCCTGACGATGTGGGCGGGGCCGATCCCGGTCCGGCCCAGGGCGTACAGAAATGCGGGGACGACAAGACCGGCCGCGACGATGACGTGCCCCTGGGAGACGCCGACGACGCCACCGAGGCGGGCGCCGACGACGAGGACGGGGACGAGGGCGACGACCCACAGGCCCTGGACGAGGATCAGGGAGCGGCGCCGTCCGGCGGCGACCAGGCAGTCGTAGGCGAGTTCGCAGCCGATGCGGACCAGGCCCAGGGCCATCAGCCAGGGCAGCGCCGATGCCGCGGGCGCCCACTTGCTCCCGTACACGAGGCGGACGACCGGCTCGGCCAGTCCGCCGAGCAGTACGCACAGCGGGACGGTGCCGGTGACCAGTACGCCCAGGGCACGGCTGAAGCCCTGTGCCAGGGCCTCCGGGGACCCGGCCAGCCGGGAGAAGCCGGCGAAGGAGACACGGCGGGCCGCCTCGGAGATGATGCGCACCGGCCAGCCCGACATGTTGAACGCCAGGACGTAGAAGCCCAGGGCGACCGAGCCGAGGGAGGAGCCGACGACCATGGTGTCCACGTTGACCACGGCGAGTGCGAGCAGGCTCGCGCCGGCCAGCGGGAGCCCGAACCCGAGCAGCGCGCGGGCCTGCTGGGCGTCCCAGCCGAACCGCAGCATGCCCGGTGCGGCGAGCGCGCAGCCCACGAGCGCGGCGACATTGCCGGCCACCGCTCCCCAGGCGAAGCTCATCGCGCCCCAGCCGGCGAAGGCCAGCACCAGTGTCACGGTGGTGCTCAGGACGAAGTTGAGCGCGTCGATCACCATCCGTCTGCCCTGCGCGAACTCCCGGGTCAGGAAGCCGGCGGGCACCTGGGCCACTCCGTCCAGCACCAGGCACAGGCACATCACCCGCAGCACGCCCGAGGCCCCGGGAGAGTCCAGCAGGCCGGCCACCGTCGGCGCCGAGACGAAGATCGCGGCGTACAGCAGGACGCTGGACGCGGTGCCGAGCGTCAGCACGGTCGGCGCGAACCGGCGCGGGTCGCCGTCCCAGCGGACGATGGCCAGGCCGACGCCCAGCTCGTTCGCGGAGAGCAGGACCAGCAGCACGGTCTGGGCCATGCCGTAGACGCCCCATTCGGCGGGGCCGAGGGCGAATCGGGCCAGCAGGATGCCGGTGGCGAAGTTGCCGAGGCGCATGACCACGGTGTTGATCAGACTCCACCGGGCCGCGGAACGGACCTTGCGCCCGAGGGAGGGGGGAGCGGGGGTGTCGCTCGGCTCAGCGGTCTCGCTGTCCGGTGTGCGAACGCTGTCCATGAGTCGACTCCTCGTCGAGCGGCTCGGCGGCGGGCGCCGCGGCCATGGCGGGCCGCGCGGCCCCCGGCTCCGCGGCGGGCCTGTTCTCGGCGGACCGCGACCAGCTGGGCGGCGTCCTGAGTGCGATCGTCCGTTCCGCGGCCGGTTCCCCGGCCGCGGGCCCGGCGGCGGGCGGTGCGCCGGCGGCGGTGCGTGCGGGCTCCGCCGCGCGCGCCGGCCGGCGGGGCCGGTGGCGCGCCTCCACGTAGAAGGCCGCGACCAGGCTCAGCACCAGACCCAGGCCCCCGGCCATCACCAGGTACTCCAGCCGGGTCTTGGTCTGGGCCACCGGGGTCTGCGGAGGCACGATCGTGGTCATGCGGATCATGGCCTTCGGAGCGACCGACTGCTGCTTCTGGAACTGGTCCAGCCGCTCCTTGGCGTACGCGGCCAGGATGCGGTCCGAGGCCAGGACGGCGGCCTTGTCGGTGCCGGTGACGGTCAGCCACATCAGCGGCCCCTGCGCGTTGTCGGCGAGCTTGGCCTCGAACGTGCCCTTGGCGCCACGGGACTTCAGTTCCCGCAGCGAGCCGTCGGAGTTGAGGTTGCGGGCCAGGCTGTCGGCCATGCCGGTGAGCGAGGTCTGGGTGCTGAGGAACGGATTTCCGTCGTAGGCCACGGTGGCCTTCTGGGAGTTCAGAAGGGCCACCGTGCTCTGCGACTGGTAGGTGACCGGAACCACCAGTGCCACACCGGCCGCCAGCACGGCGGTCAGCAGCAGTCCGGGCAGCAGGACGTACCAGCGCCTGCGCATGACCCGGAAGATCTCAGCGAGATCCATGGTGGTGCCCCCTCACGCCCCGACCCCCGATGAGAATATGTTGCAAGCGGATCATATGGTGGATGTTTGGTCGGTGGGCCTCGGCCGGCTGCTCGCGGTCCCTCCCTCCAGCAGCACGGCGGCGATGCGGTCACTCGCCAGGCCGTCCCACAGTTCGGGCCGGCGCGGCGCGGGCGGATCGTCCAGCACCCGGTGCACGGTGGAGACGATGCGCGCCGGATCGCGGCCCGCCAGCACATTGGTGCCCTGCTCCACGGTGACGGGCCGCTCGGTGTTGTCCCGGAGGGTCACACAGGGCACACCCAGCGCGGTGGTCTCCTCCTGCACACCGCCCGAGTCGGTCAGCACGAGGCGGGCCGAGTCCTGCAGCGCGATGAAGTCGAGGTACCCGGCGGGCGGCACCAGCCGGATCCCGCCGGGGACGCCGACGGCGGCCAGCCGTTCGGCGGCGCGCGGGTGCACGGGCAGCAGCAGCGGGCAGCGGCCGGCGACCTCGCCCAGGGCTTTGAGCAGCCCGGCGAGGATCTCGGGGTCGTCGACGTTGGCGGGCCGGTGCAGGGTGACCAGACCGTACTCCCCCCTGGCCAGGCCGTGCCGGACGAGGACGTCCGAGGCGCGGGCCCGTTCCAGGTTGGCCAGCAGCGTGTCGATCATGACGTTGCCGACCAGGTGGATCTGGTCGTCCCGGTACCCCTCGGCGCGCAGGTTCCCGGCGGCGTCGGGGGAGGGGGCCAGCAGGTAGTCGCTGACCCGGTCGGTGGCGACCCGGTTGACCTCCTCCGGCATGCCCCAGTCGCGGCTGCGCAGCCCGGCCTCGACATGGGCCAGCAGCGGGCCCGCCTTGGCGGTGACCAGGGCGCAGGCCAGGGTGGAGTTGATGTCGCCGACCACCACGACGACGTCCGGGGACAACTCGGCGAGCAGCGGCTCGAACGCGGTCATCACCCGCCCGGTCTGCTCCGCGTGGGTGCCGGAGCCGACCCCGAGGAAGTGGTCGGGCGGCCGGATGCCGAGGTCGGTGAAGAACACCTCGTTCATGGCCGGGTCGTAGTGCTGACCGGTGTGGACCAGGATCACCTCGGCGCCCCGGCGTTCCAGCGCGTCCATCACCGGTTTGATCTTCATGTAGTTGGGTCGCGCACCGGCGACGCAGACGATGCGGGGCATGGTTCAGAGCACCTCGATCGTGGGCCCGGCCGACAGCCGGCGGCGGCAGTCGAGGACGAAGCGGGCGTGTTCGGCGATGAGTTCGTAGTCGAAGCTGTCGTGGTCGGTGAGCAGGACCACCACGTCGGCGGCGGCCAGCTCCTCCGGCACCGGGTCGACCCGGACCAGCCGGGTGTCCACCGGCAGGCTCTCGACCACGTGCGGGTCCGAGGCCTTGACCTGGGCTCCCATGTCGAGCAGGAGCTGGGAGACGCGCAGGGCGGGCGACTCGCGGGCGTCGCCGGTGTTCTTCTTGTACGCCAGGCCCAGCAGCAGGATGTTCGAGCCGTTGACGGACCGGCGCCTTTCGTTGAACAGGTCGCTGATGCGCCGTGCCACGTACTCGGGCATGTGGTTGTTGATGTCGTTGGCCAGCTCCACGAAGCGGAAGCTCTGGCCGAGTTCGCGCTGCACCCGCCAGGACAGGTACGAGGGATCGATCGGCAGGCAGTGGCCGCCGACCCCCGGTCCGGGCGTGAACTTCATGAAGCCGAACGGCTTCGTGGAGGCGGCGTCGATGGCCTGCCACACGTCGATGTCCAGGTGGTGGGCGAACATCGCGATCTCGTTGACCAGCGCGATGTTGACGTGCCGGAAGGTGTTCTCCAGCAGCTTGGCCAGCTCGGCCTCCTTGGGCGAGCGCACCGGCACGGTGGTGTCGACGAGCTGCCCGTAGAAGTCACGCACCGCCTGCAGCGAGGCCGCGTCGACGCCGGACACCACCTTCGGGGTCTCCTTGAAGCCCCACACGGCGTTTCCGGGGTCGATCCGTTCCGGGCTGTAGCCCAGGTGGAAGTCGGGGCCCGCGGCCAGGCCCGAGCCGTCCTCCAGGATCGGGGCGAACAGCTCCTGGGTGGTGCCGGGGTAGGTGGTCGACTCCAGGACGACCGTGGCACCGGGGCGCAGATAGCGGGCGAGGGTGACCGCCGACTCCCTGATGTACCGCAGGTCGGGTGTGCCCTCGTGCAGCGGCGTCGGCACCGTCACCACGGCGACGTCGAAGCCGCCGCAGTCGCGGGCCGCGTCGCTGGGGCGGTAGGCGCCGCTGTCCAGCGCGGCGCGGATCCGCTCCGAGGAGACGTCCTCGACGAACGACTCCCCGGCGGCGAGGCTCTTGATCCGCCGGGAGTCGACGTCGTAGCCGATCACCTCGTGACCGACCTCGGCGGCCCGAATGGCCAGTGGCAGGCCGACGTATCCCTGTCCGACCACGACGACGCGCATCAGTGACTCCTGTTCGCGGAGGCGGGCGACGGGGTGAGCCGGATGAACTCGCGCGCCGTCATGAGGACGAAGGCAGCATTGGTGGTGAGATAGCGTCGGCCCAGTCGGCGCGGCTCCTGCAGCGCCCGGTACAGCCACTCGACGCCCCAGCGCTGCCAGATCGCCGGGGCCCGTCTGGTGACCCCGGCCAGGATGTCGAAGGAGCCGCCGACCCCGTGCACCACGCGGGCGCCGGTGCGCTCGCCGTACGCGGCGGTGAAGATCTCCTTCTTGGGCGAGGTCATGCCGAGGAACAGCAACTGCGCACCGCTGCGGGCGATCGCGTCCGCGACCGCCGGCTGCTCGGTGTCGTCGAAGTAGCCGTTCCGGCTGCCCGCCACCTTCAGGCCGGGGAAGCGGTCGGCCACCTCGACCAGCATCCGCTCCAGCACCTCCTGCCGGGCACCGAGGAAGTAGACGGACATCCCCGCCGACTCCGCCTCGGCCAGCAGCCGCAGGAACAGGTCGATACCGGCGACCCGTTCCGGCAGCGGGGCGCGCAGGAGCCGGCCGGCCCAGACCACGGCCTGCCCGTCGGCGAGCACGAGATCGCACCCGGCCACGGCCCCGGCGAGCCGCTGGTCCCGCCGCATGTTCACCAGCTTCGCGGCGTTGACCACACCGATCTCGAGCTGCCGGTCCTCCCGGACCGCGGCCAGACAGCGTTCCACGGTCTGGTCCATGGTCAGGGGGTCCAGCTCGACCCCGAACAGGGAGCGACGCCCGCTCATACGCTGCCTCCCAGCCAGGCGTGGAGCATCCAGCCGAACTCGTACGGCCGGCACTCGCGGTCCACGGAGACGGGGCGGTACACCCGGTCCAGGGGTCCCAGCCGCAGGCCCGGAGCGACCCTGGTGCCCAGGCCCCGGGCGGCGCGCACGGCCTTCTTCGGATCGCCCCGGAAGACCTTGCGCCAGGTGACACCGAGATCGTCGAGGATCAACGGCTCCTGTTTCCGCGGGTCTCCGGCCAGTTCCGGTACCTCCGTCATCCACCCGAGGCCCTTGCGGACGGCCGCGGCGAAGTCGGTGCCGCCTGCGTCGGCGAGGTCGAACAGGGCGGTCGGCGCCATCGCGTGCTGGTGGACGCTGTAGACCGGATAGCCCTCCACGACCCCGCCGGTGCGCGCGTCGTAGTGCCACCACCACTGCCCGCCGTCCCCCTGCAGCTCGCAGATGCGCGCGGCGCAGGCGTCGGCCGCGGCCAGCGCCTCCGGATCGCCGCCCCCGTGGCCGCAGGCGTGCGCCCGGGCGAGGGCCTGGAGCGGGTAGGTCTGGTCGGCGAAGCAGCTCACGTGGGCCCGGTACCAGGGCACCAGGCCGGGGCCGGTGGCGTGCGGGAACAGCGGGCTGTTCCCGAGCCGGGCCCGCAGCAGGCGGTCGCGGGCCGCGGGCAGGCGCCCCTCCACGTCGACCGTGCCGTGCGCCGCCGCGAGGGCGGACAGCACCCACGCCGCCTCGACGGTGTACTGCGGCCGGCCCTCGTCGTCGAGGGCGTGCATCCGGTCCAGGGCGTCGGACAGCTTGGGATGGCCGGTGTCGGCGGCGGCCCAGGCGATGAGCGCCGCGTCCCCGAGGTTGGCCACCGCGGGCAGGGACTCGATCAGCAGGCCCGTGAACTCCTGGGCGCTGCGCCCGCCGAGCACCGCGCGCTGGCGGTCCTCCGGCAGGAACCGGGCCCCGAGCGCGGTGATGGCCGCGTACCGGGTGCTGGTCCCGCGCCGCTCCAGTGTCCAGGAGCCGTCGGGCGACCTGTGCCCGGCCATGGTGAAGGCGAAGGCCTCCTTGCCGGGGAGCAGCATCGACGGAAGCCCCGACTCGGCGACCGTGAGCAGTCGTTGGGCGAGCGTGAGCAGCGCCGGTTCCTCACGACCGAGCGCCGCGAGACGTGTGATGGTCATCGTTCGGACACACCAACCCCCCTGTGGGTCCTGTTTTCGCGCAGACTTGAGATCGCCGCGGCGTGAACGGCCGGGCGGTGTGAAGGCAATGCAGATGTCAGGCGCCGGAGCGGCTGCCGCTCCTCGCTCGAGGCACAGACGTCCTCACTGTGAAAACCCCCCCGGGCACTGCCGAATCGTGTGGTCCCTGTGCTGAGCCTGCACAGTTCGCACACATGTTATGCCTGCACATGTTCGACGAACGGTGTTTTGGGAGAATCGGCACCGGTTCTTCGTGGGATCAACTGGTCATGGGAGCGGCAGGAGTTCGCCGTCCTTCTCGTCGTACCGCTCACCGGTCTCGGGGCACTCCCAGCCGCCCGGCTCGCCCGCGCGCTCCACCAGCCGGACACCGGCCCGCCCGACCCAGCCGATCCGGCGGGCGGGTACGCCGGCCACCAGCGCGAAGTCCGGCACGTCCCGGGTCACCACGGCACCCGCCGCGACCAGGGCCCAGCGGCCGACGCGTACCGGCGCCACGCACACCGAACGGGCCCCCAGCGACGCCCCCTCGCCCACCACGACGGCCACGGCCTCCCAGTCGCCGCCGCGCTTCAGCCGGCCCTGCGGGTCCACGGAACGGGGGAAGTGGTCGTTGGTGAGCACCGCCGCCGGGCCGACGAACACCCCGTCGCCGAGCACCGCGGGCTCGTAGACCAGGGCGTGGTTCTGGAGCTTCACGCGGTCCCCGATCCGCACCCCCGGGCCGACGTACGCCCCCCGGCCGACGATGCACCCGCTGCCCAGCCGGGCGTCCTCCCGTATCTGGGCGAGATCCCAGACCGTCGTGCCGTCACCTATCGCGGCCCTCTCGTCGACCTGGGCGGTGGGCTGGATCCTGGTGTTCACCGAGTGGGTCTCCTGGTGTGGTCGGTGTGGTCGTTGTGGTCGGAAGGCCGGTGGCCGCGGTGCCGGCCGTCATGAGGAGATCTGCACCTTGCTGTGGTCGCCGAGGACCAGCCGGTGCGCCGCGGGCTTGCGGGGAGAGGGCGTCACCTCCACGTTGCGGCCGATGAGCGAGGCCTCCACCCGCCGGACACCGCTCACCGAGGAGTCGCGCAGCACGATGGAGTACTCGATCTCGCTGTCCTCGATCCGGCAGTCGCCGGCGATCGAGGTGAAGGGGCCGATGTACGAGTCGGTGATCACGGTGTTCGCGCCGACGGCCACCGGACCGACGATCCGGCTGCCGGTCACCTTCGCCCCGGGCTCGATCCGCACCCGCCCGATGACCTCGCTGTCGTCGTCGACGGTGCCGTCGATCCGGCGGTCCAGGGTCTCCAGCACCGAGCGGTTGACCTCGAGCATGTCGGTGACGTTCCCGGTGTCCTTCCAGTAGCCGGAGATCGTCGTGGAGCGCACGTCACGTCCCGCGTCGATCAGCCACTGGATGGCGTGCGTGATCTCCAGCTCGCCGCGCCACGAGGGCTCGATGGAGCGCACGGCCTCGTGGATCGCCGGGGTGAACAGGTACACACCCACCAGGGCCAGTTCGCTCTTGGGGTGCCGCGGCTTCTCCTCCAGGCCGATCACCCGCCCCGCCGCGTCGAGTTCGGCCACGCCGAACGCGGTCGGGTCCGGCACCCGCGTCAGCAGGATCTGCGCCTGGGGGCGCTCGGCGCGGAAGGCCTCCACCAGGTCCGTGATGCCGCCCACGACGAAGTTGTCGCCGAGGTACATCACGAAGTCGTCGTCGCCCAGGAACTCACGGGCGATCAGCACCGCGTGGGCCAGGCCCAGCGGGGCCTCCTGCGGGATGTAGGTGACGTCGAGCCCGAACGCGGAACCGTCGCCGACCGCTCCCCGGATCTCCTCGGCCGTGTCCCCGACGATGATCCCGACCTCGGTGATTCCGGCCCCCGCGATCGCCTCCAGGCCGTAGAACAGAACCGGTTTGTTCGCGACGGGTACGAGCTGCTTGGCCGAGGTGTGGGTTATGGGGCGCAAACGGGTACCTGAGCCACCAGACAACAAAAGTGCCTTCATGCATATCAGCCTACTTACAGCGGACTTGCTGACGGAGGGATTCCGGGTACGGAGGATCCCGTCCTCACGGACCGTCATGCCGCCGGGCCCGCAGGGCCGTACGGCCTGGGCACGGGTGAGCCGGTGATGCCGCAGGTCAGCCGGTTCTGCGGCCCCACCGCTGACCGGGCAGGGCCCACGTCCGGTCCTCTTCCTCGATGCGCCTGTCCAGCCGACACCGCGCACCGTACGCCGGACGCGGCGCCGCTCAGGGCCGGTGCGGCCGAGGCGCCCAGCAGCGCCGACCGGGCGGCCGCCTCGGGCGTCGAGCCGGATCTCCACGGCGGAACCGGCCCGCCGGTCGCCCGCCGGCCACCAGCGTGCTGCCGCGGTGCCGTCCGGTGCCGTCCGGCGCACCCGCGCCGAGGGCGGGTCGTCGCCCCTGCCCACGCGAGCCGCGCGCGGGGCGTCGGCGGGCAGCACGGCCCCGACCGGCGTCCGCTCGGCCCGCTGCCGGCCGAAGGACCGGCCGCCGGCCTGGGCGGTCACGAGGCCGGCCGGCGTGCCGCCCACCACGACGACGAGCATCCACACGGCGAGCAGCAGCCGTGCCTCGGGCACGTGGCCGCGCCGCCGGAGCGGATTCCTCCGCCCCCGCCGCAGCGGTGACCGCCCCCGCCCCGGTCCACCGCTCATGGGGCCGGCCTCGCGTAACCGTACCCACCTCCCTCACGCCCCCACCTCCCCCTCGGCACGCTCCGGGGGCCGCAACCCGGGCGGCGCCGCGGCATGGGCCGACCGGGGCACTCCCGGGCCGCGCCGATGGGCCGCCCGGCCCACCCGGCGCGCCGTGCGGCCACGGGCCGTTCTCCGCGACCGGAGGGACCCGTGGCCCCTCGCACCGCGCCCGGTACCCGGCCCAGCATGGAGCGAGACCCGGTCCACCAGGGGAAAGACGGGCTGTCCGATGGACCCGAACGATGGATTCCGCGAACTCGGCCGTCACGAGTGCATGCGCCTGCTGGCGACGGCGCCCGTCGGCCGGATCGTGCACACGCGCCAGGCCCTGCCCGCCGTCGTGCCCGTGAACTTCTGCCTCGACGGTGACGGGGCGGTGCTGCTGCGCACCTCGGCGGCCTCGGAGATGGCCCGCGCGGTCGACGGCTCGGTCGTGGCCTTCGAGGCGGACGCGGTCGACGCGGACCAGGGGTCCGGGTGGAGCGTCGTCGTCACCGGGCGGGCCGGGGTCGTCACGGAACCGGCCGAGGTGGAACGCCTGGACCGCATCGGCCCGCGCTCCTGGGTGCCCTCTCCCGAGGAGGTCTTCGTGCGCATCGAGCCGGAACTGGTCACCGGCAGGGAACTGGTCGGCGGACGCACGATGTACGGCGTGCGGCTGTGCGTCCCCCGCGCGGCGCACGGGCCGTGACACCTCTCCTCCCACCAGCGGCACACGGGCCGTGCCGTGGCCCCTCTCCTCCGGCACGCGGCCGCCCGCTCGTCGTGCGGCCCGCCGCCCCACCCGGCAGGCGCCGGCCGCGCCGGCCGTGGGCAGGCGACCGCGAGCGCGCGGCGGCGCGCGCACCAGGGCCGTTCGGCCCTGGCCGTCCGGCCCGCACGCGGCAATGATCCGTAGGGAGGCCGCCGGCGACCCGCGGGCGGCCACGAGGAGCGCGGGCGAGGAGCGGTCAATGGCGGACGGCGAGCAGGGCGACCCGATCAGGGTGTTCCTGCTGGACGACCACGAGGTGGTGCGGCGCGGGGTGCGCGACCTGCTGAACGACGAGCCGGACATCGAGGTGATCGGTGAGGCCGGCACCGTGGAGCAGGCCCTGGTGCGGGTCCCCGCGCTGCGCCCGCGGGTCGCGGTGCTGGACGTCCGGCTGCCCGACGGCGACGGCGTGGGCGTGTGCCGGGAGCTGCGCTCGCGCATGCCCGAGCTGGCCTGCCTGATGCTGACCTCCTTCGACGACGAGGAGGCGCTGCTCGACTCGATCATGGCGGGCGCCTCGGGCTACGTCCTCAAGCAGATCCAGGGCTCGGACCTGGTGTCCGCCGTGCGCACCGTGGCGCGCGGGCAGTCCCTGCTCGACCCGAGCGCCACCACGAGGCTGATGGCCCGGCTGCGCGGAGGCCCGCGCCCGCACGAGGACCAGGACGAACTGCCCGGCCTGACCGACCGCGAACGGGAGATCCTGGCGCTCATCGGGGAGGGGTTGACGAACCGCCAGATCGGTCTGCGGCTGTACCTCGCCGAGAAGACGGTGAAGAACCACATCTCCCGGCTGCTCGCCAAGCTGGGCGTGGAGCGCCGCATCCAGGCCGCCGTCATCGCCACCCAGATCCAGGACAGACGGGCCCGGGACGGGCGCTGACCGTCCGGCGTCCCCGCCCGTCCGGCGTCCCGCCCAGGACAGGGACGTTCGGCCCGCGGACCGAGACCTTCGGCACCCGGCGCGGTGCCACGTACCCGGCCAGAGTGAGTGCGTCGGGAGACGACGTCCCGGGCATCCCGGAAGGGGGAGAGCCTCACCATGGCCGTGCACGAGCACTCCCGCCGGAGCCCGGACCACCGTCTGCCGGCCCCGCTTCGGCACCGGCCCCGCTTCGGCACCGGGCCCGCTCCCGGGCCGCCGGACCCGGCGCGCCGGCACGTGCCGCCAGGCACACCGTGCGGGCCGCCCGGGCGGGAGGTCCGCACCGGGCCGACAGCCCGCGTGGAAGCAGCGGCCCCGCGCCGCGCGAACCCTTCAGGACGACGCCGTGACGGCGTCCCGCGATCCACGAGAGGTGGAGATCATGTCCCGCACCATCACCGTAGGCGTCGACGGTTCGGCCGAGAGCCGGGCCGCCGCGGAGTGGGCCGCCCGTGAGGCGCGACTGCGCGGCCTGCCGGTGAAGCTCGTCCAGGTCTGGCAGCCGGTGCCGGAGCCCATGGCCGAGGCCCCGCTGCTGGGCGCCGACACCCACCAGCACTGGACCGAGCGGATCCTGCGCGAGGCCGCCGACGCCCTGCGGTCGGGCCACCCCGGCCTGGAGGTGAGCACCGAGCAGCTCACCGGGCAGCCGGCCGAGCTGCTGACCGCCGCGGCCGGTGAGGCCGAACTGCTCGTGCTCGGCTCGCGCGGCCTCGGAGGGCTCGGCGGCTTCCTGCTCGGCTCGGTGGGGCAGGCCGTCGTGGCGCACAGTGAGCGGCCGGTGGTCCTGATCCGCTCCGGCGAGCAGGAAGCCGTCGGCGAGCACGGCACCGCCGTGACCGGCGATCCCGCCGGCCCCGTCGTACTGGGACTGGATGTCAGGGCGCCGGACGCGGCCCCGATCGAGTTCGCGTTCGAGGCGGCCGAGCGCGGTTCGGTGCCGCTGCGGGTGGTGCACGCCTGGAACCCGCCGTCGTACTACTACTCCTACGGCATGGCCATGGACCCCGAGGTCACCACGACGGTGGCGCGCGCCCACGCCGCCGCCCTGGACGAGGCCCTGCGGCCCTGGCGGCAGAAGCACCCCGGCGTCGAGGTCGTCACGGAGTCCCGCTGGATCAGCCCCTCACTGCTGCTGGTCGAGGCCTCCCGCGGCGCCTCGCTGGTCGTGGTCGGCCGGCGTGTCCGCCGCTCACCCGTCGGCGCCCACATCGGCACCGTCGCCCACGCGGTCCTGCACCACGCCGCCGCGCCCGTCGCCGTCGTGGCGCACGACTGACGCACGGCTCCGTCCCCTCCCCGCCGCCGTGTCCCCGCGAGGGCGCGGCGGTGGCCGGGGGCACGGAGCGGCCGGGCCGCGGAGCGGTGGCCGCTCAGAGGCCTCCCGCGTGATCGGGCACGTACGTCTGCAGATCGCGTGGCGGACGCTCGTAGCCGGTCGACGGCGGCCTCGGCGGCAGCCGCAGCACCTGCGGCGGCACCTCGTGGTACGGGACGGAGCCGAGCAGGTGGGCGATCATGTTCAGCCGCGCCCGCCGCTTGTCGTCGCTCTCCACGACGAACCACGGCGCCTCGGTGATGTCGGTGTGGACCAGCATCTCGTCCTTGGCCCGGGAGTAGGCCTCCCAGCGCGTGATCGACTCCAGGTCCATCGGGGACAGCTTCCACTGCCGCAGCGGATCCTCCAGCCGGCGCCGGAAACGCTCCTGCTGCTCGGTGTCGCTCACCGAGAACCAGTACTTGCGCAGCAGGATCCCGTCCTCCACCAGCATCCGCTCGAAGATCGGGCACTGGCGCAGGAAAAGCTGGTACTCCTCCTTGGTGCAGAAGCCCATCACGTGCTCGACCCCGGCCCGGTTGTACCAGGACCGGTCGAACAGCACGATCTCCCCGGCGGCCGGCAGATGCTCCACGTACCGCTGGAAGTACCACTGCGTGCGCTCGCGCTCGGTCGGCGTCGGCAGTGCCGCGATCCGGGCGACCCGGGGATTGAGATGCTCGGCGACCCGCTTGATGGTGCCGCCCTTGCCCGCCGCGTCCCGGCCCTCGAACACCACGACCAGCCGGGCGCCCTCGGCCCGCACCCACTCCTGCAGCTTCACCAACTCCGTCTGCAGGCACAGCAGTTCCCGCTCGTACACCTCACGCGGCAGCTTCGCCGCCTTCTTACCGGCCATGCCGCCTCCACCGCCGCCCGCCGGCCCGCGCGGTCGCCCACGCCAGGGGCCGGACACCAGGACGCCACCGTACTTTCCGCCGGAGACCGTCCGCCACCGCTCGCCGCTTCCCGGTGGCGGACCGCCACCGCTTCCCTCCTTCCCGGCGGCGGTCCGCCACGCTTCCCCCTCCGTCCCGGTGGCCGTCCGTCGCGGGCCGTCACCCGCGGCCACCGCCGCCCCCGGCCGGCGGTCCACCGGGGACGTACGGCCCCGTGCCAGGCCCGGACAGCCCATGGGAGCGGCGCCCGAACCGGCGGATGCTCGAGACACCGCGACGCCTGGAGGAGATCCGTGATGTCGGACGACGTGCTCCACCACCCCCCGGTCCACGCGCTGCTCGCGGACGGCACCACCGTGTGCATCCGTCCCGTGACCCCGGCCGACCACGACGGCCTGCGGCGGTTCTACGCGGAGATGTCCCCGGAGAACCTGCGGCTGCGGTTCTTCTCCGTCAGCCGGCGTTCCGGCGCCCGCGCCGCCGACCGGGCCTGCGCCCCGGCCCGCCCCGGACGCCGGGCCCTGCTGGCCCGGAGCGGGGACCGGGTGCTCGGCCTCGCCGAGTACGACTCGGCGGGGGAGCGGGACACGGCCGAGATCTCGCTCGCCGTGGGCGACACGGTGCACCACCTCGGTGTGGGCACGCTGCTCGTGGAACACCTGGTCTCGGCGGCCCGCGCCGACGGCGTCACCACGTTCACCGCCGACGCGCTCAGCGAGAACCGCCAGGTGCTCGGACTCTTCCGCGATCTCGGCCTGCGCGTCAGCCGCCGTTTCGACGGGCCCGAGGTCCGGTGCACCATCCGGCTCGACCAGGACGACACCTACCTCTCGGCCGTGGAGGCCCGGGGCCGGGTCGCCGACGTCGCCAGCCTCGAGCCGCTCCTGCGCCCGGGCGCGGTCGCCGTCGCCGGCGCCGGACGCACCCCCGGCTCGGTGGGCCGGGCGGTCCTGCACCAGTTGAAGGCCGGCGGATACAGCGGCCGCCTGTTCGCGGTGAACCCGAACGTCGAGCACATCCTGGGCGTGCCCTCCTACCCGGCCGTCGGCGACCTGCCGGTCACCCCCGACCTGGTGGTCGTCGCCGTGCCCGCGGCGGCGGTCCCGGCCGTCGCGGAGGAGTGCGGCAAGGCGGGCGTGCGGGCCCTGGTCGTCGTGACCGCCGGCCTCGACGCCGACCAGGCACGAGCGCTGCTGGCCGCGTGCCGCGCCCACGGCATGCGCCTCGTCGGCCCGAACTGCCTCGGTGTCTCCAACACCGAGTCCGGCCTGCGCCTGGACGCCACGTTCGCCGCAGGGCACCCGCGCCCCGGCACCGCCGGTGTCGCCGTGCAGTCCGGCGGTGTCGGCATCGCCCTGCTCGACGGCCTGTCCCGGCTGGGCATCGGCGTCTCCTCCTTCGCGTCCCTCGGCGACAAGTACGACGTCAGCGGCAACGACATGCTCCAGTGGTGGGAGAGCGACGGCCGCACCGACCTGGCCCTGCTGCACCTGGAGTCCTTCGGCGGCCCCCGTGCCTTCTCCCGCACCGCCCGCCGGGTCACCCGCCGCATGCCGGTGCTCACCGTGGACGCCGGCCGCACCCCCGCCGGCCGCCGCGCCGCCGCCTCGCACACCGCGGCCGCCGCCACCCGGACCATGACCCGGCAGGCCCTGTTCGACCAGGCGGGCATCACCGCGACCCGCTCGGTGGGCGAACTCCTCGGCACCGCCGCGCTGCTGCACTCCCAGCCGCTGCCCGCCGGCCCCCGCGTCGCGATCGTCACCAACGCGGGCGGCGCCGGTGTGCTCGCGGCCGACGCCTGCGCCGAGGCGGGACTCACCCTGCCGCCGCTCACCTCGGCACTGATCGGCGACCTGCTCGCCGTGCTCCCTGAAGGCGCCGCGGCCGGCAACCCGGTCCACGCCACCGCCGCCGTCACCCAGGAGCAGCTCACCGACTGCCTGGAGCGGCTGACCCGGCACCCGGGCGTCGACGCCGTCCTGGTCGCGCTGGTGCCCACCGCGGTCGCCGCAGCGACCGGGGACGACCTGGTCCGCGCCGTCACCGGAGCCCCCGGACACGGGGCCAGGCCGGTGGCCGCGGTCCGCCTCGAACAGGACCTCCCGGTCCGGCTGCTGCCCGCCGCCGGCGGCGGCGCCGTTCCCTCCTACGCCGAGCCGCAGGCGGCCGCCCGGGCGCTCGCCCACGCCGCCCGCCGCTCCGCCTGGCTCGCCCGCCCCGCGGGCACCGTCCCGGACCTGGACGGCGTCGAGACGGAACGCGCCCGGGAGGTCGTGCGGACCTTCCTGGCCACGCGTCCCGACGGCGGCTGGCTCGACCCGCGCGCCTGCGCGGACCTGCTGGCCTGCTACGGCATCCCGCAACTGCCCTGGGCATGGGTTCAGAGCGAGGACGAGGCCGTGACGGCCGCCGAACGGCTGCGCGGCCCGGACGGCCGGGTGGTCATGAAGGCGCACTGGCCGGGCCTGGTCCACCGGAGCGAACGGCACGCCGTGCACCTCGACCTCCAGGGCGACTCCCAAGTGCGCGCCGCCTTCCGCGACTTCGAGAACAGGTTCGCCGGACTGCTCGCCGGCGCGGTCGTGCAGCCGCCGGCGGCCCGCGGCATCGAACTGCTCGCCGGTGTCGTCCAGGACGAGGTCTTCGGACCACTCGTGCTGTTCGGGTTCGGCGGCACCGCGACCGAGGTGCTCGGCGACCACGCCGCCCGGCTGGCCCCCCTGACCGACCACGACGTGCACGACCTGATCACCGCGCCGCGCTGCGCCCCGCTGCTGTTCGCCGCGCACGGCGGCGGCCCGGCGGACCTCGAGGGACTCGAGCTGCTGCTGCACCGAATGTCACGGATGGCGGCCGACCTGCCGCAGCTCGCCGCGGCCGACTTCGACCCCGTACTCGCCACCCCGGACCGGGTCCGCGTGCTCGACGCGCGGGTGCGCCTGGTCCCGCGCGACGCCCAGGACCCCTATCTGCGCCGGCTCCGCTGAGGCGGAACCGCGGACGGACCACGGTGGTGACGGCGACCGGCCGCACCCTCGGGGAGAGGAGGCCGGACCGCCGGGACCGGGCGGGTCCTGGTGGCCCACGGCTCGACGAGCGCGGTTCGACGGCACGGACCGCAGGGCCCGTCGCCCGCGCGCCGCGCGAGGCGCGGCTCCCGGCCGAGGAGCGGCCCGCCCGGATCGCTGCCGGGTGTCACCGCGCGGCGACGGGGCGCCGCTGCCGGGCATGGTGACGGGGTGTCCGGGGACGATCGGACCCGCGTCGCGGCCCGGTCGGCCCTCTTACCGGGTGGCGGCCCCGCCCTACGGTGGAGGGGTGACCGGGTGCGACGGAGGAGAACACGTGGAGATCGTTGCGTACGGCGTCCTCGCCGACGAGGAACCGCTGCTGAGGGAGGCGTTCGACACCGTGGCCGCCGGCCGCCACGAACTGCGCTGCCTGCGGCTGTTCCTGGACCGGGACACGTCGCCGACGGCCGCCGGGCACGAGGTCGTGCTCAGCAGTGTCAACGACACCCTGGACGCCGCCGTGCTGCGGTCCCTCGCGGAGGGCGGCACCCGGATGATCGCCCAGCGCTCCACCGGGTACAACAACATCGACCTGACCGCCGCGGGGGAACTCGGGCTGACCGTGGCCCGGGTCTCGTACTACTCGCCCTACTCGGTGGCCGAGTTCGCCTGGACCCTGGCTCTCGCGGTGGACCGCCGGATCGTCCGGGCCGCCCGGCGCACCCGGGACTTCGACTTCCGGCTCGACGGCCTGATGGGCCGCGACCTGCGCGGCCGCACGGCCGGGGTGGTGGGCACCGGGAAGATCGGCACCGCGTTCGCCCGGATCGCCCACGGATTCGGGATGCGGCTGCTGGGCTGGGACATCGCGGAGAGCCCGGACTGCCTCGCCCTCGGCATGGAGTACGTCTCGCGCGAGCGGCTGTTCGCCGAGGCGGACCTGGTCAGTCTGCACGTCCCGCTGCTGCCCGACACGCACCATCTCGTCGACGCCGCGTCCCTGGCCCTGATGAAGGACGACGCCATCCTGGTCAACTCCAGTCGCGGCGGCCTGGTGGACACCGACGCCCTGCTGGAGACGCTGCGCGCGGGCCGGCTGAGCGGTGTCGGCCTCGACGTGTACGAGGAGGAGGCCGGGGTGTTCTTCCTGGACAAGTCGCTCGAGGTGATGACCGACGAGCGCCTGGCCAGGCTGATGACCTTCAGCAACGTCCTGGTCACGTCCCACCAGGCGTACTTCACCAGGGACGCCGTCGGCCAGATCGCCCGGACCACCGTGACCAACATCGAGGACTACGCCGCCGGCCGCTCCGGCGAGAACGTGCTCGTCCGTCCCGGTACGGCCTGAGACACACCCGGCACCGCGGCGTCCGCGGCGCCGGCCGACCGGATACTGGGGACGGGGAGCCGAGGCGGCCCGAGCCGTGAGGAGCGTGTGATGGACCCGCAGCAACTCGACGCGAGGACCGCGGCCGCCCTGGTCGCGGCGGCGGTCCTGGCCCCGTCCATGCACAACGCGCAGCCATGGCGCTTCCGCCTGCGGGAGGACGAGGGGGTGCTCGAACTGCGCCCGGACCTCGGCCGGGCCATGCCCCACTCCGACCCCGCCAACCGGGCGCTGTACATGGGCTGCGGCGCGGCGCTGTTCAACCTGCGCGTCGCCGCCGCGCACGCCGGAATCAGCCCGGAGGTACGGCTGCTGCCCGATCCGGCGGAACCGCTGCTGCTCGCGTCGGTCCGGTCGGCCCCGCCGCCGGCCCCGGCGTCCGCGCACGGCGGTGCCGCTCGGGACGTGGCCGACCTGGCGCGGCTGCACCCGGCGATCCAGCGCCGGCACACCAGCCGCCACCCCTTCGACGAGAAGGACATCCCCGACGACGCCCGGGCCGCCCTGCGGACCGCGGCCGCGCAGGAGGGGGCCGAACTGCTCTTCGCCGGGCCCTGGCACGTGGAGACCGTGCTCGACCTGGTCCAGGACGCGGAGAGCCGGGACGCCGTGCACCCCGAGGGCATGGCGGACCTGCGGCGCTGGACCCGGCTCGGTCCCGAGGCGGACATCGCCACCGACGGCGTGCCCGAGTACGCCTTCGGACCCCGGATGCGGGACGGCCGCGCTCCGCTGCGGGACTTCGCCGGGCGCCGGCCGGTGGCCGACCGGGGCGCCGCCGCGTTCGAGCGCAATCCGCACCTCGCCCTGCTGAGCACCTCCGGCGACACTCCCGCCGACTGGCTGCGCGCGGGCCAGGCACTGGAACGCGTCCTGCTGGAGGCGACCCTCGCGGGTCTCGCCACCTCCCTGACCTCCCACGCGCTGGAGAGCCCGGACCTGCGTCCGCTGGTGCGCGATCCGGTCGTCGGCCGGGGCCACGTCCAGATGGTGCTGCGCCTGGGCTACGGTCCCTTCGGCCCGGCCACTCCCCGGCGTCCCGTCCGCGAGGTCCTGGACATCGTCGGTGCGGCCTGACCTCCGAGGAGGCGAAGGGCCCGGTCCGCCGAAGGGCGTGGCGGCGGGATGCCCCCGGCCGGAGGGCGCGGCGGCGGGGTGCCGTGCCGGTCAGGTCGCGCGACGGCCGCTTCCCGGGCCGGCGACCGGCGCCCGGTGGGCCGACTGCCGTACGCGACAGGGCACTTCCGGTACGACTGCTTCGCCCCGGACGGGTGGGCGGTGCACGCCGAGGGCCGGGCCCCGGCCCGGGTCCGGGCGGCGCCCGCCGGCGGGCGCGTCCCCCTCAGCGGGCGTCGGGCCGGCCCGGCAGCTCCCGGCCGGTGACCAGCTCGGCCTCGATGCGGACGAAGACCCCGTCGTGCGTGACCACCCAGGAGCGCGGGCCGGTGCGCGACAGCCGTTCGTGCTCGGCGGGTCCGGTCACCACCGTCGCGCGGCCCGTGACGACCACGCTCCACCCGGTCCGGGCCCCGGTGTCGAAGTCGTCGGCCTCGAAGGCCACCACGACCCCGTCGATCGCCCGGACGAGTTCCGAGCTCGCCGAGGTGCGCAGCACCACGGCGGAGTCCGTGTCCACGGAGAAGTTGACCGGCAGCACCGTGGGCAGCGCGCGTCGTGTGTACACGACACGGCCGACCGGCACCTCGGCCAGCAGGCGCAGGCACTCCTGCCGGTCGAGCACCCGGAAGCCGTCGGTGGGGAACATCCGTCCATCGTCCCTCCCGCGGACCGGACATCGTTAGGGCCCAACGGCCCTTCACTACATGCCCCGCCGGGCCGGGCCGCCCGCCGGGCGGGGGACCGTCCGCCGGATGTCCCGGCCGGGCCCCCGGGCCCCGCCACCGGCCTTCGGGTGTCCGCCGGACGGGCGGAACCGGGGACCGACGGGCCGGGCGCTTGGGCCGTTCGGCCCCCTCCGCCGGCGGCCCCGGACGCGGACAGTGGGAGCAGACCTCCGGATCGCCCCGCACGGCCGGAAGATCCGCGGCCCCTGCCGACCGCCGGGCCGCACCACTGCCCACACGGAGGGGGACGGCATGGCCCAGCCGTGGGGAGAGCGGAGCGAGCGGCCGGAACGGCGCGCGTCCAGGCCAGGGTGGCCCGGCCCGCCCTGCCACGGGGTCTTCGGAGCCGCCACGCCGCGCGGTGGTGGCCGCCCGCGTGCTCCGTGGTGCGTCCGGGCATCCGGCGCCCACCGAGCCGCTGTCCCACCCGGCCGGCCCGGCGTCCGTACCGGCCCGGCGCCGCTCCGCGCGACGAGCCGGGCCCGGTGTGCCGGTGCCGGGAACGGTGGCGGCCCGTGCGCTGACTCGTGCCGCTGCCGCTGCCGCTGCCGCTGCCGCTGTTCGCGGTCCGGCCCGCGACCCGGCTGTTCCACACGCTCGCCGAGCCGTTCAGGTGCTTCACCCGCCGCCCCCGCCCCGTCCACCGCGGCCGCGCCGCCCGCCTCGGCCTCCCCGCACCCGGGCACGGCCGGGAACAGCCTCGGCCGACGGCCCACCCCCAGGACCCGGGTCCTGCGACCCGGTACGGAAAGGAACCCCGATGTCCGTCGACACCCAGCAGGTGCCCGACCGCCTCGCACAGGAGGAACTGCGGTCGCTGGACGCCCACTGGCGCGCCGCGAACTACCTGTCCGCCGGTCAGATCTACCTCATGGCCAACCCGCTGCTGTCCGAACCGCTGCGCCCGGAGCACATCAAGCCGCGGCTGCTCGGCCACTGGGGCACCTCACCCGGCCTCAACCTGGTGCACACCCACCTCAACCGCGTCATCAAGGCCCGCGACCTGAACGCCCTGTGCGTCTGGGGCCCGGGCCACGGCGGACCGGCCGTGCTCGCCAACTCCTGGCTGGAGGGCTCCTACTCCGAGACGTACCCCGACGTCACCCGCGACGCGGCCGGGATGGCCCGGCTCTTCAGGCAGTTCTCGTTCCCCGGCGGGGTGCCCAGCCACGTGGCCCCGGAGACGCCCGGCTCGATCCACGAAGGCGGTGAACTGGGCTACGCGCTCTCCCATGCCTACGGCGCCGCGTTCGACAACCCGGACCTCGTCGTCGCCTGTGTGATCGGCGACGGCGAGGCGGAGACCGGGCCGCTGGCCGCCTCCTGGCACTCCAACAAGTTCCTCGACCCGGTCCACGACGGCGCCGTCCTGCCGATCCTGCACCTCAACGGATACAAGATCGCCAATCCGACCCTGCTCGCCCGGCTCCCCGAGGCCGAACTCGACGACCTGCTCAGGGGATACGGCCACGACCCGGTCCACGTCACCGGCGACGACCCGGCCACCGTGCACCGCGCCATGGCCGCCGCCCTGGACACCGTCCTGGACCGCATCTCCGCCGTCCAGCGCGCCGCCCGCGAGGACGGTGCCACCGAACGGCCCCGCTGGCCGGTGATCGTGCTGCGCACCCCGAAGGGCTGGACCGGCCCGGCCGAGGTCGACGGAGTGCCCGTGGAGGGCACCTGGCGCGCCCACCAGGTCCCGCTGGCCGCCGTCCGGGACAACCCCGGGCACCTCAGGCAACTGGAGCGGTGGCTGCGCTCGTACCGGCCCGAGGAACTCTTCGACGAGCGGGGCGTGCCGCGACCGGACGTCCTGGCCTGCGTCCCCGAGGGCGGCCGGCGGCTCGGCGCCACCCCGCACGCCAACGGCGGCCTGCTGGCGCGCGAACTGCCGCTGCCCCCGCTGGAGCGGTACGCGGTCGCCGCCGACAAGCCCGGCGCCACACTGCACGAACCGACCCGTGTCCTCGGCGACATGCTCGAGGACGTCATGCGGGCCACCACCGAGCGCCGCGACTTCCGTCTGGTCGGCCCGGACGAGACCGCCTCCAACCGGCTGCAGGCGGTGTACGCGGCCAGCGGCAAGGCCTGGCAGGCCGAGACCCTCGAGGTCGACGAACACCTCGACCGGCACGGCCGGGTCATGGAGATCCTTTCCGAACACACCTGCCAGGGCTGGCTGGAGGGCTACCTCCTCACCGGCCGGCACGGGCTGTTCTCCTGCTACGAGGCATTCGTCCACATCGTCGACTCGATGGTCAACCAGCACATCAAGTGGCTGCGCACCACCCGCCGGCTGCCCTGGCGGGCCCCCATCGCCTCCCTCAACTACCTGCTGACCTCGCACGTGTGGCGCCAGGACCACAACGGTTTCTCGCACCAGGACCCCGGCTTCGTGGACCACATCCTCAACAAGAGTCCCGAGGCGGTCCGGGTCTACTTCCCGCCGGACGCCAACACCCTGCTGTCGGTGGCCGACCACGCGCTGCGCAGCCGCGACTACGTCAACGTGATCGTCGCGGGCAAGCAGCCCTGCTTCGACTGGCTGCCGATGGAGCAGGCCAGGGTGCACTGCGCGCGCGGCGCCGGCGTCTGGGAGTGGGCCGGCACCGATGACGGAACACGCGACCCGGACGTCGTCCTGGCCTGCGCCGGCGACGTGCCCACCCAGGAGACGCTGGCCGCCGCCCAGTTGCTGCGCCGGCACCTGCCCGAACTGGCCGTGCGCGTGGTCAACGTGGTGGACATCGCGCGGCTGCTGCCGAAGGAGGAACACCCGCACGGGATGACCGACTTCGAGTACGACGGGCTGTTCACCCCGGACCGGCCCGTCGTCTTCGCCTACCACGGCTACCCGTGGCTGATCCACCGCCTGGCCTACCGGCGCACCGGGCACCGCAACCTGCACGTGCGCGGCTACAAGGAGATCGGCACCACGACCACACCGTTCGACATGGTGGTCGGCAACGACCTGGACCGCTACCGCCTGGTCATGGACGTGATCGACCGGGTCCCCGGGCTGGCGGTGCGCGCGGCGGCCGTACGCCAGCACATGGAGGACGCCCGCCGGCGCCACCACGTGTACATCCGCGAGCACGGGACGGACATGCCCGAGGTGGCCGACTGGACCTGGGACGGCTGAGCGGGCCCGGCGGTCAGGGCGCCAGCGGCACGGTCCACTCGACGACCGTGCCGCTCGGCTCGTTCGCCGACAGGACGAACGAGCCGTCCAGCTCCTCCGCCCGCCGCCGCAGATTGGCCAGCCCGCTGCACCGGGTGACGGACGGATCGATGCCCCGGCCGTTGTCGGCCACCCGCAGCCGCAGGGCGGCGTCGGTGACCCCGACCGCGACGTCGACCGACGTGGCGCGCGCGTGCCGGGCCGCGTTGGACAGCGCCTCGCCGAGCACGGCGAGCAACTGCTCGCCCTGCTCGGCGGAGACGACGGTGTCCAGCAGCCCGGTCATGCGCAGCGCCGGGGCGAAGCCGAGCGATTCGGTGGCCCGTTCGGTGGCCGCGACGAGCTGGGCGCGCAGCCCGCTGCCGCGTCGTGCCTGGTCCCCCTCGCGCAGGGCGTAGATGGTGGAGCGGATGATCTTGATGGTGTCGTCCAGGTCGTCCACCACCCGCCGGATCCGCTCGCTCGCCTGCGGCCGGTCGGACACCCGGCTCAGCGTCGACTGCAGCGACAGCGCCCCCGCGAACAGCCGCTGGATGACCAGGTCGTGCAGATCCCGGGCGATCCGGTCGCGGTCGTCGAGCACCACCATCCGCTCGGTGTCCCGCCGGTGCTCGGCGACGTCGAGGGCCAGCGCGGCCTGGTTGCCGAACCCGGTGACCATGTCGCTCACGGCGTCGGCGAAGAGCGCGCCGCCGGGCAGGTTCGCCACCTGCAGCACCCCGCGGACGTGCTCAGGCGTGCCGAGCGGTACGAAGAACGCCGGCCCCAGCTCCACCACGGAGGCGCTGCCGCCCTCCGCGCGCGGGTCGGCGCTCAGCGCGTCACTGGTGATCGTCTCACCCGAGGTGAAGACCTTGGCGGCCAGCGCCGAGGGGGGCAGAACCAGGCCGCGGACCCTGTCGGCACCCGCCCCCGAGGCCGCCTCGATGACCAGCTCACCGCGATCGCCGACCGGCACCGCGAGGGTCACCAGGGCCGCGCCGGCCACCTCCCGCACCTTCGCGGTGAAGGACTCCAGCACCGTCCTGGGTTCGGCGCCGGACAACAGGCTGCGGGTCAGGTCGTTGCTGGCCGCCAGCCACCGCTGCCTGCGCTGCGCGTCCTCGTACAGCCGGGCGTTGTCGATCGCCACGCCGGCCGCCGCCGCCAGGGTGCGCAGCACCGCCTCGTCGTCGTTGTCGAACCCCGCCCCGCCGCGCTTGTTGGTCAGGTACAGGTTGCCGAAGACCTGCTCGCGGATCCGTACGGGGGCGCCGAGGAAGCTGTTCATCGGCGGATGCCCGGCCGGGAAGCCCACGGACGCGGCGTGCCGGTGGAGGTCCGCCAGCCGCAGCGGCTCCGGGTGACGGATGAGCAGCCCCAGTATGCCCTCGCCGCGCGGGAAGTGACCGATCCCGGCGATGGTCTCCTCGTCCATCCCGACCGTGACGAACTGCTTGATCGTGCCCTCGTCGCCCAGCACGCCGAGCGCGCCGTACTGGGCGTCGACCAGGGTGACGGCCGACTCCACGATGCGGCGCAGCACCACTTCCAGGTCCAGGTCGGAACCGACGGCCAGAACGGCTTCCAGGAGGGTGTGCACCCGGTCCCGTGCCGCCCGTACCTGCGCCACCTGGGTCTGGAGATCGTCCAGCAGCGCGTCCAGACGCAACTGCGGGGACATCCCTGACGCCTCCGCCTCACGCCCGTTCTGTGCGCGCTCTCCCACCACGGCTCCCCTCACCGTTTCGCCCCTCACCTCCCCAGGATGCCCGACGGGCCGGGGTCGTCGCACGGCGGTCCTCGGCCTCCGCGCGCGGGCGGCGCCCGTCAGCCGAACAGACTCGGTACGCGGATCGTGCGGACGCGCCGCCAGGTGCCGCCGGGCAGCAGCATCCACTCACCCGCGGCGCCCCGGGACTCCCGGGTGGCGCGGCCGTTTTGGGGGCGCACGGCCGGGGCGCGCGCGGTGCCCCGGGACGGCAGCCGGGCACCGCAGCGCTCGGACTCGATCCGCGGCAGGGTTCGGGCACGCTTGCTCACTGTTCCTCCCGGGGTGTGCGGCGGACCCGGTTCACGCCGTCGGCGACGGAACCACCAGGACGGGACAGCGGGCGTGCCGCAGCAGCCCCTGACTGACCGAGCCCAGCAGAATGCCGGTGAAGCCGCCGTGCCCCCGGGTACCCACGACCAGGCCCAGCGCGTGCGCGGAGGCGTCGGCGAGCGCCCGCACGGGATGCCCGGTCAGCAACTCGTGGCGCAGGTCCACCTCCGGATAGCGGGCCCGGCGCCCGGCCACCGTCTCGGACAGCAGCCGCCGGCACTCCTGCTGCGCCGCGTACTCGTCGAAGATCCGCAGCGGCCCGGGCTGCCAGACGTACAGGGCCCGCAACTGGGCCCCGCGCAGCGCGGCCTCCTCGAACGCCAGGTCGACGGCGACGGCGGAACGCTCGCTGCCGTCGACGCCGACGACGAAGTACGCGGGCTCCTGCGTGACGTGCTCCGGCTCGGGCACGACGACCACCGGGCAGTGCGCGTGGGCCGCCACCGGCAGCGCGACGGCCGCCGAGCCGAACACCTCCTCGGTCCGGTTCAGATGCCGCGAGCCCACGACCACCGCCGTGGCCTCCCGGCTCTGCTCACGCAGCACCCACACCGGGTCGCCCTCCGCGAGCAGCGGATCGACGACGACGTCCGGGCAGCGCTCGGTGACGAAGTCCACGGCGTCGCCGAGCACCTTCTCGCCCGCCCGGTGCAGCGTGTCGTTCCACCGCTCCCAGGACGACGGGACGTCCGGCGCCCGGGTGCCCCGGGTCGGCACTCCCTCGACGTGCACCGGGCGCAGCGCCACCCGCCGCCGGACCGCCTCGTCGGCCGCCCAGGCCAGGGCCATCCGCCGGCCCGGGTCCGGATCGACGCCCACCACGACCGGCCGGCGGTCAGCTGCAGCCGGCATGGCGGCCTCCTTCGTCCGCGGCGGCCGGGACCGGGGGCCGGGGCAGTACGTTCATCGTCCTCGCCTCCTCGCCGCGATGGCACGGGGGAGTACCACCGCTCCCTCCATGGAAGTCCCGGGACGGCCGGACTGCCAGTGCCGGGGGTCCCGGCTTCCGGCACCGGCGGCGGAAAGGGCCCAGGGGCCCGGAAGAAGGGCTGTTCGGCCTACGCGCGCCGGGACCGCACGCGCTGCACTGGAGGTGTCGGCAGATCCGACGACCGCCGAGGAGGACACGGCGATGGCCACACTGACACGCAGGCAGAAGTTCCCGTTCCCGGACATGCCCGACTGGTTCGAGACCATTCCCAGCAAGTTCACGATGCCCGCCCTGCGCATCGAGGACTACACGGAGAGCGGCCGCTACGTGATGCGCGCCGAACTTCCGGGGATGGTCACCGACGACATCGACGTCGTCGTCGGCGAAGGGGTCCTGACGGTCCAGGCCGAGCGCACCGAGCGGGACGTGGACAAGAACCACAGCGAATTCCGGTACGGCGCCATGAGCCGCAGCGTGACGCTGCCGCGCGGCGCCGACGAGGACGACGTCACGGCCGACTACACCGACGGTGTGCTCACCGTCAGCGTGGGCCTGGGCACCGAGAGGACGGAGGCCAGGCACGTCGAGATCCAGCACAAGGACTGACGCGCGATCCGTCCCCGGCGGGCCCGGTGCGGGCCCGCCGGCGCCGGTCCGATCCGCCCGCGGTCAGCGTCCCGGGCGTGTCCCGGCCCAGCGGCGCCGTAGCGCCTCCTCGCGCTCCGCCTCCTCCAGCGCCAGCTCCACCGCAGCCAGCTCCCGCCGCAGCCGGGGGATCCAGTGCCGGCGCAGGGCCCGCACCCGCCGCCGGGTCCGGGTGGCCTCCGCGGCGAGCAGCTCGGCCGCGGCCCACTGGACGGCGTGCTCGGCGGCCGCCCGCACCGCGGCCCGGTAGGCCCTCTCGGCGTGCGCCAGTGCCGTGTTGGGCGGCGCCGGCTCCTCCGGGGCGCGCACCGGGTCCGTCCAGGACAGGGCCGCCGGATGCCGTACGCCCATCAGCGTGTCCCACCGCACGACGGCCCGCGCCCGGTCCGCCGGCGCCGCCTCGGCCCGCGCCCGCTCACCGCCGAGCAGCAGCCCGCGCACCAGCCAGGTGTCCGCCTCGGCCAGCCGTTCCCGCCAGGCGCGGCCCGCCTCCCCGGCCGCCGCGCGGGCCGCGCCCTCCCGGTCCAGCAGCAGCCGGAGTTTGCGTTCCAGCAGGTCGGCCCCGCGCTCGGCGGTAGCGAGGCCGCGGCGCAGCCGCGACCGGCCGGCCCGCCCCACCGGCACCCGGCCCCCGTGCCCGCTCACGGTGTCCCCGCCCGGTCGGTGCCGTCGGCGGACGGGGGCCGCCGGGCGTCGAGCAGTCGGGCCGGGAGCATGCCGAGCTGGCTGCGCGGCAGCGTCAGCAGCACCTCCCAGGCCCGGTCCAGGGACTCGTCGAGCGAGCGGTTCTCGGTCGCGCCCTGGGCGAGGAACCGCTCCCGGAAGACGTCCGCGAGGTCCAGATGGCGCAGATCGGTCGGGGAGAGCGCCGGCCGCCCGATGAGGTCGGCCAGCTCCCGCACCTGCCGCGACCGGGCCAGCGCCGCGATGAGCTGCGCCGCGACATCCGGATGGTCGGCACGAGTCCGCCCCGCTCCGGCGCCCCTGCGCATCAGCCGCGACAGGGAGGCCAGCGGGTCGACCGGGGGATAGGCGCCGGCGGCGTGCGCCTCCGCCGACAGCACGATCTGGCCCTCCGTGATGTATCCGGTGAGGTCCGGCACCGGGTGGGTGATGTCCCCGGCCGGCATCGTGAGCACCGGCAGGACCGTCACCGAACCCGGACGGCCCCGGATCCGGCCGCACCGCTCGTACAGGGAGGCCAGGTCGCTGTACAGGTACCCCGGATAGGCCCGGCGGGCGGGTGTCTCGCCGCGCGCGGCGGACACCTCGCGCAGTGCCTCCGCGTAGGCCGTCATGTCGGTCATCACCACCAGCACATGGCGGCCCTGCGCGAACGCCAGGTGCTCGGCCACCGTCAGGGCGATGCGCGGGGTCAGCAGCCGCTCGATCACCGGGTCGTCGGCGGTGTTGACCAGCAGGACCAGGTCCCGTGCCGCCGAACGCCCGGCCAGAGCGGTCCGGACGAACGCGGCGTCGGCGTGGGTCAGCCCCATCCCGGCGAAGACGACGGCGAACGGCTCGCCCGCACAGGCGGCCTGGGCCGCGATCTGCACGGCCAGCTCCAGGTGCGGCAGCCCGGCGGCGGAGAAGACCGGCAGCTTCTGGCCCCGCACCAGGGTGGTCAGCACGTCCACGGCGGCCACGCCGGTGAGCACCGGCTCGTTCGGCGGCTCACGGCGCACCGGGTTGATCGGGGCGCCGCCCACCGCCGCGTCGGTGTCGCCCAGCACGGGCGGGCCGCCGTCGGCGGGCTCGCCCCGCCCGTCGCAGACCCGGCCGAGCCAGCCGGTGCCGACGGGGACGCGCAGGGGCGCGCCCGAGAAGGCCACCCGGGTCCGGGTCCGGTCCATGCCCGCCGTGTCCTCCAGCACCTGGACCACGGCGAGGTCGCGGTCCACCTCCAGGACCAGCCCGTGCCGCCGTTCACCCGGGCCGACCGAGATCGTGGCGAACTCGTCCCAGCCCACCCCGCTCACCCCCTCGACGACCACCAGCGGGCCGCGCAGCTCCCGCACCCCCGTGTACTCGACGTCCGCGGCCCCGCTCATGCCGTCCGCCCGAGCCGGTCCAGCACGGTGTCGCGGGCCCGGTCCACCGCAGCGGTCCCGGCGGGACCGGCGGCCTCCCGGGCCCGCAGCAGCGGGGTGAAGTCGACCGCCTCGACCGCGTCCGCCCCCGTGCCGCCGTCCACCAGTTCGAGGCAGCGGTCGATCACCTGCAGCGCGGCCTCCACGAGCGCCGTGGTCTTCCCCGGCGCGCTGTAGGCGTCCGCCGGGGACAGCGCGCTCTGCTGGACCACCGCCTCGCGCAGCAGCCGTCCGGCGAGCACGCTGATCCGCTCCCGGGGTGGCAGGGCCGTGACGCCGACCAGTTCGACGAGGTCCGCCAGCCGGTCCGCCTCGGCGAGCAGACCCGCCACCCGGGCCCGCCGGCCCGCCCACCCGGGGTCACCGGCCAGCGCGTGCGCGGCGGCCAGCGCGGACGCGTCCCGGGAGAAGGAGTCCACCCAGGAGACGGCGGGGTAGTGGCGGGCGTAGGCGAGGTCCCGGTCCAGGCTCCACAGGCACCGCACGAACCGCTCGGTGTGCGCGGTGACCGGCTCGGTGCGGTCACCGCCCGGCGGGGACACGGCACCGATCACCGTGACCGAACCGCGGGCGCCGCCCAGGGTGCGCACCGGGCCGGCCCGCTCGTAGAACGCCGCCAGCCGGGAGGCGAGCCCCGCCGGATAGCCCTCCTCGGCCGGGAGTTCCCCCATCCGGGAGGCGAACTCGCGCAGCGCCTCCGCCCAGCGGGAGGTGGAGTCGGCGATCACGACGACGTCCAGGCCCATGTCGCGGAAGTACTCGGCGACCGTCGCGCCCGTGTACACGCTCGCCTCGCGGGCCATCATCGGCATGTTGGAGGTGTTCGCGATCGTCACAGTGCGCTCCGACAGCCGTCCTCCGGTACGGGGATCGGCCAGCTCGGACAGCTCCTCGATGACGTCCGCCATCTCGTTGCCGCGCTCGCCGCAGCCGACGTACACGATCACGTCGGCGTCGCACCACTTGGCGATCTGCTGCAGCAGCATGGTCTTGCCGGTGCCGAAGCCGCCGGGCACCGCGACCGTACCGCCCCGGGCCACCGGGAACAGCAGGTCGACCGCCCGCTGCCCGGTGTGCAGCGGCTGATCGGCGGGCAGCCGCCCGGCGGCCGGCCGCGGCCTGCGGACCGGCCAGTCCTGCGTCATGCGCACAGCGCACCCCGCCACCTCGGCGAGCACGGCGTCGGCGCGGTACTCGCCCGGCGCCGCGACGGCGGTCACCGTCCCGGCGCGGCCGGGCGGCACCAGCAGGCTCAGCGGCACCCGCGCCCCGATCTCCCCGAGGACGTCGCCGGCCGCCACCCGGGCGCCCTCGGCCACGCGGGGCGCGAACCGCCAGGTACGCCCGTCCGGCGCGACACCCCCGGCACCGGGCAGCAGCAGGTCGCCGACGCCGGACAGGGACCGCAGCAGGCCGTCGAACACCCCGCCGAGCAGACCGGGGCCGAGCGCGACCGACAGCGGCCGGCCCAGCGGTTCGGCGGGCTGACCGGGCGCCAGGCCGCCCGTGTACTCGTACGCCTGGACGGTGCCCGTGCCGCCGTGGACGGCGACCACCTCGCCCGGCAGCCCGGCGGCGCCCAGCGACACGAGATCGTGCATCGCGACCGACGCGGGGCACTCCATCTCGACCAGCGGCCCGCAGACCCGCAGGATCCGGGGCGCAGCGCCGTGCCGGGCCGGGGCATCGCGCGGGCCCGGGTGCCGGACGGCGGCCGGGCCCGGTTCGCCGCCCGGGAGCCCCGCGCCCGGGCCGGTCACGGCAGTTCCCACAGGTGCTCGGCCCGTGCACCGGCACGCTCCAGGGCCCGGTCGGCGAGGGCGTCCGCCGACAGGTCGACGCGGCGTCCGGGCACCTCGGCGACCACCCCGCCGCCCGGCGCGTCCGTGATGCGCGCCCGCGCGCCCAGCAGGTCCCGCGCCGCCGCCACCAGCCGGTCCCGCGCCGGAGCGTCCTCGGCCAGTGCCCGCCGCACACCCGAGCGCACCCCGGCCCGCAGGTCCGCGTAGGCCGCGGCACGTGCGGCGAGTTCGGCGGTCCACGCGTCCTCGGCCGCCCGGATCCGCTCACCCGCGGCCGCGGCGGTGCCGTCCGCGGCGCCGGCCGCACGGGCCGAGGCGAGCACCCGGTCCGCCGTGGCGCGCGCGACGCGCAGCGTCTCCTCCGCGTCGGCCCGCGCCCCCTCCAGCACCGCCCCGGCCTCGGCGCGCGCCGCCCGCAGCAGTTCGGCACGCACCGGTTCCAGCGCGTCCGCGGGCGCGGCCATCACGGCATCACCACGGTCAGCGGCCGGGACGGATCCGGGGCCGTCACCCCGGTGCCCAGCGCCTCGGCGGCCGGTGCCGTGAGGATCACCAGGGCGACGGCGCGGGGGAGCCGGCGCCAGGCCGCGCGGACCGCGTCCGGGTCCTCCGCGACCAGCACGTCGACCCCGGCGAGGGCCAGCCCGCCCACGTCCGTGCGGGCGCCGATGGCGGCAACGGTACCCATCGTCAGGCCTTTCCGATCAGCAGGATCGCGACCACCAGCCCGTACACGGCGATGCCCTCCGCCAGGCCGACGATCACCATCGCCCGGCCGAACATCTCGGGGCGTTCGCTGAGCGCGGCCAGCGCGGCGGCACCCGTGTAGGCGACCGCGACGGCGGCCCCGATCGAGGCCCCGGCCACCGCGATGGCCGCCCCGATCAGGGCGGCGCCGCCCACGCCGCCTTGCGCCGCCGCCTGCGGAGCGGCCTGCGCGGGTGCCGTGAGCGCCGTGGCCAGGACGGCGCAGGCGCCCACCAGCAGAGCGAGGTCGGTCGCCAGCAGCCAGCGCAGCGTCCGTCCGGGGCGGCGCCGGCGCAGCGGTCCCACGGCACCGAACACGGCCAGGAGGACCGGCAGGACGATCAGCCAGGTGAGCATGGGATCACCTTCGTAGCAGCGTCTCGGCACGTTCCGCCACGGGGACGTGCCAGGGGCGGAACGGACGGCCCTCCGTCTCGAAGAGCCGGGAGAACAGCTCGTAGAACGCGAGCCGCAGCGCCTGCACCCCGGCCACCAGGGCCTCCAAGCCGAGGGAGACGGCCGTGCCCGCCGCGAACAGCACCACCGCGCCCGCCGCCCCGGCCGTCCCGCGGCCGGCCAGCGCGGTGGTGCCGCGCCACACCAGGTCGGCGAGCGCGGCATGGGTGAGGCCGAAGGCCGCGAGCCGCGCGAAGGACAGGGTGTTGGTCCCCGCGCGTACGACCACGTCGAAGAGCCGCACCGCCGTCTCCGCCACCCCCGCGCCGCCGCCCGCCGTGGCCCGGAACAGACCCGACGCCAGCAGCGCGAGCCCGGCCACGGCCGGCGCGGCCGCGCCCGCCACCAGTGCCGGCACGCCCAGCAGCAGGCCCGCCACGGCCAGGACCAGTCCCAGGTAGAACAGCAGCCCGGCGCACCCGGACGCCGCGGACAGTCCGGCCGCCCAGCCGTCCTCCCGCACCCGGTTCACCGCACCCGCCGCGTGCGCGAGCGCCAGCAGCACCGCTCCGAGGACCACGGCGGCGGCCAGCAGCCGCGCCGGGCTCTCCAGCGGGGCCAGCCACAGCACGGGCAGCAGACCCGTCGGCCCGAAGAACTCCCCGTACGCGGCGCCCGCCAGCATCGACGCGATCCCGGCACCGGCGAAAAACGGCCACAGTCGGCGCAGCGGCACCAGCCGCCGGGGCCGGCCGAGGCGCAGCGCCACGGCCCCGAGCAGCAGCAGCGCGCCGTGCCCGACGTCGCCGAACATGATCCCGAACATCGCGACGTAGGCGAGTCCCGCGGGCCACGAGGGGTCGAGGTCCGCGTACCTCGGGGTGCCGTACGTCGTCACCAGCGGGGTGAACGACACCCGCCCCGACCGCCGCAGCAGGACCGGGGGATCGGTGCCGCGCGGTGTGGGCAGCGGCACCAGGGCACCGCCCGCCGCGGCCAGCCGCTCCGCCACGTGCGGCACCCGGGCCGCCGGGCACCACCCGGCGAGCGCGGCCACGTCGCCCCGCCGGACGGCGGCACCGGCACGCTCCTCCAGTTGGGCCTCGCCGGTCAGCAGCCCCGCACCGTCGCGCCGTTCCAGCCGGTCCAGGTCGGGGGCGGCGCCGGCCAGGACGGCCGGGCCGGTCTCCGCCGGGACCGGCCCGGCGCGCGCCCGCAGCCGGCGCAGCCGCAGCGCCGCCGGCCCCGGGCCCGCGTCCTCGGCCCGGTCCAGCTCCACACAGCCCGCCTCCGCGATCCGCACCAGTGCGTCGCGCAGCGCCGCGCCGGGCACGACCACCGCCACCCGGCGCATCCTGACCGGCGTCATCGGCTCAGGCCGGCGCATCGAACGCCTCCCCGACCCGGCCTCCCCGCGCCGCCGACTCCAGGGCGGCCCGCACCCGCCAGGCGTCCACGGACAGCACGGCGACGGCGCCGACGACCGCGCGGGGACCGAACCGGGCGTCGCGCAGCAGGGCGGTACCGTCGTCGCGGAGCGTGCGCCACCAGCGCACCTCGGCCCGCCACAGCGCTCCCGGCTCCCCGGCCTCGGCCAGGAGCCGGCGGGCCGGGGCCGGCAGCAGGCCGCGGAACCGCGCGTACGAGGCCGCGCCCGCCGCCCGCGACCCCAGCAGCCGGGCCGCGTCGCGCCGCACCGGCTCCGTCAGCGGCCTTTCGTGCACGAACCGTTCACGCGCCGTGAGCAGCGCCGCGCGCCCCACCGCCCAGTCCCGCGCCTGCGGCACCGCGAGGGCGGTCCGCCGCGCGGCGGCCATCCGCATCCCGGTGAGCACGGCGCCCGCGCTGTCACCGCCGGGATCGCCCCAGGCGGAGGCGGCCAGCACGGCACGCAGCTCGGCTCCGGTCCCGGCGCGTTCGAGCCGGCGCCAGGCGGTCTCCAGGGCACCGAGCCGGTACGGCTCCGCCGGGACCTGCCCGGGAGCGTCCCCGGTCAGCCGGGCGGCCACGTTCGCGACCTCGAAGCCGCAGGCCAGCGGCACGAGCAGGCGGGCTCCGCCCCGCGGCAGCCAGCCCGCCAGCACCCGCAGGTGCCACAGCAGCGTCGCGGACACCGCCCGCTGTGCCTCGGGCAGCCCGGCCGCGGGCGCCGCGTACCGCCCGTACGGTGTTCCGGCCAGCTCCCGCAGCGCCTGGTCCAGGCCGGCGCCGGCCGCGAGCGCCCGTGCCCCGTCGGTGCCCGGGCAGCGTCGGGCGAGGGCCCGGGCACGGACCGTCGCGGCCACCCATGCGGCGTTCACGGTGTTCTCGCGGGCCCGGCGGCCTGGCGCAGGGCCTCGGCCACCGTCCGGGCCAGCAGTTCGGGCATGCGTGCGCGGGCCCGCTCGCGGACGGCTTCGACGGTCCGTCCACCCGCGGCGCGCACGGCGGCGGCCTCCCGCCGTCCGTCCTCGAGGACGGGCGCCGCAGCTCGCCGCCGTACCTCGGGCGCCCGCTCCCGCGCGTCCGCCACGATCCGCTCCGCCTCCCGCGCGGCGTCCCGCCGCAGGACCTCGGCCGCCTCGTGCGCCGCCGCGCGGATCCGGGCGGCCTCCCGCTGAACGTCCGTCAGCCGGGTCAGCGCGGGCTCCAGTTCAGCGGCCCGCTCCGCCGCCCGGTCGGCGGGCACGCCGACAGCGGCCGCTCCCGGTGTACCGGTGGGACGGAACCGCTCCAGGAAGTCCCGCAGGCTCATCTCCCGGCCTCCTGCCGGTCGGCTGCTCCTCCGGTTCCACCGTCCCCGCCCCGGCCCGCGCCGGATAGGGCCGTCACGCCGCTCCAGCAGGGCCGTTCGGCTCTAGGCGGTGCGCACGCGGGCGCGGCGACACTGGGAGCGCGGGCAACCCGACGCAGCACAGGCAACCCGACGCAGCACAGGCAACCCGACGCAGCGCGGAGGCCACCGTGAACAGCCACGAGAACTTCTCCATGGGTGCGGAGGCCCGGCGGACCCGGCCCGGCCGGCCCTGGAGCCCCGGTGAGAGTGCCCGGCAGGACATGCTCGTCCGGTACCTGGGCGCCGTGGCCGCGGCCGCGGCCCGGCACACCGGCACCCTGGAGGCCCCGCCGGGCGGGACCTCCCGTCCGGCACCCCGGGCCGCACCGCCCGCCCCGCCCTCCGCAGCGGAGCCCGGGAGCGGTCCGGAGTCCGGGACCGGCCCGGCGCTGGTGCGCGACGTGATGGACGTGCCCGCCGCGTCCCTGCGGAACGACCTGTCCTACCGCGAGATCGCCCGGCTGCTCGCGCGTGAACAGGTCGGCGCCCTGCCCGTCGTGGACGGGGAGGACCATGTGCTGGGCGTCGTCTCGGAGTCGGATCTGCTGGCCAAGGTCGCCTTCGAGGCCTCCGGCCACCGCCCCGGACCCGTCGGACGCCTCCGGGAGCGGCGTCTGCACGGCAAGGCCCGGGGCGAGACGGCGGCCGACCTGATGACCAGCCCCGCGATCACCGTGCTGCCCGGCGCCACCGTCGCCGAGGCCGCCTGGCTCGCCGCGCTGTCCCGGCTGAAGCGGCTGCCGGTCGCCGACCACGAGGGCCGGCTGGTCGGCGTCGTGGGCCGGGACGCCTTGCTGCAGACGCTGATCAGGGACGACGCCGGAATCCAGGCGGAGGTGGAGACCAGGATCCGGGCCGTCTGCCCGCCGGGCGACCGCCGGGCGGTGGACGTGACCGTCCACGACGGCATCGTCGAACTGGCGGGACAGGTGCCGCCGGCGACCGGCGCCCGGCTGCTGTCCGAGGTCGAACGGATCACCGACGTGGTGGAGGTGAAGAACCTCCTGCGCACGGACTGACCTCACCAGGCCGCGGGCGCCGGGCGCCCGGGCCCACCGGTCCGGCTCCCACACCCACGCCCACGCGCCCGTACCGCCCATCGTCCCCGGAGGTGGAGACCATGACCCGAACCGTCACCGCGGGCCTCGACGGCTCGCCCGAGAGCCGGGCCGCCGTCGAATGGGCGGCCCGTGAGGCCCTGCTGCGCCGGCTCCCGCTGAAGATCGTCAACGTCCGCTGGCCCGGCGCGGCCGAAGGCACCGGGGGCGTCCCGCCCGAGGCCGCCGAGGGGGTACGGCTGCGCCACCCGGGTGTCGAGGTGGTCACCGACCAGTTCACCGGAGACCCGGCCGATGCCCTCACCGAGGCGGCCGCCGCCGCCGAGCTGATGGTGCTGGGCTCGCACGGGCTCGGCCCGGTCGGCGGATTCCTGCTCGGCTCGGTCAGCCTGGCCGTCATCGCCCGCGCCGAGCGTCCGGTGGTACTGGTGCGGGCCGGTGAGCAGGCCGCCGACGAGCACCGGCCGGACCCGTCGGGCGTGCCGTCGGCCGGCGCGCCCTTCCGGCCCGTCGTGCTCGGCCTCGACACCGGCGCGCCGGACGACACGCTGCTGGAGTTCGCCTTCGACGCCGCGGCCTGCCGGGACACCGCCCTGCGGGTCGTGCACGGCTGGAACGAGCCGCCCGGCTCCGTGCACCCCCTCGGGGGCGACGCCGGAGCGCACGCCGCGCACGCGCGCGCGCAGGCCACCGTCCTGACCCGGCTGCTGAGCCCCTGGCGGCAGAAGTTCCCGGACGTCGAGGTGATCGAGGCGAGCCGGTGCGGCAGCGCCGCGCGGGTCCTGGTGGGCGCCGCCCGCGACGCCGCCCTGGTCGTCGTGGGCCGCCGGGTCCGCACCGGCCCCCTCGGTGCCCGCGTCGGCCATGTCACCCACGCCGTGCTGCACCACGTCGAGGCCCCCGTGGCCGTCGTCCCGCACACCTGACCCTCGACCGCAGGAGAGCCCGATGCAGCTTCCGATCGTCGTCGGCGTCGACGGATCCGGGCCGAGTCTGCGGGCCGTGGACTGGGCCGCCGACGAGGCCGCCCTGCGCGGCGCGCCGCTCCGCCTGGTGTACGCCTCGCTCTGGGACCGCTACGAGGGCGCCCTGCTCGCCCAGGAGCTGCACAGGCCGAAGGAGGAGGTCATGGCCCAGGACGTGGTCGGCACCGCCCGGCTGCGCGCCGAGCGGCGGCGACCGGAGGTCCCGGTCAGTACCGAGGTGCTGCCCGAGGAGCCGGACCACGGGCTGGTGCGGGAGAGCCGCACCGCCCTGGCGGTGGTGCTGGGCTGCCGCGGCCGCGGCGGGGTGGCAGAGGCGCTCCTGGGCTCCGTGAGCCTCATGGTGGCGGGACGGGCGCACTGCCCGGTGATCGTGCTGCGCGGCAGCCACGACGACCTGTCCGGCCCGCACGACGAGCTGTCCGGCCCGGCGCCGCGCGGCCCCGTGGTCCTCGGTGTCGGCGAGAAGCCGACGGTCTCGGCCGCCGCGCGCTTCGCCGCCGAGGAGGCGGTGCTGCGCCGGGTGCCCCTGGAGGCCGTACGGGCGTGGCGGCGGCCCGGGCACGCGACCACCGCGCACCCGCTGCTCGCCGGCGAGCCCGCCCACTTCGAGCGGGAGCGGGCCGTCGAGGCGCTGGAGGAGGCCCTGGCGGACGCGCCGGCCGGTCTCGAGGTGACCCGCCGGGCCGCCGAGGGGCACGCCCGGGACGTCCTGCTGGCCGCCTCCCAGGAGGCCGGGCTGCTCGTCGTCGGCGCCCGGCGCCGGCACGGCCGCTTCGGGCTCCACCTCGGCCGCGTCGCCCACGGCCTCCTGCACCACGCGGCCTGCCCGGTGGCCGTCGTGCCCGACGCCTGCTGAACCGGACCGCGGGCGAACCGACGCCGCCCGGACGGCAGGCGAACCGCTCCCCGACCGCACGGAAACCAAACCGACAGCACGGAAACCAAACCGACCGCACGGAAACCAAGCCGAACACAGCGGAAGACCGGGGCACACCGGCACACCGGAGACACCGGAAGACCGGGCCGGTCCCCGTGGCTCCCGCCGGCGGAGAAGAACCCGACTGGTGGCTCCCGCCGGGCCCCCCGCCCGCACAGGCCGGGCCGGCCCGAGGAGAGCCGGCCCGGCATGTGTCACCGGAACGCCGCCGCGCTCACCTGGTGTCCCCCGTGTCGACGCCGTCCAGCGCCGCCCGCCCCGCCTCCAGCCGGGCCACCGGAACCCGGAACGGAGAGCAGGAGACGTAGTCCACTCCCACGGCGTGGAAGAAGCGGATCGACGCCGGGTCGCCGCCGTGCTCGCCGCACACCCCGGTCTGCAGGCCCGGGCGCGCGGCACGGCCCTCCTCGACGGCGATCCGGACCAGCCGGCCCACCCCCTCCCGGTCCAGGGTCTCGAACGGCGAGGCGGCGAACACGCCCTTGTCGAGGTAGGCCGGGAAGAACGCGGCCTCCACGTCGTCCCGGGAGAAGCCCCAGGTGGTCTGCGTCAGGTCGTTGGTGCCGAAGGAGAAGAACTCCGCCTCGGCGGCGATCCGGCCCGCCGTCAGCGCGGCCCGGGGCAGCTCGATCATCGTGCCGACGGGGCACTCCACCGGCACGCCCGTCTCCTCGCTCACCTCGGCCAGCACCCGCCGCACCTCCTCGCGGGCGAGGCGGAGTTCCTCGACGGCGCCGACGAGCGGCACCATGATCTCCGCGTGCGGCGAGCCGCCCGCGCGGACCCGTTCGACCACCGCCTCGGCGACCGCCCGTACCTGCATCGCGACCAGTCCGGGCACCACCAGCCCGAGCCGTACGCCGCGCAGCCCGAGCATGGGGTTCGCCTCGTGCATCCGGTTCACCGCCGCCAGCAGCGCCGTGTCACGGGGGGCCGCCGGGTCGCCCGCCGCCTGTGCGGCGGCGACCCGCACGGCGAGATCCGTGCGGTCCGGCAGGAACTCGTGCAGCGGCGGATCGAGCAGCCGGATGGTGACGGGCAGGGTGTCCATCGCCTCCAGGATGCCCGCGAAGTCCCGCCGCTGGAGCGGCAGCAGAGCGGCCAGGGCCCGCTCGCGCGCGGCACCCGACGGGGCGAGGATCATGTCCTCGACCAGCCTGCGCCGCTCGCCGAGGAACATGTGCTCGGTCCGGCACAGGCCTATGCCACGCGCCCCGAACCGCCGGGCCCGTGCCGCGTCCTCGGGGGTGTCGGCGTTGGCCCGCACCTCCAGCCGCCGTACCGCGTCGGCGTGCTCCAGGGCGCGCGCGACCGAGGCGACCTCGCTGCCCCGCTGCTCACCCGTCTCCAGATAGCGCATCGTCGCCGAGGCGGCGAGCGGGACCGCGCCCGCGTACACGTCGCCGCTGGAGCCGTCCACCGAGACGACGGTGCCCTCGTCGACGACGGTGCCGGCCCGGGTGGTGAAGCGCCGCGCCCCGGCGTCGACGGTGATGTCCCGCGCGCCGCAGACGCACACCTTGCCCATGCCGCGGGCGACGACGGCCGCATGGCTGGTCTTGCCGCCCCGGCCGGTGAGCACCGCCTGCGCGGCGACCATCCCGGGCAGGTCGTCCGGTGTGGTCTCCTCCCGCACCAGTACCACCCGCTCGCCGGACGCGGCCCGCCGTACCGCCTCGGCGGAGTCGAACACGGCCGCGCCCACCGCGGCGCCCGGCGAGGCCGGTACGCCGCGGGTGAGCGGGGTGCCCGCGGCGGTGGTGTCGAAGCGGGGGAACATCAGCCGTGCCAGCCCGTCGCCGCCGACCCGGGCCAGGCCCTCGTCGGCCGTGATGAGCCCCTCCTCGACCAGCTCGGCGGCGATGGCGAACGCCGCCCCCGCGGTGCGCTTGCCCACCCGGGTCTGCAGCATCCACAGGGTGCCGCGCTCGATGGTGAACTCGATGTCGCACAGGTCGCGGTAGTGCCGCTCCAGAGTCCGCGCGTGATCGCGCAGGCGGCGGTACGCACGCGGGTCCAGCCGCTCGAGTTCGGCCAGCGGCACGGCGTCGCGGACACCGGAGACGACGTCCTCGCCCTGGGCGTTCGACAGGTAGTCGCCGTACAGTCCGGGGCGCCCGGTGGCCGGGTCGCGGGTGAAGGCGACACCGCTGCCGGAGTCCGGGCCCAGGTTGCCGAAGACCATGCGCTGCACGGTGACCGCGGTCCCCAGGTCGTCCGGGATGCGCTCGCGCCGCCGGTAGAGACGGGCGCGCTCGGCGTTCCAGGACCGGAACACGGCGAGGACCGCCCGCTGGAGCTGCTGGGCGGGGGACTGCGGGAAGTACCGGCCGGTCTCGTCCAGGATCAGCCGCTTGTACGCCTCCACCAGCCCGGCGAGGTCGCCCGCGTCGAGACGGAGGTCGTCGCGGGCCGCGCGGGCCTCCTTCAGCCGGTTCATGACCACGTCGAACCGGGCCGGATCGACACCCATCACGGTGCTGCCGTACATCTGGACGAGCCGCCGGTAGGAGTCCCAGGCGAAGCGCTCGCTGCCGGAGACCTTGGCCAGGCCGAGCACCGACGCGTCGTTCAGGCCGATGTCGAGGACCGTCTCCATCATGCCGGGCATGGAGAAGCGCGCGCCGGAGCGCACGGAGACCAGCAGCGGGTCGTCGGGCTGCCCGAGCAGCCGCCCGGTGGCCGCCTCCAGCGCGGACAGGTGCCGGGAGACCTCCGCCGACATGCCCTCCGGTTCCTCGCCCGTCGCCAGGAAGGCGCGGCAGGCGTCGGTCGTGACGGTGAACCCCGGCGGCACCGGCAGGCCCAGCCGGGTCATCTCGGCCAGGTTCGCCCCCTTGCCGCCGAGCAGGGCGGACAGGTCGCGGCTTCCGTCCTGGAAGTCGTACACGTAGCGGCTCATGACGCCTCTCCTCGGATCGGAGGTCCGGGTGGCGGTACCTGTCCAGCGTCCTTCGCGGCACGTCGGCCGGAGGGCACCTCCCCGCACGCGGGCGGCTCGGACGCGCGAGGCCGCCGCCGCGAGGCCGCCGGCGCGAGGAAGCCGGCGGCACCCCGGCGCCCCGGCCCGCCCGGGCGCGGACACGCGCCGTCCGTCCGGCCGGCCCCACGGGCCCCATGGGCCGCCGTGTCCGCCCGGTCCCGGACCAGCCGGTGCGGGGTCAGGTCCCGGTGCCCCGCACCACGGCCACCGGACAGCGCGCGTGGTGCAGGAGGGCCTGGCTCACCGAGCCCAGCAGCAGGCCCGTGAAGCCGCCGCGGCCGCGGGCACCGGCGACGACCAGCCGCGCCTCACCGCTGGCCTCGATCAGCGCCGGACGCACCCGGGACCGCACCACGCGCCGCTCCACCGCGACCTGCGGATGACGCTCCCGCCACGGCCGCAGACTCTCCTCCAGCGCCCGCTCCTCCTGGGCCTGGAGCCGCTCGGCGTCCACCACCACGTCCAGCGGATGGGCGGGCTCGCCCGTGTCGGCGTTCCAGGTGTTCCACACCCGCAGGGCCAGCAGGTCCGCGCCGTGCAGCGACGCCTCGGCGAAGGCGAGACCGACGGCGGCCCCGCCCGCCGGTGAGCCGTCGGACGCCAGCAGCACGGGGCCGTCCGGATCGGCTCCGCCGCGCACCACCAGCACCGGGCAGTGGCCGTGCGCGGCCAGGTGCACGCCGGTGGAGCCGAGCAGCAGCCCGCCGAACCCGCCCAGCCCGCGGCTGCCGACCACGACGAGCGAGGCGGTGTGCGACTCGATCTCCAGCACCATCAGCGGCTCGCCGACGGCCACCTCGCGGGTGACCGCCAGGTCGGGTACGGCCGCACGGGCCCTCCCCTCGGCCTTCACCAGGGTGCCGTCCACCATCTTCCGCGCCCCCGCCGCGGCCGGATTCCACGGGGGCCCGCCGGGCGGCAGGGGGATCGACGGCCAGCCGAAGGCGTGCACCAGGCGCAGCTCCGTGCCCCGCACGGCCGCCTCGTGTGCCGCGACCTCCACCGCGTCCAGGCTCGACGGCGATCCGTCCACTCCGACGACGACCGGGTCCGCCATGACACACCTCCGGATGGCCGGGCTCTCTGCCTGTCACCGCCCCGGGCACGCCCGGAGCCGGGGGCCGCCCGCTTCTCGCGGGCCCTGATCGCACGGTGCACGGTTCCGTGCCGCTTCTCCGTGTCTCCTCGCGGCCCTCGGCTCAACCCCAGGACACCGCCTCCGGCCCACGCGCACCAGGGCCGTGGGGCCCCGCCCGGGGGACCGGCCGGCCCCGGCTCCGGTCGCGTGGCGGCCGCACCCGTCCCGTACGAAGCTGGAGACCCGGGTGACCGGGTCCTCCGGCCCGAGAGGAGGGACGGCGGTGGCGATTCCCGTGGTGGTCGGCCTCGACGGCTCCGAGGCCGGCTTCGCGGCGGTGGACTGGGCCGCCGGCGAGGCGCTCCGGCACGGCCTGCCGCTGCACCTGGTGCACGTGACGACGGGGGAACGGGACGCCTCCGCCCTGATCGACGCCGCCACGGAGCGTGTCCGCCGCTGTGCGCCCACGGTGCCGCTGACCAGCGAGGTGCTGCACGCGGACCCGGCCACCGCCCTGATCGGCCAGGGACACGACGCCTTCGCGCTGGTCCTCGGCTCCCGAGGGCTGGGAGATCTCGACGCGATGCTCCTGGGATCCGTCGGCCTCGCCGTGGCGGCCCGGGCCGAGTGCCCGGTCGTCGTGGTGCGCGGCGCCGCCGAGCACCGGGAGTCCAGGTTCGGCAGCGTCGTCGTGGGCGTGGAGAACGGGGAGGGCAGCGGTACGGCGGTCCCGTTCGCCTTCCGTGAGGCGCAGGTGCGGCACTGCGGGCTGGTGGTGGTGCACGCCTGGACCGCGCCGATCGACGCCCACGCCACGGCGCGGGCCCCCTCGTGGGCCCTGGAGGCACACCGCCGCCCGCCGGCCCAGGTGCTCGACGACGCGCTGCGCGGTCTGACGGAGCGTTACGGCGACGTCCGGGTGACCCGCAGGGTGGTCGAGGGGCCGGCCCGCCGGGAACTGCTCGGCGCCGCGTCCGCCGCGGACCTGCTGATCGTCGGCGCTCCCCGGCGGCACGGGCACCCGGGCCTCCAACTGGGCCTGATCGGCCACGCCATGCTCCACCACGCGCCGTGTCCGGTCGCGGTCGTGCCCCGGACCTGACCGGGGCCGGGGCGAGACCGCGGCCGGCCGGTGGCGGTCGACCCGGCCGCCCGGCCGCCGGGGCCGGACGTCGGCGCGGCAGGGCCGTTCGGCCCTGTGAGCGGGGCCCGCCGCGGTCCGATCGTGGGACGACGGGGGGAGCCGAGGAGGCGACGCCGATGTCGGAGGCCACGACCACCGATCTGTACGAGGTCACCATGGCCCTGTCCTACCTGCGGGAGGGCATGTCCGGCCCCGCGACGTTCAGCCTGTTCGTCCGCGACCTGCCGCCGGAGCGCGGCTTCCTGGTCGCAGCGGGTCTCGACTCGGCTCTGGACTACCTCTCCGGTCTGCACGTGGGCCCCGAGGACGTCGCGGACTTCGCCGCCGCGCTGCACCGGCCGCCGGAGGAACTGCGGCCCCTGCTCGGACTGGAGTTCACCGGCCGGGTACGGGCCGTGCCGGAGGGGCGGATCGTGCTCGCGGGCGAACCCCTGCTGGAGGTGACCGCGCCCCTGCCCGAGGCGCAGCTCGTCGAGACGTACGTGCTGAACCGGATCAGCCATCAGACGCTCATCGCCTCGAAGGCCGCGCGCTGCGTGCTGGCGGCGGACGGACACCCGGTCGTGGACTTCTCCCTGCGGCGCGCCCACGGCCCGCAGGCCGGGTTCCAGGCCGCCCGGCTCGGCGCGCTGGTCGGCTTCGCCGGGACCAGCAACGTGGCCGCCGCCACGGCGACCGGCATACCCGCGGTGGGCACCATGGCCCACTCCTACGTGGAGGCGTTCCCCGGCGAGGAGGAGGCGTTCCGCGCCTTCGCCCGGACCCACCCGGGGCCGGTGACCCTGCTGGTGGACACCTACGACACCGAGGCCGGCGTCCGCGTCGCGGCCCGCGTCCTGCGCGACCTGGACCGCGGACCGGGCTCGGCGGTACGGCTGGACAGCGGCGACCTCGGGGCGCTGGCGGTACGCGCCCGGGCCCTCCTGGACGAGGCCGGTCTGCCGGACGTACGGATCATCGCCAGCGGCGGGCTCGACGAGTACGCGGTGGACGACCTGATGCGCTCCGGAGCCCCGATCGACGTGTTCGCCGTCGGTACCCGCGTCGGCGTCTCGGCCGACGCGCCCTGTCTGGACTCCGCGTACAAGATGGTGGAGTACGACGGCCGGCCGGTGATGAAGCTGTCGTCGGCGAAGGTGACGGCGCCCGGCCCCAAGCAGGTGTTCCGACGACCCGGTTACGCCGATGTGATCGCCCTCGCCGACGAGCGGCCGCCCGGCGACGGCACCCCGCTGCTGGAGACCGTGATGCTCGGCGGGCGGCGCACCGTCGGGAGGGCCACCCTCGACGACGGCCGGGCGCGGTTCGCCACCGACCTGGACGGGCTGCCGCCCGCCGCGCGCCGTGTCCGCGCCCCCGTCGCGCCCCGCGCGACGGTGTCCGGGCGGCTCGCCGCACTCGCCTCCGACGTCCGGCGGCGCATCGAGGAGCGGATGGCCGCCGCAGGCACCCACCCGCCCGGGGCGGGACCCGCCGCCCGCGGCCCGCTCCGGCCGGCCGCCCACGGACCGGTATCCGGATGAGGAGAGAGACGATGGCGCACACGGCTGAGTGGAAGGTCCGCCTCCACCTCTTCGAGGACGACGAGGGGACGACGAAGGCACACGTGGTGCTGGACACCGGTACCACGGCGCTCACCGGCGAAGGGACGGCGCGCTGTCACCCGGCGGACGCGAACGTACCGGAGATCGGTGACGAACTGGCGGCGGGCCGGGCCATGGTCGATCTCGCCAAGCAGCTCCTGACCACCGCCGAGCGGGACGTCCGGGGCCTGGAGACGACCGGTCCGGGCCCGGCCCTGCGGCCGGCGGCACTCTGAGGAGAGGCGGCGACCATGCGAGCTCACCTCGGCGACCAGCTCGTCGTCGAAAGCGCGGCGACCGGTGTCGCCCGGCGCGACGGCGAGATCGTCGGACTCCACCACGAGGACGGCACACCGCCCTACGACGTGCGCTGGTCGGACACGGACCAGGTGTCGCTGGTGTTCCCCGGCCCCGACGCCCACATCCGCCACATCGCGCACGGCACGCCCCCGCCCGGTCACCAGGACCCGGTGGCGCCCGGCGCCGTGTCCGGGGCCGGCCCGGGGTTCGGCGCCCCCGGAGCCGGCGACATCGGCCGGCGTGTGGCGGTGGAACGCCGTCGGCGGGGACTCAGCCGGGAGGAGACGGCGGGCCGCGCCCGCATGTCGCCCGACTACCTCGCCTACCTGGAGGAACACCCCGCCGATCCGACGCTCGCCACCCTCGTCAGGCTGGCCGACGCGCTCGGCACCACCGTCGCCGCGCTGCGCGGCGGGGGCACCGGGCTGCCGCCCGGCCAGGGCCACGCGCTCCTCCATCCGCGGTTGCGGGACCTCGGCCCGGACGAGTGCCGCGCCCTGCTGGCCACGCACGGCATCGGCCGCGTCGCCGTGACGGCGCACGACGGGCGGCCCGCGGTCGTCCCGGTCAACTACGAGGTCGTCGACGACGCGATCGCCTTCCGGACCGCACCGGGATCGGTGCCCGCGGCGGCCGTGGGCACCGAGGTCGCCTTCGAGGTGGACCACCTGGACGAGGCGCTCAGCCAGGGCTGGAGCGTGCTCGCCGTGGGCCCCGCACGGGCCGTCACGGACCCGGACGCCGCACGGCGTCTCACCGGGGGCGCCCACGGCGAGCCGTGGGCGGGCGGCGAACGGGAGATGTGGGTGTCGATCCGGCCCACCCGGCTCACCGGCCGCCGCATCAGCCCCGGCCCCTGACCGGGGACCGGCCGGGCCGGCGGCGCCGGCCGACGACGGGGGAGAACGGGGGAGAACGGGGGTACGCGGCAACCGGACGGAGAAGGTGAGGGCGACGATGGAACTCCCGCTGGTCGTGGGCGTCGACGGTTCGGACCCCAGCCTGCTCGCGGTCGACTGGGCGGCGGCCGAGGCGGCTCGGCACGGGCTGCCGCTGCGCCTGGTCCACGCCTCGCTGTGGGAGCGCTACGAGGGCGCCCTGCCGTCCTTCGGCACCGGCCGGCCCGCCGAGGAGGTCATGGCCCAGCACATCGTCGCCTCGGGCGCGGAACGGGTCCGGGTGCGCGAACCGGAGGTGAAGGTGTCCACCGAGGTGCTGCCCGCCGACCCGGTGGCCGTACTGCTGGCGGCGGCGCCCACGGCCTCGGCCCTGGTCACCGGCGTACGGGGGCGGGGCGAGATCGCCGGCCTGCTGCTGGGCTCGGTGAGCCTCGCGGTGGCGGCGCGCGCCGAGTGCCCGGTCGTCGTGGTCCGGGGGACGGAGCCCGCCGTCACGGGGACCCGGGGCCGGATCGTGGCCGGAGTGGGCGAGTCGGCCGGCACCGACGCCGTCCTGCGGTTCGCCGCCCGCGAGGCGCGGGCGCACGGCTGCGGCCTGACGGCCGTACGGGCCTGGCACACGCCGGCCCAGCAGCCCGTGGACCACATGCTGATCGCCGACGACGCCGCCCGGTCCCGCGAGGAGCGGGCCCTGGCCGGCCTGGACGAGGCGCTGCGCGAGACCGAACGGGAGCACCCGGCGCTGGAGATCGAGCGCCGGGCGGTCGAGGGCCCCACCCGCCGGGTGCTGCTGGAGGCCTCGGCCGGGGCCGATCTGATCGTGGTCGGCGCCGTGCGGCGCGAGGGCCGCCCCGGTCTGCAGCTCGGCAGGATCGCCCACACCCTGCTGCACCACGCGCGGTGCCCGGTCGCCGTCGTCCCGCACGGGGTCTGAGGGCTGTCCCGTGATCCCCGGTGGGTCGGCGCACGGCGCCGGATGCGGTGCGTCGCACGGCGGAGGGTCGTCCTCATGCCGGTCGTGTCCGGGCGATCCGACAACGCGGCGAGGTGCCGTGGCGTCGTCGTGCGCCCGCCGGGGACTCCGGGACGGCCCTTGGGGCCCGTCGCGAGAGCCCCTCCCGGCCGAAGGACCGGGGGACTTCCGTGACAGGCACCGGGGAACGTCCCGGGCGCTCGGCGTCCGGCGTCTCAGTCCTCGGTCCATCCGTGGTTCCTGGCGAACCGCAGCAGCCCGAGCCTGACCTGGAGGATCTGCTCCCCGGTCAGGGACGGCGCGGCGGCCAGCAGGATCTCGGTGACCTCGTGGAGGTACTCGTCCGGGGTGAGGACGTCGCACAGCGAGTCGTCGCCGTCCGGCTGCCTCGCGGCGACCGGGAAGGTCCCCGTACCCCCGCTCCTGAGCAGCACCGGCGGCCGGGCGGCGGCCCCCGGGGCCAGCTTCACCGCCGAGGCCTTCAGACCCCGGTCGCCCTCCTCGACCTCGAACTCCACCGCGAGGCCCGGACGCACCTGCTGCTCGGGGATGAGCAGATCGTTCACGTGCAGGAAGACGTCCTCGGTGCCATCCTCCGGAGCGATGAACCCGTAACCCCGGGAACCGTCGAACCGCACCACCCGACCAGCGACCATGCCACCAACCCCCAAAGAACCGGCCTCGTTGCCCGGGCCGTCACCAGCGCAGAAGACTAGGCCACCACGGGCCGTCACGACGAGTCGGGGCCCCGTCCCGCCCGCCCGCACGGGCCCCGGCGGGCCACCCCTCGTGCCGCAGTGCCCGCCGGGATGCGATGATCACGGCGCCTCGCCCGGCTCAGGGCCCTCGCCGAAGGAAGGACCACCCATGGCGACCGAAGCGGCTCCGCACCCGGCCGACCGGGATCACGCGCGCATCCCCGACACACCGGCCGGGGGCACGGTCGTCCTGCTGAACGGCACCTCCAGCTCGGGCAAGTCGAGCATCGCCCGGGCGCTGCTCGAGGTCCTCGACGGCACCTGGTTCCACATGCCCGTCGACACCTTCCACGCCATGCGCGGCGGCCGCCCGGCCGCCGACGCGGACCTCCCGGCCGAGATCGACCGCACCGTCATGGGTTTCCACCGTGCCGTCGCCGGGATGGCGGCGGGCGGCAACAACCTCGTGGTGGACCATCCGCTCAGCCGCCGCTGGCGGCTGCTCGACCTGCTCGGCCTGCTGGTGCCCGGCGACACCGTCCTGGTCGCGGTCCGCTGCCCCCTGGCCGAGCTGGAGCGCCGGGAACGCGTCCGGGGCGACCGGCAACCCGGACTGGCCGCCCTCCAGTACGACCACGTCCACGCGCACGGGGCGCACGACGTCGAGGTGGACACCAGCGTGCTGTCCCCACGCGAATGCGCCCTGCGCATCAGCGACTTCATGCGGGACCGGCCTCGCCCCACCGCCTTCGACAGGCTCGGGGCGGCATCGCGCGACGAGGGGTGACCCCGCCCGGCGGCCGGGCCGTCCCGCGCACCGGCAGCCGGTCCCGCACGGGCGCGGGCAGCCGTGTGCCGCACCGGCCCGGCGGGCGGCCGTTCCCGCCGGAGCACCCGTCGCCCCGCCCGATCCGGCCCGTGCCCGGCCGGTCCTCACCGGTCGGCCGCCGCTCCTCCCCGGAATCCGCACGCATGGCCCTCATCGGAACCGGGTACGCGAGGCGGGAGCACGCCCGGGCCACCCGGCCGTGTGCCCGTACCGCCGCTACCTGGGGATCTGCCATGGAGACACCCGCCCACGACGACCACCCGCCCACGCCGGCACAGCAGGCGCTCGACGCGCTCGCCGTGAACGCCGAGGACCAGATCGCCCTGGACACGCTCGCTCACAGCGAGGTGCTCGTCCCGGTGCCGGACGAGGCGGTCGACGGTGAGGGCGCCGACGGCTCGACCGTCGCGCTGCCCATCCTCGAACAGGCCGACGGCGATCCGGTCGTCCCGGTCTTCACCTCGGAGGGGACGATGGCCGAGCTGCTGCCGTTCATCTCCCGCTACCGCCTGATACCGCTCGGCGCCCTGGCCTCCCAGTGGCCCGAGGAGGACCTCTCCCTCGCGATCGACGGCAGCTCCGCCCACGGGCTGACGCTGACCTCCCAGGGGGTGCGCACCCTGCTGGCCCGCTGAGCGGCCCGCACGCGTGAGCGGACCGCGGGGCCCACCAGGGCGTCCCGCGGTCCGCCCGGGGTCATCCGGCCCGCTCGGCCAGCATCCGCTCCAGCACGGCCCGCTGCAGCGGCAGTACCCGGGTGTGCAGGTCGCGGCCCTTGCGGGTGAGCGCGACCCACACCCCGCGCCGGTCCTCCGCGCACACCGAGCGCTCGACCAGGCCGTCCTTCTCCAGCCGCCCGATCAGCCGGGACAGCGCGCTCTGGCTGAGATGGACCCGCCCGACCAGGTTCTGCACCCGGCACTGGTCGCCGTTCGCGGGTGACTCGGAGGCGAGGATGTCCAGCACCTCGAAGTCGCTGGCGCCGAGCCCGTGCGGATGCAGGACGCGATCGATCTCGCACATCGTGCGCGCGTGCACGGTGAGGATGTCCCGCCAGCGCTCCTCGAGCCGGGCATCGGCCGTGTTGACTGCCATACCGGCACCGTAGCACCGTTCCGGCCAATCATTGAGTGTGCAACTAGTTTCGCTTCGGTCCGGGTCCGCCCGTCGAGCGGCGGCGTCCGGCGGCGCCTCAGGCGGCCGGGTCCTGGAGCAGGCCCACCAGGTTGCCGTCCGCGTCCCGTACGAAGGCGATCAACCGGCCGCCGCCGACGTCCTGCGCGTCCTGCAGCGGCTCGGCACCGGCCGCCACCAGCGCCGCCAGCCGCTCCCGCAGATCGGTGACGTGCCAGTAGGGGACCGGCCCGGTCATGCCCTTGGCGTGCCCGTTCGGGTCGAGACCGATGTCCTGCCCGGCGGTCCTGAAACCGACGTAGTACGGCTCGTCCGCGTAGGGCTCGGCCCCCAGCAGCGCCGAGAACAGCGCCTTGGCCTTCTCCAGGTCCTTGACGGGGTAGATGATCGTCTGCGCGCCGGCGGTCATGGAATCCCACTCCTCGAAAGTCGCTGCCCCGGCTGTCGTCCGCCGGTGACTCCCACGTTAGGGCGGGCGGACCCGCCACCGCTTCTCCGATCCTGACCGGTCGCGCCGAACGGGTTCCGGGTGTCGTCGCCGCGCCGTCGCCACGGCCACCGTCACCGTGCCGGGCGGCCCCGGCCCGCCCGGGACCGGCGCCGGCGGGGCCCGGTCGTGAGCGGACGGCCGGGCCTGCCCCATGGCGGCGGGATCCCGGCACGCGGCGGCCGTTCGGTACCGGTCAAGGGCCGACGAGTCCCCTACGCGACGTGCCCGGCTGCGCCACAGTGGGAACACCGCGCACGAGGAGGCCGGAGACGGAGGCGGACGGATGACGGGAACCCCCCAGGGCCGCATACGGCAGACCATCCTTGAGTGGCTCAAGGAGCCGGCGGCGTACTTCCCGGCCGGGCGCCGGCCCGGCGAAGCCGCCGAGTCGGGCGTCACCGCACGGGCCGTGGCCGCCAGGCTGGGCGTGCCCCGCCGGACCGCCGCCGCCCACCTCGACCTGCTGGCCCGCCTGGGCCTGCTGCGCACCCGGCGGATCCGGTGCCGCACCCACTACCGGCGTGACGAGATCCGCATCGCCGAGGTGGCCCGCATGTTCGAGAAGGGCTGGTGAGGATGTATGACCACGGCACTGGTGCCGCTGCACCGCGTGCGCCTGGGCGGACGCGGCCCCGAGGACGTGGTGACCGACGCCGAGGGCCATGTCCTGACCGGGACGGCGGACGGCCGCGTCCTGCGGATCCGCCACCTGGCCGACCCGCGCAGGGCCCGGGTCGAGACACTGGCGGACACCGGCGGCCGCCCGCTCGGTCTGGAGCCGCTCGCCGACGGCGGTCTGCTGGTGTGCGACGCGGAACGCGGCCTGCTGCGGGTCGGCCCCGACGGCGCCGTGCGGGTGCTGGCGGACTCGGTGGCGGGGGAGCGGCTGCGGGTCTGCAGCAACGCCGTCGCCGCGGCCGACGGCAGCGTGTACTTCACCGCCTCCAGCCGCCGCTACCCCCTGGACCAGTGGATCGGCGACATCGTCGAGCACACCGGCACCGGCCGGCTGCTGCGCCTCCCGCCCGGCGGCGGCACCCCCGAAGTGCTGCTGGACGGCCTCCAGTTCGCCAACGGCCTCGCCGTGAGCGGCGACGGCACCTTCCTGGTGGTCGCGGAGACAGGGGCCTGCCGGCTCACCCGCTACCACCTCGGCGGACCGCGCGCCGGCCGGTCCGAACACTTCGCCGACCTGCCGGGCATGCCCGACAACATGTGGCGAGAGGGCCCGGACGGCCCGATCTGGGTGGCCCTGGCCGGGCCCCGCGTCCCTCCGCTCGGGCTGCTGCACCGCGCCCCGCCGGGCGTCCGCCGCGCGGCCGCCCGCGCCGCCGTCAGAGCCCCGTTCCGCCCGGGCGGAACGATCGGCGTGGTGGCGGTCGACGACCACGGCCGCACGGTGCACCACCTGAGCCGCCACCGCTCCCGCTTCCGCATGGTCACCAGCGTCTGCGTGACCGGCGGCCTGCTGGTGCTCGGCAGCTTCTGGGAGCCGGGCGTCGCCGTCTGCGCGGCTCCGGCCCCCGGGCGACCCGGCGGTACCCTGGTGCCCGGCCGTGATCACCCGTCGTGACCGGGCCGAACAGGAGACCGACGAGCATGACAGCCCCGGAAGCCGAAAGCCTCCGAGCCCGCCCCGCGCCACGGCGGCGGTCCCCGTGGCGTACCCAGGCCCCCGTCGTCGCGGTGGTCGCCGCCGGCGGCGCCCTCGGGGCCACGGCCCGCTACGCGTTCGCCCTCGCCTGGCCCACGCCGCCCGGCGGCTTCCCCTGGACGACCTTCTGGACCAACGTCACCGGCTGCGCCGTGATCGGCGTGTTCATGGTGCTGATCACCGACGTGTGGGCCGCGCACCGCCTGGTGCGCCCCTTCTTCGGCACCGGCGTGCTCGGCGGCTACACCACCTTCTCCACCTACGCCGTCGACATCCAGAAGCTGGCCGACGGCGGGCACCCGCGCACCGCTCTCGCCTGTCTCGCCGCAACCCTGCTCGCGGCACTCGCGGCGGTGTGGGCGGCCTCGGCCGCCGCCCGTTTCCTGCTCACCAGGAGGCAGCGATGACATCCCTCACCGGCCGGGCCCTGCGGCTCACCGTGTACATCGGCGAGGACGACACCTGGCACCACAAGCCCCTCTACTCCGAGATCGTCCACCGCGCGCACGCCGCCGGTCTCGCCGGGGCCAGCGTGTTCCGGGGTGTCGAGGGCTTCGGTGCCTCCTCGCGCATCCACACCAGCCGGCTGCTGTCGCTGAGCGAGGACCTGCCGGTCGCGATCGTCGTCGTGGACACCGAGGAGCGGATCCGGGCGTTCCTGCCGCACCTGGACGAACTGGTCGACGAGGGCCTGGTCACCCTGGAGGAGTGCGAGGTGGTCCGGTACACGGGGCGGACCGCGCACCCGGACGAAACGGACCCGGAGGGTAAGAGGTCGTTGTGAACTGGCTGCTGGTCGTGCTGGGGGCCATGGTCGGCGCGCCCCTGCGCTATCTCACCGACCGGGCCGTCCAGGCCAGGCACGACTCGCTCTTCCCCTGGGGCACCTTCGTGGTGAACGTCACCGGCTGCCTGGTCCTGGGGCTGCTCACCGGCGCCGCCGCCGCGGGAGCCGCAGGTCAGCACCTGCAGTTGCTGCTGGGTACCGGCCTGTGCGGGGCTCTGACGACGTACTCGACGTTCTCCTACGAGACGCTCAGGCTGACCGAGGCCGGTGCGGCCCTCTACGCTGCGGCCAACGCCGCGGCGAGCGTGGTCGCCGGTCTGACGGCGGCCTTCGCCGGGGTGTGGCTCGCCGGCGCCCTGTGGGCGTAGCGCCCGGTCCGCCGAACCGGGCATGGTAGGAACGTCTACAGCACTGTCGACCAACCCTTCTCAGAACTGGATCCCATGAGCGCCATCTCCGTCGGTCAGGCCGTCGTCCTCGGAGTCGTCGAGGGGGTGACCGAATTCCTCCCCGTGTCGTCCACCGGCCACCTCAAGATCACCGAGGGGCTCATGGACATCCCCGTGGACGACAAGTCCGTCGTCGGGTTCTCCGCCGTGATCCAGGTCGGCGCCATCGCGGCCGTGCTCGTGTACTTCTCCAAGGACATCAAGCGGATCGTCTCCGCCTGGTTCCGCGGCCTGACCAGGCCCGAGGAGCGCTACCACCACGACTACCGGTTCGCCTGGTGGGTGATCGCCGCGACCGTCCCGATCGTCGTGGTGGGCCTGGCCGCGAAGCCGCTGATCGAAGGCCCGCTCGCCTCGCTCTGGGTGGTCGCCGGCTCCCTGATCGCCGGATCCGGCGTGATGTGGGCGGCCGACCAGATGGGCCGGCACAAGCGGGGTGAGGACGACACCTCCTTCAAGGACGCGATGCTGGTCGGCTGCTCGCAGATCCTCGCGCTGCTCTTCCCCGGCTTCTCCCGCTCCGGCGCCACCATGTCCACCGCGCTCATCCTCGACCTGGACCGGGTCGCGGCCACCCGGCTCTCCTTCTTCCTCGGCATCCCGGCCCTGACCGGCGCCGGCATCTACGAGCTGAAGGACGCCCTCGGCGCGGGCGTGGGCGCCGCTCCGCTGGCCGTCGGCACCATCGTGTCCTTCGTGGTCGCCTACGCCTCCATCGCCTGGCTGCTGAAGTTCGTCGCCAAGCACTCCTTCAACGCCTTCGTGATCTACCGGATCGTGATCGGTGTGGCGCTCCTCGGCCTCCTCGCCACCGGCACCCTGACGAGCTGAGCGGACACCGTCCGACCACGGGGTGGGGGGCCCCCCCCCCGCCGGGCCCCC